>JBKQRV010000137.1:0-34532 GCA_052143835.1 Alphaproteobacteria bacterium
CGCGCACGGCCTGGAAGAACTTGAGGTTGGCCTCCGTGTCCGCCTCGCTCAGATCGACCCGGCTAAGCTGCGCCGCCTGTTGGGCATTGCCCTCGAGGCCGTAGATGAGCGCCAGGTTCTGCCGGAGTCTTCCGGTCGCCGTGGGCGAGACCGCGATCGGCTGCAAGATCGAGACGGCCTGCGCGTAATCGCCGCTGAGGGCAAGGGAAAGCGCCAGGTCGTTGCGCGCCGCCACGCTGCGCGGCTCGGCCTTGAGCACCGTACGATAGCTCTCCTGCGCCTCCTGGTGGCGGTTGAGAATATCGAGGGCTATGCCGCGGCCGAGCAGCGCCTTGGTATCGTTCGGTGCCAGCATGCGGGCGGCATCGAAATGGGCCAGCGCGGTTTCCGCCTGATGCATGCTGAGCTGCGCACGACCGAGCCCGACCTCGGCGCCGGCACGGGCGGGCGACTTCAGGCCGACCTTGCCGTAGACCCCGATGGCATCGTCGATCGCGCCGAGCTCGAGCATGGTATCGCCGAGCTCGACGACCAAGGCTTCGTCTTGCGGGCGGCTTGCGATCACGGTGCGGTAGAGATTGATGGCGGAGACGTAATCCCCGGCCGCGCGGGCCGCGCGCGCGAGCCGCAGCTCCTTGCTCATCATTCCGCTATCATTGGATGACTGCGTAGAGGATTGCTGCTGCGTCGCCTCCGCAGTCCCTGGGGCGGCCCCGGTGTCGAAAATCGACGACAGCGCGCTGCACCCCGACAATGCCAATGGCATCAAAACGGCAAGACCGGTGAGACGTAGCCCCCGCTTCATGGTCATTGCTCCTTCAACGGCCGCGACGCCCTGCTTCGAGGGAAACGCGAGCGCCGAGAGCACGGCCCTTATCAGCTTCGGCACGGTCGGTCTCCTGACTTAATAAAGTGGAACCGAACACTCACGTCAGAAACAAACTCGACGAATCCTGGGCGAATTTTAGAATATGCTGGAATAGCTTAACAAAACATTGTTATTACATTGTTATGTAATCGACATTCCCCATATGGCCAGGAATCCGCGTGTAAGGCAACATTCTGCTGAGGTATCCGGAAGCCGAAAGACGTTGTCCGGGACGCTTTCCCCGTGCTGAGCCTTGGTCATCCGAAGAATGCGGGCTGAGGTCTGCTTTTGGCACTTTTCGGACTTGGCGCAATGTCTGGCTTGAGTCCGTAGGGCCCTCCAGACCGGACGTTGACTAGCCGCTGCCGACGAACCTCGAATTATGAGTATGCACGCCAGTTAGCGGGCTATGCTATGGTATGGTGCTGCGCCTCAAGGATCTGTCGCAGGGGGCGGCGGAGGGCCGATCCGTTTTGCAATCAGGGCCACTCCGGCGAATCTTTGTGTAAGCCCTGTGTAAACTTGCCGGGGAAATTACACAACGGCCGAGGCTTTGGGAGAAGCCGCAAGAGGCGACGCAGATTGAAACCCTCAGAAAATCAATAGACTGGGAAAAAGTGGGAACTCCTTGGATCATTCGCTCGGAGCACTGAAAATCCGCGTGTCGGTGGTTCAAATCCGCCGCTGGGCACCATTTGCCAGCCCACTTGCAATCCCTCGCGATGCCTCAAGCTGCGCTAGGCCCAGCCGAAGATCACTAGGCGCCAGCTGCCGGGCGCAGCTGCAACCGCGCGAGCGCGCGAACACTGTCCGCTGGGAATAGGCTCCTGCTGCCATCCCCGCCACTCTCGCCGAAAGCCGCGCTTGAGTTTTGGCCCGAAACCGCGCTGCTCAGCTAAGCTTTTGCAGGTGCGTGGACTTCCGCAATAGTATTTGCGCATTACGTGCGACACCGCTGACTGAGGCGCCCGGCGTCGCGGTGCACCGAGACGGGGGGATATATCTCGCGCCGCATTTCCTGCCGCATTTTCGCGGCGGGCTATCGCCGGGGCGCTGCTTCTGCTCGGAGCCGCCGCCGTTACGCCGCTCCATGCGCAGAGCGACGCTGCGCAAGTCCAGAGCATCCATCTCGGCGTGGCGACGTGCTCCGACAGCATCTGCCACGGCTCGATGGAGCCGTGGAAGGGATCGCATGTGCAGCAGAACGAGTACATCATCTGGACCAAGAAGGACAAGCACGCCCAGGCCTATTCCGTGCTTTCCAACGAGCGCTCGAAGCGCATCGTCGCCAATCTCGGCCTCAAGGCGGCGACCGCGACATCGTTTATTGGACCAGCGTCACGGACAGCGGCGACCCGGCCTTGCTGCAAGCCTATCTCGACCAGTTCCCGCAAGGCACCTTTGCCGGTGCCGCTAAGATCATGATCGAGAAGCTGAATCGCAGCCAGGCGGCGGCGCTGCCGATGCCTTCCACCTCGGCGGCGTGCAGCGAGTAGAGCTTCCAGCCGCGCTCGCGCCGGCGCTGCCCGCTTGGCCGGCCGGACATAGGACTCGCGCAGCGCCACCCCGTCCCTCCTGGCCATGAACCGGCTTCCCCCCTCAAGGGGGAGGGAGTGACTCACGCGCCGATGATTCGTCGTACTGCCACGCGACAGGCGCCGCTCAGTTCCCGAGATTGGCGATCTGCACCCGGCGATTGATGGCATCCTCGGGGTGGGCGGGATCGAGAGGCTCGGTGGCTCCTTTGCCCACGGCCATGAGCCGCGTCGCCGGGATCTTCTCCTCGCGGGAGAGGTAGTCGCGGACCGACTGCGCGCGCCGTTGCGACAGCTTCTGATTGTAGACGGCGCTGCCTTTGCTGTCGGTGTGCCCCTCGAGCTGGAAGCGGTAGTGCTGCAGGGCCGGCGATTGCATCGCCAACGCGAGCTGATTGAGGAGCTCCCGGGATTGGCGTGTCAGCTCGGCGGAATTGAACGCGAAGTTCACGTTGAGCGCCACGACGGGCATGGCAGCCGGCTGCAGCGCGGTCGTCTGCCCGGCCTTCTTGGTCACGGTGAGGCCGCGGTATTGCACCGCCGGGTTGTCGGCGGTGTCGGCTGCGTGCGGCGTCAGCGCGTCGATGAGCTCGTCCGACGTCGGGTTCTTGTCCATGAAGCTCTTGATGCCCTGTGCCGCCGCTGCGTTCGCGAGAAAGAGGCCGAGTGGGATGGCCCAAAAAATCGCTCTCCGCCATGTTCGTCTCATCGCACATCTCCCTCGTTCAACCGACATTCCCCAGATGACCGGGGATCGGCGTGAACGATAGCATTCTGCTGGGGGTATCCGGAAGCCGAAAGGCGGCGTCGGGGACGCATCCGGCGGTCGCAGCTCCTACGCTGCGGCCCGTCTTGACTGGATACGCGTTTCAAAGATGAGGCTAGTTTCAAAGGGTTGACCACCGCCCCCCCTGGACACACTTCAAAAGCCAATTTCTTTATAAATGATTGGTGCGACTTACGAATCGCAGAACTTCGGTCGCAAACCTCAGTCTCGGGAGTGAGCGCGGCACGGCGGGAATTGTGCCTGCCTCGGACGAGCGCGTTATTCGAGCGTCTGCAGCGTCACGGTCTCGGCAATGACCGACGCGCCGGGCCGCGCGCGTTGCAACGCCTCCGCGGCGGACTTCAATGCCGCGAGGAAATCGCCGACCGGCTCGACGCTGGGCCGCAAAGCCGCGAACAGGCGCTCCGGCGACAACAGGGCTACGATCAGGAGGTCGCCGGCCGGCGGCGAAATGAGCAGTTCCGGCTTTCCGTCGGGGAGGATTGAGCCGAACTTGTGCCGCATCCCCGCGGAAATGCGATTGTCCTCTTTGCCGTCGGTGGGAAAGAGATGGAGGACGTTGCCCTGGGGATCGATGACGGCGACGTAGAGGTACCCGTTGGCGCCACCGGCAGCGTTGACGGTGAACTCCAAGCTGTCGCCGTCGCGATAAACCGCGGAGCCATGATTAGGCACGATCCTGAGCGGGCCCTTCACAGCCCCCGGCGTGACGGCCTCATCTTGCAGCAACGCGAGCACCGCGCAGAATGGCCATTTGCGCACGCTCACGTGGAGGTTCACCTTGCTCACCCCGCCCAGTGCGGCCAAGCGGACCGGCAAGGCGTCGAGGTCGCTCGGCGAGGAGACGAAACCGTCGATATCGACGATGCCGTTGCCGCTCACCGCGGCGCGCAGCGATTTGCACTCCATCGGCTGCAGCACCGACTGCACGCGCTCTCGCAAAGAGGGTTGCGTAAGCGGGGGCTGCACGTTCGCCACGACTTCGGGCGCCGGCTTGGCTTGCGCCTCGCCCGCCGTCGGCGTGGGGCTCGGCGGCGCGGGCTCGGCAGCCGGGGCGGATGCCACCGGTGGCGGCAACGGCTGCGGCGCGGCGACGGCGGCTGCCGGAGGGAGGTTCGGCGCCGCCGGTGCAGGCGCCGCTGCAGCCGGTGGCGGTTGCGACTTCGCCTCCTCCGGTGCCGGGGCTGGCCCCGTTGCGGCCGGCGGCGGTTGCGGCTTCGCCTCTTCCGGGGCCGGTGCTGGCGCCGCTGCGGCCGTTGGCGGTTGCGACTTCGCCTCCTCCGGTGCCGGTGCTGGCGCCGCTGCGGCCGGTGGCGGTTGCGGCTTCGCCTCCTCCGGTGCCGGTGCTGGCTGCTCCGGTTCGAGTGCCGCCGTCGCGGCCGGGGCTGCCGTTGCCGGCTTTGCTGCTAAAGCGGCGGGCGCGGATTTGGCGCTCGACTCCGCCGGCTCGGCGGCGGCCTTCGTCGGCGAGATTGCCGGCACCGGCTGTTCGGAGGGGGCTGCCGCACTCTGCGCTTCCGTCCCGGGAGCGGGTCCGGCGGCGACATCGCGCGCAGCACCGCCGAAGATTTGCGCGCGATAGGCGACGACGATGCCGCCGGCGACGAGAAGCGCCAAAACGCCGGCGCCGACCGCCGCATAAGGCCGGTGCAGCCGCGCGCTCCGGGCGCGCGCCGTGCGGACGGCGCGCGTCGCCCGAGGCGGCGCGGCCGGAAGTGGGAGGGGCACGGGCGCTTTGACCGGTCCGGGCCTGGGCGGGGCGAGCAGCTCGACCATCGCGCGCGGCCGCAGTGCGGGATCGGGCTGCAACATGGCAGCGAGTCCGCCGCGCAGCTCAGCAGGCACATCGTCGATCCTGGGGACTTCCTTGCGCCGCTCCAACAGGGTGGCGGGGGGCAAGCCGGCCGCGTCGACCGGGGGCCCGCCGGCGGCGGCCGCCAGAATGAGGCCGAGGCTATAGATGTCGGTCCGTTCGTCCACCTTGCCGCCGAAGAGCCCGAGCTGCTCGGGCGCCAAGTAGAGGGACTTCTTCTCGGGCTTTGGAGCGCTCGCGCTCTCAGGGGGTAGAGCGAACTCCTTGCCAATGCCGAAATCGATGATTTTGGCCTCGTCCAGGCGTCCGCCCGCGAGAATAATGGTGCTGGGCGAGAGGCCGTGGTGGACGACGCCTTGCTCGTGGGCTGCCGCCAGACCACGCACCAGGCGGTCCCGCAAATTCATCACCTGGTTGGGCGGCATGGGGCCGAATTTCATGCGCTCCGCGAGCGACATGCCGTTGATGTATTCGGAGAGGAGAAAGAGACGTCCCGCCTCGTCCTGAAAGCAGCCGAAGCAGCACGCGACGGCGGGGTCTTGCACCCTCGTGAGCGCCTCTGCCTCGGCGCGGAACCGCTGGAGGAACTTCTCGTCGGCGAAGAGCTCGCGCCGGACGAATTTGAAGACGACGGGCGTCCCCGACGCGGTATTGAGCCCGCGCCAGATCTCAGCGATGTCATCCTGGGCGATACGCGCGTCCAGCCGCAGCGTCTTGTGGATGATCACGCCCGGCTGCAACGGCTGACCGAGCGGCACGGCCCCCGGCTCGGCCAACTCCGCAGCCGGGCGCAGCGGCGGAGGAAGGCCTGCCTCTTCGGGGAGGGCTTCCGGCGCCGCCGCCGGTGCCGCCTGCGGCGTCCGCCCGCCGCTCCCGTTCGACGATGGCGGCACGCCCGGCGCTTGTGACTGCGTTTCGCCCACGTCGCATCACCTCATGCCAAGCAATGTGCTGAACTCGACGCACATAACTCAAAAATGGCGCATCCTCAAGTGGTAAACACGGCTTTCGCATAGCAGCGGCACGGACCGGACGAGCAAGAATCGGACGCTCCGGGAGGGCCGGCAGTTGGCGACGACTTCCAAGCAAATTGCTGCCCGTTGCTCCCGGCGCATCCGGAACAAACGTCCGTGTCGCCGCATGGATGCCAAATATACCTGGTTGACGCCGTCGCGATATCGCGGACGAGGATTGAGGTCGACACCTCGGGCGCAGGCCGACGCCGTGAAGCGCGCGTCCGCTCGCTTCCTGGAAGCCGCACGGCGAGGGCGGCGACCCAGCTGCCGGTGAAGGGGAGACATGGGTTATCGGGTCCTGCAGCCCTCCCTGCCACGCCCGCCGAAAGCCGCGCTTGACTTCCGGCCCAAAACCGCGCGGCCCACTCTAAGCTTTTGCAAGCGCGCGGGCTTCAGCTATAGTATTTGCGCATGCCGTGCGACACCGCTGCCCGAGCGGCCCGGCGTCGCGAAGCACCGAGATGGGGGGGATATGTCTCGCGCCGCTTTTCCTGCCGCGCTTTGGCGGTGGACCATCGTAGGAGCGCTGTTGCTGCTCGCAGCCGCCGCCGGAACGCCGCTCTACGCGCAGACCGCCCCTCCGCAAGCTCCAAGCATCCATCTCGGCGTGGCGACGTGCGCCGGCAGCACCTGCCACGGCTCGATGCAGCCGTGGAAGGGCTCGCACGTGCAGCAAAACGAGTACATCATCTGGACCAAGAAGGACAAGCACGCCCAGGCCTATTCCGTGCTTTCCAATGAGCGCTCGAAGCGCATCGTCGCCAACCTCGGTCTCAAGGCGGCGACCGAGGAGCCGGTCTGCCTTGAGTGCCACGCCGACTTGGCACCCCAGGACCAGCGCGGGGCCCGCTTCCAGATCAGCGACGGAGTGGGCTGCGAGGCCTGCCATGGCGCCGCCTCGCGCTGGCTCGGCATCCACGTCTCCGGCGTCAGCACCCATCAGAACAACATCAGCCTCGGCATGTATCCGACCGACCAGCCGATCGCGCGGGCGCAGCTTTGCCTCTCGTGCCACTTCGGCGACGGGCACCGTTTCGTCACGCACCGCATGATGGGTGCCGGCCATCCGCGCATCAACTTCATGGAGCTCGACACCTTCACGGCGGTCGAGCCCGCGCATTTCGTGGTCAACGACGCCTATCGCTCGCGCAAGCGCGCGCCCAGCGGGGTGCAGGTCTGGGCGATCGGGCAGGCGATCGCGCTCGGCAAGGTGCTCGATGCCATAATGGATCCGAAGCGCAATACCGACGGACTCTTCCCCGAGTTGGTGCTGTTCGATTGCTTCGCCTGCCATCATTCGCTCAACGACCTCAGGTGGCAGCCACGCGCCGCGACCGGCCTGGGCCCGGGCGTGCCGCGGCTCAACGACGCCAACCTGGTCATGCTGCGCCTCATCGCCGAGCGCATAGCACCCGACACCGGCAAGGAGCTCGCCGCGCGCGGCCTCGCCCTGCATCAGGCAGCGACCCGCAGCCGGGAGGCCATGGTCGAGGCCGCGCGCGCCCTCAAGGAGGTCGTCAGCCGCATGGTGCCGATGCTGGACCAGCACCAGTTCAGTCGCGAGGACTTGAAGGCGCTCCTCGACACGGTCGCCGGGGGGGGCCTGCGCGGCGACGAATTCGACTATGCCGCGGCCGAGCAGTCGGCCATGGCGTTGAGCGCCATCATCCACACCATGAAGAACACGGGTGCGGTCGACGAGAAGCAGTTCCAGGCGCTGGACACCGCACTCAACCGGGTTTACGAGGCGGTCAACAAGGCGGACAGCTACAAGATGCAGGCCTTTCTCGCCGCCTTGGCCGAGTTCAAGCGCGCCATCCCCAGCGGCTGAGCGCTCCCGCCAGCGCCTTAGTGGCGCTCAAAGCTTGAGCGGAGTGTGCGCCAGCTGCTCGCTCGCGTAACGATAGCCGATCTCGACAGCCCGATCGAAGGCCTTCCAGTCGAGGATGTCGACCGCCTCGAGCGGCGGGACGAGGAGGAGGTCGGCCTGCCGCCGCGCCAGCTCGTTCTGGATGTCCGAGCTGATGGTGCCGGCGCGCACGAGAACCGGAACGATCCAAGGCACGCCCCGGCGGCCCTTGAGGAGAAGCCGCCAGAGCGGCACGTTCTCCAGATCGTCCACGACCGAGGTGAGCCCTCGGGTGGCGCCCACATTGACGCCGATCACCGGGCCCCGGTGCTGTGTGCGCATCAGATCGATGGGGAGATTGTCCATGACGCCACCGTCGACCAGCACCTCGCCGCGCTCGATTACCGGCGGCAGCAGCCCTGGGATGGCGACGCTCGCGCGCAGCGCCAACCACAGCGGCCCGTCGCGATGCACGACGGAGCGCGCCGTCGTGAGATTGGAGGAAATGCAGAAATAGGGCCGCCACAGATCCTCGACCCGCACGTCGCCGAACTGCGCGCGCAGGAGGCTCGACACCTTGCGCCCGCGGGTAAAGGCTATGAATGGCAGTGCCAAATCAGATAGCGGATTGGTGTCCACGAAGGAGTGCCGCACCCGCGCACTCAGCTCCGCATCGGTCCATTCGAGGGCAACGCCGGCCGCGATGATGGCGCCCATGCTGCTGCCGGCGACAAGATCGAATGCTATTCCGGCTTCGCGCAAGGCGCGGACGACGCCGATGTGGGCGAGTCCGCGCGCGCCGCCGCCGGAAAGCACGAGCCCCACGGCGCGGCCGAGCAGAAAGCGGGCCAAGCGCGCGGTGTCGCCTGCATTGCCCGGCCGCACGCGGCAATGGAACTTGGCGGGGATGCGGCTGAGCCAAGCGGCGGATGGTGCGGGCAAGGGACCGTCGGCGGACTCGAGCAGCACGAGATCGAGCGGCCGGTGCCCCACTTCGGCGGGGGCAAGCTCGTGGGGCAGGACCGGCGGCAAGGGCTTATCCGGCCGGCAGACCAGAAGGATGCGGTCGGCTTGGCGCAGGCAAAGCCGCGTCCAGGGAGTTATCTCCGGCTCGGCGCAATAGACGCAGAAATCGCTGGCGGACTCGAGTGCGGTGAACCATTCGCTCTCGTGAAGGCCGTCGGCCGGGCTCAGGACGCGCACGCGCGGCGCGTGCGCGGCGAGGGCCGCGGCAAGGGCGCGGCCGAGGCTCTCGAGCGGCAGGCCGGGGGCAAGCGGCAGGAGGGCGAAGTTCCGCGGGGCGCCGCCGGGCGCATCATGGCGCAGGCGCTGCGAGAGGCGGGCGGAGAGATCGCGCGCGAGCGGCAGCGCCACGCTAGGGTAACGCTCGAGAATGCGCTCGAAATCTCGCCGCGTGATCTCGAGCACCTCGCTGTCGCGCAGCGCCATCACCGTGGCCGAGCGGGTCTCGCCGGAGATGAGCGCCATCTCGCCGACGGTCTCGCCCACGCCTGCTTCCGCCACCAGCACCGGCTCCCCGCTCCGCCCCTCGGCGAGAACCACGAGCCGCCCCGAGACGACGAGATAGAGCGCCTCGCCTTGCTCGCCCTGGCGGAAGAGGATGCTCCCGCCCGGCAAGCTGAACCAACTCATCTCCTCGAAAAATGCGGCGGTCGCGGCGGCCGGCAGGCCGCGGAAGAGCGGAGTCCCGGCAAAGCAGTCGCGAACGCCCGCGATCCGCGACGCGGACAACGATCCGCTGCTCTTTTCCTCCCCGGCGTCTGCCATTTCCCGGCAGCCTCTTCCACGAGCACGCGACGGCCGATCATGCCGGCACACCGGTGCCAAGTGGGGAAAATCAGGGCGTCGCTCCCGCCCCGGCCTCTGCTTACGAGGGGCAAGGGGTAAGTCCCCCGCCCATGATTTCGCGCGCTACTGGCGCGGCGGCGCCGAACTCGGCTGCTGCCCGGAAATCCGCTTCGACGGGCCCGACGGTGCCGGCGCCGGCGGCGGCGGCGGCAACGCCCGCAGCAAATCTTCCATGCGCACCTCGTCCGTGACGAACCAGGGAGCGCCTTTCTTATCGAGATAAAGCTCCTGCATCTCGGGAAGCGTGAAGGGGCGCGAGCCAAGACGCCCGAAGACTGCGATCTGATTGCCGCTCTCGTCGACGGCGCGGTCGCGCTCGAGGCCCTTGGAGAGCGAGAGCGCCGGCCACTCGGTCTTGCGCCAGGCGATGAGCTCGGGCTTGGGCTCGGGGCTGAAGCCGTAGAGGTTGGGCTGGCTGTCGGGCGAGGTGAGCTGGATCACCTTGAGGCCGTTGTTCCCGTCCGCCACATAGGCGAAGAGCGAGGCGTTGGTGGTGCCGACCACCACGTCGTTGGCGTCGTTCATCTTGCCGTCGGCGTTGAAGATCAGTGCTAAGCGCGGATGCTCCGGGCGCTCGACGTCGATGATGGCGAGTCCGTCGCGGCCGTCCGCGACATAGGCATAGGTGCGCGCGACGTAGAGCCGCCGCGCGTCCGCGAGCGGGACCGCGGCACCTGCGACTTGCTGCGGCGCCTCAGGATGGGTCACGTCGATCACCTTGAGCCCCTCGCGGTCGAGGGCGAAGAGATAGCGGAACTGGAGCGCCGTCGCGCGCACGCCGTCGAGCTTCACCACCGTGTCGAGCTTCGGGTGCAGGGGGTCGCTCATGTCGAGCACCACGATGCCGGCGTCAGCGGCGATGTAGAAATGGTCGCCGCCGATCGTGATGTGGCGGGCCCCCTTGAGCACGCCGCCCTCGTTCCAGGTCAGCGCGCGGTCGAGGAATCTGTCGCGCGGCTCGTGGGAGGAGAGCGGGTTGACGTTGGTGAGGATGAGGCCCTCCTCCGCATCCGTGATATAGGCGTAATTGTAGATCGGGTGCATGGGCTGCTCTTGATTGTCCTCGCGCATGAGCTTGCCCTGATTGCGCGCCGGATCGATCGACTGGTTGGTCGGCAGTGCCACGCAGGTGGCGTTCTTCGAGCCGATGTGCATGTCCTGGCCGAGCGGCGAGAAGGGTGCTGTGATGATGCGCTCGGAGACGTCCTTGTTGGCGACGCTCGCCACGTCGTAGGCGCGCATGCCGTCATCGCCCTCGGCGACGTAGACAAATTCGCCTCGTTCCTGGATGCAGCCGCTGCGCCCGCCGGAGTGGCTGTGCGCCTCCTCGAGCTCGCGCCCGCGCGCGAGATGTGCGTTGTACCAGTCAGGGTAGGCGTATTTGTGGAGATAGCTGCCGATCACGGCTTGGGGCTCGTCCCACTCCGTCACCCGCACCGCCTCGATGCCGCCGTCCTCGCCGACCCAACTGTTGTAGCCGATGAAGTTGACGAAGTTGGTCCCGAGCAGCAGCAGCTGCGCCATGATCGCGTTGTTGTCGTTCGCCTGGGAGAGGTGGCAGTCGGTGCAGGTCTTGGTCTCGGTCGTGCGCTCGGTGTGCGGATAGTGGGGCGCGAAGGCCTGGCTGCTGTAGCCGCTCGCCGAGATGGGCGGCTGCTGGATGTAGATGCGCTCGCGATTGATGTTGGTCGAGCTCAGCACCAGCGCCGAGGAGGAGCGCACGGGGGCTATGATGTTGCCCTCGACCGTGCTGTGCTTGCCGAGCTGGAACATATCGTCGCGCGCCACTTGCGGATTATAGGTGGCGAAGTTGCGGGTGAAGCCGCCTTCGTAATGATGGCGCTCCGTGCGCCAGTTGGCCTGGATCGGCAGGTGGCAGCCGCCGCAGCTCGTGGTCCAGGAGGTGTGGCAGGTGAAGCAGGCCATCTCGCTGCCCTTGTGCGCGAGGTCCGCTTCCGGCACGCCCGGGCCCCATTTGAAGGTGGTGCCCTTCGCCATCAGCTTGGCGCGCGCGGCGCGGGGGTTGAAGCGGGGATTGTTGGGATCGACGCTGTCCTTGACGAGGCTCACCTCCCATTCGAGCTTGGGATCGACGGCGGAGTGCTGGATGAGCTTGTTGCCGCGCCACTCGAAGCGCCGCCGGCCGTCCTGGTTGCGCAGGAGGGCGAGGTCGTAGCCGCCCGGCCGCGCCGCGGGCCCGCTGGTCATGAGCGTGGGATAGCGGTCGATGGTGCCGTGGCAATCGACGCAGCGGATCTCGATCGCCGACATCACCTCGCCGTAGATGTAGCCGTTGCCGTGGGCGTCCTGGCTGAAGTGGCAGTCGACGCACTGCATGCCCTTGTCCACGTGGATCGAGCTGAGATGCACCGCCTTCTTGGCCCACTCCGGATCGTCGCGCGACACGATCTTGCCCTTGGCGTCGAGCAGGTCGCCCTTGCGGTCCTGCTTGAAGACGGCGCGGAAGTTCCAGCCGTGACCGTGATAGTCGGCGAACTGGGTGATCTTGAGCTTGGGATTGAGCTCGCTCACCTTGTCGAGAAAGGCGGGATCGCCCCAGTTGCCGCGGATCGCCGCCTCCTCGGGATTGCGGTCGAGGATCGCCCGCGCCTCGGCGTCGCTCGGATACTTCTGCTTCTTCGGCCACATGAAAGGCGCGTCAGCCTCGTAGTCCCACATGGTGTAGCCCAGCATGGTGTTGACAAACATGTTGGGCTGGTGCATGTGGCAGATCATGCATTGGCTGGTCGGGATCGCGTTCGTGAAGCTGTGGTGGATCGGATGCCCCGGCTCGTGCTTGGGGATGGTGGGGTCAGTGCTGGCGCTCTCGCCGTTATGGCCAAAGACGGCATAGGGGCCCGAGTGGCGCGGGTCGCGGTCGTTGGCATAAACGACATGGCAGGCGCCGCAGCCTGAGGTGCGGTAGTCGCCCGGATTGTCGTTGGTGCCGAGGAACCAGGTGTAGGGATCATTGAGGCGCGTCTTGGTCAGGTTGAGCACCGGCACCGCGATCCTGAGCCCGGTGCCGAGCCCGCGGTTCGACTGGTGGATGTCCGGCTTGCCTGGCATCTCGAGCACCTGCAGCTTGCCCTCGGCGTCAGGATTGCCGATGTCGGGGAACTGCGAGCCGATGCTGATGCCGCCTCGCTCGAAGACGCGGAAGATGTCGGCGGGCGGCGTCACTTCCCAGGCCGGCAGCGGCAGGAGCTTCGGCAGGATGCCGTGGCTCTTCATGAGCGCGTCGGGCTCCTTCGGGTTCTTGGCGATCGCCGCGGTGCCGTCCCGCATGTAGGCCTCGCCAAGAATGTAGTTCTTGAACGGCAGGATGCCGTTGTTGTAGGAGGCCCCGCCCCAGAACATCGCGGCATTCGCCATCAGGCTGCGCTCGGCCGCCTCGATGATCTCGAGATGACAGGCGCCGCAGGCCTCGCGCACGACGCGCAGGTCGCTCGGGTTGACGAAGCGGATGAACTCAGGCGCCTCGCGGTTGAGGAGCGTGTAGCTCTCCTGCGGCTTGCGGCTCTTGGGATAGCCCCAGCTCTTGGGATAGCGCGGCAGCACATGGGCGCGGTTCATCGCCTCCTCGTAGGCGGGCGTTCCGGACGCCGCCTGGCCCGGCCCCCTCACTTGCGCATTGCCGCCGTGGCAATCGGTGCAGCCGAGCGTCACTAGGTCGCTCTCGTGCATGGTCAGGCTGTCGGTCGTGGTGTGGCACGAGCGGCAGCCGGCGCTCTTCGCCGCGGCCTCCGCCGGGAGCTGCGTCCGCGGCGCCGGCGGGGCGGGCGTGTAATGCACCTCGCGCGGACTCTCCTCCTCGGGCATGGCCTCGAGGAAGCCGGCACCCTCGAGGAGGAGCCAGGTCGAAGCCAGCAGCAGGACGGACGAAAGGCGGCGCATGGCGCTGATCTCAGTAGGTCAAGACGATATCGGCGAGCACGGAATAGAGGTAGCGCTGCTTGTCCTGGGTCACATAGAGGTCCTTGAAGCCCTGCTGCGGAATGAGGATGCCGCCGGAGAGCCGCAGCACGACGTTCTGCGTGAAGAATGGCCGGTAGGTCAGCGCCGCCGAGAGATCGAAACCGATGCGGTCCTGGATCTCGCCCTGCTGGCGCAGCACTTCGAGCACGGAGGTATTCTCGAAGCGCAGGTAATTGGCATTGGTCGAGAGCTTGAGCTCGGGGAGGATGTCGGCGTCCGAGCCGACGCCGAAAAGCAGCAGGCCCGGATTGATGAAGTTCGACTGCCCCTGGTCCTCCGAGGTGCGCAGCGAGGGCAGAATCGCGTTCCGGCCCGAGAGCACCACGCCGCCGCCGCCGATGAAGGGAATGGCCTGGCGGATCCAGTAGCTGGTGTCGGCGCCGGCGAACTGCGGGTTCTCCTGGATGGCATCGAAGCCCGTCTCGGTCCTGCCGTAGGGATTGCGGTCGCCGCTGGCGTAGAGGCCGGAGAGCCGCACGCGCAGCCAGTCGAAGTCCACCGAGGGCTCGATCGCCGCGAACTCGGCGCGTATGTCGGCGGGCTCGCCGCTGAAGGTGTTGTGACTGTCGTAGCCGTTCGCGTAGTAGGCCGAGCTCATCAGGTTGAAGCGGCCGATATGGCCGTTCATGTTCCAGCCGGCGTAGGTCACGTCGTAATTATGCCCGCGCTCGTCGCCGATGGGCGCCGGGCGGACGAGGAAGTCGTCGTAGTCGTAGTAGCGCTCGTTGCGCTCGCGGTTGCGGTTGAAGACGACGGTGAGCTGCTGGGTCAGGCCGGGCCAGGGCAGATCCTGGCGGTAGAGGTTGGTGACGAGGACCCAATCCTTGCGCCGCCTCAACGTCACGTCGTTGAGCCCGCTGTTGGTGTCCTTCTCCAGGCGCTGGAACAATGCAGCGTTGTATTGCCAGAGATTGTTGTCGCGGTTGCCGTAGAGCCGGGCGCCGAGCTGGTCGTCCTGGAAGAGAAAGCCGCGGAAATCGGTGGAGATGGGCTGGATGCCGAAGCGCAGCGAATCAAAATCGTAGCGCTCCGAGACGTCGCGCAGATGGTAGTCGATGAACCCTTCCTGCAAGCCGCCGAATGTCTGCAGGCGCGTGTCGCCCTTGAGCGGATTGGCGTTGACGATGCCGACCTCGTCGACCGAGAGGTAATTGACATCGAAGACCGGCGTCAACCGGAACTCGAAATCGGGCGGCTTGAAGGCGGTGTCGCCCTTGGTGAGGGAGAAGCTCGACAGCAGAGTCTCGTCGATGAAGGCCTGGCCGATGCGGCCGTAGGTGTCGATCTCGCGCGCGTTCTTGGTCGACTGCACGCCCACCGGCGTCGGCACCGTGCGCGGCTCGAACACCGTATCGTTGACGAAAGAGGTGCTGAAGAACCAGTCCTCGCCGAAGAGCGGCCGGTCGCCCTTGAAGGTGTTCTGGCTGTAGGGATTCCACCAGTGCTCGTTGACCCCGATCTCCTCGATGAGGCGCCAGCGGTCCGGCACGGGGATGAACTCGCGGGGAATATCGCTCGCGGGCGGCGCCACCGCAGGGGGCCCGGTCTCGGGTGCGGGCGTCTCCTCGACCGGTGGCGGCTGGCCGGGCAGCCGCCGCCCGTCCTGGGCGATGTCGAGGTCCTCGGCGAGGGAAGGCTCGATTTGATATCCGGCCGCCCGCGCCGAGTGCGACAGCGAAAGCGCGAGCCCGACTGCCAGCAGCGTGGGCCACGGGCGCACGGGGCGGCCCTACTTCCCGGAGCAGGCGTCTTGGTTGGGCTGTCCGAGGAAGGGGTCCACCGGACAGTTGACGTAGCGCAGTGCCACACCCATCGGCGACAGGTTGTCGGCACGGATACCGACGGGGGCGTTGCCGATGCCGGTGTTGAGCACGCCGCCTGCGTTGTTGAGGCCGAGGAAGCTCACCAGATCGTCCTGGTCGACGCCGTCGCCCGAGGTGCCGATGCCGCCCACGAGAACGGAGCCGCGGTAGATCGGCACGCTGCCGGGAAAAATCTGGATGCCGTTGGGCAGCCGTGCCACACCGGTGCAGGCGGCTCCCGTATCGGCGTTGTTGCCGAAGAGGAAGCCGACGTGCTGCACGATGTTGGCGGCGACGAGATCGAGCTGGAGCCCGTCCGTGAATATGCTCCACTGGTTGATGGGATTGCTGAAGGGTCCGTTGGGCGTGCCGTCGATGCCGTCGGGGTAGTACGGGCGCGAGAGGTTGCCGTTGGCCCGGTCGGTGAAGGCGTAGACGCCGGTGAGCATGGCCTGCCCGACGAAGCTGCGCGCCGCACCCACGAATGCGCCCATCCCGGCCGCGGTGAGGTCGTTGCCGGCAGAGGCGCCGGAAAAGAACGCGGCGGTGCGGGCCTTCTGCAGCGCCACGTCGATGCCGAACACCGGCGCGTCGGGCGCGCGCACGAAGCCGAGGACGACGCCGTTGGTGTCGACTACGAAACTCGATACCTGCGCGGCGCTGTTGAGCGGCTGGCGGATCTGCGAGCGCGCCTGGAGGCCGACCGCTAGGGCCTGGGCGAGGAGCTGCTGCACCTCGGCTGCGGTGAGCGCCTGCATCCCGTCGGTGCCGGCGCGGGGCGTGAAGCGGTTGACGTTGCTGGCATCGACCAGGACGTAGGCCTGCGCATTGCCGAAGAGGCCCGCGCTGTCCGGCGCAATGCCCGAGGCCGGCGTGCCGTAGACCGTGCCGTTGAGGGGGACGAGTCCCGCGGTATAGTAGCCGTTCACACTGACGAGCGCGCCGGCGGTGCCGTTGATCGCGGCGAAGGAAGGTGCCGACGCCGGATTGGCGGCGAGTGCGGTGGTGTCGAGGTCGGTGTAGGGCAGCAAGAGCCCGTTGATGGTGATCTTGTTGGCCCGGATGCCGACCGGGGCATCGAAGCCGACGGTGCCGGCGAGGGCTATCAGCTCGTCGGGATCGCTTTCGGTGACGAAGACGGTGAGGTCGTCACTGTAGACGCCGCGCGAGGTCACGCCGATGCCGCCTACCAGCACGCCGCCCGAATAGAGCGGTATGCCACCCGGATCCGCCGAAAGCCCGAGCGGCGAGCGCTGCGGCCCGATCATCCCGCTCGCGGGAAAGCGCGAAGAAAGGTCGGAGCAGGGCAGCTGGCTGAACTGCACGCCGAAGAGCGGCCCGGAGGGCTGGTCCTTCGTCCCGGGCGCGAAGTGCTCCTGTACGATATAATTGGCCGTGCGCGTGGTGAAGGCGTTGCCGTTGGAGGAGAGGTAGGCACCGGTGATTGCCTTGGCGATCGCGGCCGCGGTGTCCGGCACTACCACGTTCTCCAGGCCGCCCACCACGCCCCGGCCCGAGGTGATCGTCACGTCGAGCGGCGCGCCGTTCATGCGGAAGACGCCGAGCACGTTGCCGACGCGGTCCACCACCGCGATGGTCGCGGGCTGATTGCGCGCCGTGGCCTCGCCCACCGCCTGGGCGATGATTTGGGCTACGGCGCCACTGGTGAGTTGCTGGGCGCGAGCCGGCATCGCCCCGAACGACGAGGCGGCGAGCGCCGCCGCCGCAAATGCCACAGCCGCCCGGAGAGTATGCCCTCGACGGCGGCGCTCGACGGCTCCCCTCGCTGGCCGCCCCTCGCCACGAAAAGGTCGCGAATCCGGCGCCATCATGTCCCCCCATTGTCGCGCATCCCCTATGCGCGCCAGCCCCGATTAAAAGGCATAGGGTGGCGGAGGTCAAGATGCCCGCCGCGCTTTCTTTCCTTTCTTTCCGATAGTTGGCCGGCTCGTCAGGGCCGTTTTGGGGCTGCGGCCTCGGTCGGTCGCATGAGCTCGAGATTGGCGCGGTGAAAGATGTGACAAAGCAGGCAAGGCGACGGCACCGCCGCCGTCGCCGCCGGGCCGCCGTGGCATTCGCGGCATTTGGCGATCTTGGGCATCATCACGATCTCGCTGGTCGTCGAGCGCTCAACGCCCACGTGGCATTCCTGGCAGCGCAAGGTGCCATGCTTGCTGTGGTCGAACTCCGCCTTGGGCATCCAACGCCGCGTGAGCAGCACGGGTGCGATCTCCCAGTTCCCGCTGGCACTCGCTTCCGGCGGGACCACGGTGTGGCAGTTGCCGCACATGCCGCCGCCGAAGACGATCTTGCGCAGCGTGATCTTGGTCTGCTCGTCGGCCCACTCGCGCGCCTCCACGCGGTCCGCCTCGGCGAGCGGCTCGCCTGGCAGCCCGCCGAGCGTGGCGGGTATCACGCCGCGGCTCAGCGACCGCGCGGCATAGAAGTCGGCGACGATGCGGATGACCTCGGCCGGTTTGCCGTGGGGCAGCTGGCGCTCGGGGGCGGTCAGGTCGAACTGCAGGCGATGGCATTGTTCGCAGTCGGTCTCCATGCGGGTCGGCCGCATGAATTTGCCGCCCGGCTCGAGCTTGTGGCAGTCGGTGCAGGTGAGCACCACGGTGCCCCTCCTGGGGTCGCGCACGCCCTTGGGATCAAGGTGCTTCTGGTGATTGAACTTGAGCCCGGAGTGCTCCACGAGTGGCGTGCTCGCGGCGAGCGACAGGCGCTCGCGCTGCGGCTTTGCCGGGTCGACCACGACCGTGGGACGGAACTCGGGATGGTTGGTGGCGAAGTCGGAGACGTCCTCGAGCGTGGTCTCTTTGTCCTTGCGCTTGAGATCGGCGTGGCAGTCGGTGCAGAAAGCCTGGTCATGCCGCACGATCGGCTGCTCGCCGCGGTGCTCCTGGTGGCAGACCCCGCAGCGCACGAGCTGCAGCTCCGCCAAGCGCAGCTGTTGCGGAGGGACATGGTGATGGACCGTCTTATGGCAGGCGACGCAAGAGCTATCGGCGACCTTGGCGAAGGCCTCCCTGTGGCAGGCCTGGCAATTGCCAACCAGATTCTTGTGCGGCGCCGAGATCGTTCCGCTCAATAGCATGCGATCCGGCTGCAGCGAGCCGGCGGTCAGCAGGCTGCGGACGCTCTTCGAGTAGAACGCCGCCACCGGCAGGGCAAGCGTGACGGCGATCATGCCGAGAAAGAACACCCAGGACCAGCGGCGCTTGCTCGGCAAGAGGGCCGCAAGCTGGAGGCGGGTGATCGCCGCTCCCTGGCTCGAGCCCTCCTCGAGCGGGTTGACGAGCTCGACCTCGACGAGGAGGTCGTGATCGCCCTCGGGCTCGAGCAGGCTCACGCGGTAGGGACCGATGCCGATCTCGTCACCCAGCTGGACGACGGCGCGGGCGACCGGAATGCCGGCGACCGTCATCAGGTTCCCGCCGCTCGCGGCGACGACGAAGGTGCCGTCGAGCAGCCCCAGCCGCGCGTGACCGAAGGCGACGCGGATGTCGGGAAGATAGACCTCGTTCGCGGTGCCGCGCCCGAAGCGCAGGATCGCCGTCTCGACGGACTGGTCGGAATGGGAGATCGCGCCGCCGGGGCGCCGGGTTATGAATCTCACGAGCCAACGCACGGAGGGCGACCTTCGAGGATCTCAGAAATAAAAGAAGACAGAGACGATATGGGCGGTGAGGGCAGCGAGCAGCGCGAAGGAGAGCGGCACATGGACGTAGAGCCAGATCTCCATCAGCGCCTTGTAGCGGAGGTCGCGCCGGACCTGCGCAACCAGCGCCTGCTTGCGCTGGAGCTCGCGGCGCAGGCGCATGACCGGCACGTCGAGCTTGGCGGGCACGGAGGCCGCGAGCTCTTCGATCCGCGCCAGCGCCCGCGTCGTGCCGCAGTTGCGATCGACACCGCTCAACTGCCGGCGCAGCGAGCCGCCGATGCGCGTCTCCTCGTGGCTGATCCGCACCGCGGCGGCGAAATCGTCCGGCAGGTTGAGGCACGCCGCGCGCGATTCACGGTCGATGTCGGCGAGCTTGATGAGCATGCTGCGCAAGGTCTCGCCGCGGCGGTTGTCGGTCATGAGCCGGGGATAGCGCGCATAGACGTAGATGCCGAAGAGGCCGCTCCCGATCACCATCATCATGAGGGCATAGGCCAGCGTGTGGATGTTCCAATGGAAGCGGAAGCCGGTGTGCAGGGTGGCGATGACGACGAGCGCCAGGCCGAAGTAAACGTGGCCGGAAAGCCAGGCCTCGAGCCGCCATTCGCCGGGGCCGTAGCGGCGCTTGCGCACGCCGAACCACATCAGCCAGACGACGAGAAGTGCTGCCACCGTGCCGAGCGTATAGCCGAGCCAGGTGCTGCCGCTCGGCACGCCGCGCGGCGAGTCGACGGCGTACCAAAGGAGTGCCGCCCCGGTCATCGCCGTGGCGATCTTGGGATAGAGTAGGTTGCGGTAGACGAGGAAGGATTCGTGGAGGCTCATTGCGCCCCCCGGCCGAGCATCATGGTCTCCTCGGGGCCGCGCCGCACGGCCGCCCCCGTGGGACAGGCGCGCACGCAGGCGGGCCCGCCCTTGATATCGCGGCACATGTCGCACTTGACGGCAAGCTTTGGCGCCTTGCTCTTGCCCTCGTGGCTCTTATGCGGACTCTTGTCCTCGCCGGGGCCCGGGCCGCGGCCCAAGAGGAGCCACTGCAGGAGCCCCGGCTTCGGCGGCGGCAGTGCTGCGATCTGGATCACGCCGTAGGGGCAGTTCACCTGGCAATTGCCGCAGCCGATGCAGCTGTCGTCGATCCACACTTCGCCGCCGGGCGCCCTGTGGATGGCATCGGGCGGGCAGTCGGTCATGCAGTGCGGATGCTCGCAGTGGCGGCACGAGGTGGGGATATGGAGCGAGCCGAAGGTCGGGCCCGCCTCGCGGTCGAGGCGCGAGATGCCGTCATGGGTCTCGGCGCAGGCCTTTTCGCAATTGTCGCAGCGTACGCAGAGCGCCTCGTCGATGAGCAGCATGTCGGTCGCCTCGCCGCCGCCCTGGGCGAGGAAGAATTCGAAGATGTTGCTGTGATCGATCTCCGCCTCGTGGCGCAGGTCACCGAGGAGATAGCGCCGCGCCTGCTCCTCGAACCTGGCTTTCACCTCCGGATTGTGCTCGAGCACGCGCCGCACCGCGCCGCCGTCGAGCTTGATCGCCTCGCTCTTGATCGCGGCGGTCACGGTGGCCGAGCGCGGCGCTCGGCGCAAGAGCGCCATCTCACCGACCATGTGCCCCGCCGGGACGTAGTTGAGCACGATTTCGCGGCCGCCGATCTTGCGCGACGCTTTGACCGAGCCGGTGCGGATGACGTAGACGCTGTCGTCGCCGACGGCACCCTCCTCGATGAGGCTTTCGCCGACGTTGAAGGAGACGATCTCCGCGGTGGAGGCCAAATCGTGCAGATCCTCGTCGGAAAGGCCCTGCTCCAGATAGGCGCGCAGCTGGCGGACAAGCACGGTCTCGTCCATCAGGCGTTTGGTCGCGGGGATCGTGTTGATCAGCTTGATGGCGGCAAAGCGCGGCACCTCGATGAGCGTGCACTCGGTCGCGGCACGGACCGTGGCGGAGCGCCGGCGCCCCGAGATGAGCCCGATCTCGCCGAAGAAGTCGCCCTTGCCGAGCGACACGGTCCGGCTCGGGTCGGCGGCATCGATCTCGACCGCGACCGTACCCTCGAGGATCGCGAAGAGCGTGTCGCCGTAGTCGTTGCGCAGGAACACGGGCGCGCCCGGCGCTTTGACCAGAACCTCGCTGCCGAGGAGGAACTCGCGCAGCTGGAGCCGCGTAAGCCCGGCGAAGAGCGGCACGGAGGCCACGATGCGGTCGAGCACCTCGTTCACGGCGGGCCGGCCGGGAATGGTCGCGAACTTCTCCTGCAGCAAGGGCTCGTCCGCGGGCAGGATGCTCTCGCCGCGGATGTACTCGATGACCTCGTATCCTTGGTTCATGCAATGTTTGATCAGCGGGTAGCCGGCCAGCGCACCGATGATGTAGAGGCCCGGCACGTTCGATTCGTAGGTGTTGCTGACCTCTGGGAACGACTTCGTGTCGCTGCTGCGGAACTTGACGCCGCAGGATTCCACGAACTTGCGCGGCGGATTGGCGCCGAGCCGCGCGATGATGCGGTCGCACGCGATCGTACCCTCCGCGGTGGGCCCCTTGAGCGCGATGCGGCCGGCCTCGATGCGCACGGGCTCGGCGTTGTACTCGCACTTCAAGGCGCCGGATTCGATCGCCTGGCGGATCTGGTTGAGGTTGCCGGTCTTGGCCCGCGAGAACTCGCCGCGTCGGTTGACGATGACGACGCGGTTCTGCCGCGCGAGCGCGATCGCGTTCTCGATCGCGGCGTCGCCCGCGCCGATGACCACGATGGATTCGTCCTTGTATTCGCCGGGATCGTCGAGCTGATACTGCACAAGCGGCAGCTCCGCCCCCGGCACGGTCAACTTGTTGAGGTTGCCCTGGAGCCCGATCGCCAATACGACGTTCGCGGCCGTGATCGCGGTACCGTCCGCAAGCTTGACCTCGAAGGCACCGCGCGCGCCCGAGAGGCGCACGACCTCGCTGTTGAAGCGGATGTTGGCGCCCGTCGCCTCGAGCCCAGCGCGCCAAGTGTCGAGGATGTTCTCGCGCGAGCCCGCAGCGAAGGCGAGCGCGCTCCTGAGCGGCAGGGGCGCCGGCGTCGCCATGACGTACTTGCCCTTCTGGTACTTCTGGATGGTGTCGGCGAAATGCGGAGCGCGCTCGAGGAGAAGATGCGAGACCTTGCATTCGGCGGCGCGTCCGGCGGCGCTGATGCCGGCGGGACCGGAGCCCACGATGACGACTTCGTAGCTCTCGCTCATTGCCATCCCGTCGCCCGCGCGCCGAAGCGTGTCGATCGGCGCGCATTGCGGACTGCCGTGCGCATGGGCCCCCGTACGGTCACAATCTTCAGCTTTTCGGCCTGGGTGTCAACGCGATCCCGCGCCTCCTTGCGCCACGAGGGCGCGCCGCCGGCTTCGTGACACGGCGCGCCCGACCGCCGCCAGGGCCTACTTGAACAGCTTTTCGCCGGACGCCGTGGCGCCGTCCACCACGCGCTGGTTCGACAATTCTTCGATCAGCGCCTTGGCTTGCACGGTGCAGCCGACCGTTGCCATCCAGCTCAGCACTTCGGCATCCGTCACGACTCTTGCGGGCATGATGCGCAGGGTCAGCTCGCGCGTCATTTCCGGCGGGGCGAAGGTGACGACATAGCCGGCGCCGTCCGCGACGTTGACGCGCTTCGGCCAGGGCATGACGATCTTGTCCGCGGGCCACTCGAAGCTGCTGTGCTCCTTGGTGCCCTTGTGCGTGATGGTGATCGACACGGTCTGCATTGGCGGGGGCCGCCAAAGCCCGAGCTCGGCCGCGGGCTTGATGCACTTCGTCCCCGAGAGGGCGACGTTGATCGACCAGACCGTGGGCATTTTGGGGGCGGCGCCCAAGCCCCGCGTCAAGCCGAGGGTGGTCATTCCGCTCGAGCCCTCGGTCGTGACGATGGCGGCCATCCGCGTGAGCAGGCTGGGGCCGTCCGCCCGCTCTTCGCCGCCCGGGATGCCGTTATAGGGCCCCCTCACGGTGACCACCTGGCCGCTCTCGTCCATCAGCACGACGTAGTTGTCGGCCCTGACCGCGAGCCTTTGGCTGCCATCCACGGTGTCGCCCTTCTGCAGCCCGGTGTCGGGCGAGCTCTCGAGCACGAGGAGTTTCGCCGCGCTCGCCGGCACGGCCGAGAGCAGGAGTGCGGCGAGCACGAGCGCAAATCGTGACCAGCGCATCATTTGTCCTCCAACACGATTGTGATGCCAGTCTCCCCCCGCCGCAGGCGTTCCAGATGGAACGCCGCGAGCGGGTCCTCCGGCTGGCGTCGGTGGAGCGCCTCGAAGGCGCCCAGGGCTTGAGGGGAGCCTTGCCGCAGCAGCTCGAAGGCCGCGCGATAGTCGGCAAGGCCCGGAGAGTCGTCGTCGGCAGGCGAGAAGACCGCGACGCCGTGCGCTTTGCCGCGCAGCACCACGTCGCCGACCGGCCGCGAGGGAATGTCGCCCGCCTCGGCCACCACCGCCTCGCTCGCCGCGATATCGGTATGGAAATACTTGTTCGCCCCCTCGAGCCGCGCCACGGTATTCACCGCGTCGCCGTGCGCCATGTATTCGAGCCGGGCGGCGCCGCCGAAATTGCCGACCGTGGCGAGGCCGCGGTGGACGCCGATTCGAGTGCGCCCGAAATCGAGCCCTTCCGCCGCCGCCTTCCGGCGCTCTTCCTTGGCGAAGCGGTTCATCGCGAGTGCCGAGCGGAGCGCGTGCTCCGCCTGCGCGGGATCGTCGAGCGGCGCCCCCCAGAAGGCGAGGATCGCATCGCCGATGAAGCCGGCGACGGTGCCCTTGTGATCATAGATGATGCTCGTCATGCCGCTGAGATAGCGATTGAGCGCCGGCACCAGGGCCTTGGGATCCGCGCTCTCGCACAGCGTGGTGAAGCCGGAGATGTCGGTATAGACGAAGCTCATCATGCGCCGCTCGCCGCCGAGCTTCATGTCCTCGGGGTGGAAGAGCAGGTGATCGACGACCTCCGAGGGCACGTAGCGGGTCAGGACCGAACGGACGAAGCGCCGCTCCGCGGCGTGGAGCTGGCGCGCGTGGGCAATGCCGATCGTCATGGCGATGAGGAAGCCGGCGGCCGGCGTCACGAGCGGGAAAATCGGCCCCGGCGTCACCACCGGCGCGGTGGCGCCGCCGTAGTGAAAGATCGTCCCGGCCGCGACCAAGAGCAGCATGATCGTGGCGAACCCGACGGTCACGCGCAGCGACCACGCCATCTCTCGGCGGCCGATGAGGAAGCCGAAGGCGGCCAGGCCGGCAATGAGCAAAGCCGCGGCCCACGAAGGCACGGCCTCGACCTGGCGTCCGTCGAGAAGCTGGGCTAGGCCTTGCGCCTGAAGATAGACCCCCGGCGTGCCAGATTGGCCGGTCAGCGGATCGCTGGCAAAGGGCGTGCGGTGGAGATCGACATTGAGAAGATTGGCGCCGATGAGCACGACGCGATGGGCAAGCGCTTGGCTTTGCACCCGCCAAATCTGCGGCACGTCGGGAAAGAGCAGGTGCGCGGGGAAGCGGGTGAAGGGCTGCTGATCCTTGAAGGGATGGCCGTAATAGGCGAGCGGCAGCGTGAGGCCGGGGGGCGCCTTGCCCCCGGCGCTCTTGCTGAGGAGGAGATCGAAGGTCTCCCGGACCGTGCCCGCCGGCGCGCGCAGGACGAGCTGCCGCACCACCCCGTCGCGATCCTCGCGCATCACGCTCAAGCCGGGCACGACGAGAGGATTGTCGATCCGCTTGATGAAGTTTTCGAGATACGTCTCCTGCCAGTGCTCGATGGCGCCCGGCGCATTGACCGCGTCGATCCAACCCAGCACCACCGGCACGCGCACGCGGTGGAGCGCTGCCAAGAGGGCTGCGTCCTTCTCGGGCTCGCTCGGCTCGTCGAAGAGCACGTCGATGCCGATCGCCGCCGGCTCGGCGGAGGCCACGGTGTCGACGAGCTTGGCGAGCAGGCCGCGGTCGATCGGCGAGCGGCGGCCGATCTTGGCCGCCGTCCCCTCGTTGAACTCGACCACGGCAATCTTCGGATGGGGGGGCGCTGGGGGTGCCAGAAGCGCCAGACGAATGTCGCCGAGCCAAGTCTCGAGCAGGCTGAAGGGTGGCACGCGCGCGGCGAAGAGCAGCGCCGCGAAGAGTGTGACCAGACTTGCCGAGGAGCGCAGCCAGATCTTCCATGGGCGCGGTGACTCTTCCAGAAGCGTCGTGGCATGCCCATCGCGGGACCGCATCAAGCCTCTCCCAACCGTCCCCTTGACGGGCGAACTATAACCCTAACGAGGCCGGCGTGACGGGAAATGACAGCCGTCACACCGCCTCAGACGGACGGGGCGTGTGTTGACCGCGGCTCCGATCGCCGGGTTCATGACGAGCTCTCGTAGAACCAGGCTCAGATTGAGACCGATGATACGGTCTAAACGCCTTCAACAGGCATAGCCGCACGCCTGGAGCCGGGGCCATGATAGCACAGAGTGCGGCCGGCCTCGATGCGCACGGGCTCGGCGTTGTACTCGCACTTCATGGCGCCGGAACCGATCGCTTGGCGGATCTGGTTGAGGTTGCCGGTCTTGGCCCGCGAGAACTCGCCGCGGCGGTTGACGATGACGACACGGTTCTGCCGCACGCGGAAGAGTGTCGATCGGTGCGCGGCGCGCATTTCCGATTGCCGTGCGCATGGGCCGCCTTACGGCCACAATCTTCGGCTTTTCGGCCTGGGTCTTAACACGATCCCGCGCCCTCCTTCCACCGCGCGCGCCGCCACTCCGCCGGCAATCCGGCGGTACCGGCCCGGGCTTTCCTCGCGAGGCGCCTGTTGCTATTATCGCCGCCACGTCCGTCCGCGACAGCATAAAATAAAGAGTAGCATAATGGACAGGCCGGCAAAAGCGGGACGACGAGGCGGACCGCCGTCGGCCGCAGCGGCGCGGCGGCCCGGCAGCGGACGCGATGCGAAAGAGGCCTGCTGGGGGGCAGGCCCAGGCGGTCTCAAATGGATTAACCTCGCGCTCCAAGGCGGCGGCGCCCACGGCGCTTTCGGCTGGGGCGTGCTCGATCGCCTGCTCGAGGACGAGCGCATCGCCATCGACGGCATCTCAGCCACCAGCGCCGGCGCCATGAACGCGGTCGTGCTCGCGAGCGGCCTTTCTGCCGACGGCCGCGCCGGTGCGAAGAAGGCGCTCGCCGATTTTTGGCGCGCCGTCGCGCAAGCCGCGGCTTTCAGCCCGCTTCAGCCCACGCCCTTCGACCGGCTGACGGGCAACCGCGCGCTCGAGGCCTCGCCGCCTTTCGTGTTCTTCGACCTCCTGACGCGGCTCTTCTCGCCCTACCAGCTCAATCCGCTCAATTACAATCCGGTGCGCGACGTGCTCGCCGCCACGGTCGATTTCGCGGCACTCGCGGAAGGCAGCTGCCCGGTCAAACTGTTCCTCTCCGCGACCAACGTGCGCACGGGCAAGATCCGCGTCTTCACCAATGAGGAGATCGGAGCGGACGAGGTGCTCGCGTCGGCCTGCCTGCCGCTCTTCTTCCAGGCCGTCGAGATCGGAGGTGAGCATTATTGGGACGGCGGCTACATGGGCAATCCGGCCATCTATCCGCTCATCTATCATTGCGAAAGCCGCGACGTCGTGATCATCCACATCAATCCCATCGAGCGCCGCGCCCTGCCCAAGACTGCCGCCGAAATTCTCAACCGCATCAACGAGATCAGCTTCAACTCCTCGCTCATGCGCGAGATGCGCGCGGTCGCTTTCGTCAGCCGCCTCATCGAGGAGGGCAAGTTCCGCGACAACGACATGAAGAAAATGCTGATCCACGGCATCGTGCCCGGCGAGGCGATCGACGAGCTCGGCTACGCCAGCAAGCTCAACGCCGACTGGGGGCATCTCACGGGACTCATGGAAGTCGGGCGCGAGCGCGCCGACGCCTGGCTCGGCGAAAGCTTCGAGCGCATCGGCGTCGAATCGACCGTCGATATCCGCGCGAACTATCTCTAGCGCTGGCTCAACCGGCCCTCTCCCGCTTGCACGAGAGGGAATTAGGGCGATTACGCAGGACTCAGCAGCCGCGGCGGCCCGGCTACGCGATACGGTCGCCCTTCTTGACCTGGACCGCACGGCTGTCCACGGCCGGCAGCATGCGTGCGGGATCGCGCGTCACGATGACGTCGATCACGGTCGGACGGCTTCGCTCGACGAGGCCTCGGCGAAGGGCGCCGCCGAGCTCGGCAGGGTCCTCGACCCTTATGCCGCGGCATCCCATGGCCTCGGCTATACGGGCGTAATCCATCTCGACCAGGTCGCTCGACTGGTAGCGCTCTCGGTACATCGCATGCTGGAGCGCCTTGACGTAGCCCGAGGCCGCATTGTTGACCACGACGGTCGTCAGGTTGGCGCCCGTGCGGCGCGCGGTCTC
Source organism: Alphaproteobacteria bacterium (assembly GCA_052143835.1). Classification (GTDB taxonomy): domain Bacteria; phylum Pseudomonadota; class Alphaproteobacteria; order JACZXZ01; family JACZXZ01; genus DASPPM01. Next base: position 27,590 of record JBKQRV010000137.1, read on the forward strand.
GAGCTCGCCGAGCGCCATGTTGAAGCCGCCGTCGCCGCTCACGGCCACGACCGGCACCTCCGGGGCGGCAAGTGCCGCGCCGATGCCGCCGGGGAGCCCGTAGCCGATGGAGGCGAGGCCGCGGTCCGCGATGTAGCGCCGTCCGGGCGACTTCGTGTCGTAAAGCAGGCTGGTCCAATGGGCGGCAAAGCCGCCGTCGGCCACGAGGATGCTCTCCGCCGGCATCGCCTTGTTGAGCTCCGCCACCAGCCGCGCCATGTTGATCGGCCGTTCCGCCGAGGCGAGCCGGGGTGCTGCCTCGCTCTGCCACGCCGCCCTGCGAGGCGCGAGCTCGCCCACATAGTCCGCGTGCAGGGCCTTGAGGCGCCTCGAGTCCGACTTGAGCGCGTCATGGAGGTCGCGCAAGCCCTCGCGCGCGTCGCCCCAGAGCGCCACGCTCGCCGGCTGAGAGCGCCCGAACTCCTCGGCCAGGATGTCGAGATGAATGATCGGGACCGCATCCGGCAGCAACGCATAACGCTTGGTTGCGATCTCGCCGAGCTTGCAGCCGACCACCAGCAGGCAATCCGCACCCGCAATCAAATCGTTGGCGATGCGGGAGTAGCGGCCGAAGAGCCCCGCGGAAAGCGGGTGCGTGCAGGCGATGGCGCCCTTGCCGCTCATCGTGTGGGCGACGGGGATGCCGATCGCCTCCGCGAGCTCGAGCAGGGCCGCACCGGCGAGCGAGAGATGCACGCCGCCGCCCACGAGCAGCAGGGGGCGGTTGGCGGCGGCGAGCAGCTTCGCCGCGCGCTCGACATCGGCTCCTGACGGACGCGTGCGATGCGCGGGTGCGGCCGTGGTTTCCGCGTCGAGGTAGAAGTCCGCCGTGCCGAACTCATGCTCGCCGTGGGCGACATCCTCGGGGACGTCGAGAACGACGGGACCGGGGCGGCCCGAGGTGGCAACCGCGAAGGCGCGGCGCACGAGCTCGGGGATTCGGCTCGTGAGCTCGACGCGGATCAGCTCCTTCGCCGCCGGCCGCAGCATCTCCGTCTGCCGGCATTCCTGCGTCATGTTCTTGTTGGCGTGGCCGCGGTTGGCGTCGCCCGTGATCGCGATCAAGGGTATTCCCGCATTCAAGGACTCCGCGAGCGCGGTCGCCAGGTTGGTGGCGCCGGGTCCGAGCGTCGCATCGCAGATGCCGGGGCGGTTGGTGACGCGCGCGTAGGCATCCGCCGAAAAGGCGCCCATGCGTTCGTCGTTGATGAGAAAATGCCGCAGCCCGAGCTGCGCGATGGCATCGTAGAAGGGGAGGAGTTGGAACCCGGCCATGCCGAACATGGGCCCGGCTCCGGCAAGTGCCAGCATCTCCGCCAATGCGCGGCCGCCGTTCATCCGGCCCGAGGGTCGATTGGGTCTCGCCATCGTCCTCATTCCCTGCGGCTGTCGGGTCTTCTGCGCGGCTCTACGCGGGGCGCCTGAGCGCTCGCCGCTTCAATAGAGAGTACGCGAATCTCGAGCAATGAAAATCTCGCCGCGAGGCGCCGTCGCCTCATCTCGTGCTTGCTTTCGCGTGCAGCGTCGTCCGCACGACCGAGATCAGCGGCGCCGTCTCGGGCCACGGCGAAGGCAGCGCCTGTCGGCAAGAATTGCGATGCCGCGCGCTCTTGTCCGAATCCACATCCTATTGTAGAGTATGCGGGCGTTGTCCATAGATGTAGATCATCTAATGTCGCGCCTTGCGCTCATCCTGTTCTGCCTTGCGTTCATTTCAGGATGCGGTGCCGAGCCGCAGCGCCCCGCGCCGCTCTCGCGCACCACGCTCAGCGACGTGCATTGCCCGGCATTGACGTGCGCGCCGCGCCAGAATCCTCAGCGCACCGTCACGACGCTCGAGATCGCGGGCACGTTCAGGGCCTATCGCGGAAAGGCCATGATCCTCCGCGTCGATGACGCCTTGAGCCGCCGCGCCGTGATCCGGGAGAGCGGGCAGACGCTCGACGACGGACGCTACGCCGCGAGTATCGCCGCCGACCGGCTTCAGCCGGGCCGCTATGAGTTCCTCATCGTTCCGGAAGAGTCGCGGGGCTTCGTCCTCGCGGTCGGGCGCTTCACGGTCGCGCGCGGCAATTTGGCGGAAGCGCCGCCACGGCAGGCGAGCCCGATTGCGAGCGGGCCGGCCCGGGCGGCAGTGCCGCCTGCGGCCGCGTCCCCGATCCAGGCCATGCGCGCCCTCGTCGGCACGTGGCGCGGGACGAACGGGGTCGCCGGCACCCTCGACATGCGCGCCGACGGGACGTACGTCTACAACGGCCTCTCCCGCGGCCATTACAAGTTCTATGGCAGCGAGCTCGTCTTCGATGGCGCGCTTGCGGCGTGGAACGGCGGACATGCCACCGTGGAGGGCGATTATCTCGACTTCTATTGGACGAGCCTCGACGGCGCGCACCAGTGGTACTCCTTCGCCAAGCGCTCCTAGTTCGGCGCGGAAAAAGCCCTCGCCCTTCGAGACGCCGCCTTCGGCGGCTCCTCAGGGTGAGGGCAACGCTTTGAAATTCAAACTTCCTCATGGTGAGGAGCGCGGCCGAAGGCCGCGCGTCTCGAACCATGAGGTGGTTCGAGCTCGTTTTCCGCAGCCTGCTGGCGGAGGCCCGCACCGACTTTCGTGGAGATGCCGGCGGTCCCGCGCTCGGGACCGATGAAAGAATTTGACAGTGTCGACATAGGCCGCTCAAAGTAGCGCGCGACGCGGCCGCCGCTCCTCGGCCGCGGCCCCATCAACGGCGGGCGCTCAGCCGGGTCCTTTGCGATGCTCAATTGCCGTCTCGACTCGTTGCGGGAGTCGCCGTTTCGGCGTCTCGCCGATCTGATTGCCGGCATCAACCCGCGGACGAACGTGCTGCCGATCGATCTCTCGGTGGGCGAGCCGCAGCATCAGCCGCCTCGGTTCATCCGCGGGATCATCGATGCATGCTCCGACACCTGGAACCGCTATCCGCCGCTCAACGGCACGCCCGAGTTCCGCCGGGCCTGCGCCGACTGGCTGCAGAGGCGCTATCGCCTGCCGCCGGGGATGATCGAGCCGGAGACCATGATCTCACCGTGCGCCGGCACGCGAGAGGGGCTTTACATGGCGGCGACGCTCGCGGTGACGCCTCGGCAGGACGCCGGCGCGCAACCGCTCGCCTTCATGCCCAACCCCTTCTACCAAGTCTATGTCGGCGCCGCCGTGCTCGCAGGCGCGGAGCCCGTCTTCATGGCGGCGACGCGCGAGAGCGGCTTTCTTCCAGCACTCGATGCACTCCGTCCGGAAGCGCTCGCCCGCGCCCAGCTCATGTATCTGTGCTCGCCGGCCAATCCCCAGGGTGCGGTGGCGGACCTCGATTATCTCAAGAGAGCGATCAAGCTCGCCCGCGAGTATGATTTTCTCCTGGTGATGGACGAGTGCTACGCGGAGATCTACACGACCGACGCGCCGCCCACGGGTGCGCTCGAGGCGGCGGCGGCGCTTGGCGGCTCGCTCGACAATCTGCTCGTCTTCCACACGCTCTCCAAGCGCTCGAGCGCGCCCGGCCTGCGCTCGGGCTTTGCGGTCGGATCGCCGCGCACGATGGCGCTGTTCCACCGCCTGCGCACCTACAGCTGTGCCGCGACTCCTACAGCGACCCTCGAAGCGGCCACGGCGTTGTGGCGCGAGGAGACGCATGTCCTCGAAACGCGCGCCGCCTACCGCGCGAAGTTCGACATCGCCGAGCGCGTGCTCGACGGCCGCTTCGCCTTCTACCGGCCCCGTGGCGGCTTCTATCTTTGGCTCGACGTGGGCGGCGGCGAGGCGGCGACCAAGCGCCTGTGGGGCGAGGCGGGGGTCAAGACGCTGCCGGGGGCCTATCTCACGCGGCCGGAGCCGGACGGCACGAATGCGAGCGCCGGTTACATCCGACTGGCGCTCGTCAGCGATCTCGAGGCGACGGAGGAGGCGCTCAAGCGCGTCGCCAACGTCCTCTGAGGAAATTTAGGGAAGGACCGCAGGGCTGGGCGTCCGCGCAGCGAAGACGGGAGGAGGGCGGCATCATGAAGGCTTTCGATCTCAAGGGGCGCGTGGCGATCGTCACGGGTGGCAATGGCGGCATCGGGCTCGGCATGGCGCAGGGCCTCGCCGGGGCGGGTGCCGCGGTCATGGTGGCGGGCCGGAACAAGATGAAGAACGCCGCCGCGGTCAAGGCCTTGGAGGGCCTCGGTGCCAAGGCCGCGAGCTTCGAGCTCGACGTCACCGATCGCAAGGCGTGCCAAGCGCTCGTCGAAAAGACGGCCGCGCAGTTCGGCGCGCTCGATATTCTCGTCAACAACGCCGGCACCAATATCAGGAGGGCCCCCGAGGAATACACGCTCGAGGAATGGCACACCGTGCTCGAGACCAACCTTTCCAGCATTTTCTACTGCTGCCAGGCGGCCTATCCGGCGATGCTGCGCGCCGGCCGCGGTAAGGTCATCAACATCGGCTCGATGATGTCGATCTTTGCCGCCTCCTTCGCGACCCCTTATGCGGCGAGCAAGGGCGGCGTGGTCCAACTGACGAAGGCGCTGGCGACCGCCTGGGCCAAGGACAACATCCAGGTCAATGCCGTGCTGCCGGGCTGGATCGACACGGATCTCACCCGCCGGGCGCGGAAGGAGGTGGCGGGCCTCCACGAGCGCGTGCTCGCGCGCACGCCTGCGGGCCGCTGGGGTGCGCCCGAGGACCTCGCCGGCATTGCGGTCTTTCTTGCGAGCCCCGCCTCGGATTTCATCACCGGCACCGCGATCCCGGTCGACGGCGGCTATGCTGTGCAGGGCTAGCTCGAGGTAGCGGGCGTGCGCCGCATCGATCGGCGTCTCAGTGCCCTTCGCCGCTCGGTCCCCGCCTGCGGCCGCCGCCCGGCTTGGTGATGCCGAAGTCGCGGGAGTGCTTGCCGAGCGTCTCCACTTGGTCCGCCTCCACCAGGAGCCCGCGTCGGATGAGCTCGCGGACGGCCGCCGAGCGGCTCGGCATCCTCATGCGGAAGCGCCAATCGTCGATGGCGTGGAGCTCCTCCTGGTCGAGCATGAGCTGAAGCCGTTGCTCGCGGGGCTCGACTTTCTTCGCCATGGGCACCTCGTCCTGATGTCAGGTATACGGCCCCCTGCCGCTGCCCTCGTTGAAGGTGATACCGAAGTCGCCAATGGGCAAGACTTTTCTTGGATAAGGCTCTGAGAGCTGAGGCTCATGCTCATTTTGAGTAAACTGAGTATTCATACCGCCGGCGGCCAATATACAAACTCCGTTATTTAGCGATCCTTTTGAGCAGGCGTCCGGTGCCGGCCGCCGCCGTCGCACACGCGGTTTCGCGGCGGATAGCGTTCCGATTTGGGCGATCGCCCAGGAATATCGGGCGGCGAGAGATGCCAAGCGCAACCGAGCCACGGGCAGCAGGCATGCCGCGCTCAACGCACAAAAAACAAGCACGAGGAGCTACAGCCCCAGCCGAAAGGTGCTCGAACTCGACAGAAAAAGCAGATAGGCGATCGCCCAACCGACCACGCCATATAAAATCCAGTACGCGTCCCATAACGCGTCGCCGTGGCGAACCCAGCGATCGGTTCTACCGGCGTCATCGTGCAGCATGGCTTTGCGGCTCGACATGGCGACCTCCTTGCGCTTCGGCATCAGGGCCGCGGATGCGAGGAGAGGGCCTCCTCGCATGGGCCGACTCTGAGCCCGACTCTAAGCGCCGGCCGCGCAGTCTGGTGCGACATCGATGCGATTATTTTGTGGCCAAATTCGGCCCATGAGTTCTCGCGCGGGGTCAACGGCTTAAGCGTGCTTTGAGGAGACACCTCACCGTGCAGCGGCTTGCCATCGCCGGGTTTGCTCTTTACAAGCGGGGCACCGCGCGGGTCTCCCGCGATCGGCGGCCAATGTTGCTGGGTCCGGAGGGCTCCCGTGTCGGCGCTGCAAGCGATCCTCTTCGCCATCCTGCAAGGCGTCACTGAGCTCTTTCCCGTGAGCAGCCTCGGGCACGCGGTGATCCTGCCGAAACTCCTCGGCTGGCAGGTCGATCAACGGGGCCGGGATTTTCTTCCTTTCCTCGTGGTGCTCCACGCCGGCACGGCGGCGGCCTTGCTGCTCTATTTCTGGCGCGATTGGATCGACATCGCGCGCGCGGTCCTGGGAATCGGCGATCCGAGCGAGCGCGCCGCCCATTTGCGTCTCTTCTCCCTCGTCGTGGTCGGCACGATCCCGGCGGTCGTCATCGGCTTCACGCTGGAGAAGCCGCTGCGCGCGCTCTTCGGCACGCCGCTCGTGGCGGCGGCCTTCCTGGTCGCGAACGGCGTCGTGCTTTTCGCGGCCGAGCGCCTGAAGCGGAGCGGCGGGGCTGCGCTCGCGACCCTCGATGCGAAGAAGGCCCTCATGATCGGGCTTTGGCAGTCCCTTGCCCTTATTCCCGGCATCTCGCGCTCGGGCGCGACCATGGTGGGCGGCCTCCTGAGCGGCCTCCATCACAAGGAGGCGGCGCACTTCTCCTTTCTGCTCGCGACCCCGATCATTGCCGGCGCCGCCGTGCTCGAGGTTCCAAAGCTCATGCACGCGAGCGAAGGTGGGGGTGGGCTCGGCCCGGTCGCCGTGCTCGCCGGGCTCGCGGCCGGCATCACCGCTTATGCAAGTATCGCCTTTCTCATGCGCTATTTCGGCAAGCACGATTTCGAGGCGCTCGACCCCTTCGCCTACTATTGCGCTGCGGCGGGCATGGTCTCGCTGGCGCTCTTGCTCTTCGTCGTCTGAGGCGGCGCGCCAAGCGACTGGAAAGTCGCCGCGGCCGCCGCTAACATGCGGCCGCCACGTTCTCGGAGGCGATCATGGACGAGCGGATTCGCGAGGCGCGGATCGATCTCGCCGCCGCATTGCGGCTCGCGGCGCGTCTCGGCCTGCACGAGGGCATCTGCA
>JBKQRV010000138.1:0-5651 GCA_052143835.1 Alphaproteobacteria bacterium
ATAAGAGGCGCGCTACGCGCGCCGGGCGAAGCGATGGGAAGGTGAGGAGGGCGAGCGCAGCGAGCTTCTTCGGCCGATGGCGTCTCACGCACAAACGCCTCCTCACCCCGACCCTCTCCACCAGAAGGAGGAGAGGGAGATCGCCGCGATTTAGGTCAAAAAATCTAATCTGAGACAGTACTGGCCGCCGCAGGGCTTGCGCTTCTCCCGAAAATGGTCATATTAGTTTGACCATATTTCGGAAGAGGCAAAATGGGCGACGACGAGATCACCATCAGCGTGTCCGAGTTCAAGGCGCGCTGCCTCAAGCTTTTCGATGCCTTGCAGAAGCGCAAGCTCAGCAAGGTCGTGGTCACGCGCCACGGCAAGCCCGTGGGCGTGCTCGTTCCGCCAAAGCTCAAGCTCAAGCCGCTCCACGGCGCCTTGCGCGGCACGGTGACCGTCGCACCCGGAGCAGACCTCACGCAACCGACGCTTGCCGAGGATGAATTGGACGCAGTGCGCGGCATCCTTCATCGCTGACGCCGCATGCTGCTGCTCGATACGCACGCGATCATCTGGATCGGCCAAGGAGAGCCGATCGAGTACAGGGCCCGCGCGGCGGTGGAGGCGGCGCGCCTCGAGGGCGGCGTGCTCGTATCCCCGATCTCGGCCTGGGAGATCGGCCTTCTCGTCACCAAGGGCAGGATCCTGACGCTTGAGCCCACGCCGGCCGAATGGCTGGCGCGCTTTCTCGCTCAGCCCGGCGTAAGGCAGGTGCCGCTCACGATGCGGGCGGCGCTCGATTCATGCTTCCTGCCCGAGCCGTTTCATGGCGACCCGACCGACCGCATGCTGATCTCGACCGCCCGCGAGCTCGCCATCCCGCTTTTGACGCGGGACCGCCACATCCTCGCCTACGCGGCCGAGAGCGGTGCCGTGAAAACCATCCGCTGCTGAGGTCGAGCCCGGCTCTCCGGAGCCGCCTGGCCTTTTCGGAATTTCCGGCCGAGCGGCGTTCTCCCTGCCTCTCGGGGAACCCAAAGCTATTGACCTCTTGCGCCGGCCAGGATAAATTTCGACTGGTCGAATCGACCAATCGAATTAGGAATCGTCATGCGTGAAATTCAGGCATCGGATGCGAAAACGCACCTCCCGCGGCTCCTCGACGACGTCGAGCGCGGCGAGACCATCGTCATCACGCGCCACGGCCGCGCCATCGCCCGAATCGTGCCTGAGGCGCATCGGCGGCAGGAGGAGATCGACAAGGCGATTGCCGGCATCAAGGCGCTGCGCCGAGGCACGGGACGGATTTCGCTCGACGAGCTTCTGTCGGCGCGGCACGAGGGACACAAGTACTGATGCCGTTCGTCCTCGACGCCTCGATCGCCGCGTGCTGGGCGTTCGACGACGAAGACCATCCCGTGGCGGCGCTGGCGCTCGATCGCATCCGCACCGACGAGGCGAGGGTGCCGAGCCTGTGGTGGTTCGAGATCCGCAACACGCTCATTGTGAACGAGCGCCGGGGACGTCTCACCGAAGCCGACGTGTCGGCCTTTCTGCGCAGCCTCTCTCGCCTCGGCGTGACGGTTGACCGCGATCCCGAGGAAGCTGGCGTTCTGACGCTCGCTCGGCGCCACCGGCTGAGCGTCTATGATGCCAGCTACCTCGAGCTCACCCGTCGCGAGAGCCTTCCGCTCGCGACTCTCGATGCCGATCTGGCCGCCGCGGCGCGCAAGGAGAAGCTGAAACTGATCGGAGAGTGATATGAAGGCTTTTCCCCCCTTGCGCGCTTTCTCGCTCAGCCCGGCGTGAGGGAGGTGCGGCTCACGATGCGGGCGGCGCTCAATTCATGCTTCCTGCCCGAACCGTTTCATGGCGACCCGGCCGACCGCATGCTGATCTCGACCGCCCGCGAGCTCGCCATCCCGCTCTTGACGCGGGACCGGCACATCCTCGCCTACGCGGCCGAGACCGGTGCGGTCAAAACCATCCGCTGCTGAGGCGGCAACCCCGTTCCAGGCAGGGCTATCGCATTTGGTGATTTCGCAGGTTGTCGGCTCCGTCATTACCGGCGAAAGCCGGTATCCATTGACCAGGATTACCATTGTTGGAGAAAGGAAAAACGCCGCCCGTGCTCTGAAATAGGTCCCGGCTTTCGCCGGGACGACGGATTATCACATTCATAGGTATTCAAATGCGATTGCCGTGCCCTTCAGGAGGACCGGGCAGCACGAGGGGCGCGCGAAATCTCACGGCACCGGCAGGCCCTGACGCTTGAGGGCGGCGGCCTGGCGCTTGGCGAGTGCCGCCTCGTCGAAGTCCTTGATGAGCTCGTGAAAGAGCCGGTACCAGTTGATGTGCGCGGCGAGATGGAGGAAGACCGCACCGAGCCCGATGGCGGCGCGGTCCATGAGCACGAACTCGCGGGGTGGGGTCACCCCGCCCAGGCGGCGGAGCTCGCGGTGCACCTTGCTCGCGACCTCGGCACCGTAGTTCCCGGTGTTGGTCTCCTCGATGAGCCGCGCTCTGTCCTCCATGAGGGGCGCATAGACGAAGCGCGCCCACAGGTTGAGCGTCTCGATCACCGCTTTGCTCAGGTTCGTGAAGCCCCAGGTCTCGTAGGCGTGGACCGCGAGCGCCTGATCGTCCCTTGAGAGCGCCCAATAGAGATCGATGACGCCCTTGACGAAGGGGCTCTTGAAGACGCGGATGCAGCCGAAATCCATGAGGTTGATCGAGCCGTCCGGCCGCACCGTGTAGTTGCCGAGATGCGGGTCGCCGTGGATCACGCCGTAGAAATAGAACGGCACGTACCAGGCGCGGAACATGTTGTAGGCGACCTTGTTGCGCCGCTCGAGCGGCCACTCCTTGCAGTCGACGAGCGGCGCCCCCTCGAGCCAGGTCATGGTGAGGAGGCGCTTGGTCGAGAGTGAAGGCAGCACTTCGGGCACGTGCACGCCCGCCTCCGCGCGCAGCATCTCGCGATAGAGCCGCATGTGACGCGCCTCGCGCTCGTAGTCGAGCTCCTCGCCGAGGCGCTCCGCGATCTCGGCATGGATGTGCCTGGTCGAGATCGCCTTGTCGTAGCGCTCGTAGAGCGCGAAGACGAGCTTGAGCTGGGCGAGGTCGGCGGCGACGACGGAGGCCATCTCGGGGTACTGGAGCTTGGCCGCGAGCGGCCGGCCGTCGAGCGAGACGGCGCGATGCACTTGGCCGAGCGAGGCCGCCCGCGCCGCCCCGCGCTCGAAGGACTTGAAGCGCTCCAGCCAGTCGGGCCCCAACTCGGCGGCCATGCGGCGGCGCACGAAGGGCCAGCCCATGGCGGGCGCGTTGGCCTGGAGGCGCGAAAGCTCGCTCGCATATTCGCTCGGCAGCGCGTCGGGAATGGTCGAGAGCAGCTGGGCCACCTTCATGAGCGGGCCCTTGAGGCCGCCGAGTGCGGTCGCGAGCTCGCTCGCGTGCCGGCTGCGGTCGAGCGAGAAGCCGAGGTAGCGTTTTCCCGCGAGCTCGACCGCGAGCCCGCCGACGGCGCGTCCCACGCGCGCGTAGCGCTTGACGCGGGCGCCGAAGGTGCTTTGCTCACCCTTGCCTGGCCTGCCTTCGGTCCGCGGCGCGACCTTCTTCCGCGCCATCAGAGTGTCGCCTCGAGCTCGGCGATGAAGCGCTCGATGAGCTCGAGTCCCTTGGCCCAGAAGCCCGGGTCGGAGGCGTCGAGCCCGAAGGGTGCGAGGAGCTCCTTGTGGTGGAGCGTGCCGCCCGCGCGCAGCATGGCGAGATAGCGCTCCTGGAAGCCGGGCTCGGCGCGCTCGTAGACGGCGTAGAGCGAATTCACCAGGCAGTCCCCGAAGGCGTAGGCATAGACGTAGAAGGGGGCGTGGATGAAGTGGGGGATGTAGCTCCAATAGACCTTGTACTCGTCCTCGAAGCGGAAGGCATCGCCCAGGCTCTTCTGCTGAACCTCCATCCAGATCTCGCCGATGCGCTCGGCGCTGAGCTCGCCCGCGCCGCGCTCGGCGTGGAGCTTGCGCTCGAAGTCGTAGAAGGCGATCTGCCGCACCACGGTATTGAGCATGTCCTCGACCTTGGCGGCGATCATGACGCGCCGGCGGCGCTTGTCATGCTCGCCGCGCAGGAGCGCCTGGAAGGTCAGCATCTCGCCGAACACGCTCGCCGTCTCGGCCAGCGTCAAGGGCGTGTCCGACATGAGATAGCCTTGCGCGGCGGCGAGCGTCTGGTGCGCGCCGTGGCCGAGCTCGTGCGCGAGCGTCATCACGTCGCGCGTCTTGCCCTGGTAGTTGAGGAGCACGTATGGATGGGCACTCGTCACCGTCGGGTGGCAGAAGGCGCCGGGCGCCTTGCCGGGCCTCAACGGCGCATCGATCCACGGGCGCTCGAAGAAACGGCGCACCACGCCGGCGAGCTCGGGCGAGAAGTCGCCGTAGGCGCCGAGCACGCACTTCTGCGCCTCCGCCCAGGGGATCTCGCGATCGTCGTCCTCGGGCAACGGCGCGTTGCGGTCCCAGTATTCGAGCTTCTCCTTGCCGAGCCAGCGCGCCTTGATGCGGTAGTAGCGGTGCGAGAGCCGCGGATAGGCGGCCTCGACCGCGCTTGCGAGCGCCTCCACCACTTCGGCCTCGAGATGGTTCGCGAGATGGCGTGACGCGGCCGGGGTGGGGAAGCGCCGCCAGCGGTCCTCGATCTCCTTGTCCTTGGCGAGCGTGTTGGTGACGAGGGCGAAGAGCCGCACGTTCTCGCCGAGCACCTTGGCGAGCGACTTGGCCGCTTCCCGGCGCTTGGCCTCGTCCTTGTCGGAGAGGAGATGAAGGATCTCGGCGTTGCTGAGCTCCTTGCCGCCGAAGGGAAAGCGCAAGGCCGCAAGCGTCTCGTCGAAGAGTCGTATCCACGCCTGGCGCCCCGCGACCGAGCGCTCGTGGATGAGGCGCTCCGCCTCGTCCGAGAGCTGGTGCGGACGGAAGGCGCGCACGTCCCTGAGCCACGGCCGATAGCGCTCGAGCGACGGGGTCGCGAGCAGCTTGGCAAGGCGGTCGTCCTCGAGGCGATTGAGCTCGAGCGTGAAGAAGAGCGTGCGCGCCGAGATGTCCGTCACCTTCTCGCGCATGTCCTGGGCCTGGCGCGAGATCGTCGGGTCCGTCATCAGGGCGGCGTGGCGCAATTCGGCGTAGCTCGCGAGCCGCCCGAGCGTCTCCGCGATCCTCTCGTACTCGGCGATGGCAGCCGCGAGCTCGGCACCCGCGAGGCCGGCGAGCTTGCCCTGATAGCGCTGCGCGAAATCGGCCGCGGCGGCCGCACTCTCCGCGAGATCGCGGGCGAGCTCGGCCGAGTCGGGAGCCGGATAGAGATCGCTCAGGTCCCATTCGGGCAAGCGGCCGAGGCCGTCTGCCTTGGGCCGCGCGGCGGCCGTCGCATCGCTCATCTCGTTCTCCTCGCGCGAGGAAGCCATATAGGGTGTCCGGCCGCTGCCGCCAAGCGTTGGTAGTGGGTCATTTTGGCCGAATCCTCATCCTTCGAGACGCGTCGCATACGCGACGCTCCTCAGAGCCTGTGAATCTTTGGGGACATTGAAGGATTTGAGTTGCGCAACCATGGGCATAGTGATTCCGTCGCAGCAGCGCTTGAGGTGAAGGGGGGCTGCGATGGCGGGTGATGAG
>JBKQRV010000139.1:0-95820 GCA_052143835.1 Alphaproteobacteria bacterium
ACAACAACAAGCATGTGCAGCTTGATCAGTTCAGGAGGTCGGAACGGCCGCGACTCCAATTAAGAAACCGCTCCGCGTGGTCCCAGCGATGGGGTCCACTTCACTGCTCTGGGCGGCTGGGGACTCGAAGAGCATCCCCTTCATGGCGCCCTACTATCGGACGATCGCCGAATTCGAGGCGCGTGCACGCCCCGATCCCTACCAGCCGAAGGAGTGACCGGCCGGTCACTCCTTCGGCTCGTTGCGGGTGGATAGAGCCATGGTGATTTGCGGGCCGCGCCCCGGTTTGTGCAGCGCGGTATGGGCGACGGAGAGGAGGAGGAGATAATGACGAAAGGCGCGGCACAGCAACGGCATGCCGAGATTCCTTCCATCGGCACTTTACGGCAATTTAACCGAGGAAGGGTAAGCTCGAACTCAGCCGAGCGTTCTGCCGGTGGGGAAGGTCACTGCCCGCCTTCCGTGTTTTTGAGAGCCGAGAAGTTGATTGCAGGGACGATAATTTGCAGGCGCGATTTTAAGGCTAAATTAAGGTTAAGGGCAGGTTAGGCAAAGTGGCAAGCCATGCGCGGTAGTGCGCTGCGCGGTCCCGACGATGTCGTAACCACTTGCGAGCCGCGCGGCTTGGCAGGGGCTTCCAGCCCCGTGCACCCTGGCCAAGAGGGGCCTTGCCCCTCTGTGGAACTCCCGCGTCGGAGCCGTCCCGCTCCGACACCTCTGGCCTTGTCGCCCCTGGCGCCGACAGGGATCCTGGAGGGGTGCGCCCCCTCGGCACCCGCGCCCGGAGGAGACTTTCTCCCCGGGACCCCAGCGTGGCAAGAGGGCCTTGCCCCCTTTCCACCCTATCCCCCTTTTCGTCGCCGGGTCCTGCCATGAGCCACGGCAGCGAAAAGCGCGCCCGCACCAAGCACCTCACCATCCGGCTGACGCCGGAGGAGCGCGCAGCGATCGACCAGGCGGCCGATCGCGCCGGTCTCACGCCCGGCAGCTATGCGCGTCAGGCGGTGCTCGGCGCGCCGGCGCCGCGCCAGGTGCGGAAGCCGCCCGTCGAGCGCCAGGAGCTCGCGCGCCTCCTTGGTGAGCTTGGCCGTGTCGGCAACAATCTCAACCAGCTCGCCCGGGCGGCCAATACCGGCAACGGCGTCGACGGGGTGGCGCACGCCGAGGCGCTCGGCGGTTTGAAGACGGCCTGCCACGCGATCCTCGTGGCGCTCGGGCGGGCGTGATGATCATCAAGGGCAAATCCCGCACCGGCCCCGAGGTTCTCGGTCCCTATCTCGAGAACGCCGAGAAGAACGAGCGCGTCAACGTGCTCGAAATCAAGGGCACGGTCGCCGAGGATTTGATCGGCGCGCTTATCGAGATGGATGCCTATGCCGAGGGCACGCGCTGCGAAAAGCCGCTCTATCATGGCATCATCAGCCCTGAGCCGCCCTATCGTCTGACGCGCGAGCAGTGCATGGAGGCCGTCGATGCTTTGGAAGCAAAGCTCGGGCTCGAGGGTCATGCGCGTGCCGTCGTCATGCACGAGAAGCAGGGTCGCGAACATTTTCACGTCGTGTGGTCGCGGATCGATCTTGAGAACATGCGTGCGGTGAGCGACAGCCACAATTACCGCAAGCACGAGGAAGTCGCCCGCGACCTTGAGCGGCGCTTCGGCCACCCGAGAGTGCAAGGCGCTCATGCCGAGCGCGATGGCGTGGAGCGGCCCGATCGCACGCCCTCGCGTGCCGAGCTCCGTCAGGAGGAGCGCACCGGCATCAGCGGCAAGGACGTGAAGCTTGAAGTGACCGCCGCCTTTCGGGTGAGCGACGGACCGGAGGCGTTCCGGGCGGCACTCGAGGAGCGTGGCTATGTGCTTGCCAAGGGCGACCGGCGGGATTTTGTGATCGTGGACCATGCCGGCGGCGTCCATAGCCTGGCGCGCCGCATCGACGGCATGAAGGCCGCCGAGCTCCGGGAATTTATGGCGCCGCTTGGCCGGGACAGCCTGCCGACTATCGAACAGGCAAAAGAAGCGCAACTGGATCGCGTCCAAAGCGTCCCATCGGCGCACGATCTCGAAAAGTGGGAGGACGCACTTGCCGAAAGCGCGATCGAGAAAGCGAAAGATATCGACGAGGAACGCAAACGCCAAGCTCGCGATGTCAAAGAATCACGCGAAGAAATGGCCGAGCTCGAAAAATGGGAAGACGCGCTCGCCAAGAGCGCGATCGAAAAGGCGGAGCATATCGATGCGGAACGCAAACGGCAGGCAGGCGAGGCTCGGGAGTCGCGGGATGAGGCGTTGCTCGAAAAAGGCTATTCGCGCGGGGATGACTATGCCAGCCAGGCGACCGTGGCGCAGAAGCATCACGAGCGCCGTCAGGAAACATTGGACGAGCAGGCACCGATCGAGCGGCCCCAGCGGCCCGAGGACGTGGCGCCCGAGATCGAGATCGCCGAGACAAGGAAGACCGAGGACTTCGACCACAAGCGGCGACAGGATGACGAGGGCGCCAGGCAGCAGGCTCAAGATGCCTCTTACGCGAGTAGCCAACAGCCCACGGCATATGACAATATCGAGATGACCGAGACGATGCGGGAGCGGATGGACCGGCTGCTGAATTCCGACGACGACAGGGATCGCGAGGCCGAGCCCGACGACGAACCCGACCGACACCGCGAGGCTCCCGGTGGCGGCCGCACCAGGAGCCGATAAGGGCAGCATGGGGCCGATGTCTGACCGAGATATGCAGGGTCGTAGCCGTTGCCTTTGCCAGATTTCGGCGGGCTCTCTGGCGCTTGCTCTTCCGTCAGGCTGCACGTACAGCTACGAAACTTGCCCCCAAGCATCACAAGCCGACTGGACCTCTAAGGCCCGTCGGCAAACGTAACCGCACTCAGGGGAACAGATTAAAAAGGTAGCACAGTCGCCGATGAAGATCGGCGGTGCGCATCATTCATCGCCCACTACCATTTCCTCTTCCTCCGCCTGCGCCTCCTCACCCTCCTCCTCGGCCCTTGGACCGATATCGTGCGCCGAAAGTCCTGGTTCGCGTGCTAGCAAAGCTCGAATCGCCCCAAGATCGGGCAACCGCAAGACCTTGCAGATCACCGCATCAATTTCCTGCCTCACTTTATCAGCGTCGAGCTGTGCGATCGGCGCCAGCTCTTTTTTCGATAGGCGATCATAAGCTGTGGCAAGCGTGGTCAGCTTGGCTACAGATAGCTTTCGAACATTGAGAACCGGCATAGATGACCATGCGGGCTTCTTCATCTGCATCCAAGCTCCCTCGGTGATCGCGCGCCGTCCATAGTAGGACATGATCCCGAGCGTTGAATTAAGCCAGAGGAGAAGTCCCTTGCGTTGAGATTCAGTCAAGGCCGAGCTCTCGAAACCCCACCATGTGTTTCCGAGAACTTTCTTGTGGTACCCGGTGGCAATGACGCGATGTGTATTGGTTCTCAACCGCGAAACCAAAAGGATTCTGCCAGCCTTTGACCACACAGCCGTCGCATCTTTGAGGTGTCTACCGGGTAGTGCTTCGGTTCGCGCGAGAAGCGTAGCGTTTGGCTTCTGCGCTATCGTACGCACCTTGTCGGCGTCGTGGTTCCAGAAACCAGGATATGGCGACCATGTGGTGGCGGTTCTATCGACGGCGAAGGCGTCGAAGATATCCCGGGCGTCATACCCAAGGGTTCCCAGCTCGTCGAGTCGACAAAGCGTGAGCGCATGGGCCCTCGTCTCGCCTGGAAGCCGGACCTCATGTTTGACGTTGAGTGCCCAATGCGCCCGCATCAGATAGCTCTGTGCGAAAATCGCTCCGGTCCAGTTGTCGCTATCCGCAGGGGCCGGTAGGCTCGTCACTTCCCCAAGGATGCCAGACGCGGATTTAATGATCCGCGCTTCCCCAACTTTTTGACCGATCGCTCTGATTTCGGCCGATATCCGCGCGGCGTGGTCCAGGGCTTCGTGAATGGATCGAGGATTGCGCCAGAGGTTCACGTAAATGGTCGAGCCAGCCTTCTCCTTCGCTTCAAGGCGTCGGGCAATAAAGAGAAGCTCCGAGAGTGCGGTGTTTTCAGAAAAATTCGGCCGCTCGGAGTCGTGGCTAGTGATCACCACCTCCAAATGAAAGCGGCCCGCGATTCTCTTGCGTATGGCACTCCAAGCCTCTCCCGTGGCGAGCGCGATCGGAAGAACAAATGCCATGCGCCCGCCGGGCCTGACGTGTTTCTCAGCCAGCGGAACAAACAAAGCCCCCAACCCTGCCGTGGCGCTCACGCCAAGAGCCTTGGCTTGCCGAGACAGCTCCTTCTGCAAAGCGGGACGGTCTTCCGGCAGAGACCCAAAGAGCCGGTTCCCGTAACGGCTGCTCACGAAGGGCGGGTTCATCACGCACAAGTCAAGCATCGGCACCTTCGCGTTCGCATAAGTGGACTTCCCGGCACCGGTCCTCACAGTGTCGAGCTGAGTGTCGTCTAGGGCGAACTGTGTTCGGATTTCGGACCCTTGTAAGAAGTCGAGACTCCCCAGACGGGGTTGACCGTGATCAATCCCGATGGGCATGACGAACAGGTTCATGTTTCGGAAGGCCACCTCCGGAGCCAAGAGCGCCAAGGTCGAGGCCGTCAAATGCACCGCCGTCGGCAGGATGTCATAGCCATACAAGACGTTCTGCATCAGCGTCTGGTGTAGAATGGAGATATCTTTCTCGCTAAGAGACAAATCCTCGCCGACGCGGTCACTGATATATCGGTCTGTAAGAGCCTGGGCAGCGGCCATCAGTAACGTGCCGGTCCCACAAGCAAGATCGCCGACTTTGAAATCTGCTAACTTCCGAGGGGTAGCAAACTCGATCTTCCACTCGAGGGACAGGGCAAGCTTCAACAGCAAGGTCGCGGCTGATACCGATGTATAATATGTGCCGAGAAATTTCGCTTCATGCAGCAGCAAGTGGTAGATTCGCCCCATAAGATCGTGCCGAAGGGCCGCCTGTTGTCGGCATATGGCTTGGGCTTCACCTAAAAGTGCCCTTACCGCAATAGTGGTGTTCCGACTTTCCGGCAGTTCATCGAGAACCCGTTCACCAAGCTGAAAAATCGGGACGTAATCGATATTCTCCCAAATCCACCGCCAGTGCGTCGCTGTGGACGCAACGATATCTTCGCTCTTTTCAAGCTTCCTGAGGGTATCGGCGCGTTTATCCGTCTGGGCAAGTTGCTCCTGGAATATATAGGCATTCGCAAGGACGAGAGCGGCTACCCGCGCGGCCGTGTCCCGCCTCTCACTTGCCTTTTCCGCTGTCTCGCCCTTCGGTGGAATGATTCTGAGAATATTTGATAGCCGGTCAGAGGCTCCGGGCTGTCCGAGCCACAACCGGGATACTGTTTCGAGTTGCATCGACAGCGAATTGGCCGTCTCCTCGACGATGTTGTCCTTAGTAAGGGCCTCTTGGGCGCGCCGGAGCGCATCCATGAGCGCGCTTGGTGGCCCCTCGAACCAAGTTTCGCTCTCATGCGTCTCTGCGACGATCCGGAATCGAAGCCGCGATTTTTCGAGCGTCTCGATAATTTTTGTGGTCGGAGTGCTACGAAGCTGTTTCGTATAGACCACGGCCGCAGCGATGTGCGCGATGCCGCTCTTAACGCGCCTTCGCGCATCTTCAAGCACAACATTCGCAGCGTCGGGATGGTCAGGAAACTTGCCCTCGATCACAACGCGAAGGCCGCGAAGCTGAAACAAAACGTCGGGGCGATGCTTTCCATGAACATGTATGGTCTCGCCGTCGGCGGTTACGCCGTAACGGGAGATAAGAATTGCAAGCTCCGTGTTGACCGCTTCTTCGCGATTTCGATGTCCGGCCATGGCCCCCTGCTCTCGCTGCTCTATGATAGCTGTGAAACTATGGAGTGGAAATGCTCAATGACGTTCTTCGTTGACGGCGGCGGCACTTGTTTCGTGGACTATCCGGCCTCGCTCTTTGTGGGTAGTTTAGGTGCAAGATTCGTGACTCTGACGGCACGATGCCCCCATCGCCCGACGCTGCCGCAGAACCTATGGTTATTTCCGAGAGGTGCGCTTCGCCGATAGGGCGCGATCGTTATCTCTCTATAGGCGCGCTCCCGAGTCGCTGGATTTGGTCGTATTTATGAGGCTGGACGCGTGATTCGAATCATGGCAAAGATTGTTCCGTTCCTAGTTTGTGCTCCGCTCTCGTGCCCGAGCGGCGCCACCCGAGACGGCGCGAACTCGCTCACACGAAAAGATCAAGAGGCTGTCCATGACACCGGAGCTTGCCTTCGACGCGCCCGATTTTGAAGCCCGCGCCATCTCGCCTCTTCGGGAGATGGGGGCCTACGAGGCGCTGTGGGATGATCCCGCGACCACCTTCAAGACGCTATCCGAAATGTTCGCAAAACGCCCGGGGGCGGTGCCGTCGGATTTTGTGCCGCCGGCTCGCGCGTGGGAACGCGCCGCTTTCGTGCAGCGCCGGTTTCACGAGGCCGCGGTTGAGCGTTTCGGCGTGAGAGTGCATGGCGCCGGTGAATATCCCGAGAAGCTGCGCGACGCCGCGCATCCGGTCGAGCTCATCTATTATCAGGGATGGTGGGACCTTGCAGCCTCACGCAGCGTTGCTGTCGTCGGCACCCGCGAGCCGACCGAAGAGGGCCTGAAGCGCACCCGCCAGCTCGTGAAAAGCCTCATCAAGGATGGATTTACCGTGGTGTCGGGCCTCGCGGCCGGCGTCGATACGGTCGCCCATGAGACGGCGATCGAAGCCGAAGGAAGGACGATCGCCGTCATTGGCACGCCGCTTTCGCATGTTTATCCGCGCGAGAACACCGAGCTGCAACGGAAAATCGGAGCGGAGTTTCTCATCATCAGCCAGGTGCCTCTGCACCGCTACGAAAAGCAGGACTACCGCCGCAACCGCCTGTTCTTTCCCGAGCGCAACATCACCATGTCGGCATTGACCGAGGCGACCATCATTGTCGAAGCGGGCGAGACCTCGGGCACGCTCATTCAAGCGCGCGCCGCTTTGCACCAGGGACGGAAGCTCTTCATTCTCGACAGCTCCTTCCGCAACAAGAACCTTACTTGGCCCGCCAAATTTGCCGAGCGAGGTGCCATCCGCGTTGTGGATTACGATGACATCCGGAAGCACCTTTCCTCAGCGCTTCACTAAGATCGACGACCTGTCGCGGCCGGATCACTGGTATCTCACGGCCGAGGACGAATGCTATTTTCTCGGTGAGTACACGGCGCGGCGAGGTTTCGCATTCAGCGCCACCAACAATCTCATCCTCAACTTCAAGAAGCCCATGGATCGACGCGGCCGCCCGGAATGGCAGTACAAGGCCAAGGCTATCCGGACGGCTGCCGCGGCAATTCGCGCTGCCCTCGAAGATAAAGCGCGGAACGTAGTGACCTTCGTGCCCGTGCCACCCTCGAAGGCACGGGGCGATCCGCTCTATGACGACCGCATTCAACGAATGCTCGCGGCGCTATGGCCGGGCCAACCGGTGGATATACGAGAAATCGTTCTTCAGACAGAGAGCTCGGAGCCGGTGCACGACAGCGATACGAGGCCGACGCCCGATGAGTTGAAAGGCCGCTACACACTGGATCGAAGTCTCCTCCGTCCAACGCTCGATACAATTGCCATTGTGGACGACGTACTGACGACCGGGGCGCACTTTCGCGCGGTCAAAGGTATGCTTGCGACGGTATTCCCGGACAGCAAAATCGTCGGCCTCTTCATCGCGCGCCGCGTCCCGGAAGCGACCGATATGGAGAATTTCGATCCGCTTTAGTGGAAGCATTCTCGGACAGGAGAGCCAATGAGCGAAGCGGCGATTACGGTCCGCGAAGTCCTCCGACTCCTTTTAGAGGCGGATGCGTATCCGCGCCTCGGTAATGCCGATTGGATCACAGCCGATCGCATGGAAGCTACCGCACTCGATAGGGCTGAAACCGCCATCGCATCCCCTGACGATCCGCCTCAATTTAGGCTGTGGCTGGGAGCGCTGCGCAAGCCCGGCATCAGAAACGACGAGCGCGAAGGCATCTATGCGGCCATGCAGGAGTATTTTACCGCCATCATCTAGCGCCCTAGGCCGGCCACACCCGAGGCCTCAATCAAGATTTCGCGGAGGATGCTGGAATGCCGCCGGGACGGTTTGGGCCTATGCCCAGGTTCGGAAGCCTTTGCCTCCTGGCGGGAGTCTTTACCCCCTTCGTGTCCGGGACCAAGCCCCAGCGACGGCATTCTTCGCATCTGCCGGCTCTCCGGCCCGCCCGCTGACTCAACCACCCCCTGCTCGATTCGTGCAAGCGAAGTATGCCGGGCGCATGCCTACTTGTAAGCACGGCCTTTCAATCTCTCGCCTTTGCTCAATATGTACTCGGCGCCTTTCAGTCCGGTCGCATTCGGGCCAGCCCATATCAAATAATAGAGGGGGTTGCCTCGCGTATTTTTGATCAGGCGCGCCGTCGAGACGTAGCCGAAAATCCTCCTCAGCCGATCCCTGTACCATGCAAGCAGGCGAGCCCCCGAGCCGCTGACCTTATTGAGCTGCGGTCCGAAAAATCCCTCGCTCTTTTCGTACACGAGCTCACGCCAGTCGGGAGAGCCGAAAAAGGTGTCGAGGGAAATCTGCCAGCCCTTCGGAATGTCACCCGTCTTTATCAGCAGGCGTTGTATCGCCATGCCAAGAGGGAAATTAACGAGCACCTCGATTGCCCTGGTCTGGGCGAGAGCTTCGATCGTCGACCACGGCACCTGCATGCCAAAAGGATCAAGGAAGACGACAGCACGATGATGCCGCCAATCGACATTGCCTGCGAGCCAGGCCTTGATCGCGGCGTTGGCGTCACCTTCCGTGATCGTGATCTCGCGCGCCGAGGCGTAATCCTTCTTGAGCGCCTTGAGTTCGGCGACGCGCTCCGGGTCACGCTCGACGAACATGTACGAGGTGAAGGGATTGGCGATGTCCAATGCGACCCGCGGCGAGCCCTTCAGAAATTCAACCACCGCTTCGTCGGACTCAGAGTCTTCAGCAAAGAAGCTCCGGGTCTTCGCGCCCTTTGGCTTGGTTCTGACCCGCGACAAGCCGGGGCCTGCGAACGCATCGACAAAAATCGTGCCCCGCAGCCAATGGTCCTGCTTCTTCAGCACCGTCGTATAGAAGTTGAGGTATGCACCGAGAGCATCGAGTTTCTCTTTGGCCCACGGGCCAACGCTGGCGTCCTTGGCTTTCTTGGTCATTCGGCCGCAATGACGCTCGTTAGCGCCGGTTTTGGGAAATCGCTCCATTCCTGGCCGTCAAGCTTGCGGCCCCCCGATTTCGGCCGGAGCCCTCCCCATTGCTTGAAGAAGAAGGCCACCCGGTTGGCGCGGCATTGATCGCGGACCTCGCGCACCCATTCGGGATCCATGCGGCGGGCGGCCGGGCCGCTTTCGCCACCGACGATCACCCAATCAATGCCGGCGAGATCAAGAGGCCCCATCCGTCCGATCAACGGTTCGATGGAGAGAAATCGGACGCCGGCGGGGGCTTCGCGCAGATGCGCGATGCGGGAGGTCTTGGTACCGTCTTCCACGGAGACGCCCAACCACATATGCGCGGGACCGCGCCCCGAACCATAGCGCTGCCGCAAAAAGTCCCGCATCAGCGAGGAGCGTTTGGTCAACACCTGGAAGGTATGCCAATTCGCTTTTTCCATGGTGTCGAAGACCCTCGCGATGAAGGATCGCGGGATTTCCTTGTGAAAGAGATCGCTCATCGAGTTGACGAAGATCATGCGCGGTCGGCGCCAGCCTAGCGGCTGTTCGAGACGTTGCGGACGGAGCGTCAAATCAAAGCCCGTCTCGAACGGATGATTGGGCGTGCCCCGAAATCGTTCGGCAAAGCGCTCGGCATAGCAATGATCGCAGCCGGCACTGATCTTCGTGCAGCCCGTTACCGGGTTCCACGTCGCATCCGTCCATTCGATCGCCGTCGCGTTTGCCATGGTCTACCTTGGGAACGAAATAAGAACTATCATGATGCGCCCCTGACAGTGAAGGGCAAAGTCGCGCCCCGAATCCAGCGGGTTCTTTTTTCGCCTGCGCCACTCGCCGTCGATCCGGTCCTTCGCAAGCAACAGCGCTGATTGCGACACGTGCCAATTCATGCTACGGCATCCGCGCTCAGGCCAATGCTGCCTTCTACCTCCGAGACCGTGCAGGTTGAGGCACGGAGACGCGCCTGTGATCGAAGGTTTGATCATGCAAAATTCGCCGATTTTGGCGCTAAAAAAGCCCGCAAACAAGCCTTCCACTGGATTTCCTCTGGAATATCAATCAGTTATAGGCGGAATTTGGCCTCTGTCAAATCTGGACAACTCCTGGACAGTTATAAAATGATACAAAATATATAGGAATATCAATTAGATGGCAAGTTATCAATACATCTACGTCATGAACGGCCTCAGCAAGGCCTTCCCGGGCGGCCGGCAGGTGCTCAAGGATATTCGCCTTTCGTTCTTTCCCGGCGCCAAGATCGGCGTGCTGGGCCCGAACGGCTCCGGCAAATCGACGCTTCTGCGCATCATGGCGGGCCTCGATAGCGACTTCGCGGGCGAGGCCTGGGCCGCCGAAGGGGTGAAGGTCGGCCTCTTGCCGCAGGAGCCCGCCCTCGACGCCGGCAAGGACGTGATGGGCAACGTGCTCGACGGGGTCGCCGAGAAGAAGGCGCTCCTCGAGCGCTTCGAGGCAGTGAGTGCGCGCTTCGCCGAGCCCCTCGAGGAGGTAGCGATGAATGCGCTCATCGCCGAGCAGGCGGAGCTCCAGGAGAAGATCGACGCGGTCAACGGCTGGGAGCTGGAGCGCCAGGTCGAGATCGCCATGGACGCGCTGCGCTGCCCGCCGGGGGGTGCCGCGGTCGCGACCCTCTCGGGCGGGGAGCGCCGCCGGGTGGCCCTCTGCCGGCTGCTGCTTCAGCATCCCGATCTCCTGCTCCTCGACGAGCCGACCAACCATCTCGATGCGGAATCGGTCGCCTGGCTCGAGCGCTTTCTCTCCGAGTACGACGGCACCGTGGTCGCGGTCACCCATGACCGCTACTTCCTCGACAATACCGCCGGCTGGATCCTCGAGCTCGACCGCGGACGCGGCATCCCGTTCAAGGGCAATTACTCCTCCTGGCTCGAGCAGAAGCAGAAGCGCCTCGAGCTCGAGGAGAAACAGGAAGCCTCACGCCAGCGCGAGCTCGCCCGCGAGCTCGAGTGGATACGCGAATCGCCGCGCGCGCGTCAGGCCAAGAGCAAGGCGCGCATCAGCGCGTATGAGACGCTCCTCGCCGAGAGCCGCGATCGCACGCCCGACCAGGCCCAGATCGTCATCCCGGCCGGTCCGCGGCTGGGCGACCTCGTGATCCAGGCCGAGCATCTGCGCAAGGCCTATGGCGAGCGGCTCCTGATCGAGGACCTGAGCTTTCGCGTGCCGGCCGGTGCGATCGTCGGCATCATCGGGCCCAACGGGGCCGGCAAGACGACGCTCTTCCGCATGATCACCGGCGAGGAGAAGCCCGACGGGGGCGAGCTCCGCATCGGCGAAACGGTCAAGCTCGGCTACGTCGACCAGTCGCGCGACTCGCTGCGCGCGGAGAAGACGGTGTGGGAGGAGATTTCGGACGGCCTCGATCAGCTCGAGCTCGGCAAGCACCGCATGCCGAGCCGGGCCTACGTCGCCGCCTTCAACTTCAAGGGCGCCGATCAGCAGAAGAAGGTGGGGCAGCTCTCGGGCGGCGAGCGCAACCGCGTGCATCTCGCCAAGATGCTCAAATCGGGCGCCAACCTGCTGCTCCTCGACGAGCCGAGCAACGACATCGATGTCGACACCCTGAGAGCGCTCGAGGACGCGCTCGTCGCCTTTGCCGGCTGCGCCATGGTGATCAGCCACGACCGCTGGTTCCTCGATCGCATCGCCACGCACATGATGGCGTTCGAGGGCGAGAGCCAGGTCGCCTGGTTCGAGGGGAACTACTCGGATTACGAGGCCGATCGCCGCCGTCGCCTCGGCGAGGCGGCGGACCAGCCGCACCGCATCAAGTACAAGCCGCTGGTGCGGGCCTAATTGCGGATGCCGGATGACGGATGTCAGCCGAAAATATCCGCATGCCCTCCGCGCGCAGTGTCGTCGTCGCCGGCAGCGGTTGACGCCACAAGGCCGTTAAATTACGATTTGATGACAAGAAGGGCGCGGTTCGCCGTTTCATTGCCGTGCTAACGCCTGCGCGCCCGAGCGGCGACCGAGGAGCGCATGGGGGATCTGATCCGGTGCAAAACAAAATCAAGGTGGCGATCGCTGGCGTCGGGAACTGCGCGTCGGCGCTGGTGCAGGGCGTCGAGTTCTACCGCAACCGCCAGGGGCCGGGGCTGCACGGCATCATGCACCCCTCGATCGGCGGCTACGGCTGCTCCGACATCGAGTTCGTCGCGGCGTTCGACGTCGACGCGCGCAAGGTCGGCCGCCCGCTCGAGGAGGCGATCTTCGCCAAGCCCAACTGCACCCTCATCTTTCAAAGCGCGCTCCCGGTTTCGAACGTGATCGTTCAAGCCGGCCCCGTGCTCGACGGGGTCGCCGCGCACATGGCCGATTACCCCGACGACGTGGCGTTCCGCTCGGCCGACCTCGAGCCGACCGATATCGCGGATGCACTAAGCACCTCAAAAGCGGAGGTCTTGCTCTGTTATCTGCCGGTCGGCTCCGAGCAGGCCGCCAAGCATTACGCCCAGGCGTGCCTCGATGCCCGCGTCGCCATGATCAACTGCATTCCCGTCTTCCTCGCCTCCGACCGCGAATGGGCGCGGAGATTCCGCGACGCCGGTCTGCCCATCATCGGCGACGACATAAAGAGTCAAGTGGGCGCCACCATCGTGCATCGCGCGCTCGTGCGGCTTTTCGCCGACCGCGGGGTCGGCGTCGAGCGCACCTACCAGCTCAACACGGGCGGCAACACCGATTTCCTCAACATGCTCGAGCGCAGCCGCCTGAAGTCGAAGAGGATCTCCAAGACCGAGGCCGTCCAATCGCAATTGGACAAGCAGCTCGAGGCCAAGAACATCCACATCGGCCCCTCCGACTACGTGGCGTGGCAGCGTGACAACAAGGTCTGCTTCATCCGCATGGAGGGCTATGGATTCGGCGACGCGCCCATCGAACTGGAGCTGCGGCTCTCGGTCCAGGACTCCTCGAACAGCGCCGGCGTGGTGATCGATGCGATCCGCTGCGCGAAGCTCGCGCTCGAGCGGGGCGAGGCGGGCCCGCTCGAGGCGCCCTCGGCCTATTATATGAAGAGCCCGCCGCGCCAGCTCCGCGACAGCGTCGCGCGAGAGGCCTGCGACGCCTTCATCGACGGCCGTCCCTTCGATTTGCCCGAGGAGCCGCAGCACGGCACGAGCGCCGCGGCCAGGGCCGATCGCGGCTAGTATCGACTTTCGCGAGTTCGTCAGTCGCCTTCCGGCGAGCCGCGAACCGCCCCTGCGGGTGCTTCGTCGATGACACAGCCGATCGAGACCCTGCTTTTCGATTTCGGCGGCACGCTCGACGCCGACGGGGTTTCGTGGCAGGCGCGCTTTCATGCCCATTATCGGGCGGAGGGGCTGGAGATGGCGGCCGAAGCCTTCGCGCCTGCTTTCCACACCGCCGATGATGCGCTCATCGGAGCGCTCGCGCCCGATTGCGGCCTCGCCGAAACGATCGAGCGCCTGGCCGGCAATCTCGAGGCCGAGCTCTCCCGCCGCGACGGCGGCAGCGGCAGAGCCAACGCCGATCGCGCGCGCGACCGGCGCGTAGCGTCGCACTTCCTTGCCGAGGCCCGGGCGACCTTGGCGCGCAATCGACCGCTGCTCGAAATGCTCAAGGCACGCTTCCGCATGGGCATCGTCTCGAATTTTTACGGCAATCTCGAAGCGGTGTGTCACGGCGCCGGCTTGGCGGCTTTTTTCGATGTCATTGTCGACAGCCATCGGGTGGGCGCGCGCAAGCCCGACCCGGCGATTTTTCGCGCAGCCCTCGCCCCACTCGGCGCCAGGCCCGAGACGACGCTCATGATCGGCGATTCCTTGCGCCGCGACGGCGAGGGTGCCAAGCGCATGGGCATGGGCTTCATCTGGATTGCACCAAGCACTGCGCCGGCGTCGACGCTGTGGGCCGGCGAGGCCGAGTTCTGCCAAACCAGGGTGGCGCAGCTCTCAGATCTAGCGGAGGTCTTGCATGACCGGCACGTCCGGCCGGCCGATCCAGCGCGGCGGCATCATCGCCGCCGGCGAGGGTAGCCGGCTCAGCGCCGACGGCTATCGCGGCAGCAAAGCGATGGTGCCCGTGGCCGGCCGTCCGCTAATCGGCCATGCGCTTGCGCGTTTTCGCGCCATCGGCATCCGCCGGCTGACGGTCATCGTCAACGACGCGAGCGAGGATTGCCAGGAATGGCTCAGGCGCCACGGCGGCGATTTCGAGCTCGACCTCATCGTGCGCACGACACCCTCCTCCTACGCGAGCTTCCGTCTCGTCGCCGAGCGTCTCTCCGGGGCCCCGGCACTGATCACGACCGTCGACGGCATCATGCCGACGGAGGATTTCAGCGCCTTCGCGAAGGCCGCCGCCGGCTTCCCTGGGGACGCCGTCGTGCTCGGCTTGACCGCCTACGTCGACGATGAAAAGCCCCTGTGGGCGACGCTCGATGCGGCCGACGGCCGCATCCGGCGACTCGGCGGCAAGAGCGGCAGCCATGCGACGGCCGGCCTCTACGTGCTGCCTGCGGTACGGCCGGGCGAGCCCGCCCGCGGCTTCGCGCGCCTGCGCGACTATCTCGGGTGGCTGGTGGCCGAAGGCCATCCGGTCTACGGTGTGGTCTTGCCGAGGGTCTTCGACATCGACCGCGCCAGCGACATCAGGGCGGCGGAGCGGGCGGCGGCCGGCGGGGAGACCAGGGGCGAGGCTCCATGAGTGCTGAAAGAACCTGCTGGGGAATCTACCGCGAGTCCGCGCACTCGCCCGGGCGGGTCGAGGACGACGCGGCGATCATCGAGAGCGTGGCTGCCGAACTGGCGGAGCGCGGCTTCTCTGTCGAGCTCCTCGCGAGCGATGCCGCCGATGCTGCCCTCGAGACCCCGGGGGCTAACATCTTCACCATGTGCGAGCGCGGCGAGATCCTCGATCGTCTCAAGGAGGCGGTGCGGACCGGTGCCGTCGTGGTCAACTCCCCGGATGCGATCCGCAACACCTATCGTCACCGCATGGTCGAGCTCTTCGCGCGGGCGGGCATACCGTCGCCGGCGAGCCACGTCCTCGCCACCAATGCAGCTGCCTCTCCGCCGCTCGCCTGCGCCTGGATCAAGCGCTATGATTTCCATGCGACGCAATCGGATGACGTCATGTATGCGGCGTCCGAGGAGGGTTGGCGAGTGGCGCTGGACCGTTTCGCCGGGCGCGGCATTCCCTTCGTCGTCGCCCAGCAGCATGTCCCCGGCGATCTCGTCAAATTCTACGGCGTGGCACGCGGTGCGGAGAGCACTGCGGGTTCCGCGTGGTTCGAATGGTTCTATCACCGTGACAAGGGCATGATCGGTCACGCATTCGAGGTGGAGAGGCTGCATGACTTGGCGTTTCGCGCCGCCGCGGCATTGGGGTTGGAGATTTTCGGCGGCGACGCCATCATCCAGCGTGGCGGGACGCCGATAATCATCGACCTCAATGCCTGGCCGAGCTTCGCGCGCTATCGCCACGAGGCCGCGCGCGCGATCGCAACCCATCTCTCCGAGCGTTTCCAGCGGCGCTTGCGCGCCGTCAGCTGACAGGGAATCGAGCCATGAACGACGTCCGCCCACCGAACGAGGCACCCGGCCATGCCGTCGGCGAGCGCCGCGCCGTTCCCGGCCCGCGCTCCAAGGCCGTCTTCGAACGCGAAGCCCGAACCATGGCGCCCGGCTTGCAATCGATAGCGCTCTTCTCGCAAATCGCGGTCGACCGCGCCAAGGGCTCGACGATCACCGACGTCGACGGCAACGAATATCTCGACTTCGTCGCCGGGGTCGCCGTCGGCAGCCTTGGGCACTGCCATCCCCATTACCTCGAGCGCCTCAAGGAGCAGCTCGAGCGCGCCACCTTCGGCAGCTTCACGACCGAGACGCGCGCGCGCTTCCTCGAGCTCGCGGGCTCGGTCCTGCCCGAAGGGATTACGCACCTCCAGCTCTTCTCGGGCGGGGCCGAGGCGGTCGAGGCCGCCTTCCGCCTGGCCAAGTCGGTCACCAAGAAATTCGAGTTCGTCGGCTTCTGGGGCGGCTTTCACGGCAAGACCGCGGGCGTCATCGGCCTGCTCGGCGGCGGCTATCGCAATCACCAGGGACCGTTTCCGCCGGGCATGCATCTCTCACCCTACGCCTATTGCTATCGCTGCCCGTGGCATCTCGAGTATCCGTCCTGCGGGCTTGCCTGTGCCGAGCATCTGCGCAACGTGATCAAGAACGATACTCAAAGCGAGGTCGCGGCCATCATCATGGAGCCGATGCAGGGCACCGCCGGCAACGTCATCCCGCCCGACGAGTTCGTTCTCGCCGCGCGCGGGATCGCCCAAGAGATCGGCGCGCTCTTCATCGCCGACGAGACGCTCACCGGCTTCGGCCGCACGGGAACGATGTGGGCCTCGGAGCAATCCGGGCTGAGAGCCGACGTGATGACGATGGGCAAAGGCATGGGCGGGGGCTTTCCGCTGAGCGGGGTCGCCTCCTCGCTCGAGCTCATGTCGGCCAAGCCCTTCGGCGAGCCGAGCGGCAGCTCGTCGAGCTACGGCGGCAATCCGCTCGCCGCGGCCGCGGGCCTCGCCGCGCTCGAGGTCATCCTCAAGGAGAAGCTCGTCGAGAATTCGGCCCGCGTCGGCGCCAAGATGCTCGCGGCCCTCAAGGAGCTGCAAAACAAGTACCGCTTCATCGGCGACGTGCGGGGGCGCGGCCTGATGATCGGCGTCGAGCTGGTCGCGGATCGCACGACCAAGGAGCCCTTGGACAAGACCATCACCCGCGCTCTTTTCCACGAGGCGCTCGAGCGCGGCCTCGTCACCATGTCCTATTCGCACGTCATCCGCATCAACCCGCCCCTCGTCATCACCGAGGACGAAGCCTTGCGCGGCGTCGACATCCTCGACCAGTCGTTCGCCGCCATTCAGCGCCGCTTCGGGCTCGATTGATGCAAGCACTCCCCCTGCGCGGGGCCTTCATCGGCTTCGGCGGCGTCGCCGCCAAAGGGCATCTGCCCGGCTGGCGCGCGCGTAGAGACACAGCGATCGTCGCCGCGGCCGACGCCGCACCCGAGCGCCGGCAGGCGTTCCTCGCGGCCTGCCCCGGTGCCCGCGTCTACGAGTCCGTCGAGGCACTGCTGGCCGGCGAGACCCTCGACTTCGTGGATATCTGCACCCCACCCGGCAGTCACGCGGTGCTGATCGCGCGGGCACTCGATGCCAGGCTCCACGTGCTCTGCGAAAAGCCCCTGACGACGCGGCTCGAGGACGCCCAGAGGGTGGCCGCCGCGGCCGCGCGTGCCGGGCGCGTGGTGCACACGGTGCACAACTGGCTCGAGGCCCCGGTCTGTCTCCGCGTCTCGGCCCTCGTCTCCGAGAGGGCGATAGGGGCAGTGCGCTCGCTCCGTTGGCGCACCCTGCGGAGCGCACCCGCGGCCGCCAGCGATGCCGCCGGCAATTGGCGCGTCGATCCGGCGCTGGCCGGCGGCGGCATCCTCTTCGATCACGGCTGGCATGCGCTCTATTGCATCATGCGCTGGGCCGGCGGCACGCCGCGCGCGCTCTCCGCCTCGCTCGAGACCCGCCGCTTCCGGGAATATCCGATCGAGGACACGGCGACGCTCGCTCTCGATCTCGCAACTGCCACCGGCCAGGTACATCTCACCTGGGCCGCGGACGAGCGCGCCAATCACATCGAGCTCGAGGGCGAGCGCGGCAGCATCGCCGTGGTCGGGGACAGCGTCGTCGTCGAGGGGCCGTCGGGGAGGAGCCGTTGGTCTTGCCCGCCCTCTTTGTCCGAAGGCTCGCACCATCCGGAATGGTTCGCGGGGGTCGCGGAGGATTTTCACGCCGCGATGGCGGGAGATGCCGCGGACAATCTGGACGAGGCGCTTTTGTGCGCGCGGCTGATCGATCTTGCCCAGCGCTCGAGTGCGGCCGGCGGTGCCAAGCTCTCGTTCGAAGCCTAAGCGCTGGAGGGCGTGGATATCCTCGCCGATCGCTCGCGAAGGTCGAGGAAGAGCACCGAGAAGAAGAAGATCGGCGCGCCCAGTCCCGTCAACAGCAAGAACCAGTTCGCTCTGCCGAAAAGCGCAAAGACCAAGATGAGATAGAAGAAATCTCGTCGGCAGAGCGTGTCGAGGAGCCGGGCCAAGGGGCGCGCCGGCGCGCGCGCGACCGAGGTGAAGAGCGGGCCGCCAGCCGCTTTCGGGCGTAACAGCCGCCAGTAGACGAAGCCCGCCGACCCGAGCGTGCCGAGGACCGCCGAGACCCCGAGCAGGACCGGCAATATCCCGCCGTCAGTGCGGCTCCAGCCGACCGACATGCAGGCAAAGACGGCGCTGTGCACGACATTGTCGCCCCAGAAATCGAGCAATCCGCCCCAGCGCGTTTCCTGGAACCTCAGCCTCGCGAGCTCGCCGTCGCAGCCGTCGAGGATCGAATGAGCGAGGAGGAGGAGTGCCCCCACGGTCTGCCACCGCCCGAGTGGCGAGAGGAAGAAGGGAGCGCCTGCTAGGCCGATGACGACCGAGATCAGGGTGATCTCGTTGGGGGTCACGGCCGACGCCGCCAGGAGACGCGAAATGGCGAGCGAGATGGGCCGCTCGACGTGCCGCGCCATGAAGCCGTCGGTATCCTTGACGAGCGAGCGCAAGAGACGGCGCTCCGCCGCACGGATATCGGCGGGTGCCGTAACCACCACCGGGTCAACGCCTGCGGGTAATGCCGCGGGGGCGCCAAAACGCCGGGTCAGCCGCTCGTGCGCGTCCGGGAGATCGCGAGCGCCGCCGTCTGCGGCGAGCGTTGCCAGGGCTTCCGATACGGCCGGAGCGGCGAGCATGATCACGCGCCCCGGTGCCGTCGCCCAGGCGGCGCCTTCGATCTGCACCTCGGCCAGGCGTTCGAGCCAATCCGTTTCGCCGAGGATCGTCGCGGGCGCAATGGCGAGGAGTGCCGTGTTCTCCGAGCGCAGTGCCGCTTGAAGCGTTGTCCAATCGGCAGGGCTCGCGATATCCGGCAAAGCGGCGGCGTCGTGCGCCAGGCGGAAAACGCGGCCGTAGCCGGCGCGGCGGGCGGCAAGCGTGGCGCGCTCAGCCAAGCCGAGTCCAAGAATCGTGAGATCGCCATGGTCTGCCGATGCTGCGCCGGCTGCGCGGGGCGGCACGGCGGCGGTCCGCAAAAGGACCAGATTCGGCGCGGCACTGCGAAGAGGGCTCGACACGGCGTCGGTATATATGTAATTGCCGTGGGCAACAAGGATCGATCGGACAGAGTGCCCGCGCGCGCGACGCGGCCGCGGGCAAGGAGCCGTCTCATTCGCCCCGCGATGATCGCCGCAGCACTTCTCGGTCTGGCGCTTGTCGTCTACTTGATCATCGCGAGCGGTGCCGAGGACGTGGCGCGTGCCATGCTGTCGGTCGGCTGGGGCCTGGCGGCGATCACCGCGTTCCACTTCGTCCCCATGTTCCTGAGTGCCCTCTCCTGGCGCGATCTCTTGCCGCGATCGAGCCGGTTGGACGTGCTGAGCGTCACCTGGATCCGCTGGATTCGCGAATCGATCAACTCGCTCTTGCCGGTCGCCGGCGTGGGCGGCGACGTGGCCTGCGCGCGCCTCGCCCATCTCTGCGGCGTGCCGTCCAAGCAAGCGGCGGCCAGCATGGTCGTCGACGTCACGGTGGGCGCCGCGACGCAGTTGCTCTTTGTCGTGATCGGCGTTGGCCTGCTGCTGATGCGCTCGACCGAGCCCGCCGTGCTCGCGCTCGCTGCTGCGGTGCTGGCCGGCATCGCCGTCTTCATCGTGGTGATCGCGGCCTTCCTCGTGCTCCAGCACCGCGGCATGCTCGCACTATCGGCCAGGCTAGCGGGTGGGGTGTTGCGGAGCGAGCGGCTCTCCGGGGCCGCGGGCAGCGCTTCGGCGATCGACGATGCCGTTGTTGCCGTCTATCGCGACAGGATCGCCTTCTGGCGCGCCGGTCTTGTCCGCCTTATCGGCTGGGCCGCGGGAACGGGCGAGACCTGGCTCGTGACCCAGTTCCTCGGCCAGCCGCTCAGCCTGCTCGACGCCTTTATCCTCGAGAGTCTCGGTGCCGGCGTGCGCGGGGCGGCGTTCATGGTGCCCGGACAATTGGGCATCCTCGAAGGCAGTTATGTCGTTTTCGGAGCCCTCTTCGGGCTGCCGGCGGAAGCGGCACTCACGATTTCTCTCGCCAGGCGGGTGCGCGAGCTCGCCTTGGGCGTGCCGGGCCTCCTGGTCTGGCATTGGATCGAAACCCGCCGCCTGCTGAGCCGCTCGCTGGACGAGGCGAGCTGAGGCGGGATTCTTCCGCCCATGCGAGCAGGCGCTAGTGTCGCAGATCAGAAATTCGCACGATCACCGTTGACCCGTTTCCTTGTCGCCATACCGGCGAAGGCCGGTATCCATGGCGGAATGGGTCCCGGCTTCCGCCGGGACGGGAGATCGGGGATGTGGCCAATTTTCGATTAGGGTGGTTCCGTTCGAACAGGACCGCTTTAGGCGGCCGGGGGAGCCGCCGGGCGCCGCGGCGGCGGCCCGAGGAGGGCCGGCTCGAAGAGGAGGGCGGTCACCAGCGTCCAAGCGAGGGAGATCAGCAGGAGCTTGCCCATGCTGGCTGTCCCCGGGTGGGGCGAGAGCCACAGGCTGCCGAAGGCGCTCGCCGTGGTGAGCGCGCTGAACAGTACCGCGCGCGTGAGGCTCGACTGCAGGAGATTGCTCGCCCCTGAGCGCCACGCGATGACGAAGTAGATGTTGAACGCCACGCCGATGCCGAAGAGGAGCGGGAGGGCAATGATGTCGGCGAAATTGAGCGGCGGGCCGATCAGCACGGAGCTCGCCATCGTCAGCAACCCCATCAGCAGGATCGGAATTACGGTCATGACGACGTCGCGGATGCGGCGCAGCACGGCCGCAAGGAGGATCGTGATCGCCACGAGCGACCAGAACCCGGCCTGAGCGAAGGCGCTTACGACCGTCCGACCCGCCTCCAGGATCGTGATCGGGGCTCCCGTCGCGCTGGGAGCCAGCGTCCGCACCGCCGCGGTGAAGCGTTCGAGCGTGCGATTGTCGTTCGAGTTGCCCTTGGGATGGACTTCGATGCGCGCGCGGCCGTCCGCGGCTATCCAGTCGCGCACGAGCTCGGCCGGCAGGCTTTGAAGGGTCACCGCTTCGGCTTGCAGCGCCGCGTGCACTTGATCGAGCACGATCATGAGCGGCCTGACGAGCGTCTCGGACGCGCGCGCCCGCAGTGCCGGCGTCCCGGTCGCAAGCGTATCAAGCACCGCGGCGAGCCGCCGCGCGTCGGTCGCCGGCGCCGTCGTCGCGGCCCCGACGGTCCGTCGCAACGCGCCGGCCGTCCGCGCGAGGCTTTGCGCCGTCTCGGCGTCGCTCGGCGCCGGCTTCACGGCGAGCGGATTGAGCGTGAGATCGAGCAGATTTGAGGCGTCCTTGACGAGGGCCAGCTTTGCCGCTTGGTCGCTCGGAACGAAGCTGCTCACGGTGAGCGCATGGTCGACCTCGGGGAGGGCCGCCAGGCGCTTGGCGAGGACGTCCGCGGCAGCCAGTGAGGGAGCGAGCACGTCGATGGTGTTGGGCGTCTCGTCGGGCTCGGCCAACAGGTCCATCAAGGTCGACGTGGACTCGGCGCTGGGGCTCCGGAGGTGGAGCGGGTTGAAGTCGAAACGCACGAGCGGCAGGAGGGTCAGGCACAGGACGGCGGCGATACCGGCCAAGGCGAGAACGAGCCTTCGCCGGCTTATAAGATAGCGGTCGAGCGGGGCGAGCGCGGCAAAGCCGATCTCGGCCGTCTCCGCCCCGGGACGCGCGAGCATCAGGAGGGCGGGGAGGAGCGTTATGCTGAGGAGGAAGGCGATCACCATGCCCGCCCCCGCGATCACGCCGAGCTCCGAGGCCCCCAGGTAGGATGTCGGCAGAAAGGCGCAGAAGCCGACCGCTATGGCGCAGGCTGCGAGTGCCAGGGAGCCGCCCACCGTCGATCCTGCAGCAGCCAAGGCGTCCCGCAAGCCCCGATGGACGAGGCGCTCGGCACGGTAGCGCACGCTGAACTGGATGCCGAAGTCGATCCCGAGACCCACGAACAGGGGAACGAAAGCGACCGAGATCACGTTGAAGCGCCCTACCGCGAGGAGGCCCAATCCCGCCGTCGCAAGCAGGCCGACGAGGGTCGTGGTCACGATGCAGGCGATGATGCGAGGCGAGCGGACGGCAAGCCACAACATGACCAATACGGCGCCGAGCGTGCCGAAGATCATGAGCCAAAGGTGCTGCGTCAAAGTGGAGAACTCCTCGTCCTCCAACTGAACCTCGCCGGTCAAGCGCACCCTGACGCCGTTCTCGGGACCGAGGGCGAGGGCGCGCGCGGCCGCGCGGATGGCATGGCTTGCGCGTGCGGCGGGTGCGAGCGCTCCATAGTCCAACTTGGGCTGCGCCAGGATGAAGCGTCTTGTCTCGCGCACGCCGGCGGGAGCGCCCGAGATGAGCGTTCGCCAGGAGAAAAAAGCCGGCTCTCCTTGGGCCACGCGTCCGAGGGTGTCGGCGAGCTGGGCCAGGGGCCGCGCGAGTTTATCGAGCGTTGTCTCGCCCTGCCGCACGCCCTCGAGCGCCAGGTCGAGGGTGTCCATCACGCCGCGAAGGCTTGGATCCGCGGCCAGCGGGCCAAGGAAGCCCTGCGCCGCGATGAGCCGGTCCATCGTGGTCGCTACATCCGCCAGCGGCAGCAGGAGGAGGCCGTCGCGGGCGAAAAACCTGCCGCCGTCGGGCCGCTCGATGGATTTGAACAAATTCGATCTCGCGACCAGCTGCGCCATGAGTCGAGCCGTTCCCCATTCGGCGAGCTCCGGCGTAGCACCGTCCACCACCACCACGATTGCTGCACTTTGCCGGGGAAACGCCTCGTCGAAGGCGGCCTTGTCCCGCCGCCACGGAACGTCCGGCGAAATAAGGTTGATGCTGTCGGTCGTTATCGCGAAGTGCCGCACGGTATAAAGGGCGGAGAGCGCGCCGAGTGCCATCCCCGCCAGGGCGACGACCCAGGCCCAACGGCAGCAAAGATCGACGATACGGGCGATGAGGTGCGGCTTCACGGTCGATGCGTTGCCGCGTGGCGCTTGGGAAAAACCCGTCGACGCCTCGGCTCTCGGGGGTTCTTGCCCACCATAATCCTCCTCCTCAGCACGATCGCCGACGGTTGCCCATAGCGGTTCGCTCCGCGAGCCGTCGACCGGTTTCATGACCGCCCTCGCGGGCAGCATTTCGAGACATGCGATGTATCATGGCGGCAAGCCTCACGCACGTCTGCGAGGTGGCCGCCGAACGCGAGAACAGGTTAGCGGGTAGGCGCCGTGATGCAGCCCGATCCGACGCAGGCCCAAATCCCCCTATGGCGCGCTGATTTACGCACAGATTCGGGCGATCGAGAAGAACCGCCCGGTTGCGGGCGGTCCCATGCCCGGCCGAATGAGACCAACCCTGCCGGGCACGTCACTGTTCCTCGATTGCCGGCACCGGTCGATCGAGCTTGCCGATGAGCGCCCGCACACAATCGGTCCAGGTTCGCGGGCGGTATTCGGCCTGCAGTCGCGCCTCCCGCGCCGCCAGATAGCCGGGATCGAAAAGCAATCTCTCAATCTTCGCCAGCGCGTCGTCATCATTCGAGGGATCGAAATAGTCGACAAAGTCGCCGCCGACTTCCGGGATCGATGTGCGGTTCGAAGCGACGCAGAACTTGCCCTCCGCGAGGCTTTCCGCAATCGGCAATCCCCAACCCTCGCAAAAACTCGGAAATATCGTGAACAAGCAGGAACGATAAGCCCGGCGCAGCTCCGCATCCGACAAGCCGGACACAAGTTTGATCTTGCCGCCCAGATAGTCGCGCGCTGCGAGGTCGGCGAGCAGGTCGTCGACCAGCCAACCGATCTGCCCGGCGAAGATCAAGACCGGTACGGCATCCGCGCCGTGCCGCTCCAGCAGGCGTCGCCATACTCTGACGAGTAGCCGGTGGTTCTTGCGAATTTCAATTGTGGAGACGAACAGCACATAACGCTGGGGAAGGCGTATCGAACCTTGGCCTCCCGCGACCGGCCGATCGCTTAAGCCGGCGCCCGGCTCCAAGAGCTCGACACGAGGCAGCGCCCATCCCGCGTCTGCAGCGAAGCCAAGCAGAGCATCCCGCGAATACCTCGACACCGTGAGCATCACGTCCGCAACGGGTATCGCTTCTTGCAGCCATTTTCGGAACTGGCGAACGTGCCGCTGTTCGACAAAGGATTCATGTTCTATCGGAATGAGGTCGTAAATCAGCGTGGAGAACTTGATCCCGTAGCGCCGCTTGGCTTCGGCGATATGCTTCACATAGTGAGGCAGTGCCCAAGAGGCGCCGAGCGAGACGAGGATATCGCCGCGGCGCACGGAGCGCTCGAAACGGCGCCGCTGGAAGCGCATTTCGATGAGGTCGCGAACCGCGGTCTTAAGCATCCAAGAGAAAAATCGAGGATGGCGGATGATCACGGGCGGCATGTTGGAGAATTTACTGAAAACCCGCGCCGGCTCCCAGACCGTCTTCCACGGCGCGCTGGCGCCCGGCGGATTCGAGTATGCCGAGATGACTGCATCGAAGCCGACCGGCTTGAATTGCTTGGTGTACACGCTGAGCCGGCAGAACCTTACGCGTCCGGTGGAACCGTAGAGCCTCTCGGCTTCGACAAAGATCTCGAACGGTACGCGCTGCAGGCCGGTCGGGTTGCGAAAATGATCAAAATAGCGGAGAAAATCCTCAACTTCGAACCACACCACCGGTTGGCGATTCTGGCGGACGCGACCGTCTCCTTCCACCGATCCGTCAGCGCCGGTCATGTGGTCATACCTGGATTGCGCCCGCTTACTGTCGGCCGGCAATCGAGGTCGCGGCCAGGAGGATGTTCAACCGACATTCCCCAGATGACCGCAGATCGGCGCGAACGGTAACGTTCTGCTGGGAGAGACGGGATTCGAAAGACGGCGTCCAGGACGCTTCCGGCGTCGGGCGCGGCGCGCACCATTCTGGAGGGGCCGACTCGGCCATTTCCCTCGTCTCATTCGCACACGGTCCTCCGGCGGTGATGATACGCCCGACCATCCCAGTTCCTGCGCTGACGGCGGTCTTGGCCGCAGTCCATCGACCGGCGGCGGCATTTCCCCAAACAATTCCTCCGGCACCGCGATCTCGGCCATTCGGGACGTCAGGTGCGGAGCGTGCGTGGCGATCTTGGCGGCGACGAGCAGCATGCGAGCCGCGTCCACTGGAGCGCGTTCTTGTCTTCCTTGAGCCATTGCTCTGCCGTGCCGCGCTGGTTGTCGAAACCAGTGGCGTGCTCGACGGGGCGCGACAGCTTGGCGCGCTTGAGCCGCACGGCGGATCAAGGGCCCTGGCCGCCCCGCGCGATCTAGGTTAACTTATTGAATTTCATAAAAGAATCGACCACGGAGCACGGCACGACCGAGCGTCGTTCAGGGCACGCGGGGTGAGATGTCAGGTGTCGGCTAAGGGGCGCGGTGCAGCGTATGTTCTCTCGTCCGGCATCTATAATCTGCTGGCCGGACCTCAGCTCTTCTGCCTGAGCTCGACGATCTTGTCGCGCATGAGCTCGGTCAGACTCGCGACGTTGCCGTTGTTGCGTTGGAGCACCGAGGCAAACTCGGAGCGCTGCGTCACCAGGAGGCTGACCCCCTCGACCACGACGTCGATGATCTTGTAGCCGACCTGCTCCTTGCGCACGCGCCATTGAACCTCGGTCGGCTCCTCGCCGGCCTTTCCGATTCCGCTCGTCACCCAGGCGCCGGCCTCGCCGTCGGGGGCCGTCTTGGTGACCTTGAAGCTCTCGCCGGCGTACGAGTTGAAGCGCACCGCGTAAGTCTGCACCACATATTCCTTGAAGACATCGAGGTAGGTGTCCCGCTCGCTGTCCGATACCTTGTGCCCGTAAATGCCGAGAACGAAAAGCCCGATCGCGCGCACGTCGAAGCCGTCGAGAAATACCGCGGCAAGCGCCTTTACGCGGTCGTCCTTGCTGATCGACTTGTCCTTGAGGATGCCGATCACCCGGTCGGCGAGCTGGCTGACGAACTCGGATGCGCCGGCGGGAATATCCTCGGCGTGACCCGCCCGCGGCGCCACAAGGAGGCCAAGAGCGGCCGAGGCGACCGAGGCTAGGAATAGGCGACGGTCAATCATGGCGGCAACACTTCATCGCTCGACGTTGGGGCGGCTCGTGGGGTCGCGAGCCTCGTTGGCAAGAGCCGACTGCTCGATCGGCCCGGCAGGCACGGCCTCACTCTCGGCCATGCCGGTGCCCGTTCCTGCCGGCAACTCAGCGCCGCCTTGGCTTTGCTTGGCCATGCTGGCGCTGTCAGGGGCGGCGGCTTGCGGCTCCACGGGGCTGGTGGCCTCGGGCGCGGTATTCGGCATGTCACCCGGCCCGGAAATCGATGGTGCCGGGAAGTTGGCGCCGCCCTTGCCCGAGCGGATCTGGTCCTCGCGGCGCTGGCGGTAGAGGCTGCGCAGCGTGGCGTAGTAATCGACGGAGGTGCGGCGGATCTCGTCGAGCGGCTCGATCAGGGGCTCGCGCTTGTCGATTCCCTCGAAGGCGAAGCGGCCGACGTCCTCCCACAGGGTCGCGAAATAGCCGATCGGATCCATCAAGGAATCGACCCCGAGCCCGATCGCATCGCGTGGGTTCGACGGACCGAAGAGCGGCAGCATCAGATAGAACTGTTCGCCCACCCCCCATTTGGCAAGCGTAACGCCGAAATCGGTATCGTGGGAGGGCACGCCCGCCAGGGATGCCACGTCGAAAAAGCCGCCCACCCCGACCGTGATGTTGATGAGGAAGCGGAGCACCGTGTCGGCGGCGCTATTCGGGTCGGCCTGCATGAGATAATTGCCGAAGAGGACCGGGGCGTGCACGGTCACGATCATATTGTGCAGGCCCTTGCGCACGTCTTCAGGGACCACCCGATAGGCTTCCGCCACGGGCTTCACGATGTTGTCGTCGAGTGCCACGTTGAATTTGAAAATGGCCCGGTTGGCCGGCTCGAGGGGATCGTTCGCCTCATTGTAGGCGGCCAGCGCGTCGGGGTCGG
This sequence comes from Alphaproteobacteria bacterium, assembly GCA_052143835.1. GTDB lineage: Bacteria > Pseudomonadota > Alphaproteobacteria > JACZXZ01 > JACZXZ01 > DASPPM01. The sequence goes on from JBKQRV010000139.1 coordinate 27,416, forward strand.
TGGGCGGCGTGGCGCAGCCCGGGAGCCACAGAGATAAAGCAAGCACAAGCCCCACATTGAGGCCGATCGCGGCGGACATCGTGGCCTTCCGGGCAGTCGAGCTTGCGCGCATCTATCGATCCCGCTCTGTAGGTGTCACGCTCTGCCACTCTGCGGGGCGCGTGACGTGCCCTGCCGGGTAACGCCTGGCAGAAATGTCAAGGTCCGGTTTGCTTTCCCCCAAGCGGATCCCGCCGCGCCCGGCGAACGACTGACTTGAAAGTACGCCTTGTTCGTCCATTCCTCTGCCTCGCGGGCGGGCGCGACGCCAGCAGCATTGAGCCTAAGTGACCTAACATAGGAGAAGGCAAAAAACCAGTGGCCTAGCCTTGGCTTATCGATGCGATTGTCCCAACTGTTGCAGATTTGTCGCGCCTAGGCGACTCGGAGGGGATTCGTCGCGATTCTTTGAGTTGCATTTATAAGGATATGTTTATATAGTTATATTTGATGAATCCCAACGGGAGATCGTAAATGGCCATGGAGGAGCTGCCGCGCGCTGGCGTCGCCGCCATCGGCGAGGCGGACATGGAGAAGCTGCTGGTGGGCCTGCGGGCCGTGGCGGAGCCGACGCGGCTGCGGCTTCTCGTGCTCTCTGCCCACGGTGAGCTCACCGTGAGCGAGCTTACCCAGATTCTCGGCCAGAGCCAGCCGCGCGTCTCCCGCCATCTCAAGCTTTTGTGCGAGGCCGGGCTGCTCGAGCGCTTTCGCGAGGGTACCAACGCCTTCTATACCCTTGCCCGGCAGAGCGAGATGGCGCGGCTGGGCGAGCTCCTCGTCGATCTCATGCCCGATCGCGATCGCACCCTTGCCCTCGACCTCGAGCGGCTCGAGGCGATCAAGGAGACGCGCAATGCCGCGGCGGCGAAGTACTTCCGCGAGAACGCCGAGCGCTGGGACCGCATCCGCTCGCTCTATATCGACGAGGCCCAGGTCGAGGCCAAGCTGCTCGAGCTCCTGCCGCCGCACGGCTTGCGCGACTTCGTCGATGTGGGCACCGGCACCGGGCGCATTCTCGAGCTCGTGGCCCCCCGCGCGGAGCACGCGGTCGGCATCGACCTCTCGCGCGAGATGCTGGCGGTGGCGCGCGCGCGCATGGAGCAGGCCGGCTTGCGCAACGCGAGCGTGCGCCACGGCGACATGTACCAGCTGCCCTGGCCGGCCGGCTCCTTCGATGCGGCCGTCCTCCACCAGGTACTGCACTTCGCCGACGATCCGGCGGCCGCGATCGCGGAGGTGGCGCGCGTCCTGCGGCCCGGCGGGAGCCTCGTCATCGTCGACTTCGCGCCCCACGAGCTCGAGTACCTGCGCACCGAGCATGCCCATCTCCGCTTGGGCCTGCGCGAGGCCGACATGCAGCAATGGTTCCGCTCGGCCGGCCTCATGCCGCAAAGCACCTCCGAGCTGCCGGGCGATCCGCTCACCGTGATGATCTGGTGCGCGCGGCGCGTGGAGGCGGAAAAGGGACGCGCGGCACCTCAGCGCAAGGCCGGCTGATGGCGTCCGCAACCTTGCGCCGCGGTGAGCGCCTGCCCTTCTCCGGGCCGCTGCCCGAGGGCGCGCTACGGGTTTCCTTCGAGTTCTTCCCGCCCAAGAGCGAGGAGATGGAGCGCCAGCTCTGGCACGCCGTCGAGCGCCTCGAGCCGTTGCAGCCCCGTTTCGTCTCGGTCACCTACGGTGCCGGCGGCTCGACGCGCGAGCGCACCCACGCGACGGTCCGGCGCATCCGCAACGAAACCTCGCTCGAGCCCGCAGCCCACCTCACCTGCGTCGGCGCCACGCAAGCCGAGGTGGACGCCGTCGCGCGCGACTATTGGGCGGCCGGCATTCGCCATGTCGTGGCGCTGCGCGGCGATCCGCCGGCGGGCGAGGCCGGCTATCGCCCCCATCCGGGGGGGTATCCGTTTGCGGTCGATCTCGTGCGCGGCCTGAAACGCATCGCCGAGTTCGACATCTCGGTCGCCGCCTATCCCGAGGTGCACCCCGAGGCCGTCAGCCCGGCAGCCGATCTCGACAATTTGAAGCGCAAGATCGATGCCGGCGCCTCGCGCGCCATCACCCAGTTCTTCTTCGAGGCCGACGTCTATCTGCGTTTCGTCGAGCGCTGCCGCAGGGCCGGCGTTTCCGTGCCGATCGTGCCCGGCATCCTGCCGGTCACCAACTTCGCCCGCGTGGTGCAGTTCGCCAAGGCGTGCGGCGCCGGCATCCCCGCCTGGCTCGCGGGACTTTTCGAGACCCTCGACGACGACCCCGGCACGCGCCAGCTCGTCGCCGCCACGGTCGCCGCCGAGCAGTGCCGCGAGCTCTATGCCAACGGCGTCAACGAGTTCCACTTCTATACGCTCAACCGCGCCGACCTCGCCTACGCGATCTGCCACATCCTCGGCCTGAGGCCGGCGCTGCGGCCGGCCGCTCAGGGCCTGCGCGCCAAGGCCTGAGAGATTCCGCCATGAGCCGCTTCCTCGATGCCGTTTCCGAGCGCGTCCTTCTCCTCGACGGGGCCATGGGGACCCAGGTCCAGGCACGCCAACTCGATGTCGATAAGGATTTCCTCGGCTGCGAGAATTGCACCGAGATCTTGAACCGCTCGCGGCCCGACCTGGTGCGCGATATCCACATGGGATACCTCGAGGCCGGAGCGGACGCGATCGAGACCAACAGCTTCGGCGGCTCGCCGGTGACGCTCGCCGAGTTCGGCCTCGAGGCAGAGGCGCCCGCACTCAACAAGCGCGCCGCCGAGCTCGCGCGCGAGGCGGTGGCCGAGTTCAAGGCCGACGGGCGGGAGCGCTTCGTGCTTGGCTCGGTCGGGCCGGGAACCAAGCTGCCGACGCTCGGCCAGATCGCCTACCAGCGCCTCGAGGATGCGCTCGCGATCCAGTGCGCGGGCCTGATCGCGGGCGGTGTGGACGCCCTCCTGATCGAGACCTGCCAGGACCTCCTCCAGCTCAAGGCGGCGGTCAACGGCGCCAAGCGCGCGCGCGCCGCGGCCGGCGCCGACGTCCCGATCATGACCAACGTCACCATCGAGACCACGGGAACGCTTCTCGTCGGCGCCGACATCGCCGCGGCCGCGACCGTGATCCATGCCCTCGATGTGCCGGTCATGGGCTTGAATTGTGCTACCGGCCCGCAGGAGATGGCCGAGCACGTGCGCTGGCTCGGACAGAGCTGGCCGGGCCTGCTCGCGGTGCTGCCCAACGCCGGTCTCCCCGAGCTCATCGATGGCCACGCCCACTATCCCCTCTCGCCCGAGGAGATGGCCCAGTGGCTCGAGCGTTTCATCGAGGAGGACGGCATCAACATCATCGGCGGCTGCTGCGGCAGCCACGAGCAGCATATCCGCGCGCTCGACGCCATGCTCAGGCGGCGGGCGGGAAGCGCGTTGCGGCCCTTACCAAGGCGCCGCGAGGCGCTTTGGGTGCCGAGCCTCGCCTCGCTCTACGGCCAAGTTCCGCTCAGCCAGGAGCGCGCCTACCTTTCGATCGGCGAACGCTGCAACGCCAACGGCAGCCGGCAGTTCCGACGCCTCCAGGAGGCCGGCGACTGGGAGGGCTGCGTCGAGATGGGACGCGAGCAGGTGGCCGAGGGCTCGCACATGCTCGATATCTGCACCGCCTTCGTCGGCCGCGACGAGATCGCCGAGATGACCGAGGTGGTGAGCCGCATGCGCAACGCGGTGACAGCCCCCCTCGTCTTCGATTCGACCGAGCTCCCCGTGCTCGAGACGGCCTTCAAGCTCTATGGCGGCAAGGGCGTGCTCAACTCGATCAACTTCGAGAACGGCGAGCCGGCGGCTGCGGCGCGCATGGAGCTCGCACGCCGCTTCGGTGCTGCGGTCATAGCGCTCACCATCGACGAGGAGGGCATGGCGAAGACGGTCGAGCGCAAGCTCGAGGTGGCCAAGCGCCTCCACGACTTCGCCTGCAACCGCTACGGCCTGCCGGCATCCGACCTGATGATCGACCCCTTGACCTTCACGATCTGCACGGGAAACGACGACGACCGCAAGCTCGGGCTCGCGACGTTGGAGGCGATCGAGCGCATCAGGTCAGCACTGCCCGAGGTGCAGATCCTGCTCGGCCTCTCGAACATCTCCTTCGGCCTCAATCCGGCGGCGCGCCAGGTGCTCAATTCGGTGTTCCTCGACCACGCGCAGCAGCGCGGGCTCAGCGCCGCCATCGTGCACGTGAGCAAGATCCTCCCCTTGCACAAGATCGGCGAGGCCGAGCGCGCTTGTGCTGAGGACCTCATCTTCGATCGCCGCCGCGAGGGCTACGATCCGCTCCACGCCTTCATGGCGCTCTTCGCCGACCGCGTCGAGGAGCAGAAGGCCAAGAAGTCGCGGCCCGAGCGTGTCGAGGAGCGTCTCGCCCAGCGCATCGTCGACGGCGACCGCCAGGGGCTCGACGAGGATCTGCTGGAGGCGCTCAGAAGCCACCCCCCGCTCGACATCATCAACCGTTTCCTGCTCGACGGCATGAAGGTGGTGGGCGAGCTCTTCGGTGCCGGCAAGATGCAGCTCCCCTTCGTGCTGCGCTCGGCCGAATGCATGAAGGCCGCCGTCGCCTTCCTCGAGCCCTACATGGAGCGGGTCGAGGGGCAGGAGAAGGGCACCATCGTGGTCGCCACCGTCAAGGGCGACGTGCACGACATCGGCAAGAACCTCGTCGACATCATCCTCACCAACAACGGCTACCGGGTGGTCAACCTCGGCATCAAGCAGCCGCTCTCGAACATCCTCGAGGCGGCGAGGGAGCACAAGGCGAACGCCGTCGGCATGTCGGGACTGCTGGTCAAATCGACGGTCGTCATGCGCGAGAACCTCGAGGAGATGACGCGGCTCGCCGTCGACGTGCCGGTGCTGCTCGGAGGGGCGGCGCTCACGCGTCAATACGTCGAGGAGGACTGCGCGCGCGCCTACGGCACGGGCCGGCTCGCCTACGCGCGCGACGCCTTCGACGGCCTTCATCTCATGGAGAAGGTGGTGAAGGGCACCTTCGTCGACTTCACCGACGAGGTCGCGAGGAAGCGCGAGGCGCGGCCGTCAAGCAAGCACGCGCGCGTGCGCGGCGTGCCCAAGGCGCCTGCCGCCGAGCCGCGCCCGGTCGATTTCGAGGAGATCCGCCTCCACCGCGCCGAGCTCAACCGCGGCTTGGAGGTGCCGACCCCGCCGTTTTGGGGTCCGCGCGTGATCGCGCGCGTGCCGGTCAAGGCGCTCGTCCCCTATCTCAACGAGCGCATGCTCTTCCAGTTCCACTGGGGCTTCCGCAAGGAGGGCCGGCGGCTTGCCGAGTACATGGAATGGGCGCGGCGCGAGCTTCGGCCCGAGCTCAAGCGCATGCTCGACGCGTCTCTCCAGCAGGACATCTTGAAGCCGCAGGCGGCTTACGGCTATTGGCCCGCTGCCGCGGAGGGCAACGACGTGATCCTCTTCGCCCCCGAGGATCACGGCAAGGAGCTCGTGCGCTTTTCCTTCCCGCGCCAGGCAAGGGAGGGCGGGCTCGCGATCGCCGATTTCTTCCGCGATGTGAGCGAGCCCGCGCGTGACGTGATCGCCCTTCAGGTCGTGACGGTCGGCCAGCGCGCCTCGGACGTGGCGCGCGAGTGGTTCGCCGAGAACCGCTACCAGGACTACCTCTATCTCCACGGCCTCGGCGTCGAGATGGCGGAGGCGCTCGCCGAATACGTGCATAAGCGCATCCGCGGCGAGCTCGGCTTCGCGAACGAGGACGCGCGCGAGATGGACCAGCTCCTGCAGCAGGGCTACCGCGGCTCGCGCTACTCCTTCGGCTATCCCGCCTGCCCGCGCCTCGAGGACCAGGCGCCGCTCCTCGCCCTCCTCGGCGCCGAGCGCATCGGCATCAGCTTGAGCGAGGAATTCCAGCTCCACCCCGAGCAGTCCACCTCGGCCATCGTCGTCCATCACCCCCAGGCGAAGTACTTTTCGGTGTGAGGGCGCAGCTCAAGCAAATGGAGAGCGACCCCGGCCATGCGCGAGAGCTCAAGGCTCCTGCGAGGCCATTCCCAAGAAGGCTTGCACCAGAAATTCGAGATACAAGGCCGCCGACGCCGCGCCTGGGAGGACGCGCTCGATGAGGGGGATCGAGACGGGTCGGCGCGGGCGCCGGCGGTTTCGATGATGAGCTGATCCAAGAAGGTTACGGGCTGGACTCCGGCTCGAGGTGTCTCTTGTCCTGCGCATGGCCCGGATCATCGGGGACAAACCTTGCGAAAGCCTGACGTCCGGCCGCCGTGCCCGGCAAACGCGACAACCGTCTGCATCGCCAATGCCGTGACCGTTGCGCTCGGCGCCGCCGATGTCGCGCGCCGCTCTTGCCGGCGCGGCTGGCGCAACGCCGCCCACTCCGACCGGGCTAAGACCTTCCCCTTGACCGCCACAGCAACTGACATCCAGCGCCGCGCACTCGATCTACATCGATTCAGTCGGCGTCGGCGCGAAGCTTGGCCGGCCCGCTTGCGAGGCCGACCTGAGCTGCATCCGGAACCGGCGGCGGTAGCCTGGTGAGGCCGACCATGATTCCGCCGAGGAAGGCCAATAGGAGAAGGAGGAGGACCGCGCGCATGCGCGGTGCTGCGTAGGCGTCGCGCGCTGCCGCGACATATTTTTGACCGGTGATCATAGCGCGCACCAGATTCTCGCGGTTGAGCAAGCATTCGGCGAGCACGCCCGCGACATGAAGGCCGGCAAGGACGAGGATGGCCGTTCCGAGCCAGTGATGCACGGCGCCGACGGGCTCCACCAGGCCCGCGGGCAGCACCCGGCTCAGCGGGCCGGCACCCCCCGTGATTCCTTGGGCGAGAAGTCCCGTCGTGACGATGGCGAGAAGCGTGCCGAGCATAAGCATGATCATCCAGCCGCCGATCGCGTTATGACCCAGGCTGCGCCCGGGCGCGCGCGCGGCGAGCCTGCGCGCATGTTCCTTGACCGCAGCCCAACCTCTAAGGAAGGAGGCGAAGCGCGCGTGCTCACCGCCGAAGACGCCCCATATCAAGCGGAAAACGAGGAGGAGCACCACGCTGTAGCCGCCGATCAAGTGGAGGGCGAAGAGGAAACCCCTGGGGTGGCCCGAGCTCGTGAAATAGGCGAGAAGGATCGAGGCCACCAAAACCCAATGAAAAATTCGGGTCGGCAGGTCCCAGACTTTGACAAAGCGCATTACCTGGCATTCTCCCAATCGCCTAGATTTCCGCGCAAGTAGCCGCCTCCGCTAGGCAAGTCGGCAGACCGCGGTGCAAATACTGGACGTCAACTGTGCACCGACGCCGCGAAAGAACAACCCATGGCCGGCCACATCGGATGCCCCGTCATTGAGCTCACCTGACGAGCGTGAACGTGACGGTGCCCTCGTGGTCCTGAATGCGAAACATCACGGGCGTTTCCTCAGGGTCCATCCAGACTTCGTATCGCTCCCGACCATCAACCGTATCGATTTGATACCGGCGCACCCGTGTCGAAGCGCCGTCGACCGTGATCGAGCTCTCTTCGCCGCCACTGGTGTGTATTTTCGTGACCAGGCCCGTATCCGGCATCAGGACCGTGTCGCCTCTCAACGCACTCACGGACCACGGGCTGGCCGTCAGGATCGTCCCTGGGGCAGTGACCATGCCGCTCGGCGAGGTAACGATGAAGTGCTCGCCTTCCGCCCGGCCATCCACTTCAATGGGCGTGCCGTTTTCCGTGGTAACTCCGTGAAAGTAAACCAGGCGATCGCCCACCTGTCGTTCAACTCGGGAGACGTCTTGGCTATAGAGGGTGAAGTTGAGAACCGAGACCTTGATATGCGCCTCCGTGGTCATCGTTGTTGCATCACGGCTTTTCTCAATAGTGTTGCTGTACGTCCCGATCTCGCCATAGAAACTATCTTGAACACGATACGTATATCGCTGTTGGAAGGCAGCCGCGGAGGATCCAGCCGCGAGGAGCATGCAAATCGTCACTGCGCCGAGCAGCGCCGTTGACGCAAGCACTTTTACCGATGCCGCGATGCGCCTGCGCACTGCTGCCTTTTTAACCATTCGTCAATTGCTCGCTGAGCTGCCACATCCGTCTCTGCATGTCCCTGTCGCGTGATGCCGGACTAGACGGAACGGCAATGCATTTTTCGAAATACCGCGCGGACAGATGAGCGACTTCCGGCGAAGAGGCGAGATAGACCGACGTGGTCGCCCCCTTCTCGGGCGTAAGGATGAAATGCATTGCGATGCCCCAGAACGGCTTGAGCAGCCGAACCGGGCCGGTTGCATCGTCCAGCGTGACGATGTTGGTTGCCACATACCCCGGGTGCAACGCATTTACGGTGACATGGCTGTCGCGAAGGCGGCGGGCAAGCTCGTACAGGGTCAACAGGTTGGCAAGCTTCGCGTTGGCATAGGCATGCATGCCGACGCCGCGCGGGTAGTGGCGCCGCATCTCTATATCGTTGAAATCGATTTTCCCTTTCTCGTGCGCGTCCGAATTGACGTTCACGATGCGCGAGCCGCCGGTCGCCTTCAATCTTTCGAGCAGCAAATTGGTCAAGAGAAACGGCGCGAGATGATTGACCGCGAGCGTCATTTCGTTGCCGTCCGCGCTCTCTCGGCGCTTGGGGAATGTCGCGCCCGCGTTATTGATTAGAACGTCCAGCTTTTCATATTTGTTGTTGAATTCGGCGGCCACCGCGCGGACCTGCTGCAGGACCGAAAGGTCTGCGATCATTAAATCGGTTGCGCCATGTCCGGCCAGTTCCTGCACCTCACGGGCGGCATCCTCTCCTTTCTGCCGGTTTCTGCAAATAAGAACGACCGTTGCGCCCCTTCTTGCCAACTCAAGCGCCGTGGCCTTGCCGATTCCGGAGCTTGCACCGGTCACCACGCATATTTTCTCGTTCATGCAACTCAGATTGCCCATGGATCGTCCCTTCCGGGAGCGGGGCGATGCGCCTGGTCCGACAAGGCGGCCAGATGCGCTGCGCGGTAGAAATCCCCGTCGTATGAATTCGGGGCCTTCGATGCTTGGGAAGCGCGGATGGGATAGCATCGGCGGAATTGACGGAATGCCGCGCGGAAATAGTTGCCGTGCGGCCGTTCGTCTTCGCTCTTGCTGAGCGCGGCGAGCGACGTCCACGGCGCGGTCGGATAAAGGTGGTGGGTGAGGTGCAGATGCTGGTTCATCACCAGCGGGCGGAACATTTGCGGTAACGAGTAATTCCGAGCACGTTCTGGCTCGTCGAGCGAGACGCCGTGGTGCGCGACGTTGTCCGCAAAGGAGTGCCACACGCCACGCACGTACATTGTGGCAAACAACATCGGCCACCATGCGCCATAGAACCACGCGCTCGCGCCGTACAATGCCAGCGTCATCGCGAACTCGCGCCGCGTTCGGCGCCGCTTGGGCACATTCAGCACCAACGATACAAATGTACGCCGCACTTTGGTATCGCCCTCTTCGTCGATCGGGATTGCATTTTCCATCAGGCGCACGCCGAGGGACACGGGCACGAACGCGATCAGCGACGAAGCCAGCAATCCCAGATAAACACCGCCGAAGAGCCTTCCTCGATAGCGCAGCCAGGCAAGCGCATAGGCGCCGCGGCCCACGTGCACATCGGGCCGGTCGTAGCTGTGCCGCGAAAACCGGTGATGGACCAAGTGGCCGACCCGCGTGGCATCGAAAGGCGCCCCGAGTGTGATGCTCAGGATGCGCGCGCAGAATTCGTTGATGCGACGTGTCGGAAGCAGGTGGGAGTGGATGGCTTCGTGAATCAGGCCCCAGTGAAGCGGCTGGAGCAGCATGATCGGCAATAGAACCCACCCGGCTCGCATTCCGAAACCGCGCACCACAAACGGCATGCCGAACAGTTGGAAAAGCGTGCCGCCGAGCACGACGCAAATGAGAAAGACGTTGAGCAAGCAATTTTCACTTGGCCTGCCTTGTGTGGCCGCGGCAGGCCGCCTTGTAGGATTCTCGCGAGACTTTGGCCGGGCCTGAAGCACCTGGCCCGCGCCGCGATGCCAACGGGGGGCCGCGCAGGCGCTAGTAACCGCCTCAGGGCCAGCAAAAGGGCACAGCGCTTCTGCCGTCGGCAGCCCGGTCTGGGTCTCGGTGCCCATCATGCCGGCGCAAGCGGCGGTCGCAATTGAGCAATCGGCACGAGGATGTCAGCGAACAGCTGTCGCGGCGCCAGTGTGCGGGCGAAGTTGGCGGACGTAGTGGAAGCCTTGCGCCAGAAAATCGAAACACGGGGCCGTCGACGCCGCGCCGTGGAGGCGCGCTCGATGAGGGGGATCGAGACGAACTCGGCGCGTACGCCGGCGGTTTCAGTGATGAGCTCATCGTAGAGGGCTATTGGTCGGACTCCAGCTCGAGGTGTCTCTTGTTCTGCGCATAGCCGGGATCATCGAGGAAAAACCTTGCGAAAGTCTGACGTCCGGCCGGCCTGCCCGGCGAATTCGACACGATCGTGGCGCAGGCTTGGCGGTGACTGTCGCCGCCCCATGCCATCACGAAGCGACGACTACTGATCCGTCGAATTTGGGCTGGGTGCCTCCGGATTGTCGAGCTTCGGCATATCTGGCCCGTTGAATTTGACATCGACCCGTCCTCGGTGGAGGCCTTCGGGCGATTTCCCCTCCGCGACCAGGGCTTGACGGTGCTGGATGTAGACGCTGCGGAGGGTGGCGTAATAGTCGACCGAAGTGCTCTCGAGCGCATCGAGCGTGCCGAGATAGGTGGTGCGGGTATCGAGCATCTTGCCGGCGGAGATGCCGGCCTCGGCAAAGGTGACGGCGGGTGAGCCGCCGGCCAGGAAGAATGGATTGACGACGAAGCCGATGATCGTGCCCACGGCGTCGCGCGCGTCCGAGGGCCCGAGGAGCGGCAGCTCGACGTAGGGCCCTTCTCCGATGCCCCAAACCCCCAAGGTCTGGCCGAAATCGGCGTCGTGATGGCGCAAGTCCCAATCCGACGCCACGTCGAAGACACCGACGCCGCCGACCGTGGTGTTGACGGCGAAGCGCTGGACCGCGACCAAGGCGCGGCCGAAATTGCCCTGGAGCGCGTCGTTCAGCCCAATCACCGGTTCGCCAAGGTTCGACAAGGAATTATGAATGGCGTGGCGGACGCCGTCGGGCAGATTGTCGCGATAAGCCTCCGCCGCCGGTTTCGCGACATTGCGGTCGACGAACCGGTTGGCGTCGAAGATGGTCCGGTTCGCCGGCTCGATCGGGTCGCTGACACCCGAGGGCTGCGCATCGGCGTCGACATCAATCGGGGGACTCACGCAGGCGGCAATGGAGAGCGAAACTGCGATAACAAGCGTTGCGTTGGCAATCTTGGCCATTTCCACCTCGTGTCATTCATGTCCCGGCAGCGCCGGTACTCACGGACGCCGGGTCTGCCGTCACCACCTCGCTCGACCGGATATGAAATATTCAATTTCATCCAAAAATCGGACAACGCGCGGGGCACATTCGAACGTCATTCGGAAAATGCGGGCTAGAATTTCGGACGCGCCAGCTCGCAATGACCATGCTGAACCACGCTGTGCCGTTTGTCTCCTTGGACGTGCCAAACCTCGAGATCGCCGGTTACACGGTCCGCGAGCACGGTGACAAGCACCTCTTTTGGTTCCTTGGAGAGCTCAACCTGGCGCGCGCAGTTCCCCGAACCGATGACGTCCTGCAGTGCAGGTTCCTGCTGAATACGGCTGGCGACCTGCGCCCTCTCAGCAACGCAGGCGTCGATCGCGGAAGGAAGCGGCATTCTGACCCGCTCATGGCCCTCGGCGGATACGAGCCCGTCGCTTTCCTCGATCACGGTGGTCTCCAATCCTTCCCAGCCCGGTCTAGCCAGCCATTTCAATTGCGTTCTATTCAGCCAGCCGGCTGGCCAGAACGAGAAACCCGGCTCAATCATGAAAATCTCTTTCACGTCTGCACCGCCGGTTTGCTGCCATTTTTCCAGCGTGCATGCGAGAAAGATCGACTCCGCCGCAAGACACCCGCTCGGAGATCCGGCAATCGCAAAAAATAACGCAAGAATTGTCGTGAGAGTTCTCACCACGATCTACGTCTCCCTTCCGCCGACGCATCCGGTACGGGACCCGGCGAGCGGGGCCGGATAAATTCCTTGGGTCGATCTTGGCTGCCTCACCTTGCGCGAACCTGACAACAAGCTCACAGGATCGGTCTCGGCAACAAACTCACGGGTTGGGACGGGTCGCTCGGAAACGGACAATCGCCATCAAGCCCGCGCCACGATCGTGGCTCATTCGCCGGTCATGCCGGCCCGCCGTCAGGCTTTTGCAAGGTTTGCCCCTGATGATACGGAAGGACTTTTGATCCGGATCAAGGTTGGCCAATTGCGTGGCGATTCATGAGGTATTGTGCTAGATGTCAGAAGGTGAGAAGGAGGTACTCCGCGGGCTTGCCAAGACCCACAAGGAGCATGCCCGAATGCCGCAAGCAGCGACGATTACCTCCTTGTCCCAGACAGAAACCCTTTCATGTTAGCCAATTGCGCACCCTCGGCCAGCTCCGCTTGGCGCCGTCGCTCCAACTCGAAACACATCATGCGCGTGCTCCTAATCGAAGATAACGAGAAACTCGCGAAATTCACCGTCAAGGGTCTTGAAGCGGCCGGCTTCGCGGTCGATTGGCTCGCGAACGGAACGGATGCGGAGAACGCGCTCAGTGACGTATCTTACGATGCGGCGATACTGGATCTGGGCCTTCCCGACATGGATGGCATGACGCTGATTGCCAGGGTCCGGCGGCGGGCGAATAACGTCCCCATCCTCGTGCTCACCGCACGTGACGGAACAAACGATCGCGTAACCGGGCTCAACGCGGGGGCGGATGACTATTTGCTGAAGCCGTTCGCAATGGAGGAGCTCGTCGCCCGCATCCACGCCGTACTCCGGCGTCCCTCTGATGCTCTCGATGTAACGCTGGTCACGGGAAACATGATTCTCGACAGTACGAAGCGAGAGTTCCGCGTCGAGCAGCACGTTGTTCCGCTTTCGCGTCGTGAGTTCATGGTGATGGAACACTTGATGCGCCGTGTCGGCAAAGTAGTCCCCAAAACCGCTATCGAGGAGAAGACGTACGGCTTTGACGAGGAGGTTTCGCCGAATGCGGTCGAGGTGATCGTGTCCCGTCTGCGCAGGCGCCTTCGCGATTCGAATGCCAGCCAGGAAATTCTGACCTTTCGCGGGGTCGGATACATGCTCAAGGGCCTCGAGTAATGACCGTCCGCACCCCCTCTTTGCTGCTGCGCATTTCGATTCGCCTGATGTTCGTGACGATTGCGGCTGCGATCATCTCGTATGCCTGGCTGTTCTACGAAATCAGATACGCCGCCGACAACGTCGCGGAGGGGAGCTTGATTACGCAAGCGCTGGAGGTCATGAGCAGCCTCTCCCCGAGCAACGGCAGCGTGAAATTCGGTCTACCGACTGAACTGAGCGGCTCGACCAGCGAGGCGGAGGGTCGTTTTCGCTATTCGGTGCGGGATGAGCTGGGAAATACGCTTTTTCAATCGAGTTGGCCGACGGCGGCGCAAGACAAAATCCGCATCCTCGACGCGAAAAACCAGCTCTACCAAGTGCACCACCAGGAGCCGCAGCGCGAGAGCTTCTTCGGAGCGGTGGTTCGAACCAACATCGGCGGCCGAGTTCTTGTCGTCCAGGTCGAGCGCAACAGCCGGCACATCGAGACGCTGATGGACACGATCCTGGTCGAATCTTTCGTTCATGGCGGCTGGCTCGGAATACCGTTCTTGCTGGCTCTTATGCTGATCAGCATCTGGACGATCCGCGGCGCGATCGCGCCTCTGAACGAGCTCTCGCGGCAGGCCGAATCGATCGGCCCGGGAAGCACCGATCTCCGCCTTGCCGTGCAAGGCGTACCGCGAGAAATCGTTCCGCTTGTGGGAGCGATCAATTCTGCGCTCGACCGCCTCGAGAAGGGCTTCTCCGCACAGCAGGAACTCACTGCGGATGCCGCTCACGAGCTCAGAACGCCGCTCGCAGTGCTGCGTGCGCACATCGACACGTTGCCGGACCAGCAGCTCGTCGCCTCGTTGCGCGAAGACGCCGAACATATGGAGCGTGTCGTTTCGCAGTTGCTTAAGGTCGCACGGCTCGACGCGTTGTCGGTGGGCTCCGGCGAAATAGCCGATTTGAATGAGATTGCCGTTACCGTCGCGAGCTTCATGATTCCCCTGGCTTTGAAGGAGAACAAAGCGATCGAAGTGACCGCGCTTGAAGGGCCGTGCTTCGTGCACGGCAACCGCGAATCGATCTTTCAGGCAGTTCGCAACCTGGTGGAGAATGCGCTCCAACATATGGAACCGGGCAGGACGGTCGAGCTGGTCGTCGAAACGGGAGGAATCCTCAAGGTCATCGACCATGGCGAGGGCATCCCGGTGAAGCTGCGCGATCAGGTGTTCAAGCGCTTCTGGCGCTCCGACCGTTCGGGCGTCGGCTCCGGCCTCGGTCTCGCGATCGTCAAGCGGACGATGGAGATTCACGGCGGCTCGGTGTCGATTTCCGACACGCCCGGTGGTGGAGCCACATTCACTCTGCGTTTTTTGCCCGCCGCCGGCACCGAAGCCGCGCGAGTGGTCCCGCTACCGCTCTACCGACGAGGACGGCGGGAGCGAGCCGCTGAATGAGGACGAAAATCGGCGGCAGCGCTCGACTCATTCCTCGAACTTAAGATGGATGCCGCGCCCACTGAGCTCGGCGAGTCGGCCCGTGACCGTGCCGAATTCCGTGCTGAACTCCATCTCAACCGGGACCATCAGATCGCCTGGTAGCAGGCGGGCATACCAGAGCTTGCCCTCATAGGCTCCCTCGCTCCGGCCGTTGCCGTCCAGAAAGCCAGCGATTGCCTGGCGCCGCATGCGGCAGAGTTGGGTCGCACCGACGCCGTTCCGTTCTGCGAACGTCCGGGGGACCTCAGGCGCCGCATCGGTGAAGTGGAGGTCGTAGCGACGCCGTCCGTCGTACACGGCGACAACGAGCGCGCACGAGCCGCGATGGGCGAGCCGCCGCTCGACCATAAAAAAGGCGGTCAGCTGATCGACGGTGCCGCGCATCAGAGAGGGCGTGACCGGCGTGCGCGTTTCGTCCGGTGGCACCGCCTCGCCGGCCACTTTGCCGTCGGCGGCGTAGTCGACCCGGTTACGGCTTTCGACCCCGTTACGATGCACCTCGCCGCGATAGGCTTCCGGGCGTGCTCCATCGATGGTGAACCTGCCAAGCACCTCGGAGTGGCTCGTCAGATCCACGAATAGGGCGGCGATGCCCCGGCTCTCGACGTCCGCCGTGATCGCATATTGATCGGCGGTTTCCTCCACCGCGGTGCGGTTGGTCGCGACGTGGACGCCGGCGACGCCGAACATCTCGTAGCGCAAATCGATGCGCTCGAGATCGGCGGCCCGGGCGGCGGTCAGAGCGATAGGCAAAAATCCCGCGCTCGTCGCGGCGGCGCAAAAACAATAGACCAGGCGCCTGAACCATGCCTTCCATGGCGCGATTTCTTCCCGCAGCGGCTGCTCCGTCGGCTTTGCAGCATTCGACCAGTTACACATTTCGGTCTGCGGCGGCTCCTGATGCGAGCAGCCGCAAAGCGAAGCCGAAGGCGTCAAGCGACACTTCCGCAGGACGAAGCGCGCCGACATGAAGGGCCAATAGGCGGCCAAAGGTGCGAGGCCGCGCCGCCAGCGTCCGCAACGCGCGACGCCGCAGGCCGTCGCTGGCGTCCATTAGGAGCAATATGCGCGCCATCAACCGCGGTATCCGGCCCATCCGGCGATGCATGGACTCGTATGTAGCAAGATCTCCGGCGGCGAGGGCCGCACCCAGAAGCGTTGCTTGGCGAAATGCGAGCGCGAGCCCGTCGCCCGTAACGGCATCGACCGACCCGGATGCATCTCCCACCAACGCGATCCGGCCACGAGTTACGGCGGACAATTTGACCGACATCGAAATCGCGCCCCGCGCCGACCCCATCGGCTCGACGCCCTCAAGGCGCTTGGCGAGTCTCGGAAACAGGACGGGCAGATTCGAAATGCGCGCTTCCTCCGCGCTGCCGATGAGCGCTATGCAAACTTCCTTTGGTCCTACCGGGGTGACATAGGCTTGGCAACGCTTGTGCCAGTGCACCTCTACAAAATCGGTCCAGGGCCGTAAGCGAAAGTGTTGGCGCAACCCGATCCGGCGCGCGCCATTCCAGGCCGGCTGCAACCCGGCCCATTGCCGGACCTGGGAATGAACGCCGTCCGCGCCAACGATCCATTGGCAACGCACCGTTCGGCCGTCGGACTTCACCCCTGAGGAACCAAGGGCATCTATCCGCGTATTCCAACAGGTCACGACGCCGGCGTCTTGCGCGCGTTCCACAAGGATTCGATGGAGCAGGGTACGGCGAATTCCCAGGCCGACGCTATCGGGAAAGGAGGCTTCGGCTTCGAGCTCATTGTCCACGAAGCGTATGCCGCGGAAGGGAAACCCGTGCTCGGGACCCAGCGCCACGCCGATCTGGCGCAATGCCGCGACAGCATCGGGCATCAAGCCTTCGCCGCAAGCCTTGTCGATCGGCGGTTGCGCCCTGTCCGCCACGACAACGTCAAAGCCGCTCCGGCGAGCCGCCAGCGCGGCCGCGAGTCCGGCCGGGCCGCCACCGATTATGAAAACACCCGTTTCTGCGGGCGGCAGGCTCACGTTCACCATCGCACCAATATCATTTCCGAGCAGAAGCCCGGACCCATGGCCAAAATCACGCCATATGTCGCGGGCCCCGGCGGATGGTTCATCAGAACATCCTCCAGCACGACCAGAACCGAGGCGGAGGACAGATTCCCGAATCGCTTCAGGCAATCCCATGACCGCTCCAGATCGCGATCGCGCAGACGGAGGGTGTCCTGAATTGCCTCCAGCACTTTCGGACCCCCCGTGTGGATCACCCAACTGCCGATGTCGGAGCGACGCAGGTTGTATTTGCCGAGGAACGCGTCCACGTCGCCGGCCAAGTTTTGCCTGATCAACTCGGGCAAGCGCGGTGAAAGCACGATCTTGAAGCCGTTTTCGGAGATTTCCCAACCCATCACGTCTTCCGAGTCCGGGTAAAACACCGAGGCGCAACCGAGAATCTCCGGTCCTTCGCGTGCTGATGCACGCGTATCCGCCGAGGAGCGTGTGGCCGCCCTTGCGGAGCCCGCCACGATCGCCGCGGCCGCGCCATCGCCGAAAAGGCCGGCTGCGATCACGTTTACCGTCGACACATCGTCGCGTCGGATCGTCAGAGAGCAGGTCTCGACGGCGAGGATCGCTGCAGTGTGTCCGGGATAGGCCCGCGCGTAATCGGCCGCGCGGCTCAAACCAATGGCACCGCCCGCACAGCCAACGCCGAAGATGGGCGTACGTTTGATATCCGGTCGCAAGCGCATGCGATTGATCAACCGTGCATCGAGCGAGGGGCTTGCGACACCGGTTATCGAAACCACGAATAGCGCATTCAGATCGTGCCGGGACATCCCGGCATTATTGAGAGCTTCATCGATCGCACGGATCCCCAGCTCCTGCGACACCTCGAACCAGGCGTCATTTGTCTCGCCCCATGACGCAAACTGAGAATATCGCTCCAGCGGAAAGGCCAGATGGCGAGATTCGACCCCGACACGCGAGTGGAGCCGCTCGAGCAGTTCCGCACTTTGCAGCTTGCCCCCCCAATAAGACTTGAGGGCTGTGGTTATAGCCTCCTGAGAAAACCGATGCTCGGGCATCGCGCTCGCTACACCGACAATTCTCATTGCCATTGCTCGTTTCCGTGGCCCGCATGCTCTTGGCGCCTCATCCGCATTGCCTGGATAAGCAAGTTCGGCATCCTCATGTCGCTTCATATGATCTCCTGCGCGTTCCGGCGCCCTCGCCGCTTGTTGGCGAAGGCGCGAATACCGGCGAGACAGCTGTCGAATCGCCGCTTGCGGTCATAGCGAGGTCATCACGCGCTTCGCGAGACCGAGTCCTTCGGACCAAAATCTGCTTGAGCCATGCATCGAGTCCACGACCTGCTCGATCGCGCGCACGAACTGATCGAGCTGCGCATCATCGATTGCAAGCGGAGGAGAAATTTTCAACACCATGAAGTTGTTGCCGCAGATCTGGCAAAGTATTCCGTGATCCCGGAACATGCGCATCACCACGATCTGCCCGAATATTGCCGGATGAATTTTCGCAAATGCCTCGAAGGGCATTCGAAGCTTAAGAGAGCGAGGAGCCTTGAACTCGATTGCGTTCAATAGGCCGAGCCCCCGGACCTCGCCGATCATTTCGTATTTCGCCAGACGCTTTTCGAGCGTGCGGCGAAGATGCTCGCCCGACGCCGTCGCGCGCTGCCCGAGCCGCTCCTCTTTCAGAATATCCAGGGTGACCAGGCCGGCGCGCATCGCGAGGCTGTTTTCGCTGAAAGTGGAGGTGTGGATGAGCGCGCGCTGCAGCGAGCTGAAGACAGAGCGGCAGACGGCATCGGACATCAGCACGGCGCTGCATGGCACCAAGCCGCCGCTGAGCGCCTTGGCCAGAACGACCATGTCGGGCTCGACGCCAAAGTGGTGTGCAGCGAGGAAAGGGCCGGTCCTGTAGAGACCGGTTTGAACCTCGTCCAGGACGAAGAGCGTCTGGTAACGGCGGCACAGCAACTGAACGTTGGAGAGGTACTCCTGCGGAGGCATGAGAACGCCGCCCTCGCCCTGGATCGGTTCCAGCATGAATGCGGCAAAAGATTTGCTGGCGAGCTTGGCCTCCAGTCCCTCGGTGTCGCCATAGGGAATGAATTCTATGTCGGCGAGCAGCGAGCCGAATCCTTCCTTCCAGAAGCTATTCGACATCAAGGAGAGCGCCCCGCACGTGAGGCCATGGAAGCCTCCGGCCGCGCACAGAATACCGGGGCGTCCGGTGTGCGCGCGGGCGAATTTGATGGCGGCCTCGATACCCTCGCTGCCTGAGCTCCCGAAGAAGGCCTTGCTGAGGCGGCCGCCGGCGAGCTGGCAAAGCTCCGCGGCAAGTTTTCCTGCGAGTTCGGCAACGTGACTCTGCAGCATCGCCGGCCCGGCCCTATCAAGCTCGTCTTTGAGAGCCGCGATGGCGCGGGGATGATTGTGGCCCACGTTGTGAACGCAGTATCCCGAATTGAAGTCCAAAATGCGCCGGCCGTCCCCCGTATGAAGCTCGACTCCGCTACAGCGCACGTAACTCACGTTCATCTGCAATACGTCGAGCAATCTGACCCACTGCGGATTGACGTAACGCTCGTAGAGGCTGGTCATATGATCATCGCCGCGGAGTGCTTGTAACAATTGAGTCTCCTGAACCAATCCCGTGCACCGTCGCTCATTCAGCCGGCCTGTCGCGCCCGGCTTGCCAGCGCCTGTACAGGACCGGCAGCAGCGCAAGCACGGCAAGACCGACGATCGGCAACATCACGCCCGGCCGGAACACAATGGCGAGATCGGGTGCCCGTCCGGCCGCGACGATCTCGCCCAAGCCGGTGCCGAGAGAGACAAAGACGAAGCTGCCCGGAATGATCCCGAGGAAGGTGCCCAGCACATAGGTGGTAAGCCGCATGCCGGCGAGCGCCGCGACGAGGTTGACAAGCCAAAACGGAAAGATCGGTATGAGGCGCAAGACCAAGAGATAGTTGAACGCGTCGGCGCGGAAGCCGGCTTTGAGACGATCCGCGCGCGGTCCGGCAAGCCTGGCGAGGCCGCCGAGCCCGGCTCGCGCGGCGAGAAAGATCGCCGTCGCTCCGATTGTGGCGCCCATGAGCACATAAAGCAGGCCCGGCCAGAGCCCGAACAGGTAACCGCCGGCGATCGTCAGGATCGCGCCGCCCGGTACCGACACCGCCGTCTGGCCCGCGTAGACGGCAATGAAGCAGAGTGCTGCCACCACGCTCGAGCGTGCCACCAGTCCGCGCAGCCATTCGTTGTTCTCCGCGAGCGCGGCGAACGTCAGGTAATGACGCCCGCCGAGAAGCATGAACAAGGCGCCGGCCGCGGCGAGGAGCAGAAGCGGCAACAGACGCCGGGCCGAAATGGCGCGTGACGACGAAACATCGCCGTGCTTGAGAGAACAATGAGCGCTCGTCACAGCGCGCGGCGCGTCGTCCGCGCGTCCGCCGATCTCTGCATCCGTGGGCAAGCAGGAGAGCGTCACGCGATCATACCCGCTCGGGCGCCTGAGCGGTCTTCGCATAGGTCGCGGCGTCGTTCAGGCGCCAATCGTAAGCGTCTGCGGAAATTGTCGCGAAAGCTGCCAGCATCCGCGCCGTGACCGGATTGGCAAATCGGCGAAGATGCGCGAGAACGCCTTGCCAAGTGTCGCCAAAATCCTCCTTGTACCAACTGTATATCGATGAGACCGTCAGGCCGCCGGCCTCGGCGCTCGCACCTCGCGGGTGATTGACGTAGAGGCGCGCGCCGTGATCGAGCATCGCTTCCAGATTGGCCGCGGTGAAGGGGTCCGGCATCAGCGTCGGACACCCGATCGAGGCGCAATTGACCGCATAATGGATACGGTTGTCTTTGAACAGCGGCCGCAGGATGCGGTGCTCGATATCGTCGAGCGCGGTCCCTTCGCCTTCGATCTCGATAAGCTTGGCCTGCCATGGCCCCGAGCCGCCGGTGATGAAATCCGGGAGGAACGAGCCGCCAAGGGAGAGCTCGCGGATCGATGCCACGGGATAATGGTCGAGGACGACTTTGACCGTCAGCGCATTGTAAATATTTACCCAGTAGGCGAATTGTTCCGCCAGATTCAACGAGTGCACCGGCACCTTGGACATTTCCTCGAGATACCGCGCCAATGCCCGTCGGTCGAGGGCGGACACTTCGCCGTACCGCAGTCGATTTATCCCGTCCGGCTCCTCGACGAGATAGCGGCGCAGGAATGTCCCCCAGGGCCGATGATCGATGACGACCTGCGAGGTCGGGTCGTTCGCCGCCCACTTCTGCCAAAGCCGCGCGGTCGGGGCCGACAGTCCCGATCGCGATGCGATGGAGCTCGCGATCAATGCGAGACCGCCGCCAAGAAGGGAACGTCGCAAGATGGATTTCATCGACCGGCTCCACGTCGCTCTGCCGTCATGAGGGAACAAAGGCGTTCATGTAGTTCCTGCCGCGGACGTTTGAGCGACATCAGTTGGTGCTCGCCTGCGGCCGGTTCGGAGCGTCAGCCGGCGGCAGGATCTCAAATCGCCGCTCGATCAAATGCGCGTCGTCGAACTGACGTCGGCCGACCAGCGCGGTGGCGTGCCGCCCCCATTCCCGCATGGCGCCGGCGTCCTCGATACCCAACGGCCAGGTGAACAGCCGCTCGCCGCGATCCGTGCCGGACACGATGCCATCCGGTCCGAAGACGCTGCGTGTGCCCTCGGCGGTTGGCAGCGTCCGCAGCTCGCTGTCATCCGCCATCGCGTAGATCACACCATGGTTGCCGGCGTCCGGGCGAACGTCGGTGAGATAGTGGCTGCGGCTCGTCACACGAACGAGAACGCGTTGGGGCGCCTCGAGAGCGGGCAAAGTAAGCGGCACGAATGCCCATTCGGCCTGCGGGTCCGGCGCCGGCAGGGGACTTACCCGCGACGTCGGGAAGAACATGTGGTAGCAGCCGCAAAGGTGTATTGAGTCGTAGACGAGCGGGCGTCCCGATTGATCCAAAGTCACCCGAAAGACGATCCCGTCGAGCTTTCCCGACAACAGATCCAAGGGTCCGCTCTGCGGGCGCTCCGGAAACCAGGCCATGTAGATCAGCTGCACGAGAGTCCGTTCGCCGTAGCGCGTGAAAGCGAGGCGGCGATACACGGTGGGGCGCGAAACGTCCACCTCGGGCGTTTCGCCACTGCTCCATTTTAGCGGCCCGAACCGATCGTACTGGCCGGTGGTCTCGATCTCGAATACGGGAGCGAACGTCGCGAACAGAATCTCGCTCTCGCGCTCGCCGAATTGCGGGATGCCGAGCGCATCCGTCTTTGCGTTCGCCATGATCGAGGAAATACGCCCGGCCGGCGCGGCGTTATCCGGTGGCTGGTATCGAACGAAATCCTGTTTCGACGCGGTCTCCGCCGCCGCATGGTGGAACATCGCGGTCGCTTCGTTCTGCCACCCCTTGGCAAATTCGAAGAACACCATGCTGACGACGGGATATAGCCCGACAACGCGCTTCCAATCGGCATAGTCATCTGGCACCCGCGCGCGCTCGACCAACATGCTTTTCCGTGAAGCGTTCGTTGCGTCAAGCCTCGCTAGAGCAATGGCACATCGATCGGTACGTGCCGCCGCTTCCGACGCACTCTTGACACCGAGGCTCGTCAGCAGATGCGGAGGCAGGTTTTTGAGCTCGTAACTGCGGGCGCGTTGGTCGAGCTCTCTCAGCCGATTCTCCCATGCCGCAAAGGCGGTTCCATCTATCTGTACCTGCTCTCGGAATGACGCCAAGAAGCGGTTGACGCGCAGATAGGGAAATCCGGGAATTCGATATGCCTCGGCGTCGCGGACGCCCGCTTCGTCGACAATTTCATC
Organism: Alphaproteobacteria bacterium; assembly: GCA_052143835.1. Classification (GTDB taxonomy): domain Bacteria; phylum Pseudomonadota; class Alphaproteobacteria; order JACZXZ01; family JACZXZ01; genus DASPPM01. Next base: position 50,037 of record JBKQRV010000139.1, read on the forward strand.
GAGCGTCGTGAACCAGCCCGCGCACCCTTGACCGTCCGCCGACCCGAGCGCCAGATCGGACCGAAGGGGCTGGTCGATCGTTGCGCAACTTACCGCCGACATCATTGCCCCAGCCGATAGAAGCAGACCGAGACTGCGACTTCGCTTCCAAGCACGATGCGATAGCCACATGGCGGACGCTCTAGCTTCGCAGTTCAATATTCCCGGAAGCCGTGGCGCCGGATGGCGTTCCGGAGATTCCGGTAGCCGTTGCGAGGGCCGTCGGCCTTGGGATCGGAAAGCACGCGCGCGTCGCAATGTTGTTCATTCTCTTATCCTTGATCTGCCTACTGCGCCGAACCGAATCGTACCGCTACTTGCCTTTCCGCGCGCTGACATGCGCTGGAACCCTTGCTATTGGCTTGCCGGACCTAGCGGTCTATTACGCACGTGTCGCGGTACTGTCGGCGCTCGGCGACGGAGTCCTTGAGTTTCCTTTTTGCATCTCTGACGCATTCCCACACGGTCTCGGGGCTCAATCGATCGCTTGCCATCAGGAGCCGGGCAATCGGGTCGTCAAGCAGCTCTGCAATGGTTGGCTCGCGGCCGCTATTGTGCATCGCTACACCCAACTCGCCTGAAGTGTCCTCGCCGATTGAGTCTTGGGCATAATTAGTCCCTCGTACGGTCCATGAGTTGCTCCGGCCTTTCCTCCAGGGCCGACAATGGGTTTCAAGATACTCAGTCGTCATCTCGGCAAGCATGATGCCCACTCGTTCAACGCTGACGTCGAGAGTGCCCTGGCCGCAAATCCTTGGACGTCGGGATCAGGGCGATCGGATTCGTCAGCGGGAGCATCGCTTGTTAACCTTGCAGGAACCTTTCAGAACGCAGCGGAATGAACGTCGTTGCGATTATTCGCGTGTGGAATTGTTTGCAGAAATGTTTCGTTGATGGCGCGGGCGTCAACGTCGTCCGAGGGACTCCGATACGCTTCGCAACCCGATCCTGGCGCATGCCTTGCGGTCACGCTCGCAGATGCGGCGTGCGGCCTTGCGCTCGCGGATCGCCGCAGATCAATCGGACTTTTCTAGAGCTCAGGGCCGCCGGTTCGGGGACGAGCCGTCGCAGTCGGAAGAGAGGCGTGCGTGCCGCGCCAACCGTCGAGGAAGAGCCGGACCGCATCGTGCGCCCAGCGGTCGAGCGCCTCCTCGGAAAGCGGCTTGCCCAAACCGAGGGCGCGGCGCTGCGGGCCGGCGACGACCATCAGCAGGAATTGCTCGGCCGCGAACTGGGCGTCGCGCTCAGCGCCATGCTCGGCGCGCGCGTGGCGCTCGAGCAGGGCGGCGATGCGGTCGATGGCCTGCTGGCGGGCACCCTGCTCGTTCAACACCGTCGCCAGCTCGGGAAAGCGCGTCGCCTCCGCGATGACCACCCGCTGCAGCGCGAGCGCCTGGGGCGAGAGCGCCAAACGCACGATCATGCGCGCCAGGCGATCGAGGATCTCATCGAGGCTGCCGCCCGCGAAGAGCTGTGCGTCGTTGGCGGGACGCATGCGCTCGACGAGGCGATGCACCACGGCGCCGAAGAGCTCGGCCTTGTCGCGGAAGCGGTGATAGAAGGTGCGTTTGGAGATGCGGGCGCGCTTGGCCACGGCCTCGATGCTGGTAGCGCCGTAGCCGTCTCTGAGAAAGAGCGCGGTGGCGATATCCAGGATCTGGTCCCGGATCTGCCCGGCCTCGACGCGCGAGGGGCGGCCGCCGCGGCGCGGGGCGGCCGGAGGACGCGGAGGCAGCGTCTCACTCGCCACTTCCGCCTCCTGCCGGCGCGCAGCCGAGCTCTCTTCTAACCGCGGACTTCAACCAACGCGACCTCTTGCCGTGCCCCTGCCATCGCCCGGGTCGTCAGCGCGGGGCGTAATAGGCCGGCGGCGGGTAGTAGGCCGGCGGCGGGTAATAGCCGGGCGGCGGCGCATAGTAGCCCTGAGGCGGATAGTAGTACGCCGGCGGGGGCGCGTAATAGCCCGGCGGCCCTCCCGCCAAGGCCACGAACGGGGCCGTCGCCACCAGGGCGGCGGCGGTGACGGCCGCGGCGCCGAGGCCGAACAAGCCGACGAGAATGCCGCGGCCATGATGGAACTCACGCGCCGAAGCCGAGGTGAGCGGCGCCGCGGCGAGAGCGCCGGCGAGCAAGAGCGAGACCGCAACAGCCTTGAACCTCATGGTTCAGTACTCCTTTCGAGCGCTGCGCATGGCTAAGCTCCATGCCAGCAAAAATACGCTAGCACGGTTTTTTAGAAAACGCAACCGTTTCGTTTCGTTATTGGTTCAACTAACCGTAACATATTGATTTTACGTAAAATATTGTTCGAGAAAACCGCCTGCGGCATCCGCTGCCGGTCCGACTCGCGCTTGATTTCTAAGCTCTAAGACTCCGGCTGCAAAAGGCGGATAGTGTCGACGGCCTGCCAAGCTCGTGCACCGGCGCGGTGCCCCCGGCCAGCCTTGGCGCGCCTATCCAGGAGCCGCGACCATGATGAAAGATCTGCCTCTCTCGAAAGTCTACCAGCTGCTCGAGCCGGGCCCGGTCGTGCTGCTGACGACCGCCCGAAAGGATCGCGCCAACGTCATGACGATGTCTTGGCATATGATGGCCGAGTTCGAGCCGCCGCTCGTTGCCTGCGTCTTGAGCAACGCCAATTACAGCTTTGCCGCATTGCGGGCGACGAAAGAGTGCGTGATCGCCGTCCCGGCGCTGAAGCTGGCAGCCGAAGTCGTGAAGGTCGGCAACTGCTCGGGTCGCGAGGTGGAGAAGTTCGAGCGCTTCGCCCTCACGCCGGTGCCGGCCGAGCGCGTGGCCCCGCCTCTGATCGCCGAGTGCTTCGCCAATCTCGAATGCAAGGTCGTCGATACGAGTCTCGTGAACAGGTACAACCTCTTCGTCCTCGAGGTGCTCAAGGCCTGGACCGATCCCGCGCAAAAGCATCCCAAGACCATCCACCATCACGGCTACGGCCGCTTCGTCGTGGACGGCGAGACGATCAGGCTGAAATCGCGGATGCGATGACCGGCGCGCACGCCGCCGCTTCCGCGGAGCGGCGCTTACGCGCGGGGATATCCCACCGTCTGCGCGAAGGTCACGAACTGCTGGTCCGGGAGCCGCAGGGTTCGGGCGAGCTTCGGATAATCGACCGCTCCCCGAAAGACGGTGCCAAGCCCCTCCGAGGCGCAAAACAGATAGACGTTCTGGCCGATGAAGCCGGTATCGACCGAGGCATAAAGGCGGCGATCTTCGGGAGAGACATCCGTCATGCGCTCGCCATGCGCGACATAGACGAGGTTGAGCGGCGCCTTGGCTACGAAGTCCTGAAGGCCGGTCGCGGCGCGGATATCGTCCTTCATATGGGGCATGAGCGTGTGGGCCTTCGGCTCATAGAGCCAGACGCCGTCGGCCATCGCGGCGTAGATGTCGATCACCATGACATGGCGCCAATAGGGCGCGGTCCGGTCGCCGCTCGGACGATTGACGCCGAAGGCCGCCCACAGGAGATCCGAGAGAACCTGCGCCGGAAGCGGCCGGTCCGAATATTCGCGCGTGGAGCGCCTCAGCTTGAGCGCCGCGGTCAATGGCTGGCCGCCCTCGCTCTGCGGCGGTGGCAAGGCGCGCGGCTCGAGCGCCTGCGCAATCGCCACAACCGGCGCTGCGGCAAGCGCCGCGCTGGCGAGAATTCCCGCGCTGGCTTGGCGTCGCGTCATCATGGCCGCTCCTTTGCTGAACTGACGTTATCGATGACATTCAAAGGGGCGCGAGGGCCATGATGTAGATCAAGATCATTCATCCGGTGTGCTGCTCTCGCGCCGGGTCCCACCTTGATCCGGATCAAGGCGGCGGGAGGTCTCGGCTGGTAATTACCGCCATCCGATGCTGCGGCAGGACGGACGGCTTTGTTGTGCGAGGTCCGATGGTCGAGGAAAACGAAGAGCCGGCCGCGATCGAGCTCGAACGGATCGACCGCTTTCTCGCCGAGCAGCGTCCGCCGACGCCCTGCATCGTCATCGATCTCGACATCGTCCGCGCCAGATATCGGGCTCTCGAGGCGCTTTTCCCGAGGGCGACGATCTTCTACGCCGTCAAGGCCAATCCTCGAGTGGAGGTCATCGCCGCACTTGCCGAGCTCGGCGCCAGCTTCGATCTGGCGAGCGAGGGCGAACTGCGGCGCTGCCATGAGCTCGGCATCCCTCCCGGGCGGCTCTCCTTCGGCAATACCATCAAGCGCGCGGCGGAGGTCGGCCATGCTCATGCCGAAGGCGTCGGCCTCTTCGCCTTCGACAGCATTGCCGAGCTCGAGAAGATCTCGCGGAGCGCGCCGGGCTCGCGCGTCTATTGCCGGCTCCTGGTCGAGGGCAAGGGCGCCGAGTGGCCGTTGAGTCGCAAATTCGGCTGCGTTCCGGAAATGGCGATTGCTCTCCTGCAACGGGCGCGGACGCTCGGCTTGCGGCCCGTTGGCGTGTCCTTCCACGTCGGCTCGCAACAAACGGAGCCGCGGCGCTGGAGTGGCGCGATCGCCGACGCCGCTCGCGTGTTCCAGGCCTGCGCGCGGGCCGGTCTCGATCTCGAGCTGGTAAATCTCGGCGGCGGATTTCCGGCGCAGTATCGCACGCCCGTACCGCCCCTTGCCGCCTATGGCGCGGCGATCGAGGCTGCGCTCACCGAACATTTCGGCGCCGCGATGCCGCGTCTTTTCGTCGAGCCCGGCCGTTACCTGGTGGGCGACGCCGGCGTCCTGCGCAGCGAGGTTCTCCTCGTGTCACGAAAGTCGCGTCGCGCCCGTCGCCGCTGGGTCTATCTCGATGCCGGACGCTACAACGGCCTGCCCGAGAGCGCGGGCGAGCGCATCCATTATCGCATCCGCACGCCGCACGAGGGTGGAGCGTGCGAGCGCGCGATTCTTGCGGGCCCCACCTGCGACAGCATGGATGTGATCTATCGACGGGCGGATTATCGGCTGCCGCTCGACCTTAAGATCGGCGATCCGCTCGATTTTCTTTCGGCGGGCGCCTACACGGCGAGCTATGCTTCGGTGGAGTTCAACGGCTTCGCGCCGATCCGAACCTACTGCATCTGAGCCCGGGCCGAGCCCCTCGCGGCAGCGCTCCTCGGAACGGGATCTCGCCTTGCAGCCGGGGAACGGATATTGCAGCCCGTGGACGGGAGACTGGAATGAAGCGACTCGCATGGCTCGCCGTCTTCTCCGCCCTTGCCCATTTTCTCGCGGTTGAGGCAGGCGCGCAGGAAACCGCCGCCGGCGCCGACGCGCACGAGGGACAACGCCTCGCGCTCAAGATTTGCACGGCATGCCACCTGGTGTCGCCGGACCAGCCGTACCAGCCCGTCCTGCGGCCGCCTGCTTCGAGCTTCGCTGCGATCGCCAACAGGTCGGCCACGAGTGCCCAGTCTCTGCGCAAATTCCTGCTGACGACGCATGCGACCTTGCAGACGCCCTCCAACATGCCGAACCCGCAGCTCACCGACGATCAGGCGACCGCGGTCGTCAGCTACATCCTGAGCCTCAAGAAGCGGGATTGATGCGTCTAAGCGGGACGCTCACTTGGATGACCGTCGCGCACGGATCGGGGCCGCGGCCTTGAGGGCTTGGGAGCCCCTCAATGGAGGAGCAGCACCGGCACCTCCGCACCATCGAGGACGGACTGGGTGCAGCCGCCGAAGATCAGCTCGCGCATCCTGCCGCGCCCATAGGCCCCCATCACCATGAGGTCGGCATGGCACGCCGCGGCTTGCACGGCGAGCTGGAGTGCCGTCGGCCGGCCGTCGTTATCCAAGAGCTGCGGCTCGGCGTGGATGCCGTGCCATGCCATCTGGCGGGCGATATCGGCGAGCGTCTCGCTCGAGGGCTGGCCGCGCTCGACCACGGCGGTGAAGAGCACGCGCTCGGCCTTGGCGAGCAGCGGCAGCGCCGCGGCCAGCGCGCGCGCCGCCTCGGGCGTCTCCTTCCAACACACCATCACGGTGCGGCTCACGCTCTCGGGCGCCTTCGTGGGCGCTATCAGGACCGGCCGGCCGCATCCGACCAAGAGGGTCTCGAGCAGGTCCGCGGGCATCCCGTTCGCCCGGGTGGGACGCGCGATCACCACGAGGTCGTTGTGGCGCGCGCGCAGCATGAGGCGGCTCTCAGCACTATTGGTCTCCTCGCGCCAGCTCGCGCTCAAGCGCTTCTTGGCGCTTGGCACCTCGACCACCTCGATGTTCTCCTCCCTGCACAAGGTGCGGAAGTGGAGCAATGCCGCGGCGGAGCGGGTGATCTCCTCGTCCTGCAGCCGGGCAATTGCGTCCCGGATCGCGGGCCCCCGGGCGAATTCCACGTGCGGCGTGAAGAGTGCCGCCTCCTCGGCGGTGATGCGCACGTGAAAGAACTCGAGATGGGCCGCCAAGGGGCGGGCCGCGCAGAGGGCGGTCGCGAACACGGCCCGGTCGGTCGTGCTGCCGCCGGCCGTCACAAGGATCGTCTTCATGGCGCGCTCTTTCCGTCGTGGGCACCCGCGCGCCAGTCTTGCCGAGTCGTGCCCGGGACGCCTTGACTTGCATCAATGGCTCGAGGTTGGGCGCGGTTGCGGCGGGTCAGGGTGCTGCGCCCGAGAGTAGTGCTCCAGAGTTCAAGGTCAGGCACCAGCGGGCGCTGGCCCCTTTGTGACCGGTAGGCCAAACGAGTACAATCACAGGCTATTGCCGGCGGCTGCGTATAAGCGAGAGGCGTGCCGCCTAGACCGAATGGGGGGGTTTGGCCGTGCAAAAGCTCAAAACAGCCTTGACGTCAGCACTGGCGCTGCGCTCGAAGGAGGGCGTGACGGCCATCGAGTACGGCCTCATTGCGGCGCTGATCGCCGTCGCGATCATCGCAGCCGTGACGCTGCTCGGAGTCGACCTGGCTGCGACCTTCAACTCGATCGCCGGGGACATTTCCAATGCGACCTCGCTCTGATCGGTGCATGGCAATGTGAGAGGCTGCCGGCGCGCTGCTCGAGGCGAGCTGCGTGTCGGCGCCGGAGCGGAAGGCTGTTCGGATCATGGTGCGCGGGCTCAGCCCGGCTTTGCATCAGCGCGAGGCCGCCGCCGGGACCTACCCGGGACCATGCCCACCCGCTCGCGATCCTTTGAGTCTCAGCCGGGCGCTGCGGCCCGCAATTGTCCGCTGATCGAGACTGTTACCAACCGGCTGCTCGAGGGCCGGGCGATTGGGGTACGCGGCGCATCTTTGCCCCAAGCCGTTGGAGGCCTTGCACCGCTATTGCAAATTTGGTATAAACCCAGGAATGGGCTGGACGGTCACGGTCTTGAATGAGGCGGTTGCCGGCGAGCTCGCGGCGCTGCCGGCCGATGCCCGCGCCCGCTTCGCCCGCATTGTCACGCTCATCGAGACCTACGGCCTTGAACGCGTTCATGCGCCACACGTCAGACACCTCGAGGGTCGGCTGTGGGAGATGCGCATGATAGGCCGCGATGGCATCGCCCGGGCAATTTACGTTACTGCTTCGGGGAAAAGGGTCGTGGTCGTGCACGTATTCGTGAAGAAGACGCAGAGGACGGCGCGTCACGCGATCGAGCTCGCTCAGCGGCGGGCAAAGGAGGTGATATGAAGGAAATTCGTGCTCGCGACCTTCATCGCAAGTGGATGAAAAGCGACCCTGCCTATGCGCGGGAGTTCGAGGCGCTTGCAGGCGAGTTTGCCTTGGCCTCGGCGCTGATCGAGGCGCGTGCGCGCGCCGGCCTGACGCAAGAGCAGCTCGCACGGCGCATGAAGACGACCCAGGCGGTGGTTGCGCGTCTGGAGAGCGGCCGCACCAAGCCCTCCACGCGCACCTTGGAGCGCTTCGCCGCGGCGACCGGCATGCGGCTCCGCATCTCATTCGAGCCTGAGGCGGCGCGTTGAGGCCAATTGCCCGTGAGCGGTCGCAATCGCGAATGAGGTGGCGCGGGGCGGAGTCCGACGGAAATGGCTCCGAGATTTGGGCCTTGGCGACGCCGGCCCGGCGCGGTCACTGCTCACCGTTGTGAGGGTCGCGCGGCAATGAAAGGCAGGGAACCAACGCGTCAGCGTCGCGGGCGTGCCCTATCATGCGCTTCGGCTCGGAATGCTGGCCACGGCCGGCAATTTGGCAGGAGGGAATGTTAGAGGCCCGCCGGAGAGCGAACACTCGGATGAGACAGCCGTCGAAGGTGGACTCTGGATCGATTGCAATCGTGCCAAAGGCGGCTTCTTTCTCATCCGAACAGGTCAAACATGTCCGGAATTCCAAACGTTAGTGGACTGGCGATGACTTGTTTTCGGGAGTGATCAATCGATTTGACGATAGCGATGCCTGCAAGTATGCATGAACCTTCTCTGACGGTGGCTTGCGCCGTATTCGTCGTTATCCAAGCAGGATCGTACGGCTGTATATAGCGGTATCCGTTGCAATCAAGATAGATCAGTGGCGATCTTTCAAATGAGTAATTTGTGACGTCTTCAGGATTTTTAGATGCTCCGTTCTTCGTACGGCAATGATGATGGTAGGATAGATAGAGGCCCTCCGATAGCTGAGTTGCGGGATCATTGATTTCTCGAACGTCCACGGCCTCAACCGTCATTCGTCGCAATGCGCTTTCGACCTCGAACAGTTCGCGGATGATCGACCTCTCCCTAGGAAACCCGCTACGTAACGATCCCAAAGTGCGGTTGCTGAGAGCGTCACTCCCGATCATGTGGAGGAGCCGCGGAACGTTTACGTAATGTGGAGTGCCCAGATGGTCCAGCCACGCTGGGCGTCGTACCTGCACTCGAAGCCTAGCTGCATTGGACTGCCGCTCTTCGGCGATTCGTTTCCAACTACGTAGTTGCTCAACACGAAATCCTTCTCCCTCGTTCTTGTCTATCAGATCAGCGCAGTCTGAGCACAACCAAATGCCGTTGGATGCAGATCTCCGTTCGTCACGAGTCAGCCTCGCATCAAATCTTGGCCCACCAGGCTGCGCAGCAGTAATGTGTGCTGCCCGTCCGGTAATATCTACTTTCCGCGGGTCGTCATTGTTTGGCGAGACGGTCAGCCGTCCGCACTCGGGTCGAGAGCATCGGCCCCCGACTCTCTCCCGCAATGCCCTCTTTGTTTCCTCTGTAAAATCGTCCCTCTTGATCATCTTAAAATCCACGTACTCAGTTCAGGCACTTCACTGTGCGACGTAGGATTGCGGTGCGCCTGGAAGATCGAGGAAGTTCGTCGGCGAGAATGTCAGCCGTTGACCCTGCCGACAATCAACATCCGCCAATTGGAGCATACAGCGTAACCCAATCGACAACCGGGGACACAAGGGCTCTCGTATATCCGCCTTTGGGCAAATATACCGTCGGGTCAATGGCCGCTTTGGCTCATAACCGTACGGCCGCCGGACCCCATCCCCTACCCCCGTTTCGGCCCTCCGTTCTCGCCCAAGTCCCAGAACAGCCCCGTCATCATGAGCAGGCCCTCGCGCGCGACGGGGGCGAGGAGGTGCTCGTCCGGGGCGTGCTGCGAGCAGGCGGGGTAGGAGTGCGGCACCCACACGGTCGGCAGGCCGAGCACCTCGGCGAAGCAGTCGTTGGGCAGCGAGCCGCCGAGGTTGGGCAGCACCACGGGCTTGTGCCCGGTGGTGCGCTCGATCGATTTCACCGCCCATTCCACCCAGGGGTCGTCGGGGTCGAGCCGGGTCGCCGCCATCATCTCCATGCGCGCGGGCTTGGCCGCGACCATGGCGAAGCCGTGGCGATCGAGGTGCGCGCGAATGATGGCGATGAAATTGCGCCAGTCGCTGCCCACGACGAAGCGGAGCTGCATATGGGCGGACGCCGTGGGCGGGATGGCGTTCGCCGGCCGCTCCGGATTGCCGGTACGGAAGGCGAGCACCTCGAGGCTGTTCCAGGCGAAGACGCGCTCGGCCGGCGTCAGGTTGGGCTCGCCCCAGCCGCGGTCGATCTCGGGTCCCCCCGGCTCGCCCGGCTCGATTCCCGCGAGCGCCTTCCTGACCGAGTTGGGAATGGGCGGCGGGCGCAGGCGCTCGACCAGGATGCGGCCGCGCCCATCGACCATGCTGGCAATGGCGGTGGCGAGAATGGTGCCCGGATTGGCCAGAAGCCCGCCCCAATTGCCCGAATGGTGCCCGCCCTCGCGCAAGCTCACGGTGAGGTCGAAGTTGAAGGCGCCGCGCGCGCCCAGGAAGAGGGTCGGCTGGGCGGCGCGCAAGCGCGGCCCGTCCGAGGCGATGAAGACGTCGGCCTTGAGTTCGTCGCGGTAGCGCTCGCACACCGCGTGCAGGCCCGGCGAGCCGGTCTCCTCGCCGGTCTCGAGGATGAGCTTCAAGTTGAAGCCGAGCCGGCCGCGCGCCTCGAGCACGCGCGCAAGGGCGGCGAGATTGATCGAGTGCTGGCCCTTGTTGTCGGCGGTGCCGCGCCCGTACCAGCGCTCGCCTTCGACCACGATGTCCCAAGGCGAGAGTCCCGCGCGCCATTGCTCCTCGTAGCCGCGGATGACGTCGCCGTGGCCGTAGCTGAGCACGGTCGGCAGACGCGCGTCCTCGCGGCGCTCGCCGATGAGGATCGGCCCGAAGCCGCTCACGGGATTGTCGACGAGCCTCCAGCTGAAGCCGAGGCGCTCGAGCGTCGGGCCGATCTCCTCGCTGAGATAGGCCGTGAGCTGAGGCAGCCGGCCCTCCTCTTGGCTCTCGGTGCGGTGTGCCACGCGGCGGCGGAGCTCGGCGAGGAAATGGCCTTCGTCGAACCAGCGCGCGGCCGCTTCGATCGCTTGCTCGCGGGTCGTCATGATTTGCACGCCTCCCTTTGCGCAGGCCCGCGCCGCAGCTAGGCGCGCCGAGCCGAGGGCCGGGCAAGCCGTTCCGCGAAGCGCACGATGCGCTGTCCTGCCTCCTCGAGGCGGGCGTCCTCGAGCGTGAGGGAGACGCGGAGCTGGCCCACCCCGCTCGGCCCGAAGCCGTCGCAGGGCAGCACGGCCACCCCCTCCTCCTTGAGGAGCAGGCGCGCGAATTCGCCGGACGCGAGGCCGGTTGCGCGCACGTCGAGGAGAACGAACATCCCGCCTTCGGGCGGGGTGGTGCGGCACTTCGGCGCCTCGGCCAGGATGGCGGAGAGCCGCAACCCGCGGCGGCGATAATCCTCGCGCATCGCCGCGACCTCGGGCAGCTCGTGGCTCAAGGCCACGAGCGCGCCGTCCTGGATGAAGGGCGGGCCGCCGTAAAGCGCGCAAAGGAGAAAGTTGAAGAGATGGCGCGAGAGCGGCTCCGGCCCGATGACCCAGCCCAGGCGAAAGCCGGGGATCGCATGGGATTTGGAGAGGCTCGAGACCACCACCGTGCGCTCCGCCATGCCGGGGAGGGACCACGGGCTCACGTGCGGCCGGGCGAAGGCCAAATCCTCGTAAACCTCGTCCGAGAGAAGCCAGAGATCGTGGCGGCGGCAGAGCTCCGCGATCGCCTCGATCTCGGCGCGCTCGAGCACCGCACCCGTCGGATTGTGCGGGCTGTTGATCCAGATGACGCGCGTGCGCGGCGTTATCGCCCGTGCCAATGCTGCGAGATCGGGATGAAATCCCCTCTCGGGCCTGAGCGGGATGTTGACGAGGGCAGCCCCGCTGGCACCCCCGACGGCCTCGTAAGTGGCGTACATCGGCTCGGGCACGATGACTTCGTCGCCCGGGCCGGCCAGGCAGCGGAGCGCAAAGAAGAGCCCGCCCTGGGTGCCGGGCACGATCGCGACGTTCTCGCTCGCGCAAGCGCAGCCCGTGCGCTGGGCGAAGCGCGCGGCAATCGCGGCGCGCAGTGCGGGATAGCCGAGTATCGGCGCGTAGCCGGTGTGGTGCCGTTTGAGCGCCTCGACGGTTGCCGCGATGATCGCCTGCGGCGGCGGCTGGTCGGGCTCGCCGATGGTGAGCAGGAAGACCTCGCGGCCGGCCTCGCGCTGCCGCAAGGCATCGAAATGAATGCTCCAGGCGGCGGCACCCTTGCCGGCGATGCGATCGACGAACGGTGAGAAACGCAAAGCGATGACTCCTTGCCGGGGACGGGGATGTAGTCTAGCCATAGCACTCGTTGGGCCGGCCGCCAAGGCGCACCCGGCCGCGCGCCGGGCTCCCTGGGGGAAGGAGGGGAGGAGCGGCACATGATCACCGACGAGAGGGGGCTCGCGCTCACGACCGAGAGCGCGGAGGCCGCGCGCCACTTCGATACGGCCGTGACGCACTACGTCAAGTACAAGTGGGACACGTCCACTTGGACGGACAAGATGCTCGCGGCCGATCCCGGCTTCCTCATGGGCCATTGTCTCAAGGGCTATCTCACGATGACGGCCTTCGATCAGCGCCGCCTGGGCGCGGTCGAGAAGTGCCTCGCCGCGGCCAGGAGAGCGGAGGAGGAGGCGACCTCGCGCGAGCGCCTTCACGTGACGGCGCTCGCCGCCTGGCACCGGGGAGCCTTGGACGAGGCATTCGCGTTGTGGCGGGCGATCCTCGAGGACCATCCCAAGGACATGCTGGCCGCCCGCCTCGCGCACTTCAATTATTTCTGGTCGGGCGAGGCGAGGGCCATGCGCGAGGTCGTGGCCGAGCCGCTCAAGGCCTGGTCGCCCGCCACGCCGGGCTACGGCTCGATGCTTGCCATGCTCGCTTTCGGCGAGGAGGAGTGCGGCGCCTACCGCGCGGCGGAGACGGCCGCACTACGCTCGCTCGAAGAGGACCGCGCCGAGCTCTGGGCCACCCACGCGCGCGCCCATGTCATGGAGATGGAGGGCCGGCACCGCGAGGGCATCCAATGGCTCGCGGGCGAGGAGCGCTTCTGGGAGGGTGGGAACAACATGCTCCATCACTTGTGGTGGCATCGGGCACTCCTCTATCTCGAGCTCGGCGAGACGGACGCGGTGCTCGAGCTCTACGACCGCAAGTTCCGCAATCTCGATTCGCCGATCGTCAAGGCCATCCCCGATCTCTACATCGACATGCAGAATGCCGTTTCCATGCTGTGGCGCCTCGAGCAAGCGGGGGTCGAGGTGGGGGCGCGCTGGGGCGAGCTCGCGGACAAGGCGGCGGCGCGAGTGGGCGACGTGCAGAACCTCTTCACCGTGCCGCATCTCGTCATGGCGCTCGCCGCCGCGGGCCATGACGAGGCAGCCGAGCGTTATATCGCCGCACTCAAGGAGGCGGGGGAGGGAGGCCACCTGTCGGTAGCGCCAACCCTCGTCGAGGTGGAGATTCCGTTGGCGGGCGCCGTGCTCGCCCACCGCAAGGGCGACTATGCGCGCGTGGTCACGCTGATGGAGCCGATCCGGCACGAGATCAGGCGCATCGGCGGCAGCCACGCCCAGCGCGATCTCTTCACGCAAATGCTGCTCGATGCGGCGGTCAAGTCGGGACGCACCGCACTCGCGCGCGTCCTCCTCGCCGAGGAGGCCAAGGCGCGCCCGATCCCCCTCGCCAAGCGCCGCCGCTATGCCGAGGCGGCGCGCTTGCTTCAGTAGGGGGCGACCTCCCTCTCCTCCTTCAGGAGGAGAGGGTCGGGGTGAGGAGGTGAGGGTGCGAGACACGCCATCGGCGGCAGAAGCTCGCTGCGCACGCCCTCCTCACCTTCCCATCGCTACGCCCGGCGCGCGTAGCGCGCCTCTTATGCATGATGCAGAAGAAGCGGGCTTTTGGCCCGCGGGGGCCCCTCCCTCTCCTCCTGAAGGAGGAGAGGTCAAGCGAGCCTTGCCTCCGCTTGCGGAAATTCAATCTGAGAGGCTACCGGTCTCGGGTCTTCCGCGCCGGCGCCCGAAGCGCTAAAATACTTCGAGCTTTGCGACCGTGGGCTTGCTAACAGGGAGACGAGCAGATGAAGGCCTTCATCGCCGCGTTGGTCGCGGCCGTCCTCATCGGCGTCATCGCCGCCGTCGTGCTCGACAACATGGGCATGAGCTCGGCCCAGGTGTTCTCGGGCGAGCACGTGCGCTTGTAGCTCACTCGCCCGCGGGCGGCGGTACCTCCCGGCCGGTCGCGAGGTCCCATATCTTGACGACCTCGTCATAGCCGGCCGAAAGCCCATAGCGGCCGTCGGGCGTCCAGGCCACGCACCAGACGGGCTTGCTATGGCCGCTGAAGAGCTTCAGCTGGCGTGCGCTCGCCACGTCCCACAGCCGCATGGTGCGGTCGCCGCCGCCGGAGAGCGCGGTGCTGCCGTCGGGCGAGAAGCGCACCGAGAGAACGAAGCCCTCGTGGCCGAGAAGCCTCTCGAGCTCCCTCCCGCTGGCCACGTCCCAAAGCCGCACCGTGCCGTCCGTGCTCGCCGACAGCGCGGTCTTGCCGTCGGGCGAGAAATCGACGCCATTGACGCTGGTCGCGTGGCCGCGCCAGAGGGCGAGCTCGGCGCCCGTCTCCGCGTCCCACAGCCGGATGGCACCATCGTAAGCGCCCGAGAGAATGCGCTTGCCGTCGCGCGAGATGGCGACCGACATCACGTTCGCCTCGTTGCCCGCGAGGGTCTTGAGCGTGGCCCCGCTCGCCAAGTCCCAAATGCGCAGCGTGTGGTCCCAGCTCGCCGAGACCATGGTCTTGCCGTCGGGAGCCACGGCGACGGCGCTCACGTTGTTCTGGTGGCCGGTGAAGGTGCGCACCACCTCGCCCGTCTCCAGGTCCCAGAGCTTCAAGGTCTGGTCGAAGCTCGCGGACACGGCGTGCCGGCCGTCGGGCAGAAAGGCGACCGCGTTCACGCTCGCCACATGGCCCTGGAAGGTGCGTATCTCCTTCTGCCGATGGAGATCCCAAAGCTTGAGCGTGTAGTCCCAGCTGCCGGTCAAGACCCGCTTGCCGTCGGGCGAGACCGCGACCGAGTTGACCATGGCACCATGGCCGGCGAGCTCGGCGCGCGCGGGCGACGCGAGGGCGGCTGCGAAGAGCGCAAGCGCCCCCGCGAGCCTCCGCCAACGGGCACGCCGCTTGAGGGGAGAAGGACACAGCTTGGCCAATGTAGTTTCCACCCGACGATAATACCGAAGCCATGCTCCCAGCGTTGTGCTCCTTGGATCTGCGATCTATATTCTACCTTCTCATCTATCTAGGTAGAAAGGGCGTCCCATGGCGCTCAGCATCAAGGACGCGAAGACGGACAGGCTGGCGCGAAAGGTCGCCCGCCTTGCCGGCGAGAGCATCACCGAGGCGGTCAGCCGCGCGCTCGAGGAACGCCTGAGCAAGCTCATGGTGCGACGCAAGACCCGCTCGCTTGCGGAGGAGTTGTTGGCGATCGGACGCCACTCCGCGTCCCTACCTATTCTCGATGATCGCACGCCAGACGAGATCATCGGCTATGACGAGAACGGATTGCCGCGCTGATGGTCATCGATAGCTCGGCCGTCTTCTAATTTCCGGCAAAGGGTCCTAGTGTTGTGGTCCTGACGCTTGGTTCCCAACACCCCGTCATGCGCGGGCTTGGCCCGCGCATCCACGCCTTGAAACGAAGCGAATTCGTGGATGGCCGGAACAAGTCCGGCCATGACGTTGAAGGGCCCCATACGTTTAAGCCACACCACTAGAAGGAGCCATGACCACGGCCTCCCTTGAGCGCCCTGCCCGCGCCGAAGCTCCCGCCCCGCTTCCGGGTGCCGTGCTCTATGCGCCCAACAGCCTCAAGAGCCGCGTGCTGCACGACTTCGCGCGCGAGCTCGGCGCACGCGGCTGGCGCGTGGGCGGCGTGGTGCTCGACACGATCTATGACGAGAAGGACCAGAAGATCGGGCTCGACCTCATCGACCTCGCCGGCGGCGACCGGCGCCTGCCGCTCGCGCGCCCCGATACGGGCGGCATCGCGATCGGCCGCTGGGTGCTCGATCCCGCAACGCTTGCCAAGGGCGACGAGCTCATCCGCGCCGCCGTCGAAAACAAGCTCGAGCTCGTGATCGTCGACAAGTTCGGCCCGCTCGAGCACCGCAACGAGGGCTTTGCGCGCGGGCTGCGCGCGGGTCTCGAGGCCGGGCTGCCGCTCCTTGCCGCGGTGCGCGGGGAGTTCCTCGACGGGTGGGACGCGTTTGCCGACCGCCGCAGCGCCCTTCTGCGCGCGGACGCGGCATCGCTCTGGCGCTGGTGGGGTCCTTACCGGCTTTACGAGGACCTCGCGCGCGGGGTCGCGGACGTGCCCGCCAAGCGCGTGCTCATCGGCGTCAACTGGACGCTCGTCGAAGGGCCGGACGGCATCGGGCTCGCCCACAGCCCGGAACGCTCGGCACCCGGCTGCCGGACCATCGCCAAGGTCGGGAGCTACGCGGGCGAGAGCCTGCGCGCGCTCGCCGGCTTGGCCCGCTCGTGGAACCCCTTCGAGGCGGCCCTCGGGCTCGCGGCGATCAACGCGCACTACAATCGCCGCGGGCTTAGCGGCACCCCGGCGAACGGCCTCGAGCTCATCGCCCACTTGCCCGGCCGCAAGGCCGTGGTCGGGCGCTTTCCCGAGCTCGCCAAGCGCCTCGGCGATGCGCTGGTGATCGAGCGCGTCCCCGGACCCGACGACCTGCCGGCCGAGGCCGCCGATTGGGTCCTGGGCGGCATCGACGCCGTGGCACTGACCGCCTCTTCGCTCGTCAATCTGACGCTGCCCCGCCTCGTCGAGCTCAGCCGCGGTGCCTCAGTCGCCCTCGTCGGTCCCGGCACGCCCTTGACGCCGAGGCTGCACGCTTACGGCATCGACGTGCTCTCGGGTCTCGTCATCGAGAACGGCGAGCGCGCGCTCAGCGTGATCGCCGAAGGCGGCACCATGAAGGCGCTCAAGGCTTGCGGGCGCCTCGTGACGCTCGCGGCACCGTCCGTCGCTCTCGCGGAGCCGCACCCCGTCAGGCGAGCAGGCTCAGAAGGGCGATGAGGGCGATGAGCCCGAGCGAGACGATGCGGAAGAGGCGCTCCGAGACGAGCCTGAAGGCCCGCGCGCCGAGCCACAAGGCGATGCCGTAGGCCGGCGCCAGCACGAGCGAGAGCGCGAGCACCTCGCCCGTGAAGAGGCGGCTCAGCCAATAGCTCGCGATCGTCGCCAGCTCGAGCAGCCCGAAGAAGGCGATCACGTTCGCGCGCACGGTCGACATATCGGACGGGCCGCCGAGCCAGAAGAGAATCACGGGCGGTCCGCTTATGCCGATGGCGCCGCTCATCGCACCCGCGCAGGCGCCGACGCCGAGGTTGAGCAAGGGCCCGCTCTTGCCGTGGTAGCGCCAGCCGCTCGCCATCACCACGACGAAGGCGATGATGATGAGCGCGATCGCGCGCCGCAGCAGGTTGCCGTCGACGAGGATGAGGACTTGCGTGCCCAGCGGCACGAACACCGCCGCCGCGATCACGAGCGGCAGCACTTCTCGCCAGCGGCAGCGCCGGAAGGCGGAGGGCAGGAGGGGAAGGGTGAGAACGGCATCGAGCAGCGTCAGCACCGGCACCCCGATCGCCGGGCCGAAGAAGATGTTGAGGATCGGGATGACGATGAGGGCGGAGCCGAACCCCGAGAGACCGCGCACGATGCCCGCGGCCAAGGTGCCGGCGATCACCAAGAGGAACCAAGGTTGCGTCAATGGAAGGCTGGCGAACTCGGGCATGAGCTGATCGGGGCGAGGCGGGTTGGAGCATCGGGCAGGCGTTCGTCGGCCTGCCGATCTTCCTCACTCTCACCTTGCTTCGCAATAGCCGCCAATCTCTACCCGCCAGCAGCGGCAGCCGGCCGGCGAGGCAGGCCGCACGACGGAACCTCGCCGCCGTCAGCGCCAGGGATGGGCGCTCGGCGTCGAGAGCAGGTCGGAGGGCTGCTTGTTCGGCTCGCTTTCCAGGATCTGCGAGAACTGGTAGCCGTCGGGCAGCGGACGGTAGATCGACACCAGATGGCCGCTCTCCGGGTCGATCACGAGCGTGTTGACCTGGAAGGCGCGGTTATCGTTGCCGCCCTTGTTCATCACCGTCACCAGGAGGGCGGGCTTGCCCGCGACCTCGTCCTCCGTCATGCGCAGCACGACCACACCGTAGGTCTTCTCGACCTCGGCCTTGATTTGGTCCTTGGTCATCGCCGCGGCAGCCGGTGCGGCGAGCGAAGCAAGCGCCATCGCGGCGGCGAGCGCCGCCGAGGCACAGAGGCAGGCTTTTCTTCTCATGGCACGCCTTCTTTCGTCTCTCCGGTCATTCCGCGGGCTGGGCGTGCCCGCCCTTGGCCCCCTCGGCCGCCTCGCGCTCGACCTCCTCGGCCCACTGGGCGTGATGCTGGCGCGCCCAGTTCTCGTCGACCATGCCGGTGCCCATGGCCTCGAACGCCCCCTCCATGCCGAGCGTGCCGATATAGGTGTGCGCGATGAGTGCCGCGATCACACAAATCGCCACGATGCCGTGCCAAAGCTGGGTGAGCTGCATCTCCTGCACCGGCAAGAGGTCCGTTGGCAGGCCCAGGCCGAGGAGGTTGAGTGCCTTGAAAGTGTAGTTCCAGGGCAGGATCTGGAACGGGAAGAGGAGACAAAGCCCCGAATAGGCAAGCGAGCCGCCGAAGATGATCACGCCCCAGAAGAGCATCTTCTGGCCGGCATTGATCTTCTGCGCCGGCAGATGCAAGCCGCGCGAGAACAGGCCGCCGGCCTTGGCGAGCCAGACGAGATCGTCCCGGGTCGGAAGGTTCTCGCCGACCCAGAGCACGAACATCAGGATGAGCCCGACGATGAAGCCCCAGCTGGCGTAGTCATGGGCGATTTTGCCCCAATGGGTGAGTGCTGCATAGAAATCCTGGCCGCCCGAGAAATTCGCGCCGATGCTGATCACGCCGGGTCCCTTGAGGAAGAGGCGACGCCCGAAGAGCATGTTGAGGCCGGTAATCGCGAGCACGATGAAAGTGCTCGCCGCAAGCCAGTGCGCGAAGCGGTCGAGTGCGGAGAAGCGCTCGATGAGACGCCCCGAGCGACCGTGCTCGATCTTGATCGAGCCGCGCCAGAGATAGTAGAGGACGAGCACCACCACGATGGCCACGAGCCCGTAGCCGCTCCAGCGCACCACGGGGCCGGTGTGAAGGCCGCGCCAAACCTGGCCCGTCGCCTGCACCAGCACCGCCTCGCGCTTGTCCGGAATCTCGACATCGCCGACGACGCCCCGGCGCACCTGGCCCCATGTCGCCTTGTAGCGGCCGATATCGACGTCGCGCGGGCCCTGGCCCATCTCGGCCGGGGTCACCGCGTTCGCCGGCGGCCGCACCGCTTGCGCCGCCGCGGACCGCGCGTGGCCGAGTGCTAGAGCGAAGCCCAAAGCCGCAAGCATGATGACTGCAACCGCCGTCCTGCCGAAGCTGTTCGAGCGTTGCCTTGCCTTAGCCCTCATTTCGGCCCTCCGACATTTAGAATTCCTGGTGCTTGGCGCGCTTGTCGAGCTCGCTCAGCACCTCCGGCGAAAGCGACGCGACCGGCGCCCCCTTGTAGGCACCCGGTCTGGGATCGAGCGGGCTCGCGCCTGTCTGCTCCTTGTGGCAGGCCGCAAGCGCAAGCACCGCGCTGCCGCAGAGCGCGATCAAGACGGATGTTTTGAGCCTCGTTGCCATCGAAGCACCTCGTGCCTGCACACCCGCTGCCGTGCAGGCGATGTCGGGAGCATGCGGGGGAACGCTTGCGCCCCGACACCCTTTGGCCGCTTGTTGCCGCCCGCCTACGAGCCTGCCTTCTGCTGATAGGCAGTGCCCCAGCCCCAGGCGCCGGAGCCGTAGCCGCGCGCCACCACGCGCTCGCGATAGATGTCGGAGACGACATCGCCGTCGCCCGCGAGCAGCGCCTTGGTCGAGCACATCTCGGCGCAGAGCGGCAGTTTGCCCTCGGCGAGCCGGTTGCGGCCGTATCCGCCTTCGCTCACCGGCACGTACGCATCGCTCGGGCCGGGGCCGCCGCCGCAGAAGGTGCACTTGTCCATCTTGCCGCGGGTGCCGAAGTTGCCGGCCTGAGGATACTGCGGGGCGCCGAACGGACAGGCGTAGAAGCAGTAGCCGCAGCCGATGCAGAGATCCTTGGCGTGGAGCACCACGCCTTCCTTGGTCTGATAGAAGCAATCGACCGGACAGACCGCCATGCAGGGCGCGTCGGAGCAATGCATGCAGGCAACCGAGATCGAGCGCTCGCCGGGCATGCCGTCGTTGAGCGTCACGACCCGGCGGCGATTGATGCCCCAGGGCACCTCGTGCTCGTTCTTGCAGGCGGTGACGCAGGCGTTGCAGTCGATGCAGCGTTCGGCATCACAGAGGAATTTCATGCGCGCCATGGCTCGTCACCTCCCTCAGGCTTTCTCGATCCGGCAGAGCGTCGTCTTCGACTCTTGCATCTGCGTCACCGAGTCGTAGCCGTACGTCGTCGCCGTGTTCACGGATTCGCCAAGCACGTAAGGGTCGGCGCCCGGCGGATACTTGCTGCGCAAGTCGTTGCCCTCGAAGAAGCCGCCGAAATGGAAGGGCATGAAGGCAACGCCCGGACCGACCCGCTCGGTGACCCAAGCCTTGACCCTCACCTTGCCCCCCTCGGGGCCGTAGACCCAGACCATCTGTCCGTTCTTGACGCCCGCGTTATTGGCGTCGCGCGGATTGACCTCGACGTACATGTCCTGCACGAGCTCGGCGAGCCAGGGATTGGAGCGCGTCTCGTCGCCCCCGCCCTCGTACTCGACCAGGCGACCCGAGGTGAGCACGATCGGGAAGTCCTTGGAGAAATCCTTGTCCTGGATCGACTTGTAGAGCGTGGGCACGCGCCAGGCGGATTTCACGTCGTTGTAGGTCGGGTAGTCCTTCACCAGATCGCGGCGCGGCGTGTAAAGCGGCTCGCGGTGGATCGGCACGGGGTCCGGGAAGTTCCACACCACGCAGCGCGCCTTGGCGTTGCCGTAAGGCACGATGCCGTGCTTGATGCAGACGCGCTGGATGCCGCCCGAGAGGTCGAGCTTCCAGTTGATCCCGTCGACGTTGGGACCGCCCGCCACTTTGGTGATCGACGCCATCTCGGCCTCGGTCAGGTCCTTGTCCCAACCGAGCTTCTTGAGCATGGCCATGGTCACTTCGGGATAGCCGTCCTTGATCTCGGAGCCGACCGGGTAGGAGCCTTCCGCGAGGAGGTTCTCGCCGTTGCGCTCGACCCCGAAGCGCGCGCGGAAACCCATGCCGCCCTCGGCCACCGACTTCGACGGGTCGTAGAGGATGGGCGTGCCCGGATGCTTGAGCTCGGGCGTGCCCCAGCACGGCCACGGCATGCCGAAATACTCGCCGTCGCACGGCCCGCCTTCGGCCTTGAGCGTGGTCTTGTTGAAGGTCGCCTGGTTCGCCATGTGCAGGCGCAAGCGCTCGGGCGATTGGCCGGTATAGCCGATCGTCCAGGCCCCGCGGTTGAACTCGCGCGTGATGTCCTCGACGAGCGGCTCGCTGCCGTTCAGCTTGATGTGCTTGAACATCGGCTCGGCGAAGCCGAACTTCTTGGCGAAGAGATAGAGAATCTCATGGTCCGGCTTCGACTCGAAGGCGGGCTTGAAGATCAGCTCGCGCCACTGCACCGAGCGGTTGGACGCCGTCACCGATCCGTAGGTCTCGAGCTGGGTCGAGGCCGGCAAGAGGTAGGTGTCGTCCTTGCGGTCGCTCAGCGCGGCCGAGACCGTCGGGTAGGGGTCGATCACCACCAGGAGATCGAGCTTGTCCATCGCCGCCTTGAGGTCCGGCTGGCGGGTCTGGGAGTTGGGGGCGTGGCCCCAATAGACCATGGCGTGGACGTTTTCCGGCTGGTCGAGGTTCTCCTTCTTCTCGAGCACGCCGTCGAACCAGCGCGACTCCGGAATGCCCTTGCTCTCCATGAGCTTCTTGGAGGCGAAGCGCTTCAAGAGATAGTCGTAATCGACGTCCCATACGCGCGCCCAGTGCTTCCAGGCGCCGGTCGCCAGCCCGTAGTAGCCGGGGAGCGAATCCGGCAGCGGACCGAGGTCGGTGGCGCCCTGCACGTTGTCGTGGCCACGGAAGATATTGGCGCCGCCGCCCGAGACGCCGATGTTGCCGAGTGCCAACTGCAGGATGCAATAGGCGCGGATGTTGTTGTTGGCGCTGTGGTGCTGGGTTCCGCCCATGCACCAGGTGAGCGAGCCGGGCCGATTGGTGGCCAGGATGCGCGCCACGCGCTTGAGCTGCGCCTCGGGCACGCCGGTGACGCGCTCGACCTCCTGCGGGTTCCACTTCTTGACTTCGGGGCGCACCTGATCCATGCCCCAGACGCGCTGGCGGAGATATTCCTTGTCCTCCCAGCCGTTCTCGAACACGTGCCAGAGGATGCCCCAGATGAGCGGCACGTCGGTGCCGGGGCGGAACCGCACATACTCGTCGGCGTGCGCCGCCGTGCGCGTGAAGCGCGGGTCGCACACGATGAGAGGGGCGCCCTGCTCCTTGGCCTTGAGGATGTGCAGCAAGGATACCGGATGCGCCTCGGCCGGGTTCGAGCCTATGAAGATCAGGCTGCGTGCCTTCTGCATGTCGTTGAAGCTGTTCGTCATGCAGCCGTAGCCCCAGGTGTTGGCGACGCCGGCGACCGTGGTCGAGTGGCAGATGCGCGCCTGGTTGTCGGTGTTGTTGGTGCCCCAGAAGGCGGCGAACTTGCGGTAGAGGTAGGCGCCTTCGTTGGAGTGCTTGGAGCCGCCCATCCAGTAGACCGCATCGGGCCCGTTCTTCTCGCGGATCGCGAGGAGCTTGTCGCCGACCTCCTTGATCGCGGTGTCCCAGTCGATGCGCGTCCACTTGCCACCGGCGAGCTTCATCGGATAGCGCAGGCGGCGCTCGCTGTGCGCGTGCTCGCGGATCGAGGCGCCCTTGGCGCAATGGGCGCCCAGATTGAACGGGCTGTCGTAGGCCGGCTCCTGGCGCGTCCACACGCCGTTCTCGACCGTGGCGATGACCGAGCAGCCGACCGAGCAGTGCGTGCACACCGACTTGACCGACTTCACGTCCGTGGCGGCGACAGGTGCCGCCTCGGCGCGGCGCACCAGACCGAGCGGGAGTGCCGTCGCGGCGGCAAGCCCGCCGGCGGCCAAGCCCGAGCGCTTGAGGAAGGTGCGGCGATCGAGCGCCGGAGTGGCGAGCGCGCGCAACGCACTCGACAAGTGCGGGGCGCGCACGGCGCCGGTCGCCTTTTTCGTGAGCATGGGCCTTTCCTCCTGTTCCTTCGCGTGCCTTCGGCCTGGTTGCGTCGGCCTCAGAAGCGGGCAAGCGCGTAGTACTTCTTGACCTGCTCGCTCTCGCGGTAGCCGCGGGAACGATCCTCGGGCTTTGCCGTCTCCACCTTGGCCTCGGCGCGCGCAATGCCGGCCGCGGCAACCCCCGCGGCACCCGCACCAAGCCCCGCCAGTTTGAGGAAGTCCCGTCGCTTCGAGGACTTGAGCCTGTTATCCTTCATCGCACACTCCACCTCGCTCGTTTGGGCTCGGAACGATGAATGCCGCGGAGGGCCGAGCCCGCCCCCCGCTATGCCGCCATCGCGAAGGCCTGGCGCTCGATCTCCATGAAATGGCGGCCGATCTTGCCGACCGGCCGATAGAACCGCGCCGCCTCCGCCGCCTCCAAATCCGCAAAGAACTGCTGCACCCAGCTGCCGAGGTGACGCTCGAAGAAGGCGTGCTGCTTGGCGAGTGCCGCAGGCGCCTCGCCAAAGGCACCCGTGATCAGCCCTGCCATCGCCTCGCACAGCATCGCGATATGGTCCTCGGGGTCCTTGGTCTTTTGCTCCTGCCGGACGATGCCGAGGCGCGCCAAGTCGCCGCGCAACTCGGCGAGCGGCTTTTCGAAGAGAAAGCCCGTCAGATAATAGGAGCCGTAGGGCGTGATCTCGCCGCCGGCCAAGCCGATGAAGAGCGCGTGATACTCCTCCGCGAGCATTTCCGCGCTCGCGCACCGTGCGGCTGCGGCGAGCTCGTTGAGGCCAAGGCCAAACGCGCTCGCGTCGCCTTCGAGTGCGGCCACCCTCCGGATGAGTTCGGCACTCGGCGGCTCTGCGAGGAGACGCGCCAACAGCCCATACGCTTGGGCGCGCAGGGCGTCCTCCTCGGTGATCGCATAGGGGGCCTGATCCGTTGCTTGCAACGGCAGTATCCCTCCCTTCCCCCTGTTTCGCCCTTTTCGGGCTTCTTATCGGCTACCAGGCCGGCTTATCGTACGGCACCACCAAAGGTAGCTCAACCATGTGACGGGATTCTGCCGCCCGAGTCAAGCGCTCAGAGCGAAAATTTCCTGCCATTCCAATAACTTAAGAAATGCTGTTGTATGATTTTATGCAATATCTGTCTTTTTCTCCGCGAGGTCGCTTTTGCGCACGTCTTTCTCTGTTTTATTTAGACCAGCTTGCTCCAATTGCCTGGGCAAAGACGCAGCGTCCCGACTCGCTCCTGAGGCGCCCCCGGGCGAATCGAGCTCGGGCGCGCCGTGCGCGCCATCGCTTGGCGCCGGGGCGCGCGCGGCCTCCGCACCTCCGTTCTCCTTTGCCGGCGGCACCATGCCGCGGCCGACTTGGAAGAGCGTGCTGACCACTTGCGGCAGCTTGCCGATCAACGAATAGTCCTCGTCGTAATCGTTGAGCCCGTCGAGATTGGCCAGCACCGGATTGCTGCGCCACAGCTTGCTGAGCGCCTCGCGACGCAGCCCCTCGGGCACGCTGGATGCGAGGTAGGGCTTGAAATCGCTGTCATAGGAGAGCGTTTCGACGGGCGGCAGCTTGGCGGCCTCGTCATTCGCCTCGGGGCCGCTCGCGTGGCGCGCACCCGCCTCGGTCTCGCCGCTCGCCTTGTCGCTTCCGCCCGCAGCAGAGGGGGGACCGGCCGGCGCTCGATCGGTTGCCTCTTCCCTCGTCTCGCGTGGGGAAGCCGGCAGGGGAGACGGCTCTGCCATTGCCTTGGCTCCCGTCGAGGAGCGCCCCGCCTTCGTTGCCTCGGTCTTGCGGCGCGACCAGCGGCCGAGCCAGCCGTCCTTGCCGAAGGCGCTCATGGCTGGCTCCCTTTGGGCTTGCTCTCCTTGGCACCACGGCCAAGTCGGGGAGTGCCGACACCCTCGTGACGCCCGGCCGTTGCCTCGCTCCAACGCCGACGCGCGCGTTTCTCGAAAGGTACCTCCTTGTGGTGCCGCGCCACAAAAGCCTCCACCCAGGCGCGCACCGGGGACGGCATGGCGACGCCCTCGACGATGTCGTCGCCGGCATCGAGGTACTCCTGCACCTCGTCCGCCGACACGGTGATGAGGAAAGGCTCGACCTCGGGTCCCTCGCCCCCCTCACCGGGGCGGAGGATGACATAGACGACCGGCTCGGCCGAGGTGAGATTGATGCGATACGCCTCGGTTTCCCTGGGGAAGAGCTCGAGCGGAAGCGTTGCCGCATGATAGCGCCGCCACCCCGGCCCTTCGGCAAGGAGACGCCACGCGCTGCTCTCGGCGGCGACAGGGTGGACCTCGACGGGCAGCCAGGCATGGGCCTGCCAGGGATGGCCGCTCTCGCGCCGCTCCACGATCACCGCGAGCCGCACACATTCGGCGCCTGGCACGTGATTTCCTCACTTGGCTGCAGTCGGAGTCTGATGTAACAGCCTCACCGGCAAAAGGAAATCTTGCGCTGCAGCAAATCCCCCTTGGCCAGCCCTCCGCGCCAGCGCCGGGAACTCGCCTTTCGCCGGCACCCGTGCTATGCATGCAGCCCTTTGGCGGCCCCAGGCCCCGGATTTGTGCGGATTTTCGGCAGGTTCCCGTCGGCCATGAAGCTGAGTGAAATCGCAAAAGCCCTTGACGCCCGCCTGGTCGGCGACGGCTCCATCGAGATCGATCGTCCGGTCAACCCGGTCGATGCGGAGAGCCCGCGGGACCTGGCGCTCGCCATGGAACCGGAGACCATAGCCCTCCTTAAGGGCGGCCCGGCGCGCGCCGCCCTCATACGCGAGGAGAAGGAGCTCCCCGAGGGTGTGCTTACGGGCTATATCGTGGTCGGCCGCTCGCGCTACGCCATGGCGCAGCTGCTCGAGCTCTTCCCCCGTCCGCCCCATTCGGAGCCCGGCATCCATCCGACCGCGGTGGTCGATCCTTATGCTCGTCTCGCCAACGACGTGCGCGTCGGTCCCTTCTGCTACATCGGCCCCGGTGCGGTGATCGGCGCGGGCAGCATCCTTCTTGCCCACGTCACCGTGGCGGCGGGTGCGCTCATCGGCCGCGGCTGCCTCCTCTATCCGGGCGTGCGCATCGGCGAGCGGGTGGTCGTGGGCGAACGCGTGATCCTCCACCACAATGCAAGCCTCGGCGCCGACGGCTTCAGCTTCGTCACCCCCGAGGAGGGCAACGTCGAGAGCGCCAAGGCCTTGGGCGAGATCCGCGCCAGCACCCAGGACCTGGTGCGGACCAATTCGATCGGCACCGTGATCCTCGCCGACGACGTCGAGATCGGCGCCTGCGCCTGCATCGATCGCGGCACGGTGAGCGCCACCCGGGTCGGGCGCAATACCAAGATCGACGACCTGGTGATGATCGGACATAACTGTGTCATCGGCGAAAATTGTATGCTATGCGGTCAGGTGGGAATCGCGGGCAGCACCATCGTGGGCGACCGGGTGGTGCTGGGCGGCAAGGTGGGCGTCGCCGATCACCTGAGGATCGGCAGCGACTCGGTCATCGGCGGCGGCACCATGATCGGCATCAACGTCCGGCCCAAGTCGCTGCTGATGGGCTGGCCGCCGCAATCCCCGCGCGACACCTTCACCACACTCTTGACCATCCGGCGCGCCAAACGGATCATGAGCGACGTGGAGGACTTGAAGCGCCGGGTGCGCGCGCTCGACGGCGGCGGGGGTGCCGCGGCCGAGGTCGCGAAAGAGGAAGGCGAGGTCCAGCCTTGACCGGCGGGCGTGGCGCACGGGCGCTTGACGAGGGAATCCCACATGGCAAGTTTTGAAGACGATGTCTTTGACATCATCGCGAAGCACGGGAACATCGATCGCGCCAAGCTCACGCGCGATGCCAATTTGGCCGACCTCGATATCCAGTCGCTCGACGTCGTGGAAATCATCTTCGCGCTCGAGGAGAAGTTCGACATCTCGGTCCCATACAACGCCAACGATCCGACGGGTGCCGCCACCGGCGTCTCGTTCAAGACGATCGGCGACGTGGTCGACGCCATCGCGAAGCTCGTGGCCGAGCGCGATGCCCTGAAGACCGCCTGAGCGGCATTCCTCGCATGAAAAGAGTGGTGGTGACCGGACTCGGCGCCTTCGCGGCGCTCGGGAAGAACATCGCGGAATTCGCCGCGGCCTTACGCGCCGGCCGCAGCGCCATCGGTCCCCTGACCTTCATCCGCACCGACGGGCTGATCGTCAAGATCGGCGCCGAGGTCGGCGCCTTCGACCCGAAGCACTATTTCGACGAGTCGCGCTTGACGCTCCTCGACCGCTTCACGCAGTTCGGCTTAATTGCTGCGCGCGAGGCGGTCGCCGACAGCGGCCTCGTTTTTCGCGACGGCCTCGCCGCGCGCACCGCCGTCATCATCGGCTCCGGCGTGGGCGGCCAGACCACCCTCGACGAGAACTATCACAAGATCTATGCCGAGGGCGCCAAGCGCGTGCATCCCTTCACAATCCCCAAGCTGATGCTCAACGCCCCCACCAGCCACATCAGCATGGAGCACGGCATCACCGGCCCCTCCTTCTCGGTGGCGAGCGCGTGCTCGTCCGCCAACCACGCCATCGGCCTCGCCTTCCACATGATTCGGTGCGGCTCGGCCGATGCGGCAGTGACGGGAGGTGCGGAAGCGACGGTGACCTACGGCACCATGAAGGGCTGGGACGCCTTGCGCGTGATGGCGCCGGACACCTGCCGGCCGTTCTGTAAGGACCGCAAGGGCATGGTGCTCGGCGAGGGTGCCGCGATCCTGGTGCTCGAGAACCTCGAGCGCGCCAAGGCGCGCGGGGCGCGCATTCACGGCGAGATCATCGGCTTCGGCATGAGCTCGGACGCGGGCGACATCGTGCTGCCCGCCGCGAGCGGTGCGGCCGCGGCGATGCGGGCCTGCATCGCCGATGCGGGGCTCCAGCCGGTGGATGTCGACTACATCAACGCCCACGGCACCGGGACGACCGCCAACGACGTGACCGAGACCAAGGCCATCCACATGATCTTCGGCGCACACGCCAAGAACCTCATGGTCTCCTCGACCAAGTCGATGCACGGCCATGCCCTTGGCGCCGCAGGCGCCATCGAGCTGGCCGCCACCTTGCTGGCGCTTCGCGACGGCTTCATCCCGCCGACCGCCAACTTCACCGAGGCCGATCCCCAATGCGACCTCGACTACGTGCCGAACGCGGCGCGTGAGGCACAGGCGGAGGTGGCGATCTCCAATTCATTCGCTTTCGGCGGCCATAACGCCGTGGTGGCGGCGCGACGCTATACGGGCGCATAAGCGCAGGCGGCGGCGATGACCGAGAAGGGCGTCGATTTCGACATCGACCAGATCAAGGCGATGATCCCGCATCGCTACCCCTTTCTGATGATCGACCGTGTGCTCAACTGCGTCGCCGACAAGGGCGGCATCGGCGTCAAGCAGGTGACCATCAACGAGCCTTACTTCCGCAACATGTCGCCGAGCGGGCTCGCCATGCCGGGCCTCTTGATCGTCGAGGCGATGGCGCAGACCGCCGCGGTGGGGGCCGTCCACACCCTCGGCGCGCACACGGCGGGAAAGCTCGTCCTGCTGATGGGATTGAAGGAGGTGCGCTTTCACCTGCCGGTGAGGCCGGGCGACACGCTCTTCCTCCACGTCGACAAGGAGCGCCAGTTCGGCCCCACCTCGCGGCTGCGCGGCCGGGCGAGGGTCGAGCGCACGCTCGTGGCGGAGGCCCTCCTCACCGCGGTGATCATCGATTCAGGTCACGATTTCAGTGCAAGTGCGGCTTCTTGAGGAAGTCGTCGCGGTTGGCGGAGCCGATCTGCACGTCGAACGTGTCGCCCTCGCGCATGAGAGGGTGAGGCGGATCTCGGTGCCGGCGGGTCCGAGCGCCCAAATCTTGCGATAGAAGTCGGCCAGGCCGTCGATACGGGAACCGGCGACGGCGACGACCCGGTCGCCCGGACGCAGTTGCGCGCGATGCGCGGGCCCGTTGCGCGCCAGACTCACCACGGTCGGTCCCTCGTTCGTCTCGGTCGTGTACATGCCGAGCCAAGGCCGCGGCGGACGATTGCTGCGGCCGAAGCGGAGGAGATCGTCGAAGATCGGCTCGAGGAGATCGATCGGCACGATCATGTTGGCGTCGACCTGCTCGCCCGATTCCGCGACCCCCTGGACGAGGAGCGAGCCGATGCCGAGCAGCCTGCCGTCGCGCCCGATGAGGGCGGCCCCTCCCCATTGCGGATGCGCCGGCAAAGTGAAGATCGCCTCGTCGAGCACGTATTCCCAATAGCCGGCGAATTCCCGCTTGGAGGCGATGCGCGCCTGCAGCGCGTGGCGCTGTCCGCCGTGGCCGGCCATGATGACGAGATCGCCGACAGCGCATGACTGCGAGCGCCCGCGGGAGAGTGCGGGCACGCCGAGCCGCCCCAACGCCTGCACGAGCCCGAGCCCGGTCGCCTGGTCGTAGGCCAGCACGTGGGCGGGAGAGGCGCCTCCCCTGTTCGTGGTGAGCCAGACCGTCTCCGCTTCCGAGACCAGATAGCCGATGGTCAGCACGAGGCCGTCCTCGCGGATGACGACGCCGTTGCCGTCCCGCTCGGTGCCGAGGATCGAGGCGGTGAAGGCATCCTCCGGGATCTCGGCGCGAAGGTGCACGACGGCGGAGAGTGCCGTGTCGAGGTCGAACGCGACGTCCTTCACGTTCGGCCTCACCTCCGCAGGGAATTCCCAGTCACGCGCCGCCACGGTCATCAGGCTCCCGTTCTCCGCCCCGGCCTGCGGAGTCTAGCACGACCTCCGCGGGAAATTGAGGCAACTTTGTCAAGCGCGCCGCGCCACCCCCGCCGGTCCGCCGGCATGCGCGCGAGCCGTCCCTATCTCTATGGGGTGCCGTCTGCCGCTCGTCAAAGGGCAAGAGGAGCGCGAGGGACCGCCCGCAGCCGACACCGGGCTCGCAAGCTGCCTCCCCGACATTCATTCGAGCGGGATCATCACGTGGCTCTTGAAGGGCTTGCGCTCGCACAGGCGCTGGTACCATGCGGCGAGATTGGCCAGAGCTGGCCGCTCGATGGGCATCACGTACCAGCGATAGGCCCAGATGCCGAGCGGAATGTCGGCGAGCGAGAGCTCTTTGCCGTTGAGGTAGGGGGCGGCGGCGAGCTGGGCGTCCACCATGCGCCACAGCCCGATCGTTCGCTGGCGCGCCGCCTCGATCGCCGCCATGTCGCGTTTCTCGGGCGCGGTTCGAACATAGCCGAAGAAGATCGGCACGATCGCCGGATTGAGATGGGCGAGCTGCCAATCCATCCAGCGCTCGGCCGTCGCCGCCGCCGCCGGCTCCTGGGGATAAAGCGCACCCCGCCCGTATTTGCGGGCGAGATAGCGGATGATGGCGTTCGATTCCCAAAGCACGAAGCCGTTGTCGTCGATCGTCGGCACCAATCCGTTCGGATTGAGTGCCCGGTATTTCGGATCGTCGTTGCCGCCGAAGCGCCCGCCGAGGTCGGTGCGCTCGAAGGGAATTCCGAGCTCGTCGCAGCACCACAACACCTTCTGCACGTTGGAGGAGCTCCTGCGGCCCCAAATCTTGAGCGTTGCCATGATCATCTTCTCCTGGACGTCTTAGCTTGCGGTTGTCACACGCGTATCACGGCGTCAGTACCGTGCGTCCGACGACGCGGCCCGCCTTGAGATCCTCGAGCGCCGCGGAGGCGTCCTCAAGCGGCCGGGTACGAATCGGGATGGGCGGCACTTTCTGCTGGCGGACGAGGGCCAAGAGCTCGGTGAGCTCGCCAAGGCTGCCGACATAGGAGCCTTGGATGGTGAGCTCGCGCTGCGGGATCGACGGCAGCGGCAGCGTGATATCGCCGCCGAAGAGCCCGACGATGATGAGCTGGCTGCCCTTGCAGAGGCACTCGAGCGCGAGCGATACGGTCGCCCGCGAGCCCACCAGATCGATGATGGCCCATACCGGTCCGCCTACTGCCTCCCTGATCGCGCGTGCCGCATCGGCGGCGGCGCCGTCCACGGTCGCAAGCGCTCCCGCCTTCTTCGCCGCTTCGCGCTTCGCAGAATCGATGTCGACGACGACCGCACCGTGCCCCTTCATCGCCTTGAGCAGCTCGAGGCACATGAGCCCGAGGCCGCCTGCGCCGATGATGACGGTCGGCTTCGCGGCGAGTAGCGCGCCGAACTTGCGCAAGGCCGCGTAAGTGGTGAGCCCGGAGCAGGCGTAAGGGGCTGCCACGGTTGCCGGCATGTCGGAGATATCGAGGAGGTAGCGCGGATGGGGGACCAAGAGATGGTCGCTGTAGCCGCCGGTGCGATGGACGCCGAGGAAGCGCGGCGCGAGACAGAGCTGCTCCTCCCCTGCCCGGCACACCTCGCAGTTCCCGCAGCCGATCCAGGGATAGACGAGAACGCGTTGCCCGAGCTTGAGGCCCCTGGCCTCGGGGCCAAGCGCCGCGACCTCGCCGGCGCTCTCGTGCCCGAGCGTGTGCGGCAACTTCATGCCGCGCTCGGCCATGGTGAGCTTCCTGCCGCTGCCGAGATCGAAATATCCTTCCCAGATATGGAGATCGCTGTGGCAGACCCCCGAGGCGGCCACGCGTATGAGCACCTCGCTGCCCGCGGGCTTCGGTGTCGCGCGGTCGAAGCGCTGCAAAGGCGCGCCAAAGGCCGCAATGTCATAGCTTCGCATCCTGGTCCCCTGCCATTCCCGGTCCGGCCGCCGGCCGCGTGCTATCGAGTGCTGAAGCGCCGGCCGCAGTCAAGGGCGAAGCGCGCATTCCCGCGCATTCGCCCTGGACTTGTCGGCGCGCTCGACCGCAGGATATGCGCCAAGCGGGTAGAGCGGCTGCCGGCCGGCGGAGACAGCGGGGCCAAGGGAGAGGTCGAGCCATGATAGAGCGCCTGGGGTTCATCGGCATGGGAGCCATGGGTGCGCCGATGGCGCGCCGGCTTAAGGCGGCGGGGTATCCCCTCACGGTGTGGAACCGCTCGCGGGAAAAGACGGCGCTGCTCGTCGAAGCCGGTGCCGCTCGAGCCGACAACCCCGCAGAAGTGCTTGGCGCGAGCGACATCGTCCATCTCTGCGTGTTCGACACCGCGGCCGTCGAGGAGGTGACGTTCGGGCCGCACGGGCTCGCCGCGGCGGGGCCTTCGCGAGGCAAGCTCATCGTCGACCATTCGAGCATCGAGCCCGACGCCACGCGGCGCATCGCAGAGCGCTTGCAAAGCGAGCGCGGTGCGCGCTGGGTCGATGCACCGGTGACCGGCGGCGTGCCGGGCGCCGAGGCGGGCACGCTTGCGATCATGGCGGGCGGTCAAGCGGAAGACGTGGAGCGACTGCGTCCCATCCTCGCCCATGTCTCCCAACGCGTCACGCACATGGGTCCGGCGGGCGCCGGGCAGCTCACCAAATTATGCAACCAGATGATGGTGGGCGGCACCATGGCCCTCGTCGCCGAGATGCTCCAGCTCGCCGCGGCCGGCGGCCTCGAGATCGATCGCCTGCCCGAGTGCTTGGCAGGAGGCTACGCCGATTCGACCATCCTGCAGAACTTCGCCCGGCCCATGGCCAAGGCCGCGGTCAAGTCGGCGGGGCTGATCACCACGCTGCTCAAGGATCTGGGCACCGCTTGCGCCTTCGGTCAGGCCAAGGCCACCCCCATGCCCATGACGGCGCTGGCGGCGCAACTTTACCGGACCTTGTACGTTGATCTTCACGGCGCGCACGACGGGATGGGCATCCTGCGGCTTTACAGGAAGACGCCGCTCGCAAAGTGACCGGCGCCCCTGGCAGCGCTTGCGCGCGCGAGCTATCCTCGCGGTGGGATCATCTGCGAGGTGCGGCATGGACAGCCCCGGCGGGGACGACGACAAGGACGGGCCCCAGTTCGGCACGATGCTTGCCGGCCTGGCGGTCGCGGCCTTTCTCGTCGTGCTCGGGCTCTTCATCATCGACCGGCTCAAGGCGATGTCGGATCTGCAAGACTGCGCGATGTCGGGGCGCCGGAATTGCGCGCCGCTCTCGATCGAGGCGAGATGAGGGGCCGGGCCGCGTCAACGGGCTCGCGCATCGCGCCGACATGACTCGATGCTCCATCCAGTCTCCCAACAAATGCCAAAAATCAATGCGCAGGTCAGCCGCGTTCGAGCCGTACATCATTTGAGGATCAGGCGGCCGTCGAACGGGAGGGCGCGATGGATTGGAGTGGCGAGCCGAAGCTCGCGGAGGCACTTTGCGATCCGGTGGTTCAGGCGGTGATGGAAGCCGATGGCGTCGATGCGCGGGAGCTCGGCGCGACATTGAGCCGGGCGGCGCGGAGGGTCAGGCTCGGCCGATGCGTCCCGGCCGAGCGCGATCGCGGCAGAGCCCGACGGGAAGCCCAGGGCGATTGAGAATTAAGTAGGGAGATCGCCGAGAGCCGCCCTCCCCATCGCCTGTTTCTCCTGCACGCCACTCTCTTCCCTTAGAGCACGTCCCGTAGATATGGAAACACCATCGTCACCCCCGCGAAAGCGCTACGGCATTCACACATCCTCGTGATCGGCCGCCTATTCGGTCACGCCGAAGGGCACTAGGTTCGGCTTGTTCCAGAAGCGGCCGGTCGGGCCGTACTTCTCGCTCATTTTCTCCCACCGCCCCGTGGTCAAGAGGAAATCGATCGAGGTGTTCATGAAGTTGAGCAGGTCCTCGTTCCCGCGCTTGACCGACCAGGCAAGCGGCAGGACGTTGTAGGGATGGCCGGCAAAGAGGTCGGTGACCTCCGGGTGGACGGCGGCATAGCGGTGCGCCTGCCAGGCGTCCTCGACCCCCACGTCCGCGCGGCCGGTGGAGACCTCGATGAAGGGCGCCGTCAGGTTCCCCGTCGCGAGCAGAACCTTCTGTGCCTTGGGCCAGTTCTCGTTGGCGTACTCGACGCTGGCTCCCCCTTGCACGAGGGCGATCTTGATGTCGGGATTGTTGAGATCGGCCGGGGTCTTGAAGCGCGTGTCGCCCTTCTTGACCACGGCGCTGTAGCCCAGGTACGAGATCGGCTTGGTGAACTCGACGGCACCCGCCCGTTGGATCGTCGCAAACGTTCCTGCGATCGACACGTCGAACTGGTCCGAATTCAGGCCCGCGGCGAAATTGGCCCAGGTGGTCTCGATGAATTCCGGCTCGACGCCGATCATCTTCGCGACCAGCCTCATGCCGTCGACATAGTAGCCGGTAATCTCTCCCGTCTTCGGATCCTTGATGGTGCCGGGCGGCGACGGGATAAAGCCGATGCGCAGCTTCTTGTCCCGCAGGATGCGGTCCATGGCACCTTGGGCGGATGCGCTCGCGACCGCGAGCGGTGCGAGTATGGCGAGTGCAAGGATGGCGGCAATGGCGCGCCTCAGTCCAGTTGCAAGCATGTTCTTCCTCCCTGTTCGTCCTCGATCAAGCTCACGATTCGACGCTCACCGAGCGGCCGCGGCCGCGCCTCAGTGCACGACGCGGCGCAGGAATTCGACCGTGCGTGCCTCGCTCGGCGCCCTGAATATCTCCTCAGGCGCGCCGAATTCCACGATCTTGCCGTGGTCCATCATGATGACGCGATCGGCGACCTCGCGGGCGAACGCCATCTCGTGGGTGACGATGATCATCGTCATGCCGTCGGCGGCGAGCGCGCGCATCACCTCGAGAACCTCGCCTATGAGCTCCGGATCGAGCGAGGAGGTCGGCTCGTCGAAGAGCATGGCCTCGGGCTGCATCGCGAGCGCGCGCGCGATCGCCGCACGCTGCTGCTGGCCGCCGGACAGCTGGCTCGGGTAGCTCCGCAGCTTTTGCGACAGCCCGACCCGGTCCAGGAGCCCGGCGGCGCGCCGCTCCGCCTCTTCGCGTCGAACCCGCTGCACGATGAGCGGCCCCTCGACGACGTTCTCGAGCACCGTCTTGTGTGGGAACAGATTGAAGTGCTGGAAGACCATCCCCATGCGCGCGCGCACGCGGCTGACGTTCGCCTCCCGGTCGCGCACGAGGCGGCCCTTGCCGTCGCGGCGGTAGCCGACGAGCGCGTCGCCGAACCAGATTTCCCCCTCGTCGTAATCCTCGAGGAAATTGATGCAGCGCAGAAGCGTGCTCTTTCCCGATCCGCTGGGCCCGATGATGACGAGAACCTCGCCCGTGGCCACCTCGAAATCGATGCCGCGAAGCACGTGGTTGGCGCCGAAGTGCTTGTGCAGATCGCGCACCTTGATGAGCGGCGGGCCGTTCATGCGCGCTTGCCCCAGTAGCGCTCGAGATGCTGAGACATGTAGATGAAGGGGAAGATGATGACGGCGAAGACGACGGCGAGCGCGGTGTAGACCTCGAGCGGGCGGTAGGTGTTGTTGATGAGGTTCTCCGACTCGTGGAGGAGCTCGTTGACCGCGAGCACGGAGGCGAGCGTGGTGATCTTGATGAGGTTGGCGAGCTCGTTGATGAAGGGCGGGACCATCCGGCGCACCGCCTGCGGAAGGATGATCCGGCGCATCGCGGCACCATAGCGCATGCCGATCGACTTCGCCGCGTCCATCTGGCCCCTGTCGATGGAGACGATCCCGGCGCGGAATATCTCGGCGACGTAGGCCGCGGAGTGGAGGCCGATCCCGACGGTCGCCGAGGCGAGGTTGCCCATCTGCACGCCCGACATTATCGGCAAGGCGTAGTAGATCCAGACGAGCTGCACGAGGATCGGCGTGCTGCGGAAGGTCTCGACGTAGATCGCGGCGGGCCAGCGCAAGGCTCCGATGCGAGAGGAGCGGCACAGGCCCAGGATGAGGCCGAGGACCAGCCCGATGGCGAACGCGCCGAGCGTGAGCTCTGCCGTGACGATGGCTCCGCGCACGAACACCTGGCGATAATCCCAAACGATCTGGAAATACCAGTTGTAGCTCATCGATCAGCCTACTCGCATGTCTGATGGGACGCGGACTCGCCCGGCACCTTGGCGGGAACCCGAATGCCGAAGGCATGAAGCAGCAGCACCTCGGGGCGCAGCGGCCGGAACGCACGAGGTGCGAAGTCGCGGGAGGCGAACGCGGGAACGAGCTTGGAGGGAAGAAGCGCGGAGCACGCAACTGCGTGCGCCGAGTGCGCAGCGCCGAACATTACCCTCCCCGCTCGCTTGCTCTTGGCGTCGATCGACGGTAACAGATGCGTCCAAGCGTGTCACCAGTTGATCGCGCGCGAACAATCGGCGCTCGGTCCGGCATAACCGGGGGGGCCGCCATGCAGTCGATCGAGGCACGGAACCTGAGCGCAGCGGGCGCCTACGCGCTCCTGGTGGGAATCGTGGTGCCGCGCCCGATCGCATGGATAACCTCCACGGACAGCCACGGACGCGTCAACGCCGCTCCGTTCAGCTGCTACACCTTCGTCTGCAACAAGCCCCCGATGATCGCCGTCAACATCGGCCGCCGCGGCGGGGAGGAGAAGGATACCGAGCGGAACCTGCGCACGACCGGCAGCTTCGTCGTCAACGTGGTGACCGAGGACCTCGTGGCACCGATGCACGAGAGCTCGCGGGAGTATCCCGCCGGCGCCAGCGAGCCGGAGCTCCTCGGCCTCGAGCTCGTACCGAGCCAGCGCGTGCGTCCGCCCCGCATCGCGCGCTCGCCGATCGCACTCGAGTGCGTGCTGGAGCGCATCATCGAGCTCGGCCAAGCGCCCAACGCGCTCGTCATCGGCGAGGTCGTCGTCTTTCACATCGCCGACGAGGTCCTTGCCGACGGACGCATCGACGTGCGCCGCTTCCGCCCTCTGGCACGGCTCGGCGGCCCGCTTTATGCGCGTCTCGGAGAGATCATCACCATGCCGAGCGTCGGCACGCCCGGTCCAAGAGAGGCGAAGCGATAGGAGCGACGGCAGCGTCGCGCAAAGGCAGCGCCCGACCCTCGGACGCCGCTCGGCCCTTGACTCGCGGGCGGCCGTCCGAAACCATCCACCCCTTTGTCCGCTCGTCCTTCAAGGCGCGCTTGCCATGCACATCCACTTCGAGACCCGGGAAAACAAGCCTGTCGTGTTCAAGCTCACGCCGCGGCTCGTCGAGGAGGCAGCCGCGCGCAACGGCAGCCCGGACTCGGTGCGGCTCTCGGTCGGCGCCGACCTCAAGGATCCGGACCTCCTCCTTGCGGCTACCGCACTCGTCACCTCGAACGACATCGTCAGGGACGCGAAATTCCCGCGCCTCGATCTCGTGCGCCGTGCCCCCAATTTGCGCTGGATCCACATCATCGGCGCCGGCATCGAGCCGCTCCTTCCCCTCGATTGGCTGCCGCGGAGCGTCCAGCTCACCAACAACAGCGGCGTGCACGTCGAGAAGATCGGCGAGTTCGCCACCATGGCGCTCCTCATGCTGAATAGCCGCATGCCGGAGATCCTCGCCAATCAGCGCGAGCGGCGCTGGCAGCCGATCTTCACGCCCTCGATCTCGGGAAAGTGCATCGTCGTCGTCGGGCTCGGCGACATGGGCGGCACGGCGGCGCGGCAGGCGAAGAGGCTCGGGCTCAAGGTGCTCGGCGTGCGCCGCGAGCCGCGGCCCCATCGCTACGCCGACGAGGTGCTCGGCATCGCCCATCTCGCTCAAGCGCTTGCCCGCGCCGACTTCCTCTTCGTCGCGACGCCGTTGACACCCGAGACGCGCAATCTGATCGACCGCCGCGCGCTCGCGGCGATCAAGCCCGGCGCCGGCCTCGTGAACGTCGGCCGTGCCGGCGTGGTCGATTACGCGGCGCTCGCGGAGGCGCTCACAAGCGGACTCCTCGCCGGGGCCGTCCTCGACGTCTTCGATCCCGAGCCGCTGCCGGCGGATTCGCCGCTTTGGACGACGCCGAGGCTTGTCGTCATGCCCCATTGCTCCTCTGACGATTTGGAGCGCTATCTGCCGCTCACGCTCGACCTCGTCTTCGCGAACCTGCGCCGGCTCATGGCGGGGAAGGCATTGAAGAACAGGGTCGACCCCAAGCGGGGCTATTGAGTAGAATTGGCGGTCATCGGCGCGCCCAAAAATCGACGCTTGCCGGCCGGAGAAGCGAAATGTCGATGCCTTCCGAAAGCGAGATGTTCGAGCCCATGCACTACGAGGCGGTGCGGCGGCCGCTGCTCGAGGCCGAGACGCTACCGCCCTGGTGCTACACCTCGGAGCGCTTCTACGCGCGCGAGGTCGAGCGCATCTTCGAGAAGGTGTGGAACTTCCTCGGTGCGGCCGACCAGATCCCCAATCCGGGCGACTACTTCACGCTGAACTTCGCCGGCACCCCGCTCATCGTGCTGCGCGATGCGGCCGGCCAGCCGCGCGCCTTCGCGAACTCCTGCCGCCATCGCGGCTCGGAGCTCCTCTCCGGCAGAGGCAACTGCAAGCTCATCCAATGCCCCTATCACAGCTGGAGCTACGCCCTCGACGGCAGGCTCAAGGCCGCACCGGAGATGCAGAAGACCCGCGGCTTCGACCCCGCTTCCTACGGCTTGGTCCCGCTTCGGCTCGAGACGTGGGGCGGCTTCCTTTTCATCACCTTCGCGGCCGAGGCGCCGGCGCTCCTCTCCTTCCTCGGCGATCTTCCCGAGAAGGTCGCCCCTTATCGGCTGGAGGAGATGGCCTGCGCGCGGCGGCGCGAGTTCGTGATGGAGTGCAACTGGAAGCTCTTCGTCGAGAACGCCAAGGAGTCCTACCACATCGCGACCGTGCACCGCGCGACGATCAACCGCTACGCCTCCGTGCGCATGGCCGGCTATTGGGTCGAGGAGGCGAAGGGCGAATACTGCGTCACCTTCGCCCAGCACGACGGCAGCATGGCGCTCCTCAAGGGCGACAAGGGCTTTCCCACGAACGAGAGTCTCGAGGGCCGGCGCGAGGCGGGCGGCACCACGGCCCCCCTCATCTACCCCTCGACCTATCTCGCCTGCACCATCGACTGCGCCTGGTATCTCGAGCTGCATCCGCTCGGGCCGGCGCGCACGCGGCTCGTCCACGGAGCACTCTTCCCCAAGAGCCGGCTCGCGCGCGCGGACTTCGCGGCGCTCGCCGCCAACTACTACAAGCGCTGGGACATCACGATCGAGGAGGACATCGTCGCCTCCGAGCGCCAGCAGCGCGGACTGTCCTCGCCCTTCGCCCTACCGGGCCGCTTCGCCCACCGCGAGCCGCTCGTCCACGAGATCGACAACTGGGTCCTCGACCGCGTGCTCGACCGGCGCTGAGCCGCGCGCCTGCCGCCGCGCCGCGGCGCTCAGATGACCGGCCAGAGGGGCGCCGCCACCTCCGCGAGCCCCGCCCGCTTGGCGAGATGGCGCGCGCGGTCGCGCGCCTCCTCGTAGAGGTCCCGCTCGTTGAGGGTGAGGACCTTCTTGTCGCGCATGATGCAGCGCCCCTCGACGAGGACGGTGTCGACCGAGCCCCCGTGCGCCGAATAGACGAGGTTGGCGATCGGGTTGTGCACCGGCTGCCACTCGGGCCGCATGATGTCGATGATGGCGATGTCGGCCTTCTTGCCCGCCTCGAGCGAGCCGAGCTCGTTGTCCCACAAGAGCGAGCGCGCGCCGTTGATGGTGATCATCTCGACGGCGCTCTCGGGTCTGATCACCTTCGGATCGAGGCGCGCCTCGTGGTAGCCGCCGACCAGGAGGAAGGTCTGGCGGATGGCGTCGAGGAAGTTCCCGGACATCGCCGAATCCGAGCC
Organism: Alphaproteobacteria bacterium; assembly: GCA_052143835.1. Lineage (GTDB taxonomy): Bacteria > Pseudomonadota > Alphaproteobacteria > JACZXZ01 > JACZXZ01 > DASPPM01. The sequence goes on from JBKQRV010000139.1 coordinate 89,875, forward strand.
GAGCGAGAGCGTGATGCCGAGCTCGTGCATCTCGGGAGCCTTGCCGTGGGAGATGTTGCCCATCGCCTGATGGAAGGTGGCACCCGGTGCTAGGGAGACCTTCACGTCGTGCTTCTTGAGCAGCATCAGCTCCTTGGTGTCGACCCAGCCCATGTGCATGAGCAGGAGGTTGGGGCCGAGAAGGCCCAGCTTGTCGAGCCGGGCGATGTCGCCCATGCCGTACTTCAGGTGCGAGGCGACCGTCTCGTCCCGGTTCTCGCAGGCATGGCCCAGAATGCCGACGCCGCGCTTGCTCGCGAGTGCCGAGAGTCGCCTGAGGAGATCATCGGAGCAGGCGACCGGCACGCGCATCGAGAACCACGCCTTGAGGCGGCCGCCGAAGGCGCCGTCGTACTCGCGCACCATCTCGTCGGCGCGCACGAGTGCCTCATCGGTGGGCTCGAAGAAATTGCGCGGCAGGTTCCCCATCGAGGTCTGCCCCATGTCGAAGACCGTGCGCGCGATCATGCCGCGGATGCCGCTCTCGCCGGTAGCGCGCGCGGTCTCGGCGGGGAAGTAGCTGCCGGGATCGGCAAAGCAGGTGATGCCCGCGCGGATGAGCTCGAGCTGCGCGAGCCGCGCGGCGCAGAGCGCATCGCCCGCGTCCATGTGCGCCTCGACGACCCAGAGGCGTCTGAACAGGCGCTCCGGCCCCGAATAGGCCTCGTCGCCGAGGCCGCGGCCGAGTTGCTGCACGTTGTGGATGTGGGTGTCGAAAAGACCGGGGAGCACGAGCCTGCCGCGGGCGTCGATCGTCTCGTCCGGGGCGAAGTGCGGCGGCATGTCGGAAGCCTTGCCGACCGCGACGATGCGCCCGTCCTCGATCGCCACCGCACCGTCGCGGATGATGCGACGCGCCTTGTCGACGGTCACCAGGAAATCGGCATCCTTGATCAGGATCTTCTGCATCTTCGCTGCTCCGAAGGTGGGATGATCTTGCGTGGGCGAATATTATCGGGACGAAGGCGCGAAGACCATGGCACAGAACCTCTTGACCCGGAGCGGACGCGCACGCCCGTATCGTCTCACGCTCCGAGATAGAATTGCCGGATGAGCTCGTTGTTGCTGAGCTCCTCGGTCGAGCGCCCCTCGAAGGCGATCTTGCCGTGGACGATGACGTAGCCGCGATCGGCGATGCGGATGGCCTGGCTGAAGTTCTGCTCCGCCATGAGCACGGTGAGGCCGTGGTGCTCCTTGAGCTCCTTGATCTTCTCGATCACGTGCTGCACGAGAAGCGGCGCCAAGCCGACCGAGGGCTCGTCGATGAGGAGGATGCGGGGCGCCGACATCAGCGCGCGCGCAAGCGCCAGCATCTGCTGCTCGCCCCCGCTCATGCTGGCGGCGAGCTGGCGGCGGCGCTCCATGAGGCGCGGGAACGCCTCGTAGCAGAACGCGAGGTTGCGGGCGATCCCCGCCCGCGCCGCCCGGCGAAAGGCCCCGAGCAGCAGATTCTCCTCGACCGTGAGCTTGGCGAAGAGGCGCCTCCCTTCCGGGACGAGCGTGATGCCGAGCTCGACGATCTCCTCCGTCGTCCTGCCGACGAGGTCGTGCCGCACCCCCTCGATCTCGGCGGTGATGCTGCCGGCACTCGGCCGCACGATGCCCATGACGCATTTCATGAGCGTGCTCTTGCCGTTGCCGTTGGTGCCGAGGAGCGCCACCGTCTCCTGCGTGCCGACCGTGATCGAGATGTCCTCGAGCGCGCGGACCGAGCCGTAGGCGGCGTGCACTCCTTGGATGGAGAGGCTATTCGCCAAGGTAGGCCCTCACGACCTCGGGGTCGCGCACCACTTCCTCGGGTGCGGCATCGGCGATCTTGCGGCCGGCGACGAGTACGATGACGCGCTCGGAGAAGCTCAGCACCGCGCGCATGATGTGCTCGATGAGGATGATGGTGATGCCCCCCTCGTTGAGCCGCCTGAGAAGGGCCACGATGTCGTCGATCTCGGAGTGCGAGAGCCCGGCCATGGCCTCGTCCGCGATCAGGATCTTGGGCGCGGAGGCGATGGCGCGCGCGAGCTCGAGCTTGCGCATCTCGACCTGGGAGAGCTCGAGCGGATTGCGCGCCGCCTTGTCGGCGAGGCCCACCATGCGCAGGAGCTCCTCGCATCTCGCGCCGATCTCCGCATGGGAGAGCCGCACGCCCGTGCGCGCGCTCACCGCGTAGAGGAGCGGGATGCGCAAATTGTCGCGCACCGAGAGGCTGCGGAAGGGCCGCGGCAGCTGGAAGCTGCGCGCCATGCCGAGGCGGATGCGGCGGTGCGCCGAGAGCCCGTCGATGGCCTGCCCCTCGAAGCGGACCCTGCCCGACTCGTTGCGCAAGGTGCCGCAGAGACAATTGACGAGCGTGCTCTTGCCCGAGCCGTTGGGGCCGATGAGGCCGACGCGCTCGCCCTGCTTGACCGCAATATTGACCTGTTCGAGCGCCATGAAACCGCCGAAGCGCTTGCTGAGATCCTCGACCTCGAGGAGCGGATGCCTCGTCATGCCCGCCTCGCGCGCCAGTGCTTCTCGATCAAGCCGACGATGCCGTCGGGTGCCGCGATCACGAAACCCACGAGCAGTAGCCCGACGATGAGCAGGTTGACCGCCGACGAGATCGTCACGGTCGCCACCTGCTGGATGGTTCCGAGCAAGAGCGCGCCGATCAGCGGGCCGAGCCAGCTCGTGGTGCCGCCGACGAGCGGCATCGCGACGGCGTTGACCGCGTAGGCGAGGCTGAAGCCCGAGGCCGGATCGAGATAGGTGACGTAGTAGGGGAGCGGCGCGCCTGCCATGCCCATGAACGCCCCGCTCAGTGTGGTGGCGAGGAGCTTCAGGCGCAGCGTCGGCACGCCGAAGGCCTCGGCCGCCACTTCGTCGTCGCGGATGGCGGAGAAGCCGTAGCCGAGCCGCGAGCGCTCGATCGCGCGCGCGGTCACCACCGCGAAGACCGCGAGTGCGAGCATGACGAGAAAGAGATACTCGATGTAGTTGCCGACGATCGGCACCTGCTGGGGGCGCATGATGTAGGCGCCGCGCGAGCCGCCGACGAAGTCCCAATTGACGATGAGCGTTTGCACCACGATCGCAAGTGCCAACGTCGCGATCGCGAAATAGACGCCGCGCAATCTCAGCGTGAGATAACCGGTGCCGAGGCCGACCAAGCCGGAAATGACGCCGCCGATCACCATGAGCACGGGCAAGGGGAGGGCCACCAGCTTATGGAGGGCGACCGAGCTGTAGGCGCCGAGCGCGAAGAAGGCCGCCGTGCCGAAATTGACGTAGCCGGTATAGCCGCCGAGGATGTTCCACGCCGTCGCGAGCACGACGTATTGCAGGACGACGTAGCCGGCGAAGAAGAAATATTCGTTGTGGACGAGGAGCGAAAGCGCGAATACCGCGGCGCCGACGGCGATGGCGAGGAGGATGAAGACGCGCGAGCCCATGCTCTAGCGCCCCATCAGTCCCATGGGCCGCACCGCGAGCGTCACGAGGAGAAAGCCGAAGGCGATCGCCGGCGACCAGGAGGGGCCGTAGAAGGTCGAGGTGATGCTCTCGACGATGCCGAGCAGCATGGCGGCGACGAGGGCGCCCGGCAGGCTGCCCATGCCGCCGAGCACGCAGATGGCGAAGACGCGGCCGATGTAGTCGCGCCCGATCGAGGGCTCGACCGGCTGGATGATGATGAGCAAGGCTCCGGCGACGCCGGCCGTCGCGATCGAGATGCCGAAGGCGAGGCGCTTGATGCGGCTCGGCCTCACGGCCATGAGCTGAAGCGCGAGCGCGTCCTGCGACACGGCGAGGATCGCGCGCCCGGCGAAGCTCTTCTGGAGGAAGAGCTGGAGCGTGCCCAAGAGTGCGAGCGCAACAGCACAAGGCACCAGCATCCTGAGCGGCACGACGGCGAAGCCGAGATGGAGGCTGGGCCCGATGTAGCTTGCCTCGACGTAGCGGTAGTCGACGCCGAAGACGAGGACGAGGCCGACCTCCGTGATGAAAAGCAGGCCGAAGAAGAAGGCGAGGCCCCTCAGGGATTCCTGCCCGCGCTTCTCGAAGGAGAGGTAATAGACTTGATAGATGCCGGCCCCCAGGAAATAGAAGGCGGGCGCCATGATGACGCTCGTCAGCAAGGGATCGATGCCAAGCGAGCCGTTGACGATGTAGACGATATAGGAGCCGAGGATGATGAAGGCGGGGTGTGCTATGTTGACGATGTCGAGCATGCCGAAGGAGATCGAGACGCCGACCGTCACCGCGGCGTAGAAGCCGCCGAGAAGAAGCCCGGAGATCACGGCATCGACCAGGAGCTCGAAAGGGAAGCTCATGGCTGCCCTTCGCGCGGGCGACGAACGCAGCGGCACTCGGCGCCTCGCGGCAAACGGCGCGCGCAGCCGGCTTGCGAAATGGGCGACACCGTTTTGACCTTCCTCCCCGGACCCGCCGCCGCGGAACGCCCCCGTGCGTGCGGCACTCGACCTAATCTGGAGGAAGTCGGCGCAGTTGGCTAGAGGATGCGTGGCACTGCCTCGCCCCACTTCCGCGCCGCGGCAAACTCCCCTAAACTCGCGAACCACGACAGAGCCGCCGCCTTTGGGAGGACGCTATGGCCTTGCGGACGGGATCGGACGAAAAGCGGCCGGCCGCAACGGCGAGCTCCCGGCGAGCGCGGGCGCCCTCGACGCCGGACCGCGACGAGATGATCGCCCGCGCGCGGGCGCTGGCACCGGCACTGCGCGCGCGCGCTGCCGAGGCCGAGCGGCTGCGCGCGCTGCCCGAGGCGACCATCCGCGAGCTGCACGAGAGCGGCCTCTTCCGCGCCTTCCAGCCGCGCCGCGTGGGCGGCGGCGAGCTCGACTACGGGCTCGTCATCGAGGTGGGGACGCTCCTCGGTCAAGCCTGCGGCTCGACCGCCTGGGTGTGGTCCAACCTCTCGAGCCACCACTGGATGCTCGCCATGTGGCCCGAGCGCGCGCAAAGCGAGATCTGGGGCAGCGACCCCGACGCGCTGATCGCCTCGGCCTTCGTCTTCCCGAGCGGCCGCGCCAAGCGCGTTTCCGGCGGCTACGAGCTCTCCGGGCGCTGGCCGTTCTCGAGCGGCATCATGCATTCGAGCTGGGTCATGGTGGGAGCACTCGTGGCGACAGCCGAGGGCGGCCCCTCCGAGCAGCGCATGTTCTTGGTACCCGCGACGAGCTACCGGGTCATCGACACCTGGCACGTGTCGGGCCTCTGCGGCACGGGGAGCCACGACGTCGCGATCGACGGCGTCTTCGTGGCGGACGCGTTCACCTTGGACGTCGAGGCGACAAAGCGCGCAGAAGCGCCCGGCCTCCGGCTCAACCCCTCGGCGCTTTACCGCATTCCGGTCTTCGCCACCTTTCCCTATCTCCTCGCGGGCCCGCTGCTCGGCATCGCCGAGGGTGCCGTCGATCATTACATCGCGAGCGCGCGCGAGCGCGCCGGCTCTTACACCGGCCAGCGCATCGCCGAGCACGCGCCGGTGCAGATCAAGATCGCCGAGGCGACGGCCTGTTGCGCCTCGGCACGGCTCATGCTGACGGGCGATTGCGCGGAGATGATGGCGATGGCCGAGGCCCACGAGATCGCGGACGATGAGCTGCGCGCGCGCTACCGCCGCAATCCCTCCTTCTGCGCGAGGCTCTCTACGCGCGCGGTCGATCTCCTGGCCGAGGCCGCGGGTGGGGGCGGTCTCTACGAGAGCAATCCGCTGCAGCGCGCCTTCCGCGACGCCCACGCCGCGGCGGCGCACATCTCGCTCGTGTGGGACGCGGCAGGTGCCATCTACGGCCGCGTGGCCCTCGGCCTCCCCTCCGGCAACTCGACGATCTGAGCGAGGCGACTTCCCTCTCCTCCTTCCGGAGGAGAGGGAGGGGCCCATCCCCGGGACGAAGTGCCCGGGGATGG
>JBKQRV010000140.1:0-12469 GCA_052143835.1 Alphaproteobacteria bacterium
ACACCCAACCCCTTTCCGCTGGACCAAGTCTGCCGATGACATTCTTGCTGCCATCAACCGCTTCTGCCTGCGAACCCTCGCTGTTCACTCCCAGGATTGGCGTAGAACTTCAGAATCGGGACACTAGCTTTCACGCGCACGGGGCTCGGCCCCGGTGCGGCGCGCCGGTCGGCGGCGTCGGGTGCGAGGCTAATGTTTCATGAAGGGATCGCGGGCGGATGCGTCCATGCCGTTGCCCGTGCCGATCTGGTCGATCAGCGCCTGCCACAGCTGATCCCAGACGCCTATCGCCTTGCCGCGCGTCGGCGTCGTGCGCGAGACGATGTCGACATCCTTGCCGTCCGCCTCGCCGTACTGGTGGATGGCCTTCACCATGCCCTTGTTGTCGAACTCGATCGCGACCACCTTCTGATCGAGCACGCTCGGATCGAGGAACGCGATCGTCTGGGTCTGCTTGCCGATGTAGTACCACGTGGTCTGGTCGAAGGTGCTCACGCTCGACGGCGTGCCGAGGAGGGTCTGGACCTGCTCCTTGGTGAGGGTCCCCGGCTTGACCTGCTTGAGCAGCTCGGGATCGACCAAGTTGCCTTGCGTGTTGGTGCGCGCGCCGCAGGCGCCGAGGCCGAGTGCCACCAGTACGGCGGCGAGGACGAGCGACCATGTCCTTGGGCTGAAACGACGAAGGTGCGGTTGCTGCATGATCGATTGACCGCCACAGGATTTATAAGAAAGATTTCCGGCACGAAGCGCTCGCGTCCGGTCAGGGCCGGAGCATCGCATCCGCTGGCGGCGCTGTCAACCCGAGGTATGACCCTCAGATTCGATGCCCTTGATAGATTTGAAGAAACGGCGCGAGCTGCGCGGCGCGGCCGAGGCGCTTTATCAGCGCGCGGTGGCGCAGGCGCGCCTCCCGGTCTTCTATGCCCGTCTCAGCGTGCCCGACACCCTCGACGGCCGCTTCGATATGGTGGTGCTCCACGTCTTCCTGCTCCTCTACCGGCTGCGGCAAGAGGGCGAGCGCTCCAAGCGGCTCGCCCAAGCCCTCTTCGATGTGATGTTCGAAGACATGGACCAGAGCCTGCGCGAGATGGGCGTGGGCGATCTCGGGGTGGGACCCCGGGTCAAAGCCATGGCGAAGGCGCTTTACGGCCGCATCGCGGCCTATGAGGAGGGGCTTGCCGGCAATGACGAGATCCTCGCCGCGGCGCTCGCGCGCAACCTCTTCGGCACGGTCGGCGCAAGCCCCGAGGCGCTTTCGACCTTCTGCGTCTACGTGCGCAACGCCGCGGCCGGTCTGGCGCGGCAGCCTTTTCAGGAGCTCACGCTCGGACGTGTCGGCTTTGAAGCCCCCGCGTGAGGTCGATTCGCGGCGGTAACTTATTGAAGCGGCGCCATATTTCTCGGCGCGGGCCGATTCGGACGGGCCCTCGCGGCGGGCTCGGCGGCAGCGGAGTGGTGGACGCCATGGCCTCCGTCCGATTGATTAAGGGGCGGAGGCCCCTTATGGTAATGAGGTTGCAGGCGCTAGGCGAGGCGGTCCGGACCCTGGCTTCTCCCGCCTGATGGCAGCCAAGATGGACAAGCATTCCCAGACCGTCGCCGAATTCTCGCGCCTCGTGGCTGTTGATCGCCTGGAGCAAGGCGAGCTCACCGAGGCAATCGGCGCGCGCGAGGACGAGCGGCGGGCGCTCGCCGCGCGGTTCGGCCTGGTGGCGCTCGCTGGCCTCGAGGCGGAGGTGACCTTGCGCCGGCTCGAGAGCGGGCCGATCGTGCGCGTCGAGGGGCGCCTCTCGGCCGACGTGGTGCAAACCTGCGTGGTTTCGCTCGAGCCAGTCGCCAACCACATCGAGGAGGACTTCTCCTTGCTATATGCGCCGGAGGGTCGTATCGGACCGCGCGGGCGGCGAGGCGAGGAGAGTGGTGAGGACATGGCCGCCTGGCCCGAGCCGATCATCGAGGGCACGATCGACATCGGCGAGGCCGTGGCCCAACAGCTCGCCCTTGCGCTCGACCCCTATCCGCGCAGGCCCGGCATCCGGCTCGAGGACGTGATCGGCGAACGCGAAGGCGTGAGCGTGGGCGAGCCCTCGCCGAGTCCGTTCGCCGCGCTGGCGCGGCTCGCCAAGCGGGGCCGGTGATGGCGCGGTATCTTCTTGCCGTTCCATTGGATTTCAGATATTTAGGCGGGCTTCGCGGCGCCGGTCGCAGATTTTCGCTCATAGCTTGAGAGTGTTCGGTCATGGCTGTTCCGAAGAGAAAGAAATCCAAGTCGCGTCGCGACATGCGCCGATCCCATCACGCGCTCGCGGCGGCGACTTACGTCGAATGCCAGAACTGCGGTGAATTGATGCGGCCGCACCATGTCTGCCCGGCTTGCGGCCAGTACCGCGGCCGCGAGGTGGTGGGGACCGAGACGGCCTAGCCCGACGCTCCGGCTTGGAGGGAAGCGCCGCGTGATCCAACCGTTGACCATAGCGCTCGACGCGATGGGCGGCGACAATGCCCCCAAGGTCGTGGTCAAGGGTGTGGCGCTCGCCCGCATTCGTCATCCCCAGGTGCGCTACCTGCTGTTCGGCGACGAGCGCAGGGTGGCTCCTCTCATCAGGCGCAAGCCCAAGCTGCGCAAGATCATCTCGCTCGTTCACACCGAGAAGGTCGTCCCCGGCGACATGAAGCCGTCCCTCGCCCTACGCCAGGGGCGCGGCTCGAGCATGTGGGCGTCGATCGAGGCGGTTCACGACGGCCGGGCCGCAGCGGTGGTCTCCGCCGGCAACACGGGCGCCCTCATGGCGATGGCCAAGACGATCCTCGGCACGCTGCCCGGCATCGATCGCCCGGCGATCGCGGCCTATTTCCCCACGCTGCGCGGGGAGAGCGTGATGCTGGACCTCGGCGCCAATGTCGAGTGCGACGCCAACAACCTGGTGCAGTTCGCCGTGATGGGCGAGGTCTTCGCGCGCACCGTGCTCGGCCTGCAGCAGCCGACCATCGGGCTCCTCAATGTCGGCGAGGAGCCGGTCAAGGGCCGCGACGCCGTCAAGGCGGCGAGCGCCATTCTGCGCGACAGCCGACTGCCGATCCGCTTCGAGGGTTTCGTCGAGGGCGACGACATCGCGGCGGGCTCGGTGGACGTGGTCGTGACCGACGGCTTCACCGGGAACATCGCGCTCAAGACCGCCGAGGGCACGGCGCACCTCTTGCGCGAGTTCGTGCGCCAGGCCTTCAAGAGCTCGCTGCTTGCCAAGCTCGGCTTCGTGCTGGCGCGCCGCGCGCTCAAGAAGATGCATGTGCGCACGGACCCGCGCCGCTACAATGGCGCCATGTTCCTCGGCCTGAACGGCATCGCGGTCAAGAGCCACGGGAGCACGGACGCGCTCGGCTTCGCCAGCGCCATCGACGTGGCGATCGATCTCGCCGCGGGCGGCTTCAACGACCGCATCAAGGAAGAGTTCGGCCGCTTGAGCGCCGGCCAAGACCAGAAGCCGCAAGTGGCGACCGGGTGATGCTCTTCCATTCGAGGGTCGTCGGATGCGGGGCGTATCTGCCGGAACGCATCGTCACCAACGACGAGCTCGCGCGGAGTGTCGAGACGACCGACGCGTGGATCATCGAGCGCACGGGGATACGCGAGCGTCACATCGCCGCCGAAGGCGAGCGCACTTCCGATCTGGCGCTCGCTGCCGCGCGCCGCGCGCTCGAGAATGGCGGCGTCTCGCCGTCCGAGGTCGATCTCATCGTGCTGGCGACGACGACGCCCGATGACACCTTCCCCGCGACGGCGACCAAAGTTCAGGCGGCACTGGGGATCGACCATGGCGCCGCCTTCGACGTCCAGGCCGTATGCGCCGGCTTCGTCTATGCCCTTGCGGTGGCCGACAATGCGCTGCGCTTGAACCAGGCCAAGACCGCGCTCGTGATCGGCGCCGAGACCTTCTCGCGGCTGCTCGATTGGCAGGATCGCAACACCTGCGTGCTGTTCGGCGACGGGGCGGGTGCGATCGTGCTGCGCGCCTTCCCCGGCCCGCCCGATGCCAAGAAGCGCGGTGTGCTCTCGACCCACCTCCACTCGGACGGCAGGCTCTATGATCTCCTCTATGTCGACGGCGGGCCGTCCTCGAGCCAGACGGTCGGACACGTGCGCATGCGCGGGCGCGAGATCTTTCGCCATGCAGTGGTCAAGCTCGCGGAGGTGGTCGAGGAGGCGCTCAAAGCCAACGGTCTCAAGATCGCCGACATCGACTGGTTCGTGCCGCACCAGGCCAATCAGCGCATTATCGACAGCACTGCGAAGAAGCTCGGCCTCGCGGACGACAAGGTGATCAAGACCGTCGACCGCCATGCCAACACCTCCGCCGCCTCGGTCCCGCTTGCGCTTGCGCAAGGGATCGAGGACGGCCGCATCAAGGCAGGCCAGCTTCTGCTCATCGAGGCTATCGGCGGCGGACTCACCTGGGCCGCGAGTCTCATTCGGTGGTAGCGTTGCCGCGCCTCGGCGAGATTGGCGCGTCAACCGCCGCGCTCCAGCCATCGAAATACGTGAAATTCGCTCGGTATCCCTTTAAAATTGACCGCTTTCGGCGTCCGGGGTACGGTTAATCGGCGAGCTTTAGGGGGCATCATGACGGGCAAGACGATTACCCGGGCCGATCTCAGCGAGGCGGTCTACCAAGAGGTCGGCCTGTCGCGGAACGAATCGGCGGATCTGGTCGAGTCGGTGCTCAGCGAGATCGCCGATGCGCTGACCAAGGGCGAGACCGTCAAGGTCTCCTCCTTCGGCAGTTTCTCGGTGCGGCAAAAGGGGCAGCGCGTCGGCCGCAATCCCAAGACCGGCGAGGAGGTCCCCATCCTGCCGCGCCGCGTGCTTGTCTTCCGCGCCTCGCACGTGCTCAAGAACCGCATCAACGCGGCCTCGCGGGGGAGCGCCCCGCGGGCGCCCTGACGATGTCGGACCTGCCGGGCGCCTGGCCTGCCGAGCCGCGAGCGCCGCGGAGCGGGAAATCGACGGCGGCCTTCCGCACCATCAGCGAGGTCTCGGAAGAGCTCGATGTGCCCCAGCACGTGCTGCGCTTCTGGGAAACCAAGTTTGCCCAGGTCAAGCCGATGAAGCGCGCCGGCGGGCGGCGCTATTATCGACCCGAGGACGTAGCGCTGTTGCGCAACATTCGCGACCTGCTTTATCGCGACGGCTTCACCATCCGGGGGGCGCAGAAGCACCTGCGCGAGGGCGGGGCGAGAGGGGGTGCCGCGGCCGCCGTCCAGGCGGGGCGGGAGGGTCCGCCCGCCGAGTACAGCCTCGCGCGTGGGCTCGCCAGGGGGACGGTGCCAAGGGGCGAGTCCGAGACGACAACTCCTTCGCCGCGGCCCGAGGCGCCCAAGCCGCTCGTGCCGGCGCCGGCACCCCCTGCACCTGCCGCAAGCCCGTCCGTCGATCGCGCGGCCCTCAAGGCCGTGCTCGAGGAGCTCGAGACGCTGAGGCAGCTGGTGCGCGCGCGCCTCGGCTAGCCCGCCGGGCGAGACCGTTGCGCGAAGAGGGGGCAAGCCGCTAGAGTGCGCGTCCGCGGCAGGCGATGCCGCAAATTGCCAGGGTCGGGCGGTGGCGCAGCCTGGTAGCGCACCAGACTGGGGGTCTGGGGGTCGCTGGTTCAAATCCAGTCCGCCCGACCAATTAAATCAAATCTCCAGTTCGTACATGAGTGAGCGATGCTTCACGGCGATGCTCGGCGCCGCAGATAGCCGACGCCAAGAGGCCGGCGCGGGCCGCCATCCCAAGGTGGAAGCAAGCCTCGGATAAATGACGCACGGCGATTTTCCGAAGTGGCTTACCTACCTGATAACGGCGGCGGTTGCCGTGCTGTTGCTTGTCTCTTCGCGCTTTGGCGCCCGACGCATCAGAACGCTGGTAAATCGGCTCGTGCCGCCGCGATTCGACCTCGCACGCCAGGTCCTCGGGCTGGCGCTCATGTTGATTTACAGCTTTGCGGTAGTCATTCTAATGATGCTGGTCACTCTGCTTGTACTTTATGCGGTCGGATACGCTTGACATTGAGAGCCCCGCCGAGCGGGCGGGCTTGGCTTTCGTGGCATGGTCCCGCGTCAGCGGGCGCGTCATTCAGCGGAGGGGGAAATGGATCTCGTATCACGCGCGAAGAACATGCTGATCTCGCCGAAGAGCGAGTGGCCGGTTGCGGCCGGCGAAAGCATCGACGTCAAGAGCCTCTATACCGGCTACATCATGGTGCTGGCGGCGATTCCGCCGCTCTGCGGCTGGCTCGGCTTCGCACTGCTCTTCCACCGCATTGGCGTCGGCCCGGGATTGGGACTGGCGGCGGCCCTCATCCGCTACCTGCTGGCGCTCGCCGGGGTTTATGTCCTCGCGATCATCGCGAGCAAGCTCGCACCTACCTTCGGCGGCCGCGACGACATGATCCAAGGGCTCAAGTTGATCGCCTACTCGGCCACCGCGGCCTGGGTGAGCGGCGTCTTCCTGCTCCTGCCGCCCCTCGCCATCCCGAGCCTGCTGCTGTCGCTCTACTCGCTCTATCTTCTCTACCTCGGCGTCACGCCGACGATGGGCGTGCCCGCCGACCGCGCAGTGCCGTACACGGTGGCAATGATCGTCGCTTCCGTGATCGTCTTCGCCCTCGCCGCTTACCTCGCAGGTCTGCTGATCGTCGGCGGCATACTGGCGCTGTGAGCGCCTGATCCGGAGCGCAGCACAGCACTACCTGCACGTCGCCTCGGCCGCTTTGACCGCGCTCAACCCGCTGGAGAGATCGGGCGGCAGGGTCGAGGGATCGATCGGCTTGCCTTTGGCGAGCGCATCGGCCACCGCCCTCATCGCGGCGATGGCCGCGGAGCGCTCGGTAGGCGTGACCTTGTCTGCAGCGCAGGCGCAGAGCTTCTCCGCCTCGGGGTCTTGCTCCGCTTCCTTGCACAACGCGACGAAGTCGTCGGCGAAAGCCGGCGCCGCCAGGCCGAGCAGGACCGCGGCAGCACCCCAGCCACGTAGCCGTCGCGTCATCGACCCTCCCTTTCGAGGGGCGACGATGCCGCTCGCGGCCGCCGCCACATCGACTCGAGCAGAGATGCCGGCCTAGGCGACACGGGCGCGAGGTGTCGCAATCGCCTGCTGCCCGAGCATCGTCAGCTGCGGAGCGCCCATTCGCCGCACCAATCGACCGAGTTGGTCTTCGGCCATTCGCCCATCACCGTCTGCGTTCCCGGCTGGGGAGCCCAGCGCCTGCACTGCCCGATCGTCGCCTTCTCGTGCTCGCTGACCAACACCACCCGCGTGGGGTCGGCAGGATCGCGCGCCTGCAGCGGGAGCCAAAACCGGCAATATCGGCAACTGAAGTCCATGGTCGCTCTCGCTTCACCCACATCCCGTTACGGCCGAGCACCCCAGCACCCAAACCCGTCGCGACTCGCGACATTGGCGGGCCCGCCGCGACCTCTCGAACTCATACGACCTTTCAAGGGAGATGGACATATGAAAAGAAAGCACGACGCCGGTCGTGTGTAATTTGGCGGCGCGATCCTTGCCGAAGGGCGGGCGAGCGGAATTCGAAGTGCGGTGGCGCTGGGCCAGAGCGAGCATTGGACGGGCTGGGGCCGAGCCGCTGCCTGTGCAGATATTTTGCAAATTGCATTTGCAGAATGGCAAGCCGGCGGGAATCGGCAGCCGTGCCCTTTCCGGCCTTGGGCCGGGCGCGGTGCCGCCGCTCATGGCCTTGGCACCGGATCGATCGGGAGCGATGAAAAGTTAACGCTATCAATAACTTGCAAGTCGAAACCGAGGCCGCGTTCCGGTGCCGTCCGACGAACCCAGCGCTCGGGGGCTTCTCAGCCTTTGGCGCGCGCGCGGGCGCTCAACGGTCCGAAGGCTGCATGGCCATGGCTGGGCCGAGCGCACGGGCGGGCTGGTGGAAGGCAAAGCTGGTTGAGCATATCGCCCGGGAGAGCGGGATCGTCGTTGCCAGCCGGTCTGTCTCGCAGCGACCGACTCGGTTCGTCGAGGCGGCGACGCGGCCGAGCCCGTTGCGGTTCACGTGGGCGCGCAGCGCGGCGAGGTGTGCAATTGCATCGACCGGGCGAGGTCGAATATCGGTCTTGACAATCGTCTGCGCTCTGCGCAAGAGGGAACTTCATTTGCAGAATCTCGGTTGGGATTTCCTGGATGATCTGCGAAACGTCCGAAAAATTTATCGAAAAATTTGTCGATTGTCGTTCGGGTAAGGAGTGACCGTTGGCTCTTAGGCGCCTCTTCGCCCGCGCCGGTCGCGATGCCGAGCGTCGCAACCATCCGCGCGCCATCGGCTATGGCGGCGTCATCGCTCGGCTGTTTTTCCAGCGCGCCGGCCAGGTGGCGGTGGAATTCGCGTTAGTGGGGACGGTCTTCTTCATATTCACCTTGGCGATCATCGAGGTCGGGCTCGATCTGATCACCTTGGAGCTCATGGACGACGCGGCCCACGACGCCGCCCGCCTGATGCGTATCGGCACGATTACCGGGAGCTCCTATTCCTCGACGCTGACCACCGACGTCTGCAACATCGTCATCACCATACCTTCTTGCAGCACCACTGTTCAAATCTATGTCGCGGCGGCGGCGTCCGGCACCCCCCCGGGCAACGGCTTCTTGGGCCTTTCGTATGCCACGGTATCGGGCGGCGTCATGACCTCGACCAAGGCCACCTTGGCCGCCAACTACGACGTTATCTTGGAGATCGGCTACAGCCGTCCCTGGGCGATTCAATGGCTTGCGGACGTGACCGGCACGGCCTCGACTTTTCTGACCACGGCATTCGTCTTCCAAACGGAGCCTTACTGATGCGGCACCTGCTCCGCTCTCTCATGCGCCATAACCGCGGGTCCGCCGCCATCGAATTCGCGCTGGTGGCGCCGATCATGGGGATCATCATGATCGGCATGTACCAGGGCGCCCAAATCGAGCGCGCGGACATGATGCTCAGCAATGCCGCCGCCGCGATCGCCGATTTGGTGGCACAGCAGGTCAACGGCGTCACCGGCGGGACCAGCGGGTCCCTCGGCAATTTCTGCTATGCCGCAAAGAAGATGATGACCGTATTCCCGACGACGGGGACATCAGGCAATGCCGGCGCATTCTCGGTCGCGATCGCCAGCGTCACCAACTATACGTCGGGCGGCGTCAAGATCGATTGGGAAAGCGATGGCTCCTGTACCGTCACCGCAACCGCACTCGGCTCCGCCGCCTCATCCATCGTGCAATCGCCCACCAACTTGATACCGACTGCCGGCAGCCCCTACGGCGACAGCGTGATCGTCGTCCACGCCACCTACATCTACAGCTCGGTCATCCAATACATCCTGCCGGGCCTCTTCACCTTTACCCAGGATGCCTTTGCCCGCCCGCGCGGCGACGCGCCCATTTCCTGCACCTCTCCCTGTACGTGAGGAACTTCCCATGCCGCTTCTCCCGAAGCCGGAATACCCGTCGATGCGTCTCCGCCTGCTTGGCGACAAGCGCGGAGTCGTGGGCATCATCTTCGGCCTGATGCTGATCCCATTCGTCATGTTCCTGGGCGTGGTCGTCGATTATGCGCGCAGCGTTCAATACAAGACCGACCTGCAAAACGTCGTCGACGAGGCCGCGATCGCCGGTGCCGCGGCCTTCCTCGGCCCATCCCAATCGGGCAACGCGGTGACGGTCGCCACCAATTACTTCAATCAAGCCGCCACTCACCTGCCGCCGAGCACCTCGCTCGGTACCCCGACGGTTACCGCCAACGTCAGCGGCACGATCAATCCCGCGCTCGGAACCGCCAATGCCTACACCGTGACCGTGAGCGCTTCCGCCAACATCGCGACGACCTTTCTCGCGCTCGTCTATCATACGCTCAACATCCAGGCGACGGGCACCGCCGGCAATCCCGTGATCACGCCCCAGCTCGTCTTCAGCCACGTCGGCTCCCAGGCCTGCGACGGCAATACCGTCTATCTCTATCAGGTGCCGAAGAACGGTTCCGGCAGCGGCTATAACTTTGACACCTTTCCGAGCTTCTCGGTGGCGAACGGCGTGACGCAAGGCAATTATTACTGGATCGGCTCGAGCTATGCAGCTTCCAATCCGAACGGGTTCGGTGTAGCGCCCACCGGACAGACCCTGCCGACGTTCAACGTCAATCAGCCGCTTGGCGTGATGCTGCAAAACGACACCAACGGCAACACCAGCAATCCCTCTTGCGGCGCCGCGGTCACCGGAGCGAATTCCTACGGCGCTCCCAACGGCTCATCGCAGGCCTTCTATTCGTCGCTCCTCGGGTACGGCGACTCGCCGAGCGATAACACCAACTATACCTATACCGCCAAGGTCACGACCTCATCCGGGTTTCATGGTAGCTGCACCAGCACGATTACCGCGGTGCAGGTCACGCTGCCGGCCAGCATCCTTAATCCGAGCGGCGCCGTGATCAACGAGCCCATCGCCTCGGGGTCCTATAACAAACTGGCGACCTATCTCGGGATCAACGATCCCGGCTCCGGCTTTTCCAACTGTACCTCTTCGGTATCCGGATGCGTGACGACCTATACCTGCAGCACTCAATATTATACGGCCGCGGACTCGGGCACGCCCAACTGCTCGCTCTACATCCAAACCGGCGTGACGCAGAGCTACATCAGCGGCCTGACGAGCAGTTCGACCGCTCCCGCTGCCGCCATTCCCCATTGCACGTCGGTGACGAGTGCGGGCTATCAGTTTGCCGCACCCACTTGCGCGCAGCTTTCGGCCTTGGCGAGCGGCAGCGGAGGGGGTGCAATAGCGCCTGCCGCGGTGTTCTGGTGGGACGACGCCGGCGGCGTCGGGCCGGGCGAGGATTATTATGGGCCGGCCAGCCATTGCACCGGGATTGCGGCGAATGGCCCCGGCTACGGCGAGGATTGCCAATACAAGAACAATTTCTTCGCGATGCAATGCAACGTCCAGGGCGGCAGCGGCTCCGGCCTTACCGAGGTCGTGCTGACCCAGTAGCGCTTGCCCGCGGCAAAGCCGGCGACGCCTCGCGAAGCCGGGTGACGATGTAGCACACCAATGCGGCCGTAATGAGAGGTGCGAGCGCGGCCAGAACGTAGGGGTCGTGCGGTACCTGCAAGATGTGCAGCGCGAACAGCGCGATGAGCGCTAGTGGGGCCACCCATGCAAGCGTGATCGTCAGCCGCTCCGCCAAACCGGGTGGCTCTGCCCGCGTCGCTTCCGCCAGCACGACCGAGGCTACGCTCACGATCGACATGTCGTAGACGTGGAGGTGCGGGCACGCGAGCGCCGTTCCCGCCAGAAGCACGGCGGCCTGCGCGCTGCGCTCGCGCATGCGCCTGAATGCCCAGATCACGACCCCGGCGACCGCGAGCACCGTGAGCGCCTGCAGGAGATAGGCAAAACTCGCGGACGCGCCCAGCAGTCGGGCCGCCTCTGACACCGTCGGCGCCTTCAGTATGTAGGGGCTGGTACCGTGCTCGGAGAAGCTGAGCTCGAAGGGAAGCATTACCTCGACATAGCCGCGCCAGGCCTCGATGCCGAATACCGCGACGCTGGCCGCCACCGCCGCGAGGGCCGTGAGCGCTGCGGCGACGAACGGCTTCCAGAGCCGCGCTGCCAAGAGAGCCAGCGGCAACATGATGCCAAGTTGCGGCTTGAATGCGAGGAGACCGAAGAGCGCTCCGGCAACGAGGGGACGGCGGTCGATCATCGCCAAGCCGCCCACGAGGAGTGCCGCGGTCACGAAGCCGGTCTGGCCCAACATGATATTGGCACAGCTCGACGGCGCCAAAGCGAGCATGAGGACGCGTCGGTTGTCGCCGAAGAAGGAGCGGACGCTCGCGGCGAACAAGGCCAGCGTGACGATGCTCCACGCCAGGTACGAGAGAAAGGACGGGAGCAAGGCAACGGGTGCCACCAGAAAGAGCGCAATCGGCGGATAGGGCCAGAAAGGCACGCCGGCGTTCTCGCTGAAGAGCGCATGGTAGACGGCGGCAAAGCGGGGAGGGTCGTAGATGTCGCCGAGCTTCCCCTGCCACAGCAAATCCGAGACGGTCCAGGAAATCGCGAAATCGTTCCTGACCGCGTAATGCACGCCGTCGAAATAGGCGACGATGAAGGCGATACCCGCGAGCGCGGCCGACAAGACTACATAGTCGAACCAGCTGGCCCGCTGCGCTCGGACGGACATTTTCGGGACGGTTGCCTCGGTGGGGCCGCCTCAAACGACATCGCGTGCCGGCCGCGGCACGGTGCCTCAACGGGAAGACGGCAATTCTTGCGGCTCTTGCGGCAGGGGTGCGGCGGCGCCCGTCACTCCATGCGCGCGCGCACGGCCTGGAAGAACTTGAGGTTGGCCTCCGTGTCCGCCTCGCTCAGATCGACCCGGCTAAGCTGCGCCGCCTGTTGGGCATTGCCCTCGAGGCCGTAGATGAGCGCCAGGTTCTGCCGGAG
>JBKQRV010000141.1:0-10669 GCA_052143835.1 Alphaproteobacteria bacterium
GCTCGGCGGCAAGGGTCAAGGCGCACTCCACCACGCGGCGGGCTGGGTCGACCGGCTTTCTCGCGCGCTTGGGCTTCGCCATCGCTCTCCTCCCTCTCGCGTGCCGAAGCGCTCGGAGGTCCCCGAAGGCTGCCGGGCACGGCTCTTACTTAAGTAGGGCTTCTCCCCGGCGCGGCCAAGGGAGGGGCTTGCGCTCAGGCGATGCTTACCACCCGTCCGCCCGTCATGCGCAGGAGCTCCGCGGGTGTGAGCTTGAAGACGGCGTTGGGCGTGCCCGCCGCGGCCCAGATTTCAGGGAAGCGGGTGAGGTCCTGGTCGATGAAGATCTCGAGCCTGGAGGCGTGGCCGAGGGGCGGCACGCCGCCGATGACATAGCCGGTGCGGTCGCGCACATACTCCGCATTCGCCTTGCCGAGCTTCTCGCCGATGAGCGCCTCGATCACCTGCTCGTTCACGCGGTTGGGGCCGCTTGCCACCACCAGGATCGCACGGCCGGAGCCCTTGGCGCGAAAGACGATCGACTTCGCGATCTGGCCGACGGTGCAGCCGACCGCGGCGGCCGCCTCGACGGCGCTGCGCGTCGACTGCGCGCGCTCGATCACCTGGTTGGCAAGACCGAGTGCCTGCAAGGCCTGCTGCACTTTGGCCGCACTCGGGCTTAAGGGCTCCGGCATGACTGTTTCCTCCGCTCGAGCTTGCGGCCGGGCGCTTCAGCCCGCGAGCTCGCGCGAGCGGCGGGTGGCGGCGGCGATCGCGCGATCGAAAAGCGGCTGCAGCCCGTCGGGGGCCATGAGAATCTTGAGGGCTTCGAGGGTGGTGCCGCCGGGGCTGGTCACGTTCTGGCGCAGCACGTCGGGCGGCTCCGGCGACTGGCGCAGCAGCTCGCCGCTGCCGGCGACCGTGGCGCGCGCGATCCGCTGCGCGAGCTCGGCCGGCAGCCCTGCCGCGATCCCCGCTGCCGTCAGGCACTCGACGAGCAGGAAGACGTAGGCCGGCCCGCCGCCAGAGACAGCGGTCACCGCGTCGATAAGGGCTTCGTCCTCGACCCAGGCGACCTCGCCCACCGCGCTCAAGAGCGCTGCGGAGAGCTCCCGTTGCGCTGGCGTGACGCCCGGCCCTGCGCAACAGACGCTCATGCCGCGCCCGACCGACGCCGGCGTGTTCGGCATGGCGCGCACGATGAGGGCAGCCTCGCCCAGAAGCCTGCGGAAATAGCCGATCGTCTTGCCGGCGGCGATCGAGAGGAAAAGCGTGGCAGGGCCGACATAGCGCCGGTAGGGCGCCGCCGCGCCATCCATCACCTGGGGCTTGACCGCGAGGATGACCACGTCGGGCCGGAAAGCGGGGTCGATCGCCTCCGCGCCGGGGTGGACCGCGACGCCGTGCTTTTGGCGGAGCGCCTCCGCTATGGGCCCCGGCTCCACCACCGCGACATGGTCCGGCGCCACGCCGCGGGCGAGCCAGCCCGACAGCATGGCGCCCCCCATCTTGCCCGCCCCCACGAGGAGCAGCGTTGCATCCTTACGCATGGCGGGAGCTTAACCCGCGGCCGGCGACTTTGGCGAGCCGCCTTTGGGGCGAGCCGCCTTTGGCTGTCGCCTATGCCTCGCCCGCGGTATCGAGCATGGCGGCGCCGATGCCCTCCTTCGGCGACTTGCCACCCCACACCACGAACTGGAAGGCGGGATAGAAGCGCTCGCACTCGGTGATCGCGATGTCGACGAGATCTTCGAGCTGCTCCACGCTCGGCCCATTGGCGCCGCGGAGCAGCGAGGTGTGCCGGAAGATCGGCATGCCGTCCTCCTCCGAGACGTCGAAGTGACCAAGCCAGAGCTTCTCGTTGATGAGCGAGAGCAGCTCGTGGATCGCCCCGCGCTTCGCCCGCGGCACCTTCATGTCAAGGGCGCAGGAGAAATGCATGGCACTCAGATCCTCGAGCCAGGCGAAGTGAAGATGGTAGTCGCACCATTGCCCGGTGATGTCGACGACCATCTCGTCCGTGCTGCAGCGGTCGAATGGCCAGTCGTGCGCGCTGACGATCTCCTCCACAAGATCGAGCGGGTTCGGTAGGGCGCTTTCGGCTTCGGCGATACGAGTAGACATCTAGGCCCCTCCTTGCCAACAGGCATCCGACGGCCGCGCAGGCTCCCACGGCGGACTGGCTCCCCACTGGGACTAGGATTTGTAGAGGTCGCGACGTCGGCCCACCATGGACGGTAGCCTGACAAATTTACGCTCGAACTTCAAGAAGGGTCTTACAAGATTTTGTTATCTTTTTATTTATTGCCCCAACAGCTTGTGACCAACAACAGGTTGTGGCTTTCGGCGCAAATCCGGCGATTTACCGCAAGGGCTTGTGGCTGCTCCCTTCTTTTGCCCTCGTCGGCGCGGCTTCCTCAAGCGCCCGCTCGAGCCGGGCCAAGCGGGCCTCGAGCGTCTCTTGGGCCGCGCGCGCATTGGCGGCGACCGCCTTGACGGCCTCGAATTCCTCTCGCCGCACCAGCTCCATCTCGGCGAGGAGGCGCTCGAGGCGCCGGCGCACCAGCGCGTCGATCTCCTCCTTGAGCCCCGCGAGCGAGCCGAGCGCCCCGCTCGTGAGCCGTGCCAGATCGTCGAGAAGGCGGTTGTCTACCTGCATGGTGGGGCTCCCCCGACCGCGTTTGCGCTTGCCGAGCGCAGTATGGGACGGCCGCATCCCTCTCGCAACCGCGGCAAACTTGCGAGGCTTAAGGAGCGCCCCTATAAGGGGCGAGGCCACGGAGCGGTGCGAAAGGGCGATCCCGGGCGATGCAGAACGGCATGATCCTCGTCACCGGCGGCGCCGGCTTCATCGGCTCGAACCTCGTCGCGGCCCTTGAGGCGCGCGGCAGCGAGGTCGCGGTGTGCGATCGGCTCGGGAGCGGCGAGAAGTGGAAGAACCTCGCCAAGCGCGAGCTCGCCGCCTTCGTGGAGCCCGAGGGGCTCGCCCATTTCCTCGAGCGCCATCGCGGCGCGCTCGCCGCCATCTTCCACCTCGGCGCCGTGTCGGCCACCACCGAGCGCGACGCCGATCTCATCGTGCGCACCAATTTCACGCTCTCGCAGCTCTTGTGGGACTGGTGCGCCGAGCACGGCACGCGCTTTTTCTACGCCTCTTCGGCCGCCGCTTACGGCGACGGCAGCGCAGGCTTCGACGACGACGCCGGGATCGCGGCGCTCGCGCGCCTCCGCCCCATGAATCCCTACGGCTGGAGCAAGCTCCTCTTCGATCGGCGCATTGCGCGCATCCTGAGCGAGGGCGGACGGCGGCCGCCGCAGTGGGTGGGCCTGCGTTTCTTCAACGTCTATGGCCCCAACGAATACCACAAGGGTGCGATGCGCAGCGTGGCCAAGCAGATCCACGAGCGCTTAGCTGTGGGCGAGCCCGCCATTCTCTTCCGCTCGCACCATCCCGACTATCCCGACGGCGGCCAGCTCAGGGACTTCATCTGGGTCGGCGACTGCGTCGATGCCATGGTGTGGTTTTACGCGCATGAGGAGGCGAGCGGCCTCTTCAATCTGGGCACGGGAAAGGCCCGCAGCTACGGCGATCTCGCGCATGCCGTCGCCACAGCACTCGGGAAAAAGGCCGAGGTCTGCTACGTCGACACGCCCGCCGAGATCCGCGCGCGCTACCAGTACTTCACCCAAGCCCGGACGGCCCGACTGAGAGCTGCCGGCTACGCCCGGCCCTTCACCGAGCTCGAAGACGGCATCGCGCACTACGTGAAGGATTACCTCGGCGCCCCCGATCCCTACCTCTGACGGGCTCCCCGGGACCTCAAGACGCGAGCGACAGCAGATGGCCCTTCATTTCCCCGACATCGACCCCGTGGCGCTGAGGCTCGGCCCGCTCGCCATCCGCTGGTACGCGCTCGCCTATATCGTCGGCATCCTGATCGGCTGGCGCCATGTGCGCAAGATCGCGGCGGCCCGGCCCAAGGCGATGAGCGCCGAGCAAACCGACGATCTCGTCGTCTGGTGCACGCTCGGCGTCGTGCTCGGCGGCCGCCTCGGCTACGTGCTGTTCTACCAGCCGGACGTCTATCTTGCCGATCCGGCCCAGATTTTGGAACTTTGGCACGGTGGGATGTCGTTTCACGGCGGACTCTTGGGCGTCATTGCGGCGCTCGTGCTCTTCACGCGCCGGCAGAAGCTCTCGTTTCTGATGGTCGGCGACGCGGTCGTCTGCGCGGTGCCGATCGGACTCTTCTTCGGCCGGCTTGCCAATTTCGCGAACGGCGAGCTTTTCGGCCGGCCGAGCGATCTGCCGTGGGCGATGATCTTTCCGCGCGGCGGACCCGAGCCGCGCCATCCGAGCCAGCTCTACGAGGCCTTGCTCGAGGGGTTGGTACTCTTCCTCGTTCTCTTCTTTCTCCGCCGCAAGGGCTGCCGCGAGCGGCCCGGGGTCCTCGCCGGGGTCTTCCTCATCGGCTACGGCATCGCCCGCATCATCGGCGAGCTCTTTCGCCAGCCGGACCCTTTCCGCGGCTTCATCACCCTTGGCGGCCTGCTCCCCTTCGGTGTCACCGAAGGCCAAATCCTCTCGCTCCCGCTCATCCTCTTCGGAGCCTGGCTCGTCGCACGCGCCAAGCCGCTTCCCGTCCAGCCCGGGCCGTGAGCGACGCGAGCGGCCATCTCAAGCGGCTCATCGCGCTCAAGGGCCCCCTCAGCCTCTCGGAGTTCATGACCACGGCGCTGTGGCATCCGCAAGACGGCTACTACGCGCAGAGCGAGGTGCTCGGCGCCAAGGGCGACTACGTCACCAGCCCCGAGATCAGCCAGATGTTCGGCGAGCTCCTCGGGCTGTGGAGCGCTGCCGCCTGGGTGGCGATGGGCCGGCCGGCCCCGCTCCGCCTCATCGAGCTCGGCCCCGGACGGGGTCTCTTGATGGCGGATGCGCTGCGCGCGGCGCGTAACCAGCCGGCCTTCCTTGCGGCGGCCCATATCCATCTCGTCGAGGCGAGCCCCCGCTTGGCAGCGGTGCAGCGCGCCCGCCTCGAGGGGGCGAGGGCGAGCTGGCACGCCGATCTCGCCGCAGTGCCGGAGGGGCCGACCATCCTCCTTGCCAACGAGTTCCTCGACGCCCTCCCCATCCTTCAGCTCGAGCGCACCCGAGCGGGCTGGCGCGAGCGCCTCGTCGACTACGACAGCGCCGCCGGACGTTTCCGCTTCACGCTCTCGTCCCATCCTACGGCCGCGGAAGCCATGCTCTCGCCGGCGGCACGCGCGGCTCCCGTGGGCAGTATCGCCGAGCTGTCGCCGGCCGCGATCAGCCTGGTCAGCACCATCGCCCAGCGTCTCGTCGAGCATGGCGGCTTCGCCCTCTTCATCGACTACGGCCGCGAGACGGCGGGCTTGGGCTCGACCCTCCAGGCGCTCAGCCGCCACTCGCGCCACGACGCGCTCACCGCACCGGGCACGGCCGACTTGACCGCGCATGTCGATTTCGCAGCACTCGAGCGCGCCGCGCGCGAGGCGGGTGCCGCTTGTCATGGCTCGATCGCGCAAGGCGAGTTTCTCATCGCACTCGGCATCCGCGAGCGCGCCGGGCGCCTCGCGGCCGCGGCCTCGCGCGAGCAGGTGGAGGGCATCCACGGCGCGCTCAGGCGCTTGATCGAGCCCGGCGAAATGGGCACCCTGTTCAAGGCGCTCGTTCTTGCCCATCCGGCGCTGCCCGTCCCGCCCGGCTTCAGAGAGGTGCGATGACGCCCGCTGTCCCGCTCGAAAGCGCCAGGCTTGCAGCCCTCTCTGGCGTGCGGCACGGCTTCTTCACGCGCCAGGGCGGAGTCTCTTGCGGTGTCTACGCCTCGCTCAATTGCGGCCTTGGCTCGGGCGACGATCCCGCGGCGGTGCGCGAGAACCGCGCGCGCGCCATGGCCGCCTTCGGCCTGCCGGCGAGCGCGCTCGCGACCGCGCATCAGGCGCATTCCGCGCGCGTCGAGGTGCTCGAGGCACCTTTCGCCCTCGACTCCCGGCCGCAGGTCGACGGCCTGGTCACGCGCCGGCGCGGCTTGGCGCTCGGCGTGCTCGCCGCCGATTGCACGCCCGTGCTCCTCGCCGATGCGGAAGCAGGGGTCGCAGGTGCCGCGCACGCCGGTTGGCGCGGGGCGCTTGCCGGCATCCTCGAGGCGACCGTGGAGGCCATGGTTGCCTTGGGTGCAGAGCGCGAGCGCATCCATGGCGCGATCGGCCCCTCCATCGCCGGCACCTCCTATGAGGTCGGCCCCGAGTTTCCCCTGCCCTTCCTCGCAGAGGATGGGGCGAACAGCGCCTTCTTCCAACCGGCGGCGCGCCTCGGCCATTTCATGTTCGATCTGCCGGCCTATGTGGCGGAGCACCTGGCCCGCCTCGGTCTCGCTTCCGTCGATCGGCTCCCACACGACACTTATGCGGCCCCGGAGCTCTTCTTCAGCTACCGGCGCAGCAGCCACGAGGGCTGCAGCGACTACGGGCGGGGCCTTTCGACAATCGCGCTGGTCTGACGGCAGAACGGGTGAAGTAGCTCGGGTCTCCCGCCGACGCGCGTCGCTCTCACTTGCGCTCTTGCTGAGCCTTGTCGATCAGGGCATTTTCGCAGCGAATGGAGACACCCCGCCCCAAGCGTCATGGCCGCACTTGGCCTGTCCAAGCGCTCATCCTGCTCGCGCTCTTCGCCGCGACGGCGCTGGGCGGCTGTATCGACGAGCCGCGCCCCTTCCGGCCGGCGGCCAAGCCGCTGCCCTCCGAGCTCGCGGCATCCGAGCGGGAACGCTTCGTCATCGTCGTGACCCCGGTCGCGGGCGTTGCCGCCCCACTCGACCGCGAGCTCGCGGATGCCATGATGACAGCGCTCGAGAAACGCAGCCTGCCCGTTGCCGTCGGCGGGAAAGGGCCGGCTCGCGTGCTCTATACCGTAAGCGCGCGCCTGGAGGCCCCTGCGCCCGCCTCGGCGGCGAAGGGCCCGGCGACAGTGCGCTGGGAGGTGCGCGATGAGAGCGGCGAGCTTCTCTCGCGCTACACGCAGCTCCTCCCGCCCGGCGCCGACCTGACCTCAGCCGCGACCAAGGCCGAGCTCATCGCCGACATCGCGCGCGAGCCTGCGGACATGATGGTCAAAGGCATCGAGGGGGATGCGCCCCTGCCTCTCGATCGGCCCGCCGCAAGTGCTGCGGAGCGTGCGCGAAAACCCGCCCCCGGCCACGGCCTTGCGGTCGACTCGATCACGGGCTCGCCTGCGACCGACGGCGATACGGCCCTGCGCCAGACCATCGAATACGCGCTCAAGGTCGCGGGCGTCGAAGTGGTGCAGCAGAAGGCACGGGATAGCCTGCTGCTCGACGGCACGGTGGCGATCTCACGGGTCAACGAGGGCACCCAGCACGTCAAGGTGACCTGGAGCGTCAAGCGCCCGGACGGCACGGTGGTCGGCGAGGTGAGCCAGGAGAACAACGTGCCGACGCGTCTTCTCGAGCGAGTGTGGGGCGAGATCGCGTCTTCGGTTTCGCAGAACGCCGCGCAAGGGATCGCCGCCCTCGTCGACGAGGCGGAGCGCACCAAGGCCAAGTGAGTGTCGATGACGGCTCGGCGCCGGAACGAGCACTCGCAATCATGCATACGTGATGCACCCCCCACCCTAACCCTCCCCCTCAAGGGGGGAGGGAAATGCATCGCAAGGCAATAAAATTCCCCTCCCCCTCGAAGGGGGATCAGCCGCCCGTTGAGGAGCGGCCGATAGGGAGGGGGTGACGCTCGAATTTGCGAGAGTGGGCGCTATGTGCGAAATGAGGTCGTCAGACCGCCGCTCGGTCGAGCACACGAGGATCGAAGGGGTAGGGCACGGGAGGTCCGTCGCGCCTGGGGAGTACGATGGTGGCACTGCCGGGCGTGCCCTCCTCGCCTTTCTCGTTCCTGAGGCCGATCTCGAGCTCGACGACGCCGAAGCGGCCGCGCGCCTCCTTCGCCTTGACGCGGCCCCAGGCGGTGAGCGTCTCGCCGGGCAGGTTCATGCCGCGGAACTGGAAGCGGAGCTTCCAGGGCCAGCCGCCCTCGCCCGCCCAATCGGCCAGGAGCTGGATCATGACGTGCTGCTTCCACGATCCGTTCACCACCACGTCGGGCAGCTTGTCGTGCGCGGTCGCGTAGCGCCAGTCGTAGTGGATGCGGTGCCAGTTCTCCATGGCGGCGGACCAGCGCATGATGTGCGCGGTCGACATGGGGCCTTTCACGAGATCGGGAATCCGCGCACCGACCGCGACGTCCTCGAAATAGACCTGTGCCATCGCCTTTTCCTCAGCGCAGGATCATGGTGTTGACGGACTTGAGGAGCGGCTCGCCGCCCTCGTTCGTGTAGACGTCCTCGATGACGAGGAACACCATGGCCCCGCTCTTGCCGTCGCGCTGGTAGATGTCCCGGTAGCGGCTCTTGCGGAAGATGCGCTCGCCCACGCGCGCATGGCGGAAGAACTCGTACTCGTAGCCGCCGTTGAGCAAGCGCGGCAGCGGCACCGGCACGGCCGGCAGCCCCGCGCGCAACGACCGCTCGCGGCCATCGAAGTCCGCCTCGCCCATGGCGTCGAGCGGATCGGGCCGCTCGGGCGGCCGCCGGAAGGCGTGGACGGGGAAGCCGAGCGGGGCCACCACGGCGCCGTAGCGGCCGCGCTTTGCCCGGGCAGCGTCCCAATAGCGCGGGTTCGGGTCCATCGTGGCCTGGAAGAAGCGCCGGACCTCGCTTGCTTCCACCGGATGGGTGGCTTCGATCAGCACCGACTCGACGCCGATGAGCGCCTTGACCTCAAGAGTGATGTAGTCGAGAGCCATGGGGCCCCTCCTCCTTGCTTTCGCTTGGGCCGCCCGCGTGCCCGCCAGCCTGTTTTCGGCCTGCGCCAAAGGGCCATTTCGGGTAGGATAGGCTCCAGTGCCGGCGCGCGGCCGTCGACCCCGAGGCTTGCCGCCGTAGTTTACAGTTTTGCGTCATGTTGATATAGAAGCGCCGCGAGCGCGCCCGAAACCCCGTGGCCCCGTGGGGCACCCGGCGCACCCCCTTGAGGCAAATCGGCATGAAGCTCTTGAGCGGCACGGCCAACCGCCCTCTCGCCGAAGGCATTGCGCGTTACATCGACGTGCCGGTCACCCATGCCAGCGTGCGGCGCTTTGCCGACAACGAGCTCTTCGTCGAGATTCTCGAGAACATGCGCGGCCAGGACGTCTTCGTGGTCCAGCCCACCTCCTATCCGGCCAACGATCACCTGATGGAGCTGCTCATCTGGCTCGACGCCTTGAAGCGCGCCTCGCCGGCCCGCATCACGGCGGTGATCCCCTACTACGGCTATGCCCGCCAGGACCGCAAGACGGGTCCGCGCACGCCCATCTCGGCCAAGCTCGTCGCCAATCTGATCACGACCGCGGGTGCCAACCGGGTCTTGACCCTCGATCTGCATGCCAACCAGATCCAGGGCTTCTTCGACATTCCGCTCGACAACCTCTATGCCGCCCCCGTCTTCTACAACGATATTCGTAACCACTATAACGGCGAGAATTTGGTTATAGTGTCGCCGGACGTGGGCGGCCTCTTGCGCGCGCGCGCGATCGCCAAGCCTCTTGACGCCGACCTCGCGATCATCGATAAGCGCCGCGAACGCGCAGGCGAGTCCGAGGTCATGAACATCATCGGCGACGTCAAGGGTCGCCGCTGCATCCTGATCGACGACATCGTGGATTCCGCCGGAACGCTGTGCAACGCCGCCCAGGCCTTGGCCGACAACGGGGCCTCCTGGGTGGCGGCCTATTGCACCCATGGGGTGCTGTCGGGGCTGGCGGTGAGCCGCATCATGGCCTCGCCGCTCGAGGCGGTGGTGATCACGGACAGCATCGAGGCGCGCGAGGAGGTGAGAGCGTCGAACAAGATCCGCGTCCTCTCGGTGGCCCCTTTGCTGGGCGAGGCGATCCGGCGGATCAGCCGGGGCGATTCGGTGTCGAGCCTGTTCAGCGAGGGCGAGGTGGCGCGGCTGTTGGGCGTCGTCTCGGACTGACGAGTGGCTTTGGATTTGGCGAGTTTCGGGCGGACGGCACCCCTGGAGGCCGTCCGCCCGCATGGTCTGCCCGAAGGAGCGGGGCGGACGCATCAGGCAAAGGAGAGCAACCATGGCCGATACCGTGTTCAATGCGGAGCGGCGCGAGCGGGCAGGTAAGGGGGCAGCCCACGCCGTACGCCGCGCCGGGCTCGTGCCCGGCGTCATCTACGGCGCCAAGAAGGCGCCCGAGCTCGTCGCGATCAAGCCGACCGAGCTCCTCCCGGAGCTGCGCAAGACCGCCTTCTTCACCAACCTCTATGACGTGAAGCTCGACGGGGGAAGCGCGCGCGTGCTGGTGCGCGACGTGCAGTACGATCCGGTCAGCGACCGTCCGGTGCACGTCGACTTCATGCGGGTCGAGCCGGACACCAAAGTGAGGGTGGACGTGCCGGTGGTGTTCGAGAACGAAGCGGCGTCGCCGGGCATCAAGCGCGGCGGCGTGCTCAACATCGTGCGCCACCAGATCGAGCTGGTGTGCCTGGCCACCCAGATCCCGCACCAGATCCGCGTCGACCTCACCGGCCTCGACATCGGCGACAGCGTGCACATCAGCGCCGTCAAGCTGCCCGACGGCGTGCGTACGGCAATTATCGGGCGCG
>JBKQRV010000142.1:0-75503 GCA_052143835.1 Alphaproteobacteria bacterium
GCCGGGTCCCCCGAGCAACAACGTGATCCGCCAAACTCAACTGTCCCAACTTGCGATGCGCCATGCCCGCCTCCCTGACATCGACATCAGAGAATCGCAAATCGAGACAATTTGCAAAGCCCTCGCTAGCGGGAGAGGGAGGGACCCATTGCGCAGCAATGGGAGGGTGAGGGACTACTCGGACGTCTGGCAATCCCTCACCCTTCCCATCCCTTCGGGATGGGCCCCTTCCCTCTCCCGCAAGCGGGAGAGGGAACATAGGCGTGATGCGCGTAGCCGCCGCGCCGCGCCGCGCTGCTCGCGCGAACCGCCTTGCCGGGTGCCGCGGGAAGGCGGATAGTTGTGCTCGCGATCGCGCGGGTGCTCGCCAGCAGAGTCCGGCCGGAGAAGCCGGGGAAGCGCTCGCGAGCGAGGGAGGATTTGACCATGAAACGCAGGAGATTTCTCGAGGCGAGTGCGGCAGCGTCTGCGCTTGCCGCCTTGGCGCCGGCCGTCATCTCGCGCGCGCGCGCAGCCGACGCCGCGGACGTGGAGGCGGCCAAGAAGGAGGGGCAGGTCAGCTGGTATACCGCGCACTTCGACACGCAGACGGCCGAAGGCGTGGGCAACGCCTTCATGAAGAAATATCCCGGCATCAAGGCGAACGTGTTCCGCAGCACCGCCCAGGTCATCTATCAGCGCCTGAGCCAGGACATGCGCGCGGGCGTTGCCGAATGCGACGTGTTCAGCTCGACCGACGTGGGACACTACATCCACCTCAAGCCGAGCGGCGTGTTCCTGCAATGGACGCCGCCCAATGCCGCGAACGTGGTAGCCGCCTTCAAGGGGCTCGATCCGGACGGACAATATTACGTGACCTCGGCCGGCCTCATCTGCATCACCTACAACAAGACCAAGGTCAAGGAGAGCGATCTGCCCAGGAGCTGGCCGGAGCTCACCGATCTCAAGTGGAAGGACCAGGTCTCCGTCGGCCATCCCGGCTTCAGCGGCTACGTCGGCACCTGGGTCGTCGAGATGCGCAAGCTCTACGGCTGGCAGTATTTCGAGAAGCTCAAGGCGATTAATCCCCAGATCGGCCGCTCGATCAACGATACGGTGACCATGCTCAATTCGGGCGAGCGCACGATCGCCGCGGGTCCCGAGGCTACGACCTTGGAGAGTGCCGCCAAGGGTAACCCCTTGGGCGTCGTCTATCCGAGCGACGGCAGTTTGCTGATGGTCTCGCCCTCGGCGATCATGAAGAATTCGAAGCACCCCAACGCGGCGAAGCTCTTCATGGATTTCCTGATGGGACCGGAAACCTCAGAGGTCTACGTCGAGTACTTCCAGGACCCGCTCCTGCCGGAAATAGCGCCCGCGGCCGGCGCCAAGCCGATCGCGGAGGTGAAGACCATCCGTCCGACGATCGAGGAGATCACCACCGGCATCCCCGAGGTCATCAAGCAGTGGCGGGATACCTTCGGGGTTTGAGCGACGCGCCCGCGGCGGTATTCACACACTCGACGACGCTTGCAAAGCCGTCGTGGGTCCTTCGAGACGCGCCCCAAGGCGGCGCTCCTCAGGATGAGGTCGATTGGTGTGTGGCAGAAAGACTTTCTCTCATCCTGAGAGCTTGTGAACCTTTGCGGTTTTGCATGCGTGGTGGAGTAGGGCGGATTAGCGGAAGATCAGGCACTACTGGGGCCAAGGGCGGCAGGAGTGAGGTGAGCCGTGGCGATCGCTGAGCATCGGCGCCGTAGTGATTTGTCATGCCGCGCCCTGCAGCAGGCGGTGGCTGGAGAGGATGTTGTTGGCAAGCGCAAACCAGCGCAGCACCGTGATCACGTTCGCCAATCCTCGCACCGTGAACTGATAGAGCCGCCACTGCCGGAACCGGGCATTGATGCACTCGCCCGGCGCCCTTCGCTTGTAGACGCTCTTGCCGTGCGGGCTCTTCATGCGTCGGCGCCAAGCGGCCACACCGGGACCATCGTCGCGGCGCGGGGCATAGGGATCGGTCTTGTGCTTGCTCTGGCCCGGCGGACCGTAGATCTTGACCCCCGCCGCCGCCGCCCATTCCGTATCGGCGTTCTTGTTGAAGCCGCCATCGACGAGGTGGCGCTTGGGCTGACGCTTATAACGCTGTTCGATCGCCTCGAGCATCGGTCGAATGAGGCCGCGATCCGAGCCCTTTGCTACCGCCGTGGCCGCGACCACGATCTGGCCGCGCGCGACCGTGCTGATCTGACAATTGTAGGCCGGCCGGAAGCCACCATCGGCCATCTTCATGACGCGTGCCTCCGGGTCGGTGGTCGAGGCGCGCGGCTGGCCCTGCTTGGCCACTTGCGCCTTGTTGGTCTTGGCGCGCCGCTTACGCTCGGCCTCGATCTCGCCCAACTTGTCGAGCGCGGCTTCGACCCGCGCCTGACGCTCCTTGGCCGCCCGCTCCCGCGCCGCTGCGATGCGCCGGTTGCTGGCGTCAGGGTCGTCGTCGCTCTCACGCTTCAGCCGCTCGACCAGGCGCTTGGCCTTGGCCAGCTCCTTGTGCAGCTTCTTCTTGCGGCGGAACGAACCCGCGCCAGCGCTGGCGCGTACCCGCACCCCATCCTGCACCACCTCG
Organism: Alphaproteobacteria bacterium; assembly: GCA_052143835.1. Taxonomy (GTDB): domain Bacteria; phylum Pseudomonadota; class Alphaproteobacteria; order JACZXZ01; family JACZXZ01; genus DASPPM01. The sequence goes on from JBKQRV010000142.1 coordinate 2,600, forward strand.
TCGAGATCGATCACTCCCGCCGCCGACAGCGTCGCCACGTTCTCCGTCAGCAGCTTGTCGAGCAGCTCCGCGTGACCGGTGCGGAAGTCCGCCAGGCCGTGATAGTTGACGCTCACACCGCCGCACAGCCAGCGATAGGCATCATGGCTCTCGCACAGGCGCGCCAGGGCCCGGGCGCTTCCGACGCCTTCGCTCGTCGCGTAGAGCCACAGCGCCAGCAGCAGCTGCGGACTCGCTGGCGCCTGCCCCGGCCGGTCTTCGCGCGCCTTGATCGCCTCTTCCAGCGCGCTCAAGTCCAGCTTCTCCACATAGGCCCAGATCACCCGTGCCGGATGCTCCGCCCCGATCAGGCTCTCGATATCCACCGCCCGCAGCTCGATCTGATCCCGCACCGGTTCGCGCAGCCGCACCTTGCCCATTCCCCGGCTCCGCGGCGCCAGCGATCCCGGCAAATCCTCAAACAGCTCATCACCCGCCATCGCAGCCCCCCTTCACCTCAAGCGCTGCTGCGACGGAATCACTATGCCCATGGTTGCGCAACTCAAATCCTTCAATGTCCCCAAAGATTCACAGGCTCTGAGGAGGCCGCGAAGCGGCCGTCTCGAAGGATGAGATGAGCACAGCGAGGGCTGCCACCTCGCGGAGATGTTACCCGATGTGCATTGTTCGCAAGCGGCGCGCATGTTAGCGACGGCAAGTGGGGGCCGCGCCGCCCGGCGCCGGCACTCGCGCAACCACTCGCGCAACCCGCAGGGGGAGGCAATTCATGCCGTACCGCACCGTCCTTTTGGCCGCCGTCGTCGCCTGCTTCGCCGTCGCGGCGGCCGCGCAGACTGCGCCGCCGCCGGTCCGCATCCGCGGCACCATCGCCGCGGTCAACGACAAGTCGATCGCGATCGCCACGCGCGAGGGCCCGACCGTCACGATCGCGCTCGGCGAGAAGTTCGGCGTCTCCGCGGTCAAGGCGGCCGACATCTCCGAGATCAAGGCCGGCACGTTCATCGGCACCGCGGCCGAGGCGGGTCCCGGGGGCATGCTGCAGGCGCTCGAGGTCGTGGTCTTCCCCGAAAGCATGCGCGGCACGGGTGAGGGCCATTACGACTGGGACTTGAAGCCCGGCAGCACTATGACGAACGCGACGGTGAGTGCCGTGGTGGCGGGTGTCTCGGGACGCGACCTCGAACTCGCCTACAAGGGCGGCAGCACCAAGGTCCGGGTGCCGGCGAACGTGCCGATCGTCACCATCGTCCCGGCCGAGCGCGCCGACCTCAAACCCGGGCTCCCGGCCTTCGCGGTCGCGACCCGCGGCAGCGACGGCACGCTCACCTTGCTGCGCATAAACATCGGCAAGTACGGCGTCGCCCCTCCCATGTAGGAGGCCGGGGCGGCGCTCGAGCCGCTCCCTCGCCGCTCTCAGGACTTCGGCGCGTCGGTCGAGAGAGGGGAGATGCTGCGGGCGAAGGGCGCCAAATAGAGGATCCAATCCGGGTCGTCGGGGCCGCTTTTCTCCCGGTTGGGCATCACCACCACGCGCGTCTCCTCGTTCAGCCGGCCCGTCAGATAACGATAGGGATTGTCCCCCGCGGCATTCCGCTCGAACAGGCCGCAGACCCTCATCATGTAGGCCATGTTAGCGTCCCTCCGACTCCGCGACGGGGTCGAGACTCGATCGAGCCGTGCTGTACGTGGGCGACAGCTACCTCCCAATAGTGTCACAGGGCGCCCGCGGCCGCCAAGCCGACTTTCCCCCTCTCGTGCGCTCCATCCGTCCCTGTCCCCTGACCGCCCGGCGTTGGCGCCAGTGCAAGGCAGCCATGCCGCGCTCGGGCTTGCGGGCTTGCGCCCGATCTCTTATTGCTCACTCTCTATAATGCTCGGGCCGATGCCGGCCGGGGCGCAACTCAGGCAACAGGCGTTACCATGGCCGCAGCGCTCGAGCCCGATGACGCGTTTCTCCGCCCCGCTCGCTTCATCGACAGCGACCATCCGGCCGTCGTCGCCTTTGCAGAGCGCGTCACGCGCGGCGCCGGGCAAACGGTCGCCAAGGCGGTCAAGCTTTACTATGCGGTGCGCGACGAGATTCTCTACGATCCCTACGTGGCGTACGAGGAGCTCGACACCTATCGTGCGAGCGCGGTGCTCGCGCGCGGCCGCGGCTATTGCGTCGGCAAGGCGGCACTCCTTGCCGCCGCGGCGCGCGCGCAGGGCATCGCCGCGCGCATTGCCTTCGCCGACGTGCGCAACCATCTCGCGACCCCCCGGCTCTTAGCACTCGTCGACAACGGCATCTTCATCTACCACGGCATCACCGAGCTTTGGCTCGGCGGGCGCTGGCTCAAGGCGACCCCCACCTTCAACCTGACGCTCTGCGAGAAGCTCCACATCAAGCCGCTCGAGTTCGACGGGAGTGAGGACGCGATCCTGCATCCCTACGACAGCACCGGACGCCGACACATGGAATATGTGCGCCAGCACGGCTCTTATGCCGACGTGCCGGCCGAGATGGTGATGAAGATGATGCGCGAGCGCCATCCGCGCCTCTTCGCGCTCAAGGCGGGTGCGCGCGGCGACTTCACGCGCGAGGCCGAGGCGCTCGGCTGAGCCGGGCAAGCCCTCGGGAACGCCATGCCGAGCACCGTCGATTTCTACTTCTCGCCCGTCTCGCCGTGGACCTATCTCGGCATGCCGCGCTTTCGCGCGATGACGGCCAAATACGGCGCCGTGGTCAATTACAAGCCGGTCGACATGGTCCAGCTCTTCGCGAGCGCTTCTGTCAAGCCGGTCAAGGAACGGCCCGAGCCGATCAGGCGGAACCGCATGACCGAGCTCGCGCGCTGGCGCCGCCACCTCGGCATGAAGCTCAACCTCGAGCCGAAATATTTCCCGACCTCGGCCATGCTCGCCAACAAGATGATCATCGCGGCGGTGCTGGCGGGCGACAAGGCGCGCGACGTGGGCGCGCTCGCCGAGGGATATTTGCGCGCCTGCTGGGTCGAGGAGCGCAACCTTGCGGACGAGGCGACGGTCGTGGCCGTCGCCGACGAAAGCGGCTTTGCGGGCAGAAGCTTGCGCGAGGCGGCCGAGCGCCCCGCGGTCGCCGCCGCCTTCGAAGCCAACACCAAAGAGGCGCTCGCCCGCTACGTCTGGGGCTCGCCCAGCTACGTCGTCGACGGCGAGCTCTTTTTCGGCCAGGATCGGCTCTTCTTCGTCGAAGCGAAGCTCGCCCGAGGCTGAGTGCGAGCCGCACGAAACCCTGGCATCGCGTGGTCGGCTCTGTTAAATAGCCGCCGTCGCCGCGACGCGCATGGGCAGCGGCCCTGTTCCGGGGTAGCTCAGCGGTAGAGCAGCCGGCTGTTAACCGGCTGGTCGTCGGTTCGAATCCGACCCCCGGAGCCACCATATCAATAATATCAATAGCTTATCTTAGGATCAGCCAGACTTCCCACAAGCCAGCCATCAAACACTCGGGGCATGCGGGAACGGCCGATTTCGGGGCGTCGCTCAAATAAAAAGAGGGGACATGCGTCCCCTCTCGGATTATCGGGCGATCTGCTTGCTGTCGTGATCGAATTCGGCTCGACCTAGTGCGCGGAACGCTTCGTCGATTCCGTCGCCCGAAGAAGACCAACGAGTCGGGTAATCCCATGGTCGTCCAGGATGTGCCCAATACCGGTCGATGAAAACCGTTTCCGTCGTAGGCTCTCCGTCGACGCTCTTGATCTTCAAGCAGATTCGCTCCCACTCCTCTCGATTCGGGAGCCCATTGAGATTCTCAATGAAGCCCTCGAACCACGCTTCGAACTCTTTCAATGTCATCGGGGTTTCCTCCCTCGGATCGCACCTCCCATACAGCTTCGTCTTATGCGATCGCGTTTGACACACGCGACCATTGAGCGCTGTCCGAGCGACGAAAATGCCTGACGAACAATACGAGCGCGAGGCCGACAAGCAGCACCGCGATCACAGGCAGAAAAAGGCTCGGCAGGCTCGAAGGCTCAGCCGGCTCAGCTCGTTGCAAGAGAAGCTGCATCATGGCGGCCGCCTTCACTGTGCCCGATACGGCATAATCGCGCCGCCGACAATGATCCAGATCAATGCCGTCAGCGGGACCCCCGGCATGGTGCTCATCCTCACTGCCCAAGATCCTCTACCTCCTCCAAAAGGATACAGGCAAGAACTTGAGACCGCAGGTCACACTGCGGCCTTTTTTATTGGCCAGCGAATTGAACCCAAACGGATTCTGAGAGCGAGCCCGCGTCACTCACGCTCCCAGCCACCGTATTGAACGCGAGTGACATGTCCTTGCCAAGTGTGGTGATAGTGGCGATGATCGCGACAAGGCGGATCGTCACCGCGACTGCCGCCGCGCCCCCCGGAGCCATTAGAGATTTGCGCTAGGTCCCGGACTCCAGCCTATTTTCATCTCCCCAGGTCCAGTTTTTGTCACGGATCGTTTGGCGCGCGCGGCCGTATATAGGCCGTCGATCGCGGACGATGCCGCGATTGCCGAGAAGGAGGTGCGCTATGCGCAGCATCATGCTTCCGACGGTCCTGGCGGTGGGCCTGCTTACGCTCACGGCATGCGGTCAGTCGCCGGGATGCCGGGCGGTGACGGGCGGCGCCATGGGTGCGGCCGGCGGTGCCGCCATAGGCGCGCTCGCCGGGAATCCCCTTTTGGGTGCCGCCGCCGGTGCCCTTGCGGGCGGTGCCACGGGTGCCCTGACCTCGCCCAACCAAGTCTCGGCGGGCTCCTCGCCCGTGTGCAATTGATGCGAGCCGCGACGAGCCACCCCCGCCGTCCGGGCGCACCCCGGCGGCGGGGCTTTGCCGTCTCGGTCGAAGACGCCGTTCCGCTGCAAGGCTGAGCAAACGCCAGGGCGCCTTCCCTGCGCGGCCTTTTTCCCGTGCTCCGCGAGCTACCCAATGTGCTGGCCGCGGCAAATTTCCTGCTATAAGGAGGCGGCTAACATAGCTTTTTATAAATTCGGGGAGAGCTCGAGCATGAGCGCAGCGCGGCGCACGGTCCTTCTCGGCGCGATCTTTCTCCTCGCGTGCCTGGCCGGCGCCCCCGCTTTCTCTGCGGCTGAGGCGTCGCCCGAGGCCTTCCTCAAATCCATCTACGACCGTTACATCGGAGATGCCAAGAAGGCCCTCGGGGTCCCGCTCGATTCTGAGCGAAAGATTCGCCGCTATTTCACGCCCGAGCTCGCTGCCTTGATCATCAAGGACCAAAGGGAGGCCGCGAAACGGAAGGAGCCGCCGACGCTCGAGGGCGATCCCTTCGTCGACGCCCAGGAGTGGCAAATCGCGGCGGTCGACATCGCGGTCAACCATGCGACAGCGGACAAGGCGCTCGCCACCGTCAACTTCAGGAATTTCGACAAGCCGGTGACGCTCCGCCTCGAGCTCGTCCAATTGAAGGACGGCTGGAAGATCAGCGATATCCGGTGGAGCGAAGGAAGCTTGCGCGACCTGCTTTCGGGGAAGTGAGCGGCCGCCGTCGCGGCGCGCGCTGCCCTCGCCTCGAATCGCCCGCCGCGGCCGGCCAAGAAGGAAGAGCCGAGTCGCCATCGCCCGACGGCAGCTGCGAATAACTCTGAAAATCAAGGCCACAACCCGCGCGTGTCCCTTTTCTCCGCGCCGTTGCCCTGCTATTCTCTACGGCTTTTTTGCGTCGAAACGATTCCCCGGGGGGCTATCGCTCGCTGATATGAGCGCAGCCGGCAGCCTTGGTGAGCCCTGATGACGACGATTGAAGGCGTCACGGTTGAGGGGGCCGTGGCGCAGACGGCAAGCGCCGCCCATAGCGCGGACCAAACCGAGATCAGAGCGGCGGTACAGGCGGCGACGACCCGCCTGCTTTATCGCTCGCCCACCGCCGTTCTCGTCAATCTGATCATCGGGGCGATCTTCGCCGCTTCGATGTGGCCTATCTACCCGGCCTGGGTCACGCTCCTCTGGACCTTCCTCCTTTACACAAGTGTGGGCATCCGCCTGCTCAACTGGCGCAGCTATCGGCGCCGCGGTATCGGCAGCGGAGAGGACGCGCGCTGGGCGCGCCGCTTCGCGCTCGGCGCGCTTGCGACCGGCGCTCTGTGGGGGGTAGGTGGTGTCTCCGTGTTGGTGGTGCCTTCTCCTTACTACGTCGTCTTCGTCGCCTTCGTGATCGGCGGAATGACGGCGGGCGCCATCGCCCAGCACTCGGTCTATCTGCCGGCGCTCTTCTCCTTCATGCTGCCGGCCGTGCTGCCCTTGGCAGGCGCATTCGTCATCGAAGGCACCACGATCTCCGTCGCCATGGGGATCATGGCGGCGATATATGCGGGCGCGCTCGCGCTCTTGGGCCGCGACCTCAATCGCTCGCTCGTGCAGAACTTCCAGCTGCACGCCGAGTTCAAGTCATTGACCGGCAGCCTCGAGCAGGAGATCGCGAGGCGCAAGCACGCCGAGGTCGAGTTGGCGCATCTTGCCCGTCACGACGCCCTTACGGGCCTCTCCAACCGCACCACCTTCTTCGAGCGCCTCAAGCTGGAGATCGGCCGGGCGAAGCGCGGCGAGACGAGGTTCGCGGTGCATTACATCGACCTCGACCATTTCAAGGACGTGAACGACACCTACGGCCACCAGATGGGAGACCGCCTGCTTGCGCTCATCGCCGAGCAGCTCGAGAAGAACGTGCGGCAGATCGACCTCGTGTCGCGCCTCGGCGGGGACGAGTTCGCCATCCTCCAGGACGGCATCCACAATCGCTCCGATGCGGAAACGCTCGCGACCAAGCTGCTCGACCAGCTCTCGGACACCTTCGAGATCGACGGCAACCATATTCACATCGCCCCCAGCATCGGCATCGCGCTCTACCACGCCGACGCCGTCAGCGCGGACATGATCCTGGAGCAGGCCGACCTCGCCATGTACCAAGCGAAGTCCGCGGGCCGCAGGTGCTATCGCTGGTACGACGCAGCGCCCGCCGCCAAGACTACCGGGCGGCCTTGATCGGCGCCGGCCGGTACCGGCTTGCGTGAAAGGTCGCTACATCATTCATTGCTCAGCGGGCGCTGCCAGAGCCGGACGGGCGATCCGCCGCCAGCATGGCGGCGAAGCGGGCGGTCTCGTCGCGCCATGGCGGGTCGCGCGCCGGGTCGTACGCGAAGTAGTAGGCGTTGCGCGCCGAGAGCCATTCGCGTGCCATCTCGAGTGACAAGTGCTCCGCGTCGGGCACCTGGAGCTCGTGGATGGTTGCGTCGAGATAGACGAGCCGAAAGAGATTGCCGTCGCCGAAGTCCCAGCCGTCGTGACCCTTGACGGAATAAAGAATCGTCGCTCCGCGCGGCATCGCCGCGGGTGCCACCGGCGGCCGCTGCATGGCCTCGGCGTTCAGCTTGAAGAGCGGCATGCGGACGCGCACCTCGCGCGCGAAATTGCCGTGCTCCATGACGACGACGACGGCGAAGCTCACCAAGAGCGCACCGCCGAGCACCGCCCGCTGCTGGCCCGCAACGCGCCGCGCCAGTACTGCAAACGCGCGTCCGGCCATCACCGCATAGGCGGCGACGCAAATCACGTAGTGCCACGGCCGGCCGCCGCTGATGATGGGCGGTACCGCGGCCGCCATGAAAAGCGCCAGAAGGACAGCGAAGCTCGCGAGCTCGGGCCTGTCGCGCTTGAGCGCCGCGGTGCCGACGTGCCAGGCTATCGCCGCGAGCAGGGCCGCGCCGAAGACTGTGTTCCACGGATTGTCCTGAATCCAGGTCATCCCCCAAGTGACCATGGGCCACTTGAAGATGTGGGCCACCCCGAACGGGCCGCTCACGAGATTGCTGAGGACGATCTGCGGATTGAATGCCACGCGATAGGCTGCGGCGGGGTCGTGCGAGACCGTGAACATAGCGAGGCCGTAGTGCGGGAAAAAGACGAGCCGGAGGTACGCCACCGAAAGTGCTGCGATCAGGAGGAAGCACGTCACGCGTCGCCGCCGCAGCCGCCGGCGCTCCGCCTCGGCAAGCCGAGCCTCGGCGGAGATCGGCCCCAGCAGGCGCTCGATGAGCAGCACCAGGAGGAGAAACCCCGGAAGTGCGATCGACTGCTCCTTCGAGGTCAGCGCAACAAGGTAGAGCACGACCGCGAGCGCCAGCCATGCCTTACCCCATCTGCCGGCGAACGCGCGGCCGCAAAACAGCACGGCGGCCGAGATGACGCAGAGATGATTGATTAAATAAAACCCGACCGCCTCGTAGATGTGCGTGAACATCAGCGGATGGACGACCGCGAACACCGCGGCAGCCGACGCCGCCAGGCGGTCTCCCTCCATGAGGGTGATCGCAAGCCCATACACGCCCACGCCGAAGGCGAAGAGGAGGACGAACGCGGCGGCCCTGTACGCCGCGATGTCATGCCAGCCGGCGAGGCGGCTCATCAGCTGGTAATAGACGTAGAAGTCCGTCGGTCGGTAGAAGAACGCCGTGAAATCGAGATATCTGTCGAGGAGGCCGCGCCAGGTGAGCCCGTCGTTGACCGCGAAGGATAACGCATGCTCGGGGTTGAAGGTCGGATAGTCGAAGCTCCGAGCATAAACGGCGGCCATCGCGAGTGCCACCGCAGACAGGCCGGCGATGCCCGACGCAAGGCCTCGGCGCGCGAAAAAGCTACCCGCGGGCATGTGCGGAACTTGTCCCGCGTCGTCGCTGATCGGATTCCGCAGTCGGGGACTCCACGGCACTGTTCGCCATCTTGGCCGACACGCACCGGATGGCTTGAATTCCGAGTCTCAGTATGCGCTCCCGGGCCCCCGCGGGCCAATACGAAGCTCCACGCGGCTCGCTGCGGCGCGCGAGCACCGCAACCAGCTCCGCGTCGGGCTCGAGGCAAAGCCACGCCGCCTCTCGTCCGGAACACAGCACCCGGGTCGTTCCGCCGATGCCTGGCCCCACCTCCAGCACGCGGCGGCCGATATAGGGTCTCAGCAGGCTGGCAAAATAGCCCTTCCACGTCGTCGCGTCGCGGAACAGCTCGAGTTCGCCACCTTGATAGCGGCAAACCGACATCGTCAGGCAACCGGCAGGAGCCGTCGCCAGCCGCGAACGAACACCGAGCCATGGACGGCCGGCACCATCTGCATGGTGCCGCGCTCTCGAAGCGTGACAAGGCTGGCCGTCAACAGGATGAACAGCACCTGCATGACAATAATGAGCAGAAATCCCAACATCATCGATGTCCAGCCGCGGATCGCCAGGTCGGTGAAGAGCCGCACGTAGAGCACCACCGCGGCAGCCGCCACGCTGATCCCAATCACGAATCCGGCCAACCTGACGATCGCCGCATCGGAGAATACGGAAATGGCCTGCAGGCCGTGCTGGATCAGAGCGACGAAGTTCATGTGCGAATGACCAACGAACCGCCTGCCGCGGTGGCAAGGAACCAGGACGTAGGGTACCCGCGAACGCATCGCGGTCGCAGGCAAGCTGTTCCACATATTGGACATGTAGGCGAGGCGGCGCACCACGTCCGGCGACGCCACGCAATAGTTTCCGAACGAGATGGCATATCCGGTCAGCAACCGGTAGAGCAGCTTGTAAATCTGGTAAAATACGGTGAAAACCAAGCCCTCGGAGCGGCTGATCCGCTGGGCGAGCACGAGCTGCCTATCCCCTGTTTCATAGGCCTTCAACAGGCGAGGAACATCGTTGGGATCGTCCTCGCCGTCGGCGTCCATGACCACGAGGGCGTCATAGCCCTCCCGCTTGGCCAACTCGGAAAGGCCGACCGCGAGCGCGCGCTGATGGCCCATATTGCAATTGAGGTCGAGGATCTCCAATGAGCGCAGGTGTCGCAACCCGACCGTGCGGCCGAAATCGGCGGGCATCTCCACGGTCGAGCCGTCATTCACGCCGATCACCGACGCCTCGAGCCCGAGCTCGTCAGAAACCCTGTCCAGATGCATCAACAGAATGCCGAACGCATCCCAGTCGTTGAAGACCGGGACCACGAACGAGACGCGCTTCACGGCAGCAGGCTTGGTTTGGAGGGAACCGTCGGTCATCGTGCCCTGGGTCACTTCAATCGGCGCCGGCCAGCTCTGCTCTTGCCATCAACGAATAGCACACCACCCGACCGATGAGCCACAGCGGAGGCGCTCGGCGGACCATGCGAGCTTCGGCGGGGTTGCGCCCTAAACGCGGTTGGGGCCGAGAATGGCTAGCTCGCCAGGCCCCGGAAATAGTCGATCGTGCGCTTAAGTCCCTCCTCGAGCGGCACCTTGGGCGTCCAGCCGAGCGTCTTCTGGGCGAGCGAGATGTCGGGGCAGCGTTGCACGGGATCGTCGGCGGGAAGCGGATGGTGCTCGATCCTGGATTTCGATCCGGTGAGCGAGATCGTCAGCTCGGCCAGCTCGCGCATGCTGACTTCCTGGGGATTGCCGAGATTGATGGGCCCGGGGACATCGCCCGAGAGCGCCATGAAGCGCACGAACGCCTCGATCATGTCGTCGACGAAGCAAAAGGCGCGCGTCTGGCTGCCGTCGCCGAAGAGCGTGATCGGCTCGTTGCGCAAAGACTGCTGCACGAAATTGGATACCACACGGCCGTCGTTCGGGTGCATGCGCGGGCCATAGGTGTTGAAGACCCGGGCGACGCGGATCGACACGCCGTATTGCCGGTAATAATCGAAGAAAAGGGTCTCCGCGCAGCGCTTGCCCTCGTCGTAGCAGGCGCGGGGGCCGAGCGGGTTGACGTTGCCGCGGTAGCTCTCGGGCTGGGGATGGACCTCGGGGTCGCCGTATACCTCGCTGGTCGAGGCCTGGAAAACGCGCGCCTTGATGCGCGTGGCCAAGCTGAGGACGTTGATGGCGCCGAGCACGCTCGTCTTGGTGGTCTGCACTGGGTCGAACTGATAGTGGATGGGCGAGGCCGGGCAGGCCAGATTGTAGATCTCGTCGACCTCGACTTGGACCGGCACGCTGACGTCGTGGCGAAGCAGCTCGAAGTATGGATGGGAGACGAGGTGCGCGACGTTGTCCTTGAGTCCGGTGAAGAAGTTGTCCAGGCACAACACGTCGCAGCCCTCGGCGAGCAGCCGGTCGCACAGATGCGAGCCGATAAATCCGGCGCCGCCGGTCACGAGCACGCGTCTTCTTACCATGGCTTCCCCCGCCGCCGTTCATCAGCGTAAGCTTACCGATACTACGGCATGCACGCCAGCCGAGCCGGTCCGAGCCGACTTCGGCTATGCCGCCGCGAGCCGGGGAAAGAGCTCGAGCGCATTGCCCCGCTCGATCGCAAGCAGGTCGGCAGCGGCAAGGCCGAGCGCTTTGAGGCCGCGCACGCTCGCCGTCATCGTCGCCTCGGGTGCGAAGGGATAGTCGCTGCCGAAGAGAACGTTCGCCGCCGGCACCAGCTCGAGAAGTGCGCGGAAGGCGAAGCGGTTGGCCGAGAGTGCGGTGTCGTAGCGCAGGCGCTTGAGCTCCGCCACCACGCCGTCGGGCACGCTCTTCTTGAATTCCGGCCTGGCCTCGAGGCGCGCTATGCGCTCGGCGAGGAAGGGCACCGCCCCGCCCGCGTGCGAGAAGATGAAGCGGATGTTGCGGCAGCGCGTGAAGGTGCCGCCGATGAGGAGGCTCACGATGGCGCGCGTCGTGTCGAAGGGGAACTCGAGCGTCGCGGCCGGGATGGTGTCGAGCGCGAAGCCGCAAAGCGCCGCGGTCGGATGGAAGTAGACGACGGCCTTGCGGCGATCGAGCTCGTCGAATACGGGCGCGAAGTCCGCCTCGCCCGGGTAGCGGCCGGCATAGTTCGTCATCAGGCCAATACCGTCCGCCTTGAGCACGTCGAGCGCATAGCCGATCTCGCTGAGACTCGCGTCCACGTCAGGAAGCGGCAGGCTCGCGAACATGCCGAAGCTCATGGGACGGTCCCGCCTGAGCTCCGCCGCGTAGTCGTTGCAATGGCGGGCCAGGGCCTGGGTCGCCTTCGCATCGCCGAACCACAGGCCGGGCGTCGAAATGGAGGTCACCGCGCCCGCGATGCCGTTCCTCGCCATCGCCTCGAGCGAGCGCTCGGGCGACCACTCCGGCGTACGGCCGGAGACCGTGAGCGGGCCGATGCGCGCCTCTCCCACCGCCGCCACGTACTGCGGCGGCAGGATGTGGTGGTGCACGTCGATCAGGCCAGGCGTCGTCGCTGCGGCCATTTCATTCCCTCCCACGCACCCTTCGCGAGCCCCCTCGCCGCCCCGGCCCGCGCGCGGCCCTGCCAATCTAGCAGAGCCGCTCGAACGATGTCGATTTGGCGATCACGTTTCCGCCGGGGCGCGGGCATCGCAGAAGCCCGGCCGATCGATTAGAATGGGCGGAAACGCGCGCAAACGAGGTTCGCATCATGGCTGAATACGACGTGATCGTGGTCGGCGCCGGCAACGCCGCGATGTGCGCGGCCCTTGCCGCGCGCGAGCAGGGCTGCCGCGTGTTGGCACTCGAGCGGGCACCGCTTGACGAGCGCGGCGGCAACTCGACCTTCACGGCCGGCGCCATCCGCGTCGCCTACAACGGGCTCGAGGACCTGCTCGAGCTCATGCCCGACCTCTCCGAGGAGGAGCGGCGCAACACCGATTTCGGGACCTACAGCGAGGACCAGTTCTTCGACGACATGGCGCGGATCACCCAGCATCGGGCCAACCCGGACCTCGTCGAGCTCTTGATCCGCCGCAGCCACCCGACGCTCAAATGGCTGCGCACCAAGGGCGTGCGCTTCGTGCCCATCTACGGCCGGCAGGCCTTCAAGGTCGACGGCAAGTTCAAGTTCTGGGGCGGGCTCACCGTCGAGACGTGGGGTGGGGGTCCCGGCCTGGTCGACGCGCTCCACAAGGCCGCCCAGGCGAACGGCATCGAGGTGCGCTACGAGAGCCGCGCGCTCGGCCTGCTCGCCGACGACTCGGGCGTGCGCGGCGTGCGCGTCAAGGCCAAGGGCGTCACCCAGGAGCTCGGCGCCAAAGCCGTGGTGCTCGCCTGCGGCGGCTTCGAGGCGAACGCCCATTGGCGCACGCGTTATCTCGGCCCCAATTGGGATCTGGCCAAGGTGCGCGGCACGCGCTTCAACACCGGCGACGGCATCCGCATGGCGCTCGAGGTCGGCGCGCAGTCATGCGGCAACTGGTCGGGCTGCCACGCCGTGGGCTGGGACCGCAACGCGCCCGAGTTCGGCGACCTCGCCGTCGGCGACGGCTTCCAGAAGCACAGCTATCCCTTCGGCATCATGGTCAACGCGAGGGGCTTGCGCTTCGTCGACGAGGGTGCGGACTTCCGCAATTACACCTACGCCAAGTACGGCCGCGTGATCCTCGAGCAGCCCGGCCAGTTCGCCTGGCAGATCTTCGATCAGAAGGTGGTGCACCTGCTGCGCGATGAATATCGCATCCGGCGCGTGACCAAGGCGCAGGCCGACACGCTCGAGGAGCTCGCCGGCAAGCTCGAGGACGTGGACGCGGAGCGCTTCCTCGCGACGGTCAGCGAATACAATGCCGCCGTCGATCAGACGGTCCCCTTCAATCCGAACGTCAAGGACGGCCGTGCCGCGAAGGGCCTCGCCGTGCCGAAGAGCAACTGGGCGAACACGATCGAGCGCCCGCCCTTCCTCGCCTTCGCCGTCACCTGCGGCATCACCTTCACCTTCGGCGGCCTGCGCATTACCAACGGCGGCCAAGTGGTCGACACGGAGGGGCAGCCGATTCCGGGCCTCTATGCCGCGGGCGAGCTCGTCGGCGACATCTTCTACTTCAACTACCCCGGCGGCACCGGCCTCATGTCGGGTGCCGTCTTCGGCAAGATCGCCGGCACCTCGGCGGCCGCCGCCGCGAGCGGGGGAAATGACTAAGTCTCAACACGGAGGACACGGAGGACACGGAGGACACGGAGAAGAAAGCGAAAGACCTCCAAGGCGGAATGATACGAAGGGGACGAGTACGCATCGCGCATAAGCCTGCCCTGGCGTCATCTTGTTCCCTTTTCCCATTTTCCTCCGTGCCCTCCGTGTCCTCCGTGGTGAATACTTACCAGCGACGATGGCGCGGGGAGAAAGGCATGGCGATGGCAGAGAAAGAGCCGATCGGATTCATCGGGCTCGGCGTGATGGGCGAGCCGATGTGCGCGAACCTCGCGCGCAAATGCGGTGTACCCGTGATCGCCTACGACATCCGCGCGGAGCCGCTCGCGCGGCTCGGCGCAGACGGCGTGCGCCCGGCCACCTCGGCGGCCGAGCTCGCGCGCGAGGCTGGCGTCGTGATGCTCTCGCTGCCGAGCGGGAACGAGCTCAGCACCCTTGCCGAGGGCGAGGAGGGCCTCCTTGCGATTTGCCGTCCGGGACAGCTCGTCGTCGATCTCGGCACCTCGCCCGTCGGGCTCACGCGCGCGCTCGCCGAGCGCTTCGCCCGCAAGGGCGTGGATTACGCGGACGCCCCCGTGGCCCGCACGCGCGAGGCGGCGAAAGCGGGAACTCTCAGCATCATGGTCGGCGCCAGCAAGGCCGTATTCCGGCGCCTTGAGCCGCTTCTCGCGTGCTTTGCCAGCGACATCACCCATTGCGGCGAGGTCGGCGCGGGCCAGGTGGTCAAGCTCGTCAACAACATGGTGCTCTTCGAGATCGGCACAGCGCTCGGGGAAGGCCTGGCACTTGCGCGCCGCGCAGGCGTCGAGGGCGAGCTCCTTTTCGCCACCCTCACCAAGGGCTCGGCCGACAGCTTCGCGCTGCGCAATCACGGGATGAAGGCGATGCTTCCGGGCCTCTTCCCGGAGCGCGCCTTCTCGGCCGAATACGCGCTCAAGGACGTGAGCTATGCGCTCGAGCTGGCGAAGACCGTCGGCCTCGATCTGCGGGGTGCTGAGCTCGCGCGCACCATCCTCGGCGAAGCGATCGCGGCGGGCCATGGCGCCCTCTACTGGCCGGTGATCGCAAAGCTGATCGACGCCTGACGCCCTGCCTCGCCCTGCCGCACCCGGAATGATATCAAACGATTGACATTGTCGATCGATCGATATAAATGACCTTCTCGCGCCGACCCCGGCGCACGAGGAAAAGGCGCATGCCCCGAAAGACCTCGCGTCGCCGGCCCGGCACCTATCCGCGCGGCGAGGATACCCGCCGCCGCCTGGTCGAAACGGCGATCGAGATCTTCGCCATCCACGGCTACGAAGGCACCAGCACGCGCGCGCTCGCGGAGCGCGCCGGCGTGAACCTTCCCGCGATCCCCTACTATTTCGGCAGCAAGCAGGGCCTCTACCGCGCCGCGGTCGAGCACATCATCCGCCACATCGAGACGCGCATGGGCGCGATCGGCGAACGAGTGCGGAGCGCGCTCGCGCGAGTGAGGCCTCCGCGAAAGGAACTGCTCTCGCTGCTCTCCGAAATGCTCGAGACCTTCGTCGCGATGGTGGCGGAGCAGGACAATCCCGAGAGCCGCCGGCTCTTCTTTGCCCGCGCCGAGCTCGAGGACACCGCGGCCCTGGATCCGCTTCAGGAATGCGCGATGCGCCAGGTCCTCAGGCCCTCAGCCGCGCTCGTCGCTCGCCTCATCGGCCGGCCGGCCCGCGACAAGGAGGTCGTGGCTCGCACCCTCACGCTCCTCGGCCAAGTCGCGATCTTTTGCAACAAGGGGGCGCGCAAGGCGCTCGCGTGGGACGATTTTAGCAGCGACCGCGTGGCCCTCATCCAGCGTCTGGTGCGCGAGCAGACCGCCGCCATCTTCAAGGGCAGACGGAGCGCCAAGGCATGACGCGGGCGAGCGAGGCGCTAGCTGCGGCTCTCTTGGCACTCGGCCTTCTTGCCGGATGCGAGGTGGGACCGGACTTCCTGCGTCCGGCACCACCTCCCGTCACGAGCTACACGCCCGAGCCGCTTGCGGCCAAGACCGCGGCGGCCGACGTGCCCTCCGGCCAGGCCCAGCGTTTCGTCGACGGCCTCGATATTCCGGGCGAGTGGTGGACGCTCTTCCATTCCGCGCCGCTCGATCAGCTGATCGCGGAAGCGCTCAAGGCGAACCCGAGCCTCGCGGCGGCGCAAGCCGCGCTGCGCCAGGCGCGCGAGAACGTCTACGCGCAGGAGGGCGCGCTCTTCCCGAGCGCCGGCCTCGGCGCCTCGGCGACCGAGGAGGTCTTTCCCGGCGCCTCGACCGGCGTCCCAGGCGTCTCGCCCCCCTTCGGCGTCACCACGGCGGCCCTCAACGTCGCCTACGCGCCCGACTTCTTCGGCGGCGTGCGGCGGCAGATCGAATCGCTCGAGGCCGAGGAGCAGTTCCAGCGCTTCCAGCTCGAGGCGACCTACCTGACGCTCACCTCGAACGTGGTGGTGGCCACGATCAACGAGGCCTCGCTCCGCGCCCAGATCGCGGCGACCGAGGACATCATCGAGATCGAGAGCCAGGAGCTCGGCGTGCTCGAGAAGCAGCTTGTGCTCGGCGGGGCCTCCAAGGCCGCGGTGCTGGCGCAGCAGGCAACGCTCGCGCAGGCCCAGGCGACGCTGCCGCCGCTGCAAAGGCAGCTCGCCCAGACGCGCAATCAACTGGCGGCCCTGGCCGGCCACTATCCGAGCGAGGTCCCGGCCGGCAAGTTCGAGCTCGCCACCATGCATTTGCCCGACGATCTGCCGCTGAGCCTGCCCTCCAGGCTCGTCGAGCAGCGCCCCGACGTGCGCGCGGCGGAAGCGGAGCTCCACGCGGCGAGCGCGAATATCGGCGTCGCCACAGCGAACCAGCTGCCCCAGTTCAGCATCACCGCTGAGCTCGGCACCGCCTCGCTCGGCTTCGCCCAACTCTTCTCGCCGGGCACGGGCATTTGGAGCATCGGCGGCAGCGTTGCGCAAACGGTCTTCGACGCCGGAACGCTCCTTCACAAGAAACGCGCGGCGGTGGCGGCCTACGAGCAAGCGGCGGCCCAGTACCGCACCACCGTGCTCGCGGCCTTCCAGAACGTGGCCGACGCGCTGCGCGCGCTCCAATCCGACGCCGATGCGGTGAAGGCGCAAGCGGAGGCCGTGCACTCCGCCGCCGACAGTCTCGCGATCTCGCGTGATCAGTACCAGGCGGGGGCCATCACCTACACGGCGCTGCTCACCGCCGAGCAGACCTATCAGCAGGCGCGCATAGCCCTCGTCCAGGCGCAGGCCGCCCGCTTCGCCGACACGGCGGCCCTCTTCCAGGCCCTCGGCGGCGGCTGGTGGAACCGCTCCGACATGGCCGCGAACAAAGCGGGCGAGCCCGAGCGCTTCTGGCTGCCGCCCCTACCCCCCGCCAAGGATTGACGAACGAGACGGATGCGATGGCCAAACGAATGATCCTGATGCTGCTCCTGGCCGTGGTGGTCCTGGGCGGCATTTTCGGCTTCGAGGCCTTCAAGAGCAACGCGATCAAGAAGTTTCTGGCAGCCTCGGGCAACCCGACGCAGACGGTATCGACCGTGGAGGCGAAGCTCGCTGAATGGCAGCCCCGGCTCGAGGCCGTCGGCAGCCTGCGCGCCGTGAGCGGCGCGGACTTGAGCGCGCAGGTGGCAGGCATCGTCTCGGCCATCCACTTCCAATCCGGCGCCGACGTGAAGCAGGGCACGCTTCTCCTCGAGCTGATGGCGGCCGATGACATCGCCAAGCTGCAGTCGCTCAAGGCGACCGCGGCCTTGGCCAGGATCACCCTCGAGCGCGATCAGAAGCAGCTCGCCGCGCAAGCGGTGAGCCAGCAGACCGTGGATACCGATACGCAGACGCTCAAGAGCGACGAGGCGCAGGTCGTCCAGCAGCAGGCGCTGGTCGAGTACAAGTCCATCCGCGCGCCGTTTTCCGGTCGGCTCGGCATCCGCCAGGTGGATCTCGGCCAGTATCTCGCCGCGGGCACCGCAATCGCCACCCTGCAGTCCCTCGACCCGATCTACGTCGATTTCTATCTGGCGCAGCAGGCGCTGGCCCAGATCAAGGTCGGCCAACCCGTGTCGGCGACGGTCGACACTTACCCGGGCACGGTGTTTCCCGGCGAAATCGCCGCCATCAATCCCAAGGTCGACCCGGCCACGCGCAACGTCCAGGTGCGGGCCGTGCTCAAGAACGCCGAGCTCAAGCTGCTGCCCGGCATGTTCGCAACCGTCAGGGTGGAGGTGGGCACGCCCGAGAGCCACCTCACGCTGCCGCAGACGGCGATCACCTACAATTCCTACGGCAGCACGGTCTACATCGTCGAGCAGAAGGGCAAGAACGCCAGGGGCGAGCCGATGCTCGCGGCGCGGCAGACATTCGTCACCACGGGTGCCACGCGCGGCGACCAGGTGGCGGTGCTCTCGGGCCTCAAGGCGGGCGAGACCGTGGTGAGCTCCGGCGGGATCAAGCTGCACAATGGCTCACCCGTGACAGTCAACAATTCGGTGCAGCCGAGCGACAACCCCAACCCCGCTCCCCCCGACGAATAGCAGGCAGCCCTCGCGATGAAATTCACCGACATCTTCATCCGCAGGCCGGTGCTGGCGACCGTCGTCAGCCTGCTCATCCTCGTGCTCGGCCTGCGCGCGGGCGGCGCGCTTCCCATCCTGCAATATCCGCGCACCGAGAACGCGGTGGTGACGGTCTCCACCACCTATTACGGCGCCGATCCCGACGTCATCGCGGGCTTCATCACCACGCCGCTCGAGAACGCCATCGCGCAGGCGAACGGCATCGACTACATGACCTCGACCAGCCAGAGCAGCGTGAGCACGATCACCGTCTACCTGCGTCTCAACTACGACCCGGACAAGGCGCTGACCGAGATCCAGACCAAGGTCACCTCGGTGCTCAACCAGCTGCCCCCGGGCTCGCAGCAGCCCGTGTTGACGGTCTCGATCGGCCAGACCATCGACGCCATGTACATGGGCTTCAACAGCGACGTGCTGGCCGCGAACCAGATCACCGACTACCTCGTCCGCGTGGTGCAGCCGAAGCTGCAGGCGGTCCCGGGCGTGCAGACCGCGGAGATTCTCGGCGGGCAGAATTTCGCGCTGCGCGCCTGGCTCGACCCGGCGAAGCTTGCGGCCTACGGCCTGACCGCGGCCGACGTGAGCACGGCGCTGGCGCAGAACGACTACATCTCCGGCCTCGGCAACACCAAGGGCCAGATGGTGCAGGTCAACCTCTCCGCCTCCACCAGCCTGCATTCGGCCGAGGAGTTCGCCAATCTCGTGCTCAAGCAGGCGAACGGCGCCATCGTGCGCCTCAAGGACGTGGCCAACGTCACGCTCGGCGCCGACGACTACGAATCGCAGGTCGGCTTCGACGGCGAGAAGGCGGTCTATATCGGCATCCAGGTGGCGCCCGCCGCCAACCTGCTCGACGTGATCGCGGGCGTGCGCAAGATCTTCCCCGGCATCCAGGCGCAATTGCCCGAGGGGCTCAAGGGCACCATCGTCTACGATTCGACCGCCTTCGTGAACAGCGCGATCCGCGAGGTCGAGCGCACGCTCGTCGAAGCGCTGGTGATCGTGACCTTGGTGATCTTCGCCTTCCTGGGCTCGCTGCGCTCCGTCTTCATCCCGACCGTCGCCATCCCGCTCTCCCTCATCGGCACGCTGGCGATGATGCTGGTCTTCGGCTTCTCCATCAACCTCCTGACCTTGTTGGCATTGGTGCTCGCGATCGGCCTCGTCGTGGACGACGCCATCATCGTGGTCGAGAACGTCAACCGTCACCTCGACGAGGGCATGAAGCCGATCCCCGCCGCGATCGCCGCCGCGCGCGAGCTCGGCGGGCCGATCGTCGCCATGACGGTGGTGCTGGTCGCGGTCTACGTGCCGATCGGCTTCCAGGGCGGGCTCACCGGCGCGCTCTTCACCGAGTTCGCCTTCACCCTCGTGGGCGCCGTCACGGTCTCCGCCGTCGTGGCGCTGACGCTCTCGCCGATGATGTGCTCGCGTCTCCTGAAGCCGCACGGCGCCGACCGCCGCGGCCGGCAGGAGCAGGTGGTCGACTTCATCGACCGCCGCTTCGAGGCGGTGCGCCGCGGCTACGAGCGCTGGCTCCGCGGCAGCCTGAATTTCCTGCCGGTGACGGGGGTCTTCGCGCTGATCGTGCTCGGGAGCATCTATTTGCTCTACAGCGGCGCCAAGAGCGAGCTGGCGCCGCAGGAGGACGAGGGGGTCATCATTACGCAGTCGACGCCGGCGCCGAACGCCACCCTCGCGCAGAAGCTGCTCTACTCCCGCCAGGTCTACGAGCTCTTCGCCAAGTACCCCGAGACGGCGCACGTCTTCCAGCTTTCCACCCCGAGCCGAAACATCGACGGCATGGTCTTCACGCCGTGGGACAAGCGCACGCGCACCACGAACCAGCTGCAGCCCATCCTCCAGCAGCAGCTCAACGGCATCGCCGGCGTTAGGGTCGTCGCCTTCCAGCTGCCGCCGCTGCCGGGAAGCCAGGGCCTGCCGATCCAGTTCGTCATCGACACCACCGACTCTTTCGCCCGCCTCAACGACGTGTCGGAGCGCTTCCTCGCGGAGGCGATCAAGAGCGGGATGTTCCTCTTCCTCGATACCGACCTCAAGCTCGACGATCCCCAGTCGACGGTCGTCATCGACCGCGACAAGACGGCGCAGCTCGGCTTGCGCATGAGCGACGTGGGCAGCGCCATGGCCTGGATGCTGGGCGGGGGCTACGTCAACTACTTTAGCCTGGACCAGCGCTCCTACAAGGTCATACCGCAGGTGCAGCAGCGCTATCGCCTCAACACCGGCCAGCTCCTCGATTACTACGTCGGCAGTGTGGGCGGCATTCCGATTCCGCTCTCGTCGGTCGCGCGCATCACCACCGAGACCGTGCCGGAATCGCTCAATCACTTCCAGCAGCTCAACGGCGCCACCATCCAAGGCGTCGCCGCACCGGGCGTCGCCCAGGAGGATGCGCTCAACTATCTCAAGGGACTCGCGGAGCGCACGCTGCCGCAGGGCTATTCGATCGATTACGGCGGGGTCTCGCGCCAGTACGTGCAGGAATCGAGCGGCTTCGTCGTCACCTTCGCCTTCGCGCTGATCATCATCTTCCTCTCGCTCGCCGCACTCTTCGAGAGCTTCCGAGATCCGCTCATCATCCTGGTCTCGGTGCCGATGTCGATCGCAGGTGCCTTGATCTTCATCAGCGTCGGCCTAGGCGGCGCCACGCTCAACATCTACACCCAGGTCGGGCTCGTCACGCTCATGGGGCTCATCAGCAAGCACGGCATCCTCATCGTCGAGTTCGCCAACGAGCAGCAGCGCCAAGGCAAGTCCAAGCGCGCGGCGATCGAGTCGGCGGCGGGCATCCGGCTGCGGCCGATCCTGATGACGACGGCGGCCATGGTGCTGGGCGTGGTGCCGCTCCTCATCGCCGGAGGTGCTGGTGCCGTGTCGCGCTTCGACATGGGGCTCGTCATCTTCGCCGGCCTTTCGATCGGGACGATCTTCACCCTCTTCGTGGTTCCCGCCGTCTATATGATGATCGCGGCCGATCACGCGAAGGCGAGAGAAGCCGCAGACGAGCCCGTGAGCACGGCGCCGCGCGAGGCGTGACAGGCGATCGGGGCCGCCGTCGGATTGACGCACGGCCGCCACAGGCCCTACGCTTAAGCGTAAGCACAAGAGAATGGGGGCCGTATTTGCGCAGGCGGGAGGGCAATCATGCGGTCAATCGCGGCAATCGCGTTCGGCTGGGCCGTGGCGGCGCTGAGGAGGCCGATGGCAGCGTTCAAGCTGATCCCGGCGATGGGGGCGGCGCTGGTCCTCGCGAGCTGCGCGCGTGAGGCGCCAAAGCCCGTCGCCCCTCCGCCACAAACGCTCGTGGGCACGTCCAAGCAGCACCTGCTTGCCTGCGCCGGGCCGCCCACGGTCGACTACGAGCAGGCCGGGCTCGAATACATGACCTACCGCGTGAAGATGACGGTCGGCGTGGGCTATTTGCAGAGCGCGCCGACGATTCCCGTCCTCGGCTCGGTCGGGATGGGGAGCAAAGGCAACGAGATTCTGTGCGAAGCCAGCGTCGTGCTCAAAGGCGGCGTGGTGGAGGCGCTGGCCTTCCGCAGCGATCCCCCGCAAGAGACACAGACCACCACCAAGATGTGCACACCGCTCGTGGCACCCTGCCTACAGCCCTAGGAAACCTCGCAAGAGGATGCCGGCAAGCATGCGTCGGCAAGGCCTTAGTGCGGCTCCTTTAGCACTCCCCGCTGCGCGGCGAGCAAGGCCTCGCAAGCGACCATGACCCGCATCCAATGGGTCCGACTTTCCACATCGCCCGCCTCGAGAAGCGCGTGAGCCCAGCGCGACGCGCAATGGGGTGCTGCCTCACCTGCCTGATCGATAAGAACGCTTGCCGCCTGCCAGATTTCCCTCCCGGTCTCCATCGTCAACCTCCACTTGCTCGACGTGCTCTCAATTACTGTCTTGCCCCGGGAGCGGGCGGCACCGTTGGCGCACGACCACAATCACCACCAGGACCCGAACGGTCCCCTCTCTACCGCGGACTTAGCGCACCACACCCTCATTTCAAGCGCTCCGGTGTTAATCTTTGGGGAATCTTTGGGGCACGTCGCCGCGCATCGCCTGCTCCGGACGAGGCCATGGGCCCGCGCAAGAGCGCCACGCGCGATAGCGCGACTCGCTGCGCCGGCCGCATGAGCCCGCAATGAAATCATCATGTTGCGAAGCGAAGATGAAATGCCGCCCAAAGCGCGCGCGTTGACGCCACAACAGCTCTTGTGCTCGCACCTTGAGGATCGCAGTCAAACACGTGCTCGCGCAGCCGCGGACAAGCGCAATGCCTTCCAAATACCGCTCGAAAGGTCGCGCTTCTTAGCTTATATTACTATATCTAGGGCATTGGGCTTCAAGAGGGCATATATCTGATGTCACACCGGGCAGGACGGGACGCCGACGAGGATCCCCGCGTCGGCCAGCAGTTCAAGCGCGTCGATGGCGCCGCCCTGGTTTTTGAGGTGGTCGGGCCGGTCGCGAGCTTCGGGCAACCGCATGTTCGCGTGCGCCGCGTGGATGATCCGACGGACATGCGGGTGTTCGCGCGCTCCGCACTGAACGATCGTCATATCTTCCGTGCGGTCGATCATCAGGCAGCCCCGACCCGCGCCGGCTACGGTCATCTCCGCCTGAAACCGACCTAAGATCGAGCGGCCGAGACGGCCCTGCCGGCCGCAGCCGTCCAGGAGCCGCAGAACGGAAAGACGCTGGAGGCAGCGATGGCGGGTTTCATGCGCCAGGCTGGCGATGTGCTTCTCGTCGTCGACGTGCAGTACGATTTCTGCCCGGGCGGCAGTCTCGCGGTCACGGGCGGCGATGAGGTGATCCCCATCGTCAACCGCCTCGCCCAGAGCTTCGCCCACCTGGTGCTGACCCAGGACTGGCATCCCCGCGGTCATCTCTCCTTCGCCTCCGCGCACCCGGGCTGCAAGCCGTTCGAGACGATGCCCCTGCCCTACGGCATGCAGACGCTGTGGCCCGATCACTGCGTGCAAGGGACGCCCGGTGCCGAGTTCCACGAGGCGCTCGACGTCCCCCGTGCCGAGCTCGTGCTGCGCAAGGGCTTCAGGCGCGAGATCGACTCCTATTCGGCGTTCTTCGAGAACGACCGCACCACACCCACGGGCCTCGCGGGCTATCTTCGCGAGCGCGGCCTCACGCACCTTTTCATCGCCGGGCTGGCGCTCGATTTTTGCGTGCGTTGGTCGGCCGAGGACGCCCGCAGGCTCGGCTTCGAGGTGGTCGTCATCGAGGACGCCTGCCGCGCCATCGACACGGGCGGCAGCCTCGCCGCCGCGCGCACGGCACTCGTGGACTGCGGCGCTAAGCTCGTGCCGAGCATCGGCCTCGGCTGCGGGTGAGCGCCCGCCTTAGAATCTAATCCTCGAGCAGGAAGGTGAGCTCCATGGTGGAGCGATATTCAACGATCTTGCCGCGCTCGACCTTGGCCTTCATCTCGACCACCTCGAGTCCGGTGATGCCCCTGAGCGTCTTGGCGGCGCGCTTGAGCCCCTGATTGACGGCATCGTCGAAACTCCTCGTCGACGCGGCGGTGACCTTGGTGACGCGTGCAACGGCCATGGCGACCTCCCCTAAGATTGCCGGCGCGGCGCTCTCGAACGACATTGGCAGGGGCCGAGCCGGTGTTGCTCAGACAAAGCGGATGATGGGCCGCTTTCCGCCCCGAGTCGAGCCGTAAGCGGGCTCAGCGCCGCTCGGGGAAAAGGCCGAGGAGACCGTCGCGCGAGGCGGCCGCCACCCCACGCTCGGTGATGAGCCCGGAAACCAGCCGCGCGGGCGTCACATCGAAGGCATAGTTGGCGGCGGGGCTGCCGTCGGGCGTGAGCTGCACGGTGACGATATTTCCTTCCGCGGTCTTGCCCTGGATGCGCACGACCTCCTCGCCCGAGCGCTCCTCGATGGGGATCTCGCTGAGGCCGTCCTTGACCGTCCAATCGATGGTGGGGGACGGCAGCGCAACATAGAACGGCACCCCGTTGTCCTTGGCGGCGAGCGCCTTGAGATAGGTGCCGATCTTGTTGCACACGTCGCCCTCGGAAGTGGTGCGGTCCGTGCCGACGATGGCGAGATCGACGAGGCCGCGCTGCATGAGATGCCCGCCCGCGTTGTCGACGATGACGGTATGGGCGACGCCGTGGCGGCCGAGCTCCCATGCGGTCAGTGCCGCACCCTGGTTGCGCGGCCGTGTCTCGTCGACCCAGACGTGGATGGGGATGCCGTTGTCGTAGGCCATGTAGACGGGGGCGAGTGCCGTTCCCCAGTCGACCGTCGCCAGCCAGCCGGCATTGCAGTGGGTGAGCACATTGACGCGGCCCCAGCCGCCTTTCTCCTGCCAGGCCTTGCGGATGAGCTTCTCGCCGTGGCCGCCGATCGCCCGGTTGATCTCGACGTCCTCGTCGCAGATCTCGGCCGCGCGCTTGTAGGCGGCGGCGACGCGCGCCTCGCGCTTGGTGTTGTAGAGGCGCTCGCGCATGTCGTCGAGCGCCCAGCGCAGGTTGATCGCGGTCGGCCGCGTGGCCAGCAGGAGCTCGTAAGCGCGATCGAGGGCCGCATCGGAAGGATCGGCCCGCGTGGCGAGTGCCACGCCGTAAGCGGCGGTGGCGCCGATGAGGGGTGCGCCGCGCACCAGCATGGCGCTGATCGCGTGTGCCACCTCCTCGAGCGTGGCAAGACGCACGGTTTCGAAGCGATGAGGCAGCCTGGTCTGGTCGATGATGGTGACCGACCAGCCGTCGTCGGAGAGCCAGATCGTGCGATAGGGAACGCCGTTCACCTTCATGGCGGCGCGACGATAGCCGAGGGCGACGGCCGGCTCAACTGCTCTCGCACTCGAGCGGGCGAGGCGCTCGCTCTCTTGCCTCGAGTGCCATGCTCCAAACGGCCCCCGACGGCGGACCCCGCCGCCCGATCGCGCGCACGATCACGCAAATGGCACTGGCCATGGCCTTCGCCACGGTGGCAGACTTTTAGGGAGAGGATCGGCCGCCCTTGCCGGTGGCGGACGGCCGAGCGTCGCAACCCCCGTGCGCTCCCGACCATGACGGGCGGCGCCGACACTCTCGCCGAAGGCGAGGAGGTGGCAGGAGCACCGTCCCATGGTTCATCTCGACATCAACGGCCATGCGCAGGACGTCGAGGTCGATCCCTCGACGCCGCTCCTCTGGGTGCTGCGCGATACGCTCGGCTTGACCGGCACCAAGTACGGCTGCGGCATTGCCGAGTGCGGCGCCTGCACCGTCCATATCGACGGCAAGGCAGTGCGCTCCTGCGCGATGCCGGCGAGTGCCGCCCAAGGCAAGAAGATCGTGACCATCGAGGGCCTGTCGGCCGACGGCAGCCATCCCGTGCAAGTGGCTTGGCGCGAGCTCGACGTGCCGCAGTGCGGCTATTGCCAGGTCGGCATGATCATGGCGGCCGCGGCCCTGCTGAGGCTAAAGCCCAAGCCGACGGACGCCGAGATCGACGAAGCCATCACCAACATCTGCCGCTGCGGCACCTACACGCGCGCCCGCAAGGCGATCCACCTGGCCGCGGCCAAGGTGTAACGGGAGGGTGCGGTGAGCATGCGTGAAACGAAGGGCATCGGCCGGCGCTCCTTCCTGGTGAGCACGGCCGCCGCCGGCGGGCTCATGCTCGGCTTCCGCCTACCCGGCCTCGCACAGGCACTCGCGGCCTCCGAGACGAGAGCCGCCGGCGAGGTGAATGCTTGGCTCCTCATCGCTCCCGACGACAGCGTCACCATCCGCGTGGCGCGCTCGGAGATGGGACAAGGCAGCTTCACCGCCCTTCCCATGCTCGTCGCCGAGGAGCTCGAGTGCGATTGGTCGAAGGTCAGGGCCGAATATGCCTCGGCGAGCGAGAATCTCGCGCGCAACCGCGTCTTCGGCTCGATGACGACCGACGGCAGCCGCGCGATCCGCGACTCCCAGGAATATCTGCGCAAGGCGGGGGCCGCCGCGCGCGCGATGCTGCTCGAGGCCGCGGCCGAGAAATGGGGCGTGCCGCGCGCCGAGCTCACGGTCGAGAAGGGCGTCATCATGCACGGCGTCTCTGGCCGCCGGATGCGCTACGGCGAGATTGCCGAAGCCGCCGCCAAGATGGCGCCGCCCCGGGAGGTGAAGCTGAAGGAGCCCGGCGAGTGGACGCTCATCGGCAAGCCGCAGAGGCGCCTCGATGTCGCCGACAAGGTCTTGGGCAAGCCGGTCTTCGGCATGGACGTCCGCCTTCCCGGAATGCTTTACGCGACGATCGCGCAATGCCCGGTCTTCGGCGGCAAGCTCAAGAGCTACGACGACAGCAAGATAAAGAGCATGAGCGGCGTGCGGCAGGTGGTGGCCCTGGCGGGCGCGGTCGCCGTCGTCGCCGACAGCTACTGGCAGGCCAAGCAGGCGCTCGATGCGCTCCCGATCGCGTGGGACGAGGGCGCCAACGCCAAGGCGAGCGACGCCGGAATCAGGGCATACCTCGAGGACGGCTTGCGTGCTGGCTACGCCGTCGCCGCGCGTCGCGAAGGCGATGTCGAGGCAGCGCTCGCCGGCGCCGCCAAGGTGCTCGAAGCCGAGTATTTTGCCCCCTTCCTCAGCCACGCGACGATGGAGCCGATGAACGCCACGGCGCGCGTCGGCGCCGACAAGGTCGAGGTCTGGGCGCCCTCCCAGAACGCCGAGGCCTCGCTCGCCGCGGCGGCCGAGGCAGCCGGGGTCGATCCGCGCAAGGTCGAGGTTCACCTCACCATGCTGGGCGGCGGCTTCGGACGGCGGGTCGCCGCCCAGGATTACGTCAAGCAGGCCGTCGTCATCTCGAAAGCCGCGGGCCGGCCGGTGAAACTGGTGTGGTCGCGCGAGGAGGACACGAGACACGACTTCTATCGCCCGGTGAGCATGGCGAAGTTCACCGCGGCACTCGACAAGGACGGCATGCCGATCGCGTGGCGGAATCGGGTCACGGGCCAATCGATCCTCGCCTTCATGAAGCCGAGCAGGGTCAGGCACGCCTACGACGAGGAATTCCTCGAGGGGCTCGTGGACCTCCCTTACGGCATACCCAACATTCTCGTCGACTATGCGATGCGCAACACGCACGTGCCGGTCGGCTACTGGCGCTCGGTCAACCATTCGCAGAACGCCTTCTACGAGGAAAGCTTCCTCGACGAGGTGGCCCATGCGGGCGGCAAGGACCCCTACGAGCTGCGGCGCATCCTGCTCAAGGACAAGCCGAAACAGCGCGCCGTGCTCGAGGCCGCGGCCAGGAAGGTCGAGTGGGAGAAGCCGCCGCCAAGCGGCGTCCACCGCGGCATCGCCTATCACGACGCCCGCGGCAGCCTCACCTGCCAGATCGCCGAGGTCTCCGTCGGTGCCAAGGGCGAGATCACGGTGCGCCGCATCGTTTGCGCCATCGATCCCGGCCATGTCGTCAACCCGGACACGGTCGAGGCGCAGATCGAAAGCGGCATCGTCTACGGGCTTTCCGCAGCACTTTACGGCGAGATCACGATCAAGGACGGCCGCGTCGAGCAGTCGAATTTCGACAATTACCAGGTGCTGCGCATGAAGGAGATGCCGAAGATAGAGGTCGTGCAGGTGCCGAGCGGCGGATTCTGGGGCGGGATCGGCGAGGTAGGCGTGCCCGGCGCGGCCCCGGCGCTCTGCAACGCCATCTTTGCCGCGACGGGAAAGCGCATCCGCTCCTTGCCGCTCAAGAACCACGACCTGCGCTCGGCATGATCCGCGAGCGAGGACGGCGTTGCCGCCCTCCCGCCTGACCGAGGTGCCCTCAGGGCCTCGCGCTTGGCTCTTTCGTCGCCCTGCGGATGGCGTAGAGCGAGACGTTGCCGTAGCCCTTGGCGAGCGGCACGCTGCCGACGTAATCGCGCGCGTAGGGCGCGTTCGTCTCGAGCGCCAGCGCCGCGGCAAAGGGCTCGGTGACGTAGACCGAGCCGACCGGGGTGATCGGCTCGATGCGCGCCGCGCGGGTGACGTGGGCGCCGAAGAAGGAGGTGCGATCGAGCACCGGGTCGGTCATCTCGTTGACCGGCCCGTAGTGGCAGCCGATGCGCAGCGCCGTGTTCGCCGGCAAAGCGCTCCGCGCCAAATCGACGCGCGCCACGCGCTCCTGGATGGCAAGCGCGCAGGCGGTCGCCGCCTCGACATCGTCGAAGACGATGAAGAGCCCGTCGCCCCAGGTATTGCACCACAGCACGTGCTCGCGAAAGCCGCGGATCGCACCCCCCATCGCACCCAGTATCTCTTGCACGAAGGCCGGGATTTGCCGCTCCGTGAGCTTGCTGAAGCCGCGCACGTCGCCGAAGAGAAAGGCGCAGAGCCGCCGCCCCTCGCCCGCGAGCGGCCCGCTCGGCCCCTCCGGCACCTCCGTGCAAGGCCGCCCAGTGCCGTCGGGTGCAATGATCAAGGTGGGATGCCCGGCCATGCGCCAGATGCGCACTTCCGCCCCCGTGCCGGCCAAGCCGTGCGAATGGTCGGGCGGCGTGCCGTCCCATAAGGCGATCTGCATTGCCTTGCCGTCGAGGAAGTCGGCGCGCTGCAAGGCCAGCCCCATGGCGTAGCGGCCGCCATAGGAGAAGAGCGCGCTCGAGCCGGCGAAATCGTCGCTCGTCGCCACGACCACGCGGCTCGCGCGCGCGAGGCAGGCCTCGAAACGCTCGAGCCAGCGCTGCCCCGCGGGCGCCACCGAGACCGCGCGGAACTCGTTGAGCTCGAAAGGGATGACGAGATGAAGCTCGGCCCCGCGCGCGAGCAGCGCCTCGGCGAAGATCACGTCGGCCCCCGCCGCGAGCGAGCCGTAGCCGTAACCGACGTCTCGTTCCGCGAGCGCCTCGCTGATCGCGCGGGCCGCGGCCGGCTCGTCGCTCTCCTTGAAGTGCCGCCCGATGAGATGGCCGACGTAATGGATGACGGGTGCGGGTGCGAGCGGTGCGAGGATGCCCTCGTCGAGACCGAGCTGGCGGCAGGTCCGGCGCAGCTGGCGCCGCGTCGCCGCGCGCGCCTGCGTATCGACCGGGCGCACATCGGCGGCGCGGCCGATGAGCGCGCGCGCGGCAGCGACATTGCCGAGAATCAATTGCGCTTCGGCCTGCGTGGCCAGGCCGTAATAGTCGTCGGCCTTGCAGACCGCGAGCACCGCCTCCGCCGTGCGGCGCGCTTCGGCGTCGCGGCCGGCCCAGAGCAGGAGGGCCGCGGCATTGACGCCGGGATAGGGGTCGCGGGTCAGCGTGAAGACCTGGGCGTAGGCGGCGGCGGCGGCCTCCAACCGCTCGTTGCGCCGGCTCGAGGAGTCGGCGAGCGCCACATCCTTGAGCAGGCGCGCCTGGAGCGAGGGAAGGTCGACCGCAAGTTTGGCGTCGTCCGTTGCCGCCTCGCCCAGCGCCCACTTGCCGTAGAGGTCGAGCGCGCGCGCGGTGGCGCCGGCACGCGCCATGGCGAGGAGCGCACGATGCTTGTAGGCGAGAGCATCCGGGAATTCCTCGACGGCGCGATGGGCGAGATCGCAGGCGACGATCAGGTCGCCCCGCCGCATCGCCGCGTCGATCTCGGCGAGGCGTGCCGCCCCCTCTTCACCCCCTTGCGCCGTCATGCTCCCTCTGACGTTGTCCGCCCTTCCGCAGGAAGGCGGCATTTCCTCGCGGCAGAGCACGCCACCCGCCGCGAGAGAGCATAGCCGACCCCTCGCCCTCGGCGAAAGCCGCTAATTGGCCCGGGCGGCCTGCCATCGCGATTCAGCGCTTGTCCTTTGCCGTGTTACACTTTCGGCCGTCGCGGAGAGGCGCGTTGCAGAGGGGTCGGCCGCAGCGCCCCGAGGCTGGATGCTCTCTTGGAAGTCATCCGCCCGGGCAAGAGGAACCAACCGAATGGCAGAACCGCTCAGGATCTTCATCTCCTCGCCCGGCGACGTCGAGGAGGAGCGTCGGCGCGCGGCAATCGTCGTGGGCAGGCTCGCCCGCGAATTCGCGCGCTTCTTCGAGATCAAGCCGGTGCTTTGGGAATACGAGCCCATGCTCGCATCGGGCCACTTCCAGGACATCATCGAGCCGCCTTCGCGCTCCGACATCGAGGTGGTGATTCTGTGGTCGCGCCTCGGCACGCCGCTGCCGGCCGAGCGTTACCGCGGGATCGATGGACGGGCACCCGTCACCGGCACGGAATGGGAGTTCGAGGACGCGCTCAAGGCCCACCGCGAGCGAGGTGCTCCGGACCTCCTGGTCTACCGCAAGAAGACCAAGGGAATCGCCGAGTTCGACAGCACGGAAGAGCTCGAGGCGGCGGCACTTCAGCGCAAGGCGCTCGAGCAGTTCTGGGAGCGCTACTTCGGCAGCGCTCAGAGCGGCTTCAAGGCGGCGTTCAACCTCTTCACCGACCGCGACGAGTTCGAGCAAATGCTCGAGTCGCACCTGAGGACGCTCATCCGCGAGCGCCTGCCGCGGCTCGCGGAGTCGCGCCGAGCCTCCGCCGAGATCGCCTGGCACCAAGGCTCGCCCTATCGCGGGCTCCAGTACTTCGATCTCGAGCACGCGCCGATCTTCTTCGGCCGCGCGCGCGCGCAACGCCAAGTGACCGAGGCGCTGGCGCGCCGCGCGGCAGAGGGCTCTGCCTTCGTGCTCGTCTTGGGCATGAGCGGCTGCGGCAAGTCCTCGCTCGTGCGCGCCGGCGTGCTGCCCGAGCTGATGACGCCGGGCGTGGTGAGCGGCGTCGGGATGTGGCGGCACTGCGTGTTCCGGCCGAGCGAAGGCGAGGGCGACCTGATCGGCGGGCTGATCCGGGCGCTGTCGGAGCGGGAGCAGGCTCTGCCCGAGCTCTTGGAGGGCGGCCTCAGCGTCGAGCAGGTGAGCGCTCTTGTGCGCGACGTGCCGCATCAGGCGACCGTGACGATCGCACCGAGCCTCAAGCGCGCGGCCGAGCGCGTCAAGGGTATCGCCGGCGAGGGCCGCCTCATCCTCGTCATCGACCAATTGGAGGAGATGTTCTCGCTCCCCTCGGTCGACAAGGAGGCGCGCGAGCGCTTCGTGACGCTCATCGCAGCCCTTGCGGAGAGCCGGGTCGTGTGGGTGATCGGCGTGATGCGCAGCGACTTCTACCACCGCGCCGCCGAGTTGCCGGTCCTCGTGCGGCTTGCGGCCGGCCGGGGAAGCTACCTGCTCACCGAGCCGACCGCGCCGGAGATCGCGGAGATGATCAATCAACCGGCCGCCGCCGCCGGGCTCGCCTTCGAGGTGGACGCGGAAAGCGGCGAGCGGCTTGACCGGGTGCTGCAGGAAGCGGCGGCCCGCGAGCCGGGCGCCTTGCCGCTTCTCGAGTTCGCGCTCGACCAGCTCTATCGCAAGGACATCGAGGAGAAGCACGGCGAGGTCCTGACCTTCGCGAGCTACCGCGATCTCGGCGAGCTAAGGGGTGCGGTGGCGCGCCACGCGGACGAGGTGTGCGACGCCTTGCCGGCGGACGCGCGAGCGGCGCTTCCGAGCGTATTGCGCGCGCTGGTCACCGTGGGGTCGGGGGAGGACCGCGCCACCGCGCGCGCGGTGCGTCGCGACGAGATCGGCGCCAATGCGGCGCGGGCCGCCGTCATCGACCGCTTGATCGAGGCGCGCCTGCTCGTGAGCAGCGAAGAGGAGGGTGCCGGACAGGTTCGTCTCGCGCACGACATGCTCATCGCAAGCTGGCCGCGCCTCAGGGATCTCGTGGCCGAGGATCGCGACTTCCTGCGCACGCGCGAGCGGGTCGACCAGGCGGCGGTGGAATGGGAGCGGCGCGGCCGGGCCGACGATTTCCTTTTGCCGGGCGGCCGCTCGCTCGCCGAGGCGGAGGACCTGCTCGCGCGGCGCAGCGAGGATATCGAGAGCCGCGACCGCCTCTTCATCGAGACCTCGGTTCGGCGCGAGCGCGCGCAGCGGGAGCGGCGGCTGAAACAAACGCGCGCGGTCGCCGCCGTGATGGGGCTGCTCGCCGTGGTCGCCGCCGGCTTCGGCTGGTACGCCTACGACCGCCGCGCCGCGGCGGAGCGCAATTACGAGATCGCCGTGCGCGCGGCTCAAACGCTCGTTCGCGACGTGGCGGACCGCCTGCGCAACCTCGGCCTGCCCGCAGCCAGCGTGCGCGACATCCTGACGAGCGCCGAATCGCTTTACAAAGACCTCACTCTCGACGCCGCCTCGCGGCCCGACCTTCTCGGCCGGAAGGCGGAGACGCTGATGTCGCTCGCCGACACCTACGCGGCACTCGGGGATACCGGTGCCGAGCGCAAGCGGGCCGAAGAGGCGCGCGCGGCCTTCCTCGATCTCATCGCAAAGCACCCGAACGATACGACCTGGCAGCGCGACCTTTCCGTCAGCCAAAACAAGGTCGGAGACGCGCTTCGCGCCCAAGGTGATCTGGCCGGCGCGCTTGAGAGCTATCGCGCCGGCCTGGATACCACGGAGAAGCTCGCGGCGCGCGATGCTTCCAACGCCGTCTGGCAGCGCGATCTCGCCATCAGCCACGAGCGCATCGGCGACACGCTCACCGCGGAAGGAGACCTCGGCGGCGCGCTCGCCAGCTATCGCAAGGGCCTCGCGATCCACGAGGCGCTGGCGAAACGCAATCCCTCCGATAGCGAGGGGCAGCGCGACCTTTCAGTCAGCGACAACAAGATCGGCGACGCGCTCCGCAATGGCGGAGAGCCGGCGGAGGCGCTCAAGAGCTACCGCGCCGGCTTGGCGATCATGGAAGCGCTCACGGCGAAGGATCCCTCGAACACGCAGTGGCTGCGCGACCTCGCCATCAGCCACGAGCGGATCGGCAATGTACTCCGCATCCAGGGCGACGAGACGGAGGCGCTTGCGAGCTACCGCAAGAGCCTCGCGATTCACGAGCAACTTGCGGCGCGCGACTTGTCCAACACGGTGTGGCAGCTCGACGTCTCCATCGGCAACGAGAGGATCGGCGACATGCTCGCCAGCCAGGGCAATCTCGCGGAGGCGCTCAAGAGCTACCGCACGTCCCTCGGGACGCGAGAGAGGCTGGTGGCGCGCGATCCCTCCAATTCCGACTGGCAGCGCGATCTCTCGGTTGGCGAAAACAAGGTGGGGGACGTGCTCCGCGTCCAGGGCGATGCGAAGGGCGCGCTTGCCAGCTATCGCACGGGCCTCGACATCATGGAGAAGCTCGTGGCGCGGGATCCCTCGAATGCCGGCTGGCAGCGGGATGTCTCAATCAGCTACGAGCGGATCGGCGATGCGCTGGCCGCCCAGGGAAACCAAGGAGAGGCGCTGGCGAGCTATCGCAAGAGCCTCGATATTCGCGAGAAGCTTGCCGCGCGCGACCCATCCAACATCGGCTGGACCTACGACCTGTCCATCAGCAATACCAAGATCGGCGACGCGCTCCGCGCACAAGGGGACCAGGACGGAGCGCTTGCGAGCTATCGCACGGAGCTCGCGATCGTCGAGAAGCTGGCGGCGCGCGACCCCACGAACGCGGAGTGGCAGCGCGACGTCTCCGTCGGGCAAAACCGCATCGGCGACGTGCTCCGCGCGAAGAACGACTTGGGGGGAGCGCTCGCGAGCTATCGTACCGGTCTTGCGGTCATGGAGAAGCTCTCGGCGCGCGATCGTGCGAACGCGCTTTGGCAGCACGATCTCTGCGTCAGCTACGAGCGCATCGGCGACGTGCTGGCGCTTCAACGGGATCCCGCGGGGGCGCTCGCATACTATCGGCAGGAGCTCGAGCTCATCGGCAAGCTTGCGGCGGCCAATCCCTCGAACCTCTCCTGGCAGCGCGAGCTCTACCTCACGCAAAACCGCGTCGGCAACGCGCTTGCCGCAACGGGTGATCAGGCGGGAGCGCTCGCGAGCTTTCGCGCCGGCCTTGAGACCATTTCGCCGCTGGCATCGCGCGATCCATCCAACACCGGCGAGCAGCACGATCTCGCCGTCAGCCACGAGCGGATCGCGAGCGCGCTGAGCGCGCTCGGGAACCAGGCCGAGGCGCTTGCAAGCTACAATAGGAGCCTCGAAATCATCGAGACGCTCCTCGCGAAGCAGCCGTCGAATACACTCTGGCAGCATGATCGCTCCTATTTGCGCGGCGAAATCGGGACTCTCGCAAAAAATTCGCCAAGCGGTTCCGCCCAATGAGAGCCCTCAGCTGCGCCGCCGAGCCGGAACCATGAGCAACGCCTATCTCTTGATCAGGACCATTCACATCCTGAGCGCCACCCTGCTCCTCGGCACCGGCATCGGAACGGCTTTCCACATGTGGTTCGCCCATCGTACGGGCGACCTGCACGCGATCGCGGCGGTGTCCGCCAACGTCGTGCTGGCGGATTTTCTCTTCACCACGCCCGCAATCATCGCGCAGCCGCTGAGCGGCGTCGCCCTCATCTGGCTCCAGCACGGCGATCCCTGGGCGCCCTGGCTCATTGCGTCCTACGCCCTCTTTGTCGTCGCAGGCACGTGCTGGCTGGCCATCGTCGGACTGCAGATCAGGGTGCGCGATCTCGCCCGCGCGGCGCTTGCGGCGGGACGGCCGCTCCCCCCCGAATACCACCACTCGATGCGGCTCTGGTTCAGACTCGGCTGGCCGGCCCTCGCGGCCGTGCTGGCGATCTTCTGGTTGATGACGGCGCAGCCGCGGCTTTGGTAGGTGCCGGCGCCGACGCGCGCTCGAACGCCGCGAAGCCGGCCCGCCCGGGTCCCTATTTGATTCAGATCAATGCGCGTTCCAGGCACCTATCGCATCCCCTCACGCTAACCCCAGCAGTCGGCGCGCCTCATAGCGTGGGCGATCCACGAAGGTGTGAGCCGCAGGACGGAGGCAGATGATGAACTATCCCCCGGTGCCCGAGGCGAGCGAGGTCGCGCGTCACTTCAGCGAGGCCGTGCGCCGCTCGCGGCCCGCCGACTGGCCCTACCGCCATTGGAAACTCAGCGACGTTTTGCCGGAGAGCATGTGCACCGGCATCCTTACCCTCCCGATCGTCCCCCCGATGCTCGGGAAAACCGATGGCACGCGCAATACCTACAACAGCCGGCGCACCTTCATAACCCCATCGCTGCGCGCCAAATTCCCGACGTGCGCGGTGCTCGCGGACGCGCTGCAACGGCCGGACGTGGCACGGCTGATGGCCGAGACCTGCCACATCGAGGCCGCCGGCAGCTATCTGAGGATGGAATACATTCAGGATACCGACGGCGCTTGGCTCGAGCCGCATCGCGACATTCCCGAAAAGCTGTTCTCGATGGTGATCTATCTCTGTACCGGGCCGGAGGCGAAGGACTGGGGTACGGATATCTATGATAGCGAACGCCGCTGGGTCGGGCGCTCCTCGGCCGAGTTCGACTCCGGTGTGATTTTCGTTCCCGGCCCCGCGACCTGGCACGGCTTCGATCCGCGGCCCATCATCGGCGTGCGGCGCCTGATGGAGATCAATTATGTCCGGCCGGACTGGCGTGACCGCGAACAGCTGTCAATCCCGGATCGGCCGATCGTGCTCGCCTAGCGACTTCCGTTAAGGCTGCCTCCTCCGATATCCCCTCGATACTCCCTTGACTCGTTCCTTTCCCTTGGTTAGAACAAATAAGGAACGAACAAATCGCGAACGATTTCTGGGAGAATTCCATGAGCTATCGCCACGATCTCGTCTCGGTCGAGGCGCTCAAGAGCCGCATCCTGGCGCTCGAGGGCGCCTGGCAGGGTGTCGGCCGGCACGAGGAAGCACGGCCCGCAGCCCCGCTTGGGCTCGAGCCGTTGGACCGTGCCTTGCCCTGGGGCGGTCTGCCCACGGCCTGTCTCCACGAGGTCTCGGCAGGAGCCGCGGCCGATGGTGCCGTTGCCGGCTTCGCTGCCTATCTCCTCGCCCGCTTGAGCGCCGCGGCGGGAAGGCGGCAGTCCGCCGTGCTTTGGTGTGCCGCGGGCGAGGGGCTTTACGGGCCGGGTCTTGCCGCCTACGGGCTGGATACGCACCGGCTCATCCTCGTGCGCGGACGGCGCCAGGCCGACCTTCTGTGGGCGCTCGAAGAAGCCTTGCGCTCGGGTGCCCTCGCCGCCGTGCTGGGCGAGATCGAGGAGGCGGACTTGACTGCCACGCGCCGGCTCCAGCTTGCCGCCGAGGCCGGGCGCACGACGGCCCTCCTGCTCCGTCCTCTGGGCGGCAAGCCCGCCCCCTCGGCCGCCGTCACCGCTTGGCGCATTGCCGCCGCCCCCTCGGGAGCGGCCCCCTGGGGCGCCGGACTCGGCCGTGAGCGCTGGCGCCTCGAGCTCGTGCGTTGCCGCGGAGGGTTGCCGCGTCAATGGCTTGTGGAGTGGAACGATGAGGCGAATCGTCTCGCTGTCGCTGCCGAGTTTCGCGACCGATCGGTTGACGCGCCTACCGGCGCTCGCCGCCTGGCGGGCTAAGCCCTTCGCGACCACCGCGAAAGCGGGCGGCCGGCTCGTCATCGTCGCCGCCAATGCGCCGGCCGAGGCCGCCGGCATTGCTCCCGGCCAAGTGCTGGCGGACGCGCGCGCGCTTGAGCCGGGCTTGCGTGTCGTCGCCGCCGACCCCTCTGCCGACGGCTCTGCCCTTGCAGCCCTTGCCGACGGGTTGACGCGCTACACCCCTTGGGTGGCCGTCGACGAGCAGGGGGAAGGTGGCGCGCGCGGCGCGCTTCTCGACATCACCGGCTGCGCCCATCTCTTCGGCGGCGAGGCGGCCCTCTTGGCCGACCTCATAGGCCGGCTCGAGCGCTGCGGCTTCGCCGCGCGTGCGGCAATCGCAGCGAGTGCGGGGGCCGCCTGGGCGGTCGCCCGCTTCGCTCCTCACGATCGCCTCATCATCGCGCCCGGCGCCGAGGGCGAAGCGCTCGCGGCTCTCCCCGTTGCCGCCTTGAGGCTGCCGGCCGAGACGGCGGGCAGGCTCGAGCGCCTCGGGCTGCGCCGCATCGGCGCCCTCTATACGCTGCCGCGGGCACCCCTCGCACGCCGCTTCGGGAGCCTCGTCGGCCGCCGTCTCGACCAAGCGCTCGGCCGCGTGCAGGAGCCGATCTCGCCGCGCCGGCCGGTCGAGCCCTGGCGCCTCCAGCTCGCCTTTGCCGAGCCGATCGCGCAACGCGAGGATATCGCGGCCGCCACTGAGCATCTCACGGCCGCGCTCTGCCGCCGCTTGGCCGAGGAGATGAAGGGCGCGCGCCGGCTCGTCCTCGCACTTTACCGGGTCGACGGCACCCTCGCGCGCGTCGAGATCGGCACCAGCCGCCCGGTGCGCGAGACCAAGCATCTCATGCGTCTCTTCGCCGAGAAGCTCGACGGCCTCGACGTCGGGCTCGGCCTCGACCTCGTGGCGCTTTCCGCCCCCGTGGTCGAGCCGCTCGCGGCGTCCCAGAGCGGCCTGCTCGCTGGCGCGAGCGAGGCAGCGCTGCCCGCGCTCGCTGCCCTTGTCGACCGCCTCGCCAACCGCCTCGGCGCGAGCGAGGTACGCCGGCTGGTCCCCGTCGCGAGCCACCTTCCCGAGCGCGCCCAGCGCGCGGCCCCGGCACTGGCCTCGGCGGGTGCCGCGGAAGCTCCTTGGCGTAAGCGCCGGCCGCGTCCCTTGCGCCTCTTCACGCGACCCCAGCCGGTCGATGCGATCGCCCCCGTGCCCGATGATCCCCCCCTCCTCTTCCGCTGGCGCGCGCAGCTCCACCGCATCCGCCGCGCCGACGGGCCCGAGCGCATCGCCGGCGAGTGGTGGCAGGGCAACACCCCCGCCCAAGCCGAGGTGCGCGACTATTATAGGGTCGAGGACGAGGCGGGCAGGCGCTTCTGGCTCTATCGCGAGGGCCTCTACCACCCCGAGCGCCGCCCGCGCTGGTTCCTCCACGGGCTGTTCGCGTGAGGTGACCGCGCCGTCAAAGTGTTTTCACCACGGAGACACGGAGGACACGGAGGACACGGAGAAGAAGAAAGCAAGATCTAACGCAGAGGTCGCGAAGGATGCGACGCCAGAGGCGTCGCATCAGTGGACGCAGAGGAATAATTTTTCTCCGCGTCCTCTGCGCATCCTCCGCGTCCTCTGCGCTGAACAATGCCTTCTCTTCTCCGTGTCTTCCGTGTCTCCGTGGTGCATCTGTCGTGCACTGGGATTACCCATGACCCCCTACGCCGAGCTGCAGGTGACGAGCAACTTCAGCTTCCTCCGCGGCGCCTCGCATCCGGAGGAGCTGGTGGAGCGCGCCGCCGAGCTCGGCTACGGAGCGCTTGCCGTGACGGACCGCAATTCGCTCGCGGGTATCGTGCGCGCGCACGCGGCGGCGCGCAAGACGGGCCTGCGCCTCGTCGTCGGCGCGCGTCTCGATCTCGAGGACGGGCCGAGCCTCCTTGCCTATCCCGGCGACCGCGCTGCCTACGCCCGGCTCTCGACCCTGCTCACGCGCGGCAAGCGCCGGGCCAAGAAGGGCGAGTGCCGCCTGACGCTCGCCGACCTCCTCGCCCACGCCGAGGGGAAGCTCGTCGTGGCGCTGCCGCCGGAAGACTTCGGCGAGGATTTCGAGCGCGCGCTCGACAAGCTCAAGTCCACACTCGGCGACCGCCTCTATCTCGCCGCCCACCATCTCTATCGCGGCGACGACGGCGCGCGCATCCAGCGCTTGGCCGAGCTCGCCGGGCGCCTCCGCATCTCCCTCGTCGCGACCAACGACGTGCACGCGCATGCCCCGGCGCGGCGCGCGCTCCAGGACGTGCTCACCTGCATCCGCGAAAAATGCACGATCGACGAGGCGGGCTTTCGTCTTTTTGCCAATGCGGAGCGCCATCTCAAATCGCCCGACGAGATGGCGCGCCTCTTCCGCCACCATGCGCACGCGGTCCTGCGCACGCTGGAGATCGTCGAGCGCACGCATTTCTCCCTCGACGAGCTGCGTTACGAATACCCCGTCGATCCCTGCCCCGACGGTCTTACGCCGCAGGACTACCTCGCGCGCGCGAGCTGGGCGGGGGCGGCCGAGCGCTATCCCTCGGGCATTCCCGACAAGGTGCGGGCGCAGCTCGAGCACGAGTTGGCACTCATCGGCGAGCTCGGCTACGCGCCCTATTTCCTCACCGTCTACGACATCGTGCGCTTCGCGCGCCGAGAGGGCATCCTCTGCCAGGGGCGCGGCTCCGCCGCCAATTCAGCGGTGTGCTATTGCCTCGGCATCACCGCGGTCGACCCCAGCCGGCTCGACCTCCTCTTCGAGCGCTTCGTGAGCGCCGAGCGCAACGAGCCCCCCGACATCGACGTCGACTTCGAGCACGAGCGGCGCGAGGAGGTCATCCAGTACGTCTACGCGAAGTATGGCCGCGAGCGCGCCGGCATCGCGGCGACCGTGATCTGCTACCGTGCCAAGAGTGCCGTGCGCGAGGTCGGCAAGGCGATGGGCCTCTCCCTCGACGTGGTGGGTGCCCTTGCCGACACCGTGTGGGGCTGGAGCGAGGACGGCATCGACCCGAAGCGCGTGCGCGAGCTCGGTCTCGACCCCGCCGAGGAGCGCCTCAGGACGACGCTCCGGCTCGCAGCCGCGCTCGTCGGCTTCCCGCGCCATCTCTCCCAGCACGTGGGAGGCTTCGTCATCACCCGGAGCCCGCTTTCCGAGGTGGTGCCGATCGAGAACGCCGCCATGCCCGAGCGCACCATGATCGAGTGGGACAAGGACGACCTCGACGCGCTCGGCATGCTCAAGATCGACGTGCTGGCGCTCGGCATGCTCACTTGCATCAGCAAGAGCTTCGCCCTCCTCTCGCGGCACAAGGGCGAGAGCTTGAGCCTGGCAACCGTGCCG
This sequence comes from Alphaproteobacteria bacterium, assembly GCA_052143835.1. Lineage (GTDB taxonomy): Bacteria > Pseudomonadota > Alphaproteobacteria > JACZXZ01 > JACZXZ01 > DASPPM01. The sequence continues at coordinate 42,865 of JBKQRV010000142.1, forward strand.
GCCGAGGAGCCGGCCGTCTACGACATGCTGTGCCGGGCGGACTCGATCGGCGTCTTCCAGGTCGAGAGCCGCGCCCAGATGAGCTTCCTGCCCCGCATGAAGCCCCGCGACTTCTACGATCTCGTGGTCGAGGTCGCGATCGTGCGGCCGGGCCCGATCCAGGGCGACATGGTCCATCCCTACTTGCGCCGCCGCAACGGCGAGGAGAAGGTCGATTATCCCTCGGACGAGCTCCGCCAGGTGCTCGCCAAGACGCTCGGCGTGCCGCTCTTCCAGGAGCAGGCGATGAAGATCGCGATCGTGGCCGCGGGCTTCACGCCGTCCGAAGCCGACCAGCTGCGCCGCGCCATGGCGACCTTCCGCAAGACCGGCAAGATCAACAGCTTCCGCGTCAAGATGGTGGAGGGCATGATCGCGCGCGGCTATGCGCGCGACTTCGCCGAACGCTGCTTCCACCAGATCGAGGGCTTCGGCGAGTACGGCTTCCCCGAGAGCCACGCGGCGAGCTTCGCGCTTCTCGTCTATGTCTCCGCCTGGCTCAAGTGCCGCCACCCCGAAATCTTCGCCGCGGCCCTCCTCAACAGCCAGCCCATGGGCTTCTATGCGCCGGCCCAGATCGTGCGCGACGCGCGCGAGCACGGAGTCGAGGTGCGCCCCCCGGACGTGAACCACAGCCTGTGGGACTGTACGCTGGAGGAGATCGGGCCTGTCGGCGAAAAGCAAATTTCGGCAGGCCGAGCATCACCCCCACCCCAACCCTCCCCCCTCAAGGGGGAGGGGGAAGTTAGCGAGCATGCCGACGCTCCCCCTCCCCCCTTGAGGGGGAGGGTTAGGGAGGGGGGTAACCTACAGGCACTCGCCCTCCGCCTCGGCTTCCGCCAAGTCAAAGGCCTCAGGGAGGCCGACATCGCGCGTCTCGTCGCCCGGCGCGAGGGCGGCTATGGCGATGCCGCAGCACTAAAGCGGCGCGCGCGCCTGGGCCCCGCGGCGCTCGAGCGCCTGGCAGAGGCCGATGCCATGGGCTCGCTCGGGCTCGACCGGCGCGCAGCACTCTGGGCCGTGCAGGCGCTCGACGAGGCGCCGCTTCCCCTCTTCGCCGCGGCCGCGCTGCGCACGCTCGCGCCCGAGCCGGAGGTGACCTTGCCGCCGGCGGCCCTCGGCGAGGAGGTGGCCGCGGATTACGCGACGCTCAGGCTCTCGCTCAAGACCCATCCCCTGGCGCTCCTGCGCGAGCGTCTGGCGCGGGACGGCGTTACCCCCCACGCCGAGCTCGCGACGACGGCCGACGGCAAGCGGGTCACGGTCGCGGGCCTGGTGCTCGTGCGCCAGCGGCCGGGGAGTGCCAGAGGCGTCATCTTCGCAACCCTCGAGGACGAGAGCGGCCCCGCCAACGTCATCATCTGGCCCGACATCTTCGAGCGCTTCCACCGGGTGGTGCTCGCCTCGCGTCTCATGGCGGCGACGGGACGGCTGCAGCGCGAAGGCATCGTCATCCACGTCATCGCCGAGCGCTTGGCCGACCTTTCGTACTACTTGAGGGACCTCATGACCCCACTCGAGGGCGCGCGCGCGGCACCGTCCGAACGGCAGCTTTATCCCTCGCGCGACTTCCATTGAGCGGAGACGGACCCTCTACCTCTCAGAATCCCGCGAGCACGACCTTGCCGCGCGCGCGGCCGCTCTCGATGAGCGCATGCGCCTTCCTGAGCGTCGCGGCATCGATCCGGCCCATCGTCTCGGTCGCGGTCGTGCGGATCAAGCCGTCGTCGACAAGGGCGGAAACCTCGTTGAGCAGGCGGTGTTGGGCGATCATATCGGGCGTCTCGAACATGGAACGCGCGAACATCGCCTCCCAGTGAATGGACACGGCCTTGCGCTTGAAGGGCATCGCATCGAGGGACTTGGGGTCGTCGATCAGGCCGAACTTGCCCTGGGGTGCCACGATCTCGACGATCTCCGCGAGGTGCCGGTCGGTCGCGGTGACGCCGAAGACGTACTCGACGCTCGGAAAGCCGAGGGCCGCGAGCTGCGGGGCGAGGGGCTGGCCATGATCCACGACGTGGTGCGCGCCAAGCTCGAGGCACCAGGCCCTGGTCTCGGGCCGCGAGGCCGTGGCGATGACCGCAAGCCCGGTAAGCCGGCGCGCCAATTGGATGGCGATCGAGCCCACACCACCGGCACCTCCGATGATAAGAAGCGCACCCCCTGCTGCGGGCTTGCCGATGCGGATGCCGAAGCGGTCGAACAGCATCTCCCAGGCGGTGATCGCGGTGAGCGGAAGGGCCGCGGCCTCGGCGAAGGAGAGGCGCTTCGGCATGGCGCCCACGATGCGCTCGTCGACGAGATGGAACTCGGCGTTCGTCCCTTGGCGCAGGATGCTGCCTGCGTACCAGACCTTGTCGCCGGGCTTGAAGAGGCTTGAGCCCGGTCCCACGGCCTCGACCGTGCCGGCGCCGTCGAAGCCGAGCACCTTGGCCTTGCCCGGCTCGGGCTGGGCGCGCAGCCGCACCTTGGTATCGACCGGGTTGACCGACACGGCCTCGATCTTGACGAGAAGGTCGCGCCCGCTCGGCGCCGGCTTCTCGAGCTCGAGGTCGAGGAGCGACTTCGCCTCGCCGATCGGCAAGGAGCGGTAGTAGCCCACGGCTTTCATCCAATCCTCCCTTTGCGCATGAGATGACGGCGCAGCAGCGCCAGCCGGTCATTGCCCCAAAAGAGCCGGTCGCCCGCGATAAAGGTCGGGACCCCGAAGGCCCCGCGTGCGAGCGCTTGGCGCAAGATGCGCTCTTGCTCGGCCCTGCTCGCGCGGCTGTCAAGCTCCGCCTCGAAGCGGGCGCGCTCGAGGCCGGCCCGCTCGGCCAGCTCCGCGCAAAGTGCGCGGTCGATCCGCGCTCGCTCTTCCACGAAGATCGCCGCGAACAGCGCGCGCGCGTATCCTTCGACCGCGCCCAGGCGCCGCGCCGTGACGGCGGCGCGCGACAACAGGTCGGGCTCGAGTGCCAGACGCCCGTGGGGCTCGCGGAAGGCAATGCCGTAATACTCCGCCCACGCCTCGGCATCGCGCCGCCGATAGCCCCAGTCATATTGCCCCGCGGCTTTTCCCGCCTTGAAGGGATTGTCGCCCCGCGTCTCGATGAGCTTGGCGCTATCGACCGGGAGCCAGTCGAACGCGGCGCCGGTCTCGGCGGCGAGTGCGGTCAACTGGCTCGCCGCGAGATAGGAATAACGGCTGCCCAGCCCGAAATAGAACTCGACAACCGAGCCGGGTGCTGAGCTCGTCACGCCGGCCGCCGTCACGCCGTACCGCCGCCGGGGGCGAGCGTCGTCACGATGCTGATCTCGGAGGTGAGCGTGCGGTGCACCGGGCACTTGTCGGCGATCTCCATCAGGCGCTGGCGCCCGGCGGCGTCGAGCGGTCCCTCGAGCTCGATCAGGCGCTCGATGCGGTCGAGCATGCCCTCCTTGGTCTCGCACTCGGCGCAGTCCTCGGCGTGGATCTTGCGGTGGCTGAGGCGCACGATCGTGCGCGCAAGCGGCAGGCCCTTGCGCTCGGCATAGAGGCGAAGCGTCATCGCGGTGCAGGCGCCGAGGGCGGCCAGGAGATAATCGTAAGGCCCAGGGCCGCTGTCGTTGCCGCCTGCGGCCTCGGGCTCGTCTGCAGCGAGGCGGTGGCGGCCGACCGTGATCGCTTCGCTAAAGCGCCCTTCGCGCGTCTCGGCCACCACGACTTCGCCCGCCCGGGTCGGGGCTATGTCTGGCAGTGCCGCTCCTTGCGCGGCGCCCACATAGCGCTGGGCCCAGGCGGCCAGCACCTCCGCCACGAATTCGGCATCCTCGCGCCGGCGCAAGAGATGGTCCGCCTGGTCGAGCGAGACGAAGCTCTTGGGGTGGCGCGCCGCCTCGAAGATGCGCGTCGCATTCTCGATGCCCACGATCTCGTCGCGCGGCGCGTGAAAGATGATGAGCGCCTTGCGCAAGTCGCGGATGGCGTCCTCGAGGCGGTGCCGTGTGATGTCCTCGAGGAACTGCCGCTTGATGCGGAAGGGCCGGCCGCCGATCGAGACCTCCGCCTCCCCCGCGGCCTCGATCTCGGCGGCGCGCTCGCCCAAGAGCTGCCTCACATGGTCCGGCTCGGCGGGCGCCGCGATGGTCGCGACCGCGGTCGCCTCCGGCACGCGGGCGGCCGCGGCCAGCACGGCGGCACCGCCCAGGCTGTGGCCGATGAGGAGCTTCGGCGCCGCGTGGTGCTCGCGCAGGAAATCGGCCGCGGCGACGAGATCGCCGAGGTTCGAGGAGAAATTGGTGTTGGCGAACTCGCCCTCGCTTGCGCCGAGACCGGTGAAATCGAAGCGCAGCACGGCAAAGCCGCGCTCCGCGAGGCCGCCCGCGATGCGCGCCGCGGCGAAGATGTCCTTCGAGCAGGTGAAACAATGGGCGAAGAGCGCATAAGCGCGCGGCGTTGCCGCCGGCAGCTCGAGGAGGGCCGCGAGACGCTGGCCGCCGCTGCCCTCAAAATCGACGCGCTCGGCTCGTCTTGCCATGGTCCCCTCCCCGTGCGCGCTGCCGGTCGATGCAGCTCGGCCTTGCCGAGCGATCACGGCAGGCTGTGCTTTCCGGAGCGCACGGTTAATATGGCGCGCCCCAGCCGACGAGGACAAGGATGACCAGGGACGATGTCGAGATTCTTTCGCACGAGAGGCTCTATCAGGGCTTCTTCAGCCTCGAGCGCTTCACGCTCCGGCACCGGCTCCACGCCGGCGGCTGGAGCGGCGTCATCGAGCGCGAGCTCTTCGTGCGCGGCGCGGCCGCCGGCGTTCTGCTCTACGATCCGCGGCTCGATGCCGTGGTCCTGATCCGGCAGTTCCGTATGGGCGCCTTCGGCGCCGGGCGCGGCCCATGGATCACCGAGATCGTGGCGGGCATCGTCGATCCCGACGAAAGTGCCGAGGCGACGGTGCGCCGGGAGGCGGTCGAGGAGGCGGGGGTCGCCATCACCGACCTCGTTCCCATCACGACCTACTTGACCTCGCCGGGCGCGTGCTCCGAGACGGTCGCGCTCTTTTGCGGCCGCGTCGACGCCTCGAACGCCGGCGGCATTCACGGCATCGGCCGCGAGCACGAAGACATCCGCGTCATCGTCCTCCCCGTGGCCGAGGCCTTCGCCCTGCGGCGCAAGAACGACGACATCCAGGACTCGATCACCGTCAACGCGCTGCTCTGGCTCGAGCTCGAGCATCAAGCATTGCGCCAACGCTGGAGCTGAGACAGCCGCGCGCGCGTCAGAAGATGCCGAGCCAGCCACCGCTGCTCGGGGGTGGCGCGGTGATGCTGCACCATTCTAGCGCCTGCGCGCGGCTGAGCTGCCCGTCTTGGCTCGCATTGAGGGAATCGAAGACCTTGCCGGCGTGCCGCAAGAATTCAGGCTCGGTGACCTGCAAGCGCAGGCTCGTATCCGCGGACATCACCGGATCAGGGACGTCGCGCGAGATGTCGACGCCGCCGGTGTCCGTGCGGCCCGAGCCAGGCTTCTTCATGTGGCCGGGATGTCCCGTCTTGTCGCTGTCGCTCTCGCTGTCGCGCGCGACTTGTTGCGGTGCCACGCCCGCCGAATAGGGCTCGCGGTAGCGCAGCAGAACCTCCGGCGTGAGGACGCCGTCGCCGTTGAGGTCCATCGCCTTGAACTGGCGGCGCGCATCGGCAAGGAAGGTCGCGCGGTCGATCGCACCCTTGTGCGCGGTGTCGAGGCGGTCGAACCAACCGCCCATCGCCGTCTCGCATTTGGGAAAGCCGAGCGGCCCGCCGGAAAGCGGCTCGCCGTTCGGGCTGAAGATGGCGCGGTGCGGCGGATTATCCGAATGCGAACGTGAGCAGCCGGCCGCCGAGAGAAGCGCCAGCAGCGCCAGGCAAAGCCCAGCTTGCCGCAACACGCGGGTCACTCCTCACGCCGCATGGTGGGTCGGACAGGCATTGACCTCGACGGTCAGGTGCGCGAGCTCGCGCCGGTGCGCGAGCCTGCTCTTGAACTCGGACGCGGGGCGCGGGCGATCGCTCACGATCGAGACGATGGCCCCGAAATGGCCGGGGCCCAAGCGCCAGAGATGGAGGTCGGCGACGCGGTCCTCGCTCCCCGCCTCGACCGCGCGGCGTATCTCGGCGGCGAGCTCAGGGCTCGCCTGGGCATCGAGCAAGACCTTCGCGGAGTCGCGCATGAGCCCGTAGGACCAGCGCGCGATCACGATGGAGCCGACGATACCCATCATCGGATCCATCCAGACCCAGCCGTAATTGCGCCCGGTCACCAGTGCGATGACCGCAAGGAACGAGGTGAGCCCGTCGGCGAGCACGTGGAGGTGGGCCGAGCGAATGTTGTAGTCGCGATGCTGGGCGTGATCATGATCCTCGCGATGGCCATGGGAGTGCCCATGCTGGTGAGCAGCGGTCGCCTCATGCCCGTGGCGGTCGGGGCTGTCTCCGCCCTCCAGGCGCTCATGCAGCAGATAGGCGCTCAGGAGATTGACGCAGAGGCCGACTGAGGCCACGAGGATCGCCTCGTCGAAGGAGATGGTGACGGGCGCGAAAAGGCGTGTCACCGATTGATAGGCGATGATCAAAGAGATGACGGCGAGGATCATGGCACTCGAGAAGCCGGCGAGATCGCCGAATTTGCCGGTGCCGAAGGAGAAGGCAGGGTCGCTCGCGTGCCGGCGCGCGTAATAGTAGGCGAGGGCCGTGATGCCGAGTGCCCCCACGTGCGTCGCCATGTGCCAGCCGTCGGCGAGGAGCGCCATCGAGCCGTAAAGCGAGCCCGCCACGAGCTCGACCACCATCATGGTCGCGGTGAGGCCGATCACGGCCCAGGCCTTGCGCTCGTTCTTGCGGTGCGAGCGGCCGAGGAAAACGTGCTCGTGCCGCCACCGGCTGAGATCGATCGTGTGCATAGTGCGCGTCCTTTTGCCCGCAACCCGGCAGTATAGCGCGCCGGGGCCGGGGCCGGAACCCGTCAAGGCGGCACCCGTCAAGCCGATGGCCGCACTCGTCGAGGCTGTCGCTTGATCGGCCCTGAGGCTCTGGCTACTGTGCCGGGAGAGGAAACGACCCGGTAAAGGTCCCCCATGCAAATCCGAGACGGCTTCGTCGGGAGCATCGGCAACACCCCGCTCATCAAGCTGCACCACGCGTCCGAGTTGACCGGCTGCACCATCCTCGGCAAGGCCGAGTTCCTCAATCCGGGCGGCTCGGTCAAGGACCGCGCGGCCCTGGCCATCATCAAGGACGCCGAGGCGCGCGGCACCTTGCGCCCGGGAGGCGTCATCGTCGAGGGTACCGCGGGCAATACCGGCATCGGCCTGGCGCTCGTCGGCAACGCGCGCGGCTACCGCACCGTGATCGTCATGCCGGAGACGCAGAGCCAGGAGAAGAAGGACATGCTACGGCTCTGCGGTGCCGAGCTTCACTTGGTACCCGCCGTCCCCTACAAGGATCCCGGCAATTACGTGCACGTTTCCGAGCGTATGGCGAACGAGCTCGCCAAGCGCGAGCCGCAGGGCGCCATTTGGGCCAATCAGTTCGACAATATCGCCAACCGGCGCGGCCATTACGAGACGACCGGGCCAGAGATCTGGGAGCAGACCGAGGGCAAGGTGGACGGCTTCATCTGCTCGGCCGGCACCGGCGGCACGCTCGCAGGCGTCGCGAATTTCCTCAAGGAGCGCAAGGCGAAGGTCATGATCGGGCTCGCCGACCCGTTGGGCTCGACCAACTACAATTGGTTCAGGTTCGGCACCATCAAGGTGGAGGGCAGCTCGATCACGGAGGGCATCGGCCAGGGCCGCATCACCAAGAACATCGAGGGCGCGCCGATCGACTTTCCCTGCCAGGTTCCCGACGAGGAGGCCCTTCCCCTCATCTTCGCGCTGCTCAAGGACGAGGGGCTGTGCGTGGGCGGCTCCACCGGCATCAATGTCGCGGGCGCCATCAGGCTCGCCCGCGAGCTCGGCCCGGGCCATACCGTCGTGACCATCCTTTGCGACTACGGCACGCGCTACCAAAGCAAGCTGTTCAATCCCGAGTTCCTGCGCTCGAAGAAATTGCCGGTGCCGAGCTGGCTCGCCTGACCCGGCCCGGGGAAATAAGACAATCGCGAGGAAACGCCATGGAGTACGTCAACAAGGAGGCGCTCGTCACGACCGAGTGGCTCACCCGCCATCTCTCCGCACCCGACGTGCGGGTGGTCGACGCCTCGTGGTATTTGCCCACGCTCAAGCGCGATGCCAAGGCGGAGTACGCCAAGCAGCACATCCCGGGTGCGGTCTTCTTCGACATCGACGACATCGCCGATACCTCGAGCCCGCTGCCCCACATGCTGCCGAGCGCCGAGAAATTCGCCGCGCGCGTGCGCAAGATGGGGCTCGGCGACGGCATCCGCATCATCGTCTACGACGGCGGGGTGATGGCGAGTGCAGCGCGCGTGTGGTGGACGTTCCGCGTCTTCGGGCACGACGACGTGGCGGTCCTCGACGGCGGCTTGAGGAAATGGCTCAAGGAGGGCCGCCCCCTCGAGAGCGACAAACCGATGCCGCGCGAGCGGCATTTCACCGCGCGCTTCAACCACGCCCTCGTGCGCGACCTCGAGGAGATCAAACGCAACATCGCGAACGCGCGCGAGCAGGTGCTCGACGCCCGCTCGCGCGGCCGCTTTGCCGGCACCGAGCCCGAGCCGCGCGCGGGCCTGCGCGGCGGCCATATCCCGCGCAGCCTCAACCTGCCCTATGACCTCATCATCGATGCCGCGTCGGGCACCATGCGGCCTGCCGACGAGCTCGCGCGACTCTTCAAGGAGAGCGGCGTCGACATGCGGCGACCGGTCGTCACCAGCTGCGGCTCCGGCGTCACGGCGTCGCTCTTGGCGCTCGGCCTCTTCCTCCTCGGCCACGAGGACGTGGCGGTCTACGACGGCTCGTGGAGCGAATGGGGTGCGCGCAGCGACACGCCGGTCGAGGCGGGTGCTGCGGCGGGTGCGGCGAGCTGAGCCGCGGTGTTGCGCATCCGCCCATACCGCGCGGGCGACCTCGAGGCAATCGCCGCGCTCTGGCGCGCGTGCGGTCTCGTCGTCCCCTATAACGACCCGGAGCAAGACATCGCCTTCTGCCGCGAGAGCGCCCACGGCGAGGTCTTCGTCGGCGAGGACGAGCAAGGGCGCGTGATCGCAAGTGCCATGGCCGGCCACGACGGCCATCGCGGCTGGCTTTACTACGTGGCCGTAACACCCCGGCTGCGCAAGGGCGGGCTCGGCCGCCTGATCGTGCGTCACGCCGAGGAGTGGCTCAAGGGGCTCGGCGTGCGCAAGGTGCAGCTCCTCGTGCGCCCGGGCAACCTGGCCGCCACGAGCTTCTATGAGCGGCTCGGCTACGAGCGCTCGCCCGTCGCCGTCTTGCAGCGCTGGCTCACCCCGCCCGAGGCCTGAGCGAGCGCCTATGCCCGCCATCCCGCCACCCCGATCCGACGGCAAGCTCGAGCTCACCGTCACCTATCTCGAGATGCGCGCAGCGCCTACGCGCCCGCCGCACCCGGCACCCAAGCGCAAGCTCGCCCTTTTGCGCGCCGAGGCGATGCCGGTTCATTTCTATCGTTATCTTTACAACACGGTCGGCGAGCCGTGGCTCTGGTACGAGCGGCGCCTGATGGACGATGCGGCCCTCGCGGCCGTGATCCACGATGCGCGCGTCGAGATCTACGTGCTCTACGCGGGCGGCGTTCCCGCCGGCTACGCCGAGCTCGACCGGCGCACGGACGACGAGATCGAGCTCGCGTATCTCGGCCTCGTGCCCGATTTCATCGGCACGGACCTCGGCGGCTATCTCCTCGACTGGACGATCGACACGGCGTGGCGCTACCGCCCGCGCCGGCTCTGGGTCCACACCTGCAACCTCGACCATCCGCGCGCGCTGCAGACCTACCAGAAGGCGGGTCTCGTCGCCTACCGGCAGGAGACGAGGACGATCGACGATCCGCGGGCGACGGGCGTGATCCCCTACAAGGGCTGAGGACCGCTCTGCAGGCGGCGACGCGCGACCCACGTGCGGGCGTGTGGTGCAGCTTGAGTTAACGGCGTCTCATAATTGGACAAGTCGCTTTTCGAGAAAGATGCTGGTTACGATGGTGTGCGGCGGCATGGACGAATAGGGTTCGAACACTTTGCACGGCTGGAACCCGCAGCGTCGATAAAAGCGAAGGGCCGCGAGCTGGCGCGTTCCGGTCTCCAGCCGCAACACGGTCAGGCCGGCATCCGATGCCTCCGCCGCCAGTCTCGCGATGATGGCATCGGCCACGCCTTGCCCGCGCGCTTCGCTGCGCACGTACATGCGCTTTATCTCGGCGAAATCGGAAAACAAGGCCACCCCGCCGCAGCCTACGGGTGATCCTCTCATACGGGCCACGAAAAATCTGACATGCGGCTGAAAGATCGCAGCCAATGCAAGCCCGTGTCGCTGCTCGGCAGCGTAATTCTCTGAAAGCTCTTGATCGAGCTCGCCGATCAATGCACGAACCTCGTCGGTCGCGGCGAGAGCACGCTCGATCTCGACGGGAATCCGCGCCCGGCTCGTCTCATCCATCGTCCCGCCCCCAATCCTCCAACAGCTTCACCATATCAGAAATTTCCCAAAGCTCGGTAGCGGCACCCGCCGCCAGCGCCGGCGCGATCTTCAAGGTTTGATGGATATGCAAGAGCAATGCCTTGCCAGAAGCACGCAACTCTGCACAGAATTGCACACGGAGAGGCGACCAAACGGGACGTCTCGGTCAACCACAGCCGGTTCAGGCGAGCAAGAGCACACATGCAGGATTTGGAAGCCCGGACCATCCGGAAGGCGTCGGCGCGGCTGATTCCCTTCCTGATCGTTTGCTATTTCATCGCCTATCTCGACCGCGTGAACGTCGGCTTCGCCGCGCTCACGATGAACAAGGCGCTCGGTCTGACCGCGACCATGTTCGGCTTCGGGTCCGGCATCTTCTTCCTCGCCTATTTCCTCTTCGAGGTGCCCTCGAATCTGTGCCTCGACCGCTTCGGGGCCCGCAAGTGGATCGCGCGCATCATGATCAGCTGGGGCATCCTCTCCGGCCTGACGGCGTTCATCCCCGGCATCGCCCGCGCGACCGGGCTCAGCGACGGGACCACTTTCTACGTGCTCCGCGCGCTGCTCGGCTTCGCCGAGGCCGGCTTCTTCCCCGGCATCATCTTTTACCTGACGCTGTGGTTCCCCTCGGTCTACCGCGGCCGCATCATCGGCGCCTTCATGGCCGCGGTCCCGGTCTCCTCGGCCATCGGCGCGCCGATTTCCGGCATGATCCTCGGCATGGACGGCGTCGGCGGCTTCGCGGGCTGGCAGTGGCTCTTTCTCATCGAGGCCGCACCCGCGATGCTGCTCGCCATCGTCACCTATTTCTATCTCACCGACCGGCCGGCCGACGCGCACTGGCTGGCGGCGGACGAGCGCGCCTGGCTGAGCGGCCGCCTCGAGGCCGAACGCCGGCAGCGCGAGGCGGTGCACGACCTCTCGGTCTGGCAGGCCATGCTCAATCCGCGCGTGTGGGCACTGTCGCTCGTCTATTTCGGCGCGGTGGCCTGCCTCTACGGCGTCGGCTTCTGGCTGCCGCAGATCATCAAGGCCTTCGGACTCTCGAATGCCATGACCGGCTGGGTCACGGCCATCCCCTACGCCGTCGGCGCCGTGTTCATGGTCTGGTACGGCCGTCGCTCGGACGCCAAGGCCGAGCGCAAGGGCCATGCTGCCTTAGCCCTCCTGATCGCCGCCGCCGGCATCGCCGGCTCCACGCTGACCAGAGACCCGACGCTGACCGTCGTTGCCTTCACCATCGGCGCCTGCGGCGTGTTCGCGATTCTGCCGGTGTTCTGGACCCTGCCGACCGCTGTGCTGTCCGGCACCGCCGCCGCCGCCGGCATCGCCGTGATCAACTCGCTCGGCAATCTCTCGGGCTTCTTCGGGCCCTATGCCATGGGCTGGATCAAGGACGCGACGGGAAGCTTCGCCGGCGGGCTATTGCTGATTGCAGCCCTTGCGGTCATGGGTGCTGTCATCGTGCTCGTGCTCGGTCACGACCCCGCCCTCGAAAGGGCACCGGCTGCGGGGAAATGACGGACAGTCCCGCGGTATCGGGTGTTCTGCCTCGTCCGTCTACACCGGATACTTGGCGAGGTGTGCGAGCAGCAGGCCGTTGACCCGGTCCGGAGCCTGGTCGGCGGCAAAATGACCGATGTCCGAGAGGATTTCGAACTGGTAGGGGCCGGATACGAACTCGCCCGTACCCTCCGCCGCCGCGCGCCCGACGGTGTCGTCGGCGTCCCCCCAGATGTAGAGGACCGGAACGCCGATCACGCCGAGCGGCGCGCGGATGGCACCGCGCGCGCGGTACCACGCAAGCGCCGCTTCCATCGCCGCTTCGTTGCCGAGCACAGAGAGGTATTGCTCGATCGCGACAGCCGGAACGCCGGACTTGCCCAGCCGCTCACGCAAGCGCCGCGCACCGTCGGCCAACAGAAGCGGCCCCGCATCGGGCTCGAGAAAGGCCTTATGATGGCGCGAGCGCCGCGCCTGCTCGCCGTCCGGCATCCGCAGCGCGCGATTGAACGCGTTGGGATGCGGGCGCGACAAGACGGTAAGGGAGGCGACGCGGTCCGGATAACGGTCCGCTATTCCCCACGCGATGCTGGCGCCCCAGTCATGGCCGACGAGGTGAAAGCGGGATTTGGCGTGACCGCACGCGGCCACCAAGTCGATCGCATCGGCAACCAGCCGGTCGAAGCGGTAGTTGGCGGTGTCGGCCGCGTCCGGCCGCGCGCCCGGAGAATAGCCGCGCTGGCTCGGCGCCACCGCGCGGTATCCCGCCGCCGCCAAGGCGGGGAGCTGCGCGCGCCACATGTGGAATGATTCCGCAAAGCCGTGGAGCAGCAACACGAGGGGCCCATTTGCCGACCCATCGACAAAGGCATCAAAGACGAGACCCGGCCCGGTCTCGATTTTGAGCAGCTCGGCCATAGCGTGCCCCCCAATCTGCCCGTTGTCCGCGGATCGCAGGAAATCGATGGCGTCGGCAGGCAACCGCCGTCGCGCCAACTCTAGCAGCGTTTCTCCCGCTGTCTTATGCCCCCTGGCGCACGACGCCCCGCAATGCCACACTGCGCCTCATCTGGGGAGCCCCCTGACAGCAGCCGGTCCATGAAAAAGGAAACCATCGTCACCACCGCGGGCCGTCGGCCGAAGGAGAACTTCGGCATCGTCAATCCGCCCGTCTATCGCGCCTCGACCGTGCTCTTTTCCTCGATGGCCGCGCACGACGAGGCGCGCAAGCATCTACTCGAGGGAGTCACTTACGGCCGCATGGGCACGCCGACGACGTGGGCCTTCGAGGAAGCGGTCGCCGCACTCGAGGGCGGCTTTCGCACGGTCTCCCTCGCGTCCGGCTTGAACGCGCTGACCACCGCCGTGCTCGCGTTCGTCAAGAGCGGCGACCACATCCTGGTGAGCGACAGCGTCTACGGCCCCTTGCGCAAATTCTGCGACGAGTTTCTCACGCGCTTCGGCGTCGAGACCACCTATTTCGATCCGCTGATCGGCGGCGCGATCGCAACGCTCATGCGCAAGAGCACGCGCCTCGTTTGCACCGAATCGCCCGGCTCGCTCACCTTCGAGGTGCAGGACATCCCGGCGATCGCGCTTGCGGCGCACGCCAAGGGCGCCCTCGTCATGACCGACAACACCTGGAGTGCTGGGCTCTATTTCCAGCCCTTCGCCCACGGCGTCGACATCTCCGTGCAGGCGGCGACCAAATATATCGTGGGACACTCGGATGCCATGCTGGGCGCGATCACGCTCGCGAGCGAGGAGCATTGGCAGTCGGTCAAGACGACCGCGGTCAAGCTCGGCCTTTGCGCCGGGCCCGATGACTGTTACCTGGGCCAGCGCGGCATCCGCACGCTCGCGGTGCGCCTCGCACGCCACCAGGAGAATGGGCTCAAGCTCGCGCGCTGGCTCCAGGGCAGGCCCGAGGTCACGCGCGTCGTGCATCCGGCATTGCCGCAGGACCCCGGCTACCGGCTGTGGAAACGGGATTTCACTGGCGCCTCGGGGCTCTTCGGCGTGATGTTGCGGCCGTTCCGCAAAGAGGCCGTCGATGCTTTGATCGACGCGCTCGAGCTCTTCGGCCTCGGCTACAGCTGGGGCGGCTACGAGAGCCTGATCGTGCCGGCCAAGCCTGAGGGCGCGCGCAGCGCCGTGCCCTGGCAGGCGTCAGGCCCCTACTTGCGGCTGCACGCCGGCCTCGAGGATTCCGCCGACCAGATCGCCGATCTCGAGCGCGGCTTCGCGGCCCTGCACAAGGCGGCATAGGGCGATGGGCAGCGTCATGGCCGAGGAGCGCAAGGTTGCGGGCAGAAAGGCGATCGACGAGGTGCTTGCAGCACTTGCCTTCGATCAAGACGGCCTGATCGGCGCTATCGCCCAGCAGTTCGACACCGGCGAGGTGCTCATGTTCGCTTGGATGGACCGCGCCGCGGTCGCCGAGACCCTCAGCACCGGCCGGGTGTGCTACTGGTCGCGCTCGCGCCGCGCGCCTTGGCGCAAGGGCGAGCGCTCGGGCCAGGAGCAGCGCCTCGTCGAGCTGCGCTTCGATTGCGATCAGGACGCGCTTCTATTGCAGGTCGACCAGAAGGGGGTCGCCTGCCATACCGGCCGGCGGAGCTGCTTCTTCACCGCCTTCCGCGGCGGCAGGCTCGAGACCATCGCCGAAGTCATCGTCGACCCCGAGACGCTCTACGGCGAGTGAGCCTGTTCGCGCTGACGCTGCCCGCCCTTGTCGCAAATCGGCGGAATCGCTACCCTGGCCGGATCATGCCCTGCTCAAGCGCGCCCTCAAGCGAGGGCGGGAGGAGATTGCGATGCCAGCCGACGCTTGCCATCCCGCAGCACCGCACAAGAAGCTCCGCATCCCGGATTGGTACGTCTCCGGCCTCATGCTCGACCGCGCGCTCGACGCCATCCTGCGGCGGGTGAAGAAGCTCGACCGCAGCCACGATGTTCCCTATCTCGCGGGCTACAGCGTCGACGGCAAGACGATCTTCATCGATCGCCACCTGCCGAGGACGTTCAAGTTCCGCGGCCGGGAGATCGCCGTCGACCGCTACCTCATTCTGCACGAGGAGGTCGAGAAGACGCTCATCGACCAGCTCGGCCTGCATTATCTGCACGCGCATCAGATCGCCACGCGCGCGGAGCAGGCCGCGGTGCGCGCGGATCGCATCGAGTGGCGCGATTACGACCGCTTCATGCAGAGATACGTGAAACGGATCGGCGACGAGCGGCTCACCAAGGTGCCCGACGACCTCGATCTCAAGCCGTACCGGGACGAGCACGACTTCGATCTCATCAAGCGCATGATCACCGCACTCGACGGCAGGCGGCTGCCGCGCGCGCTCGCCGCTCGCAAGCTGCGGCCGCTCCTCGAGGAGGCGGCGAAGACGCTCGCGACCAAGCGCCGCAAGCGCCCCGAGCACAAGAGGAAGCAGCTAAAAAGTGCCGCGTGAGCGCGGCCCGCGCGACACGGGCGCCTAACCGAGCACCTCCTGGTTGATCACGTTCTCGCGGATCGGCTGACCGTCGATCTCGCTCAAGACGTTGCGCACTGCGGCGAGCGCCATGCGGGCGACCGCCTCGACCGTGACGCCGGCCATGTGCGGCGCGGTGACGACGTTCGGAAGCTTGAGCAGCGGGTTGTCGGTCGGCGCCGGCTCGAGCGCGAAGACGTCGAGCCCCGCGCCGGCGAGCCGGCCCTCGCTGAGGGCGGCATGGAGTGCCGTCTCCTCGATGATGCCGCCGCGCGCGGTATTGACGAGGTAGGCGGTCGGCTTCATGCGTCGCAGCCTTGCGTCATCGAACATGGCGAGCGTCTCCGGCGTCTTCGGGCAATGGAGGGTGACGAAGTCGGCCTCCGCTACGGCCGCGTCGAGATCCCTTGCCGGCTCGCATCCCGCCGCGCGCACGCTCTCCGCCGGCACATATGGGTCGTAGACGAGGACCCGCATCTCCATGGCGAGGCAGCGTTTGGCCGTGCGCGTGCCGATGCGCCCGAAGCCCACGATGAGCGCGGTCTTGCCGAGAAGATCGACGGGCTTGACCTTGAGCCGCTCGGGCCAGCGCCCCTCCTTGACCATCGCGTCGAAGTGCGCACCCCGCCGCGCCAAGGTCATCATGAAGAAGATCGCCTGCTCCGCCACCGAGGGCGAATTGGCGATGCCGACGACCATCAGCGGAATCCGCCTTTTGGTCAGCGCCGGCACGTCCACCGAGTCGTAGCCGACGCCGATGCGCGCCACGACCTGGAGCCGCGGCGCCTCGGCAAGCTCCGCCTCGCCGAAACGCATCGGCCCGATAATGACGCCGTCGACTCCGCCCTCCGCCCGTATGCGCAGGACGAAGTCCGGAGGCTTGATGAGATGGGAAAAGGATGTGGCCTCGATGTCGTCGCGCGCCGCGAGCACGTCCCAGCCGGCCTTGCCCATGCTATCTGCGATCAAGAGCTTCTTCTTGTTGGTCGTCATGCCTTTTCCCCCTCATAGCGCGCGCCCAGTACCCGCCATCGCCGAAAGCTGAGTCTTGAAAACAGCGATTTGCGCAGCGATGGCGGGTACATAGCTTATGACCGATGTACCGACTTTCTGCGAAAGTCGGTACTGGGCGATTGACCGGACCGCCGCCGCCGAGCAGAATCCCAGCAACACCGGGAACGGGATTGTCGCACAGAGGGAGGACCGACGCGATGCTGCTCATGCACCAGGGACGCCGCCTTTATTACGACCTCATGGGGCCGGAGAAGGGCCCGGTCGTCTGCTTCACGCATTCGCTATCCTCCGACAGCGGCATGTGGGCGGAGCAGGTGCCCCTCCTGCTCGGCGCCGGATACCGCGTGCTGCGCCTCGACATGCGCGGGCACGGCGGCAGCGACCCCGTGCCGGGCGATTACACCATGGCGGCCCTCGCCGCCGACGTGGCGGCAGCCCTCGAGGCGCTCGCGATCAAGCAGGTGCACTTCATCGGCCTCTCGATCGGCGGCATGATCGGCCAGGCCTTCGCGATCGCCTACGGCGCCAAGCTCAAGTCGCTCATGCTGTGCGACACGCTTCCCGCGACGCTGCCGGACGCCAAGGTGGGGTGGGCGCCGCGCATCGCCGCGGTCAAGGGAGCGAACTCGCTCGCCCCGACTGCCGCGGCCACCATGGAACGCTGGTTCACGGATGCCTTCAAGGGGCGCAATCCCGCGCGCTGGAAGGAGGTCCACGACACCGTCGCGGCCAGCACGCCCGTGGGCTACCTCGGCTGTGCCGCCGCCATCCTCAACTTCGATTTCACCTCGAAGCTGCCCTCGCTCAAGGTGCCGACACTCGTGGTGTGCGGCGCCGGAGACCCGGGCACGCCGCCGGCCGAGAACAAGCGCATTGCCTCGCTCATCCCCGGGGGGCGCTACGAGGAGATCGCAGACGCGCGTCACTTCTGCAACGTCGAGCAGCCCGAGGTCTTCAACCGCATCATGATGGGCTGGCTCAAGGCGCAACGGTGAGCTGCCCGCAACCCGATGCTTCCTCGTGCTACTTGATCGACGAGCCGCCCTACGGCCGATCGGCGGATCGTGGGGCATAAGCGCATGCCAAGCGATGTCGCAGCCCGGGCCCTGGCGGTCTTTCCCGCGGGGGTCTCGAACGGTGAGTTCGGCCTGCCCGAGGAGGCCATCGTCGCCATCGCGCGCGGGAACGGTGCCCGGCTGTGGGACCATGAGGGGCGCGAATATCTCGACTTCTCGATGGGCTGGGGCTCGGCGCTCGTCGGCCACGCCTGCCCGGAGGTCGTCGCAGCCGTCGTTCGCCAGGCGCCGCTCGGCTCGAATTTCGCCTATCTGAACGGCGAGGTCTTAGCACTCGCGGAAGAGATACGGCGCGTGAGCCCGGCGGCCGAGCGCCTGCGCTTCTGCGCCTCGGGCACCGAGGCAAACATGTATTGCCAGCGCCTGGCCCGCGCTTTCACGGGGAAGCCGAAGATCCTCAAGTTCGAGGGCGCCTATCACGGCGCCAACGAGGCCGGCGTCACCAGCCTCTTCCCCAAGGAGATGCTCGAGTTTCCGCGGCCCGAGCACACCAGCGCCGGCACGCCGTCCGTCGATCGCGAGCTCCTGGTTGCCCCCTACAACGATCTCGAGCACACCTCGGCCATCGTCCAAACCCACCGCGAGGAGCTCGCCGGCGTGATCATGGAGCCCTTGCAGCGTTGCACCCCGCCGGAGCCAGGCTTTCTCGAAGGCGTGAGACGGCTCACGACGGAGAACGGCGTGCTCCTGATCTTCGACGAGGTCGTCACCGGATTCCGCCTCGCCTATGGCGGCGCCCAGGAGTACTACGGCGTCGTTCCCGATCTCGTCGCCTACGGCAAGGCGCTCGGCGGCGGTTACCCGATCGGCGCCTTCGGCGGCCGGCGGGACATCATGGAGCTGGTGAACGAGCATCGCATCGGCACGGACAAGTATGTCTGGATGGCGTCCACGCTCGGCGGCAATCCCATTTCCGCCGCGGCGGCGAATGCGGCGCTCACGGTGCTGCGCCGACCCGGCACCTACGAGCGGCTGCACGCGCTCGGGCGATCGTTCCGCGACGCGCTGCGCACCGTGCTGCGCGAGCGCCAAGTCATTGCCCAGGTCATCGGCGACGGCCCGCTTGCACAGGTCGTTTTCACGGACGCGCCGGTCAAGGACTACCGCTCGCTCAACCGCGGCGACAGGGCGCGCGCGCGCCGGCTGATGCTCGGATTGTTCTCCCGCGGAGTGTTCATCAATCCGATGGGGACGAAGCTCTACCTCTCGCTCGCGCACGACGAAGGCATATGCCACGCCTTCTGCGAGCGCTTCAACGACGCGCTCGGCGAGATGCGATAGCTGGACCGTCTTTGCGCGAGATCGCGCGCTATCGGCTCGAAATTCTCCACTGCCCGACATTGCCGAGAAAAACAGCCGGAAGTTGAATAGACGGCGCAAAGATTGGCATCGACAGAATCGATTTGAACGACGGCAATCGCTCCACCGATAATCGACTGAACGAGAGCAAATCGGGAAATCGAGCCGCCTCGACACATGACGCACCGCAGACCCCAGCTTTTATCGCCCCGCGCTTGGACGAGCGGGAACGGTGCAAGAGCACCATTGCCTGGCCGCAGCCTTCCATTGAGCCATCATTCCCGTTTCCGCCGATTCCGGGGTCTTGCGTGACCGCGGCCTTGAGAGCAGCCCTCCGGCTCGCGGGCGAAAGCCGCGAGCGGAGCATCGAGGCCCTGCGTGCTTTGGTGAGAATCCCCAGTCCGACGGGCGAGGAAGGCGAGGCGCAAGCCCACATCCGGCACCTCCTCACTGAGGCCGGTGCAGAGACGATCGCGGCCGAGCCCGACATCGAGGCCCTCTTCGCGCGATTTCCCCTGGTTGCCCAATATCCGACGCACTGGCAGCACGATCTCATCCTGCCCTACGAGAGACTGCCGAGCTATGCAGCACTCCGCGATAGCGGATTGGAGCCCGTGCTCAACTATCGGGGGCGGCCGAACGTGGTCGGCTGCTTCCGCGGAAGCGGCGGCGGGCGCTCGCTCATCTTGAACGGCCATATCGACACGGTCACCGTCGAGCCCCTCAGCGAATGGACGCGCGAGCCCTACGGGGCCCAGCTCGAGCACGGGCGCATCTATGGCCGCGGCACTTCCGACATGAAGGGCGGCCTCATGGCCAGCCTCATGGCGCTTGCCTATCTCAAGGCCGCGGGTGCCGAGCTCCGCGGCGACGTGATGCTGCAGAGCGTCGTCAACGAGGAGCATGCCGGCAATGGCACGCTCGACCTTGTGCGCCGGGGCTTCAGAGCGGACGCGGCGATCGTGCTCGAGCCCACCAATAACAAGGTCGCAGTCAGCCACTATGGCGGGCTATATTGGCAAGTCACGGTGCCGGGCCGACCGCGCGCACCCGGCGCGCGCTGGGAGGCCGGCACGCAGCAGGGCGTGAGTGCCATCGAGAAGCTGCCCCCCGTCATCGAGGCTCTGATCGCGCTCGAGCGACAGCATAACGCGCGGCCCGAAGCGGCACTCGAGCCCGGCCAGGCGCCCTTCTCGCTCGTGATCGGCAAGGTCGCGGGCGGCCATTACGAGACGGTGACGGCGAGCGAGGTGGTGCTGCGCGGCGGCGCCTATTTCTCGCCGCAGGTCGGCGACGTGCACGAGGTCATGGCCGGTTTTCGCAACTGCGTCGCCGCCGCGGGTGCCAGCGACCCGTTCCTCAAGGACCATCCCGCCCGGCTCGAGTTCCTGCACCACGACGACAGCACGCGGCAGAGCCCGCAAATACCGATCGCTGCGGCGATGGCCGGGCTCCTCGCCGAGCGCGGCGGCGAGCGCGCGATCCGCCCCGGGCCTTTCGCCTGCGACATGCGCCATCTCGTCAACCAAGGCGGCATTCCCGCGATCGTTTTCGGTCCGGGAAGCGTCGCCGAGATCCACAAGCCGAACGAGTCGATCGCGGTCGAGGAATATCTCGACTGCATCGGCCATCTCATCGAGTTCATTTGGACTTGGTGCAACGGAGAGCCGGAGGGAGTTCCCGCCGGGACCTCAGGGAACTAGACCGGAAATCGTCGGGGGCGTCCAGCCGTTCCACAAGAGAGCCCGCATCCGGTCGCGCGAACAGGGAGATGAACCAATGCTGCGCATTACGCCGAAAGCTTTGCTCGCCTTCGCCCTGGCTTGGGCGACCCTCACTCCGGGACTGGGCCACGCCGCCGAAGTGGCGAAGGGCGGCACGCTCACGTATTCCTTCACGCCCGAGCCGACCGCGCTCTCCACCATTGCGACGACCGCCGTGCCGACTGCGCTCGCGTCGACCAAAATCTTCGAAAGCCTGCTGACCTATGCCGGACCGGCGCTCGACCCCAAGCCGGGCCTCGCCGAGTCTTGGAGCATCTCGCCCGATCAACTGAGCTACACCTTCAAGCTCCGGCCCGGCGTGAAATGGCACGACGGCCAGCCCTTCACGAGCGCCGACGTGAAGTTCAGCATAGAGAAGATCGTCAAGCCCATGCATCCGCGGGGCAATATTTATTTCAAGCACCTCGTCGCGGTCGAGGCGCCCGATGCGCTCACGGCCGTCTTCAAGCTCGACAAGGCGGTGCCGTTCTTCCTGAAGGCTTTCCAGCCGACCGAGGCGCCGATGTTCCCCGAGCATATACTGGGGAAGACGGATCTCGCCACCTTCCGGCAGTCGGACTTCATGCGCCAGCCGATCGGCACCGGTCCCTTCATGCTCAAGGAATGGAAGAAGGGCAGCTACCTCATCCTCGAGCGCAACCCGAACTATTGGAACCCCGGCCATCCCTATCTCGACCGCATCGTCATGCGCGTCATCCCGGACGACAACGCCAAGGTCGCGGCCCTCGAGAGCGGCGAGATCGACCTGGCCCCGATGAACACCATCGCGGGCGCCACGCTGCAACTGCTCGCCAAGCGCAAGGACCTCGTTATTTCGCACGACGGCAGCGAGGGCCTCGGGCCCGTTATGGGTCTCCTCGTGAACCTGCGCGAGAAGCCCTTGAGCGAGCTCAAGGTGCGCGAAGCGATCAGCCTCGGCCTCGATCGCAAGAAGATCGCGTCGATCATCTTCTACGGTCAGGGCGAGCCGGCGAACAATCCCATCGTGCACGCCAATCCCGTCTATTACGACAAGAGCCTCGCGCCCTACGAGTTCGACCCGGCGAAAGCGAACAAGCTTCTGGACGAGGCAGGCTATCCGCGCGGCGCCGACAAGATGCGCTTCAAGATCAGATTGGCCGGTCTGCCTTACGGGTCGGCCTACGACCGGCTCGCCGAATACGTCAAGCTCGCCCTCGGGAACGTCGGCATCGAGGTAACGCTGGTCAACCAGGACATGGCGAGCTGGCTCAAGCAGGTATACACCGATTGGGACTACGACCTCGCCAACGCCTTTCTGCATGATTACTCCGATCCCTCGATCGTGTTCGAGCAGGAGTTTACCACCGCGGCGATCAAGAAAGGCGGCACCTTCAACAACAACATGGATTATCGCAATCCGAAGCTCGACGAGATCCTCGAGCAGGCTTCCGGAGAGAGCGACGTGGCCAAGCGCCAGAAGCTCTACTTCGAGGCCGAGCGGATCCTGCACCACGACATGCCGGAGATCTTTCTCCTCGACCAGTACTACACGAACGTTTGGAACAAGCGGGTGCATGGGCTGATCACCAACGGCATTTCCATGTATTCCAGTTGGGACTCGGTGTGGGTCGAGAAGTAGCCTCGCTATCGCGCGACGCGGCGCGCGCGCCGAGGGCCGACCGGCACGCCCTCGGACCATGACGAGCGCTGCGCTCCTGTCGTTCCTCGTGCGGCGGCTGATCCAGCTCCTGCCCGTGGTGCTGGCGATCGCCGTCCTCAACTTCGTGCTGGTCCATCTGGCGCCCGGCGACGTGGCGCAGCTGCTCGCCGGCCAGTCGGGACAGGCGAGCGCCGAGTTCGTTCAGCAGCTGCGGCACGACTTCGGCCTCGACCGGCCGCTCTACGTGCAGTTCCTGCTCTACATCGGGCGGCTTCTCACCTTCGACCTCGGCTATTCGTACGTCCAGCAGGCCCCGGTGCTCGGTCTCATCCTCGACCGCCTGCCGGCGACCCTTCTGCTCATGGTCAGCTCGATCGCCCTCGCCATCGCGTTCGGCATATTGCTCGGCGTCACCGCCGCGCGGCGCTACGGCACGCTGGTGGACAATGTCATCTCCGTGGCCGCACTCGTGGCCTACGCGACGCCGGTCTTCTGGCTCGGCCTCGTCCTCATCGTGCTCTTCTCGGTCGACCTCGGATGGCTCCCGCCCGACGGCATGACGGATACCAGCCGAAGCGCCAGCGGTCTCGCCTACGCGCTCGACGTGCTGCGCCACCTTATTCTGCCGGCGGTCAGCCTCGCGCTCTTCTATGTTGCCGTCTATACGCGGCTCATGCGCAGCTCGATGCTCGAGATCCTGGGGCGGGAGTTCATCACGGCCGCGCGCGCAAAGGGGCTTGCCGAGCGGACCATCGCCTGGCTGCACGCGGCCCCCAACGCCATCCTTCCCGTCATCACCATTGCAGGCGTCATGTTCGGCAACATGCTTGGAGGCTCGATCCTGGTCGAGACCGTGTTCGGCTGGCCCGGGCTCGGGCGGCTGATCTTCGATGCGCTCCTGCAGCGCGACCTCAACCTGCTTCTCGGCATCCTCTTCGTCTCGTCCTTTGTCGTCGTCGTCGCCAACCTTCTGGTCGATCTTGCCTATGGCCTGCTCGACCCGCGGATCGTGCACAAATGAACGGCATGCGCGCGTTCCTTCGCCGCTACGGGAGGAACCGCGCGGCCCTCGGCGCCGCAGTCGTGCTGGCACTCGTCGTCCTCTCAGCGATCGTGGGCCCGCTCCTCTACGCGATCGATCCCTTCGACATGGTAGGGCTGCCCTACGCGACACCGTTCGGCGAATTTCCGCTCGGCACCGACGTGTCGGGGCGCGACATCCTTGCCGGTATCCTGAACGGCGCGCGCATCTCGCTCCTGATCGGCGTCACGGCGGCATTGACCGCAACCACGATCGGCGTGGCGCTCGGCGCGCTCGCCGGCTATTACGGCGGGCTCATCGACGATCTTCTGATGCGGACGACCGAATTCTTTCTCACCATTCCCTCTTTCGTGTTCGCGCTGGTCCTGGTGGCGATCTTCTCGCCCACCGTGCTGAGCGTCACCGCCGCGATCGCGGTGGTGTCCTGGCCCTCGATGGCGCGTCTGGTGCGCGGCGAGTTCATCGCGCAGCGCGGGCGGACCTATGTCCAGGCCTGCCGGGCGCTCGGCATGCCGGATTGGGAGATCATCCTGCGCCAGATCCTTCCGAACGCGCTGCCGCCCGTCATCGTCGTCGGATCGCTCACCGTGGCGACCGCGATCCTCACCGAATCGGGCCTCTCCTTCCTCGGCCTGAGCGACCCGAACGTGGTGACGTGGGGCTACATGGTCGGCGTCGCGCGCACGGCGCTCTTCGCGGCCCCTTGGATGATCTCGATCCCCGGTCTTGCCATCCTCATCACCGTACTCGCGATCAATCTCGTGGGTGAAGGGCTGAACGACGCCTTCAACCCCTCGCTCAGGGGCCGATGAGCGCGCTCCTCGACATCCGCGGCCTCAGCGTCGAATTTCGCACCTCGGCCGGCGTGCTGCGCGCGACCGAGGAGCTCTCCTTCACCGTCGGGCGGGGCGAGACGGTAGCGCTCGTCGGCGAGTCCGGCTCGGGCAAGACCACGGCGGCACTCTCGATCCTGCGCCTCATACCCGACCCGCCCGGCCGGATCACCGGCGGCGAGATTCGCTTCGGCGGACGCGACCTGGCGGCGCTGCCGGAGCGCGAGCTCAGCGAGGTGCGCGGCCGGGACATCGCCATGGTGTTCCAGGATCCGCTCGCGGCCCTCAATCCGATCCAGACGATCGGGGACCAGATGACCGAGATGCTGCGTCGGCATCGGAAGGTTGCGCGGGAGGAGGCGAAAGAGCGCGCGATCGAGATGCTGCGCCTCGTCGGCATGCCGAGCCCCGAGCGCCTCTTTGGCCGATATCCGCACAGCCTCTCGGGCGGCATGCGCCAGCGCGTGGTCATCGGCATCGCGCTGATGTGCCATCCCCAGCTCCTCGTCGCCGACGAGCCTACCAGCGCGCTCGACGTCACGGTCCAGGCGCAGGTGCTGGCCCTCCTGCTCGAGCTCAAGCGCCGCCTCGGCATGGCGGTGCTGCTCATCA
Source organism: Alphaproteobacteria bacterium (assembly GCA_052143835.1). Taxonomy (GTDB): domain Bacteria; phylum Pseudomonadota; class Alphaproteobacteria; order JACZXZ01; family JACZXZ01; genus DASPPM01. Next base: position 67,765 of record JBKQRV010000142.1, read on the forward strand.
CGCACGACCTCGGCGTGGTGGCCGAGGTAGCCGACCAGGTCGTGGTCATGTATGCCGGGCGCAAGGTCGAGGAAGGCGAGGTCAACGACATCTTCGCCCGGCCGCGCCATCCCTACACCGCAGCCCTCCTCGACGCAGCACGGCTCGAGCTTTCGCGCGACGGCTATCTCCCCGAAATTCCGGAGTCCGCACCCGCACATCCGGGCCAGGCGGCCGGCTGCAGCTTCGCGCCGCGCTGCGCCCATGCGATCGAGCGCTGCCGCAGCGAGACGCCGCGGCTCGAGGACGTGGCTCCCGGCCGCCCCGTGGCATGCTTCCGCGCGGCCGAGATGCTCAAATGAGCGCTCCCCTCCTCGAAGTGCGCGAGCTCGTCAAGCGCTACCCCCTTGGCGGCGGGCTTTTCGGCAGTCCGCAGGTGGTGCATGCGCTCGAGGGCGTCTCCTTGGCGCTCCGCGCGGGCGAGACGCTCGCGGTGGTCGGCGAATCGGGTTGCGGCAAATCGACCCTTGCGCGCTGCGTGCTCCGTCTCGAGGCGCCGACGAGCGGGTCCATACTGGTGGCGGGGCGCGATATCGTGCGCGCCAAGGGCCGCGAGCTGCGCCGGCTACGCAAGCGCGTGCAGATCGTCTTTCAGGATCCGTATTCGAGCCTCAATCCGCGGCGAACGGTGTTCCAAGCGGTCGCGGATGCCCTGCGTCTGCACGACATCTGCAAACGGAAAGAGCGCCGCGCACGCGTCGAGCGGCTGCTCAACCGGGTCGGCCTCGGCGCCGATCACATGGATCGGCTGCCGCACGAGCTCTCCGGCGGACAGCGCCAGCGCGTGGCCGTCGCGCGCGCGCTTGCGGTCGAGCCCGAGGTGCTCGTCTGCGACGAGCCCGTCTCGGCACTCGACGTCTCGGTCCAGGCACAGGTAATCAACCTGCTCAAGCGCCTGCAGCGCGAGCTCGGCATCTCCTATCTCTTCATCTCGCATAACCTCGGCCTGGTGCTGCAGATCGCCGATCGGGTGGCGGTGATGTATCTGGGCCGCGTCGTCGAGCTTGCGGAGACGCGCGCATTGCGCGCTCGCGCCCTCCACCCCTATAGCGAGGCCCTGCTCTCCGCGGTGCCGGTGGCGGACCCTCAAGCGACGCGCCGCAAGCGCCACCTCGTTCTCGCAGGCGAGATCCCGAGTGCGACGGAAATGCCTGCCGGCTGCGCCTTCGCCTCGCGCTGTCCGTACCGGCAGGAGATCTGTACGGCCGAAGCCCCGGCGCTCCGCCTGGTCGAAGAGCGCCTCGTTCGCTGCCACTTCGCCGGCGAATGGCCGGCGCCGGCCGCGGCCGTTGCTCCGGGCTTGTGAGCGCCCGCCGGGCCGGCGAGCCGCCGATCCGTCGAAAGTTCACCGCGTGATCGTCACCCGTAGTTGACGGCCGGTCTGCCTTTGTAGGTAGCTGATCACGCTGAAGAGGTTCTTCGCCTGCGGATTGCCGCGGGGGCCGAACATGCGGATCAGGCTCTTGGCTTGCGTTCCTGTGGCTTCACCGAGCCTTTCGAAACCGACAGTTGCCTTGATGTAGTCGCGAAGGATCGCTTTGCCCGTCTCGACATCTCCGGAAAGTAGCGTCTCCACACCGTCGCGCAGCAGCGCCTCGGCAAACGCCGGGTCGTCTGCCACATGCTTTTGCACCAGCTCCTTGAAACTCTTCGTTGCCATCACACGCCTCCGCTCAACGCTTGCTGCGTTTGCCTTGCCTGTAAGCCTTCCAGAATTCCGCAGCGGCACGGATGTCCCGCTGTTGCCGCTTCTTGGTTCCGGCGGTGAGCAGGATCACCAGCACGTCACCATCGCGGCCCAAATACACCCGGTAGCCTGGCCCGAAGTCGATCCTGTATTCGAGCACGCCCTGACCGAGGGACTTCATGTTGGAAAGATTGCCCTGCCCGATGCGGGCAATCGCGGTCGCTACACTGGCTCGGGCCACGGGACCGAGGGAGGCAAACCAGTCGGCAAACGGGCTGTCTCCGGTCTCGGTCACGTAGTAACGCACTTCGAGCATGAACATGGGTAACACATATGTTACTCTGCTGTCAAAGGCCAAATGGCGTCGCCGCCGCGGGTTTTCAGCCTGGGTGGCACTGGGATTCTTCCCTGGGGGCCGCTTGACACGATACCCGCGGCGTCACCGTCCTCGGGCGACTGCCATCTGCCGGCTGACCTCTGGGACTATGTCGTTGAGTCCATCTCTTAGGTACGTTCCGTTACCCATGTCTCCGGGCCGGACAATGAAATAATTGGCGCGCCCTGGAGGATTCGAACCTCCGACCCACAGCTTAGAAGGCTGTTGCTCTATCCTCTGAGCTAAGGGCGCGCTCTCGCGAGGCATCCCGGGCCGCGCGGCGCGGTCCTCACGCCGGGCGATTATATCTGAAATTGTCCGCGTAGCTCTTGGGGCGGATCTGGCGCGCGTGCGGCTCGGAGAGCGTGTAGCTGTAGCCCTGGCGCTCGGCGTAGGCGATGGCCTCGGCCTCGCTGGCAAAGCGCAGCTGCACTTGCGTCCGCGTGTCGGCCGAGCTGGTCCAGCCCATGAGCGGATCGTGCGTCCGCGGGTGTTGCTGCTCGAACTCCATCACCCACTCGCGCGTGTTGGCGGTGCCCGACTGCATGGCACTCTTGGCCGGGCGGTATATGCGCACGTTCGCCATGACGTTCCTCTTCTCCCAGCAGCGCCTCGCGGCCGCGATAGGGCCCGCGACCAGGCGCAAGCCCGCGGCAAAGCTATAGTGCGGAACGCGCGCTCCGGCAAGAGCCACGCGCGCTAAGCGGGCCCGGCCCGGCCGAGAGGCGGAGCTACTTGAGCTCGACGTGAACGTTGCGGTTATCCTGCGAGGCGGTGCCGCGCGGCGTGGGCACCCGCGGATCGCTCTCGCCCTTGGCAACGGTGGTGATGTCGTCCGCAGGCACGCCGTGCTTGACGAGATACTTCTTGACCTCCTCCGCCCGCCATTTGCTGAGCCGCACGTCGCTGGTATGCAGGCCCGTCATGTCGGTATGGCCGGTGAGCACGACCTTTGGCTGCCCCAATTTCGCGATCGCGGCTGCCGCCTGGTCCAGGATGCCTGCGTCGCCGGGGCGAATTTTGAACTGGCCGGAATCGAAGAAGATCCAATATTCCCTCGCCGGCGGCGCCTCGTCCTGAGCCGGCGCGGCGCTGCCCGGCCCCGCCGCGTGCGCCAATGCCAACGGCGCCAGGATGAAAAATAGCGCGGCGATGCGTCCCACGATTCTCATGGCCCCCCTCTTCCGATTATTTGGTCGGGGCGAGAGGATTCGAACCTCCGGCCTCCTGCTCCCAAAGCAGGCGCTCTACCAGGCTGAGCTACGCCCCGACCGCATGCGCCTAGGCTTGCAAGCATTAGGCTTGTAGAGAGTCTGCCGCGCGCGGGCAAGCCTCAACTGGCGCCCTCCGAGCATCGGCTTGCCGAGCCTGCCGGGCGCGTCCGCCTAACGCCCCCGCTCCCTGGTACCCCGCACGAAGAAATAAGCGCGCGTCACTGCGCACATGAGGACGCGCGCCCGGGCGGCCTCTTTCCGTTGCCGCCGAGCTCGGGCACAATCGCACCACGCCAAGCCCAGAGAGAGGTATCCCCTTGTCCGTGCGATCAACCCATCTGACAGACAAGCTTTACGACTATCTGCTCGCCGTCTCCTTGCGCGACGACAGGCTCTTGCGCCGCCTGCGCCGCGAGACGGAGCGCATGCCGATGGGCGGCATGCAGATCTCGCGCGAGCAGGGCCAATTCATGGGCCTCCTCGTCGAGCTGATGGGTGCGAGGAAGGCGCTCGAGGTCGGCACCTTCACCGGTTACAGCTCCCTTTGCGTCGCCCGCGCGCTGCCCGCGGACGGCCGGCTCGTCTGCTGCGACGTGAGCGAGGCGTTCACCAGGATCGCGCGCAACTATTGGCGGCAGGCCGGCGTCGCCCGCAAGGTGACGCTTGAGCTCGGCCCGGCGCTTCGCACCCTCGACCGGCTCATCGCCGGCGGTGCGGCTGGAAGTTTCGATTTCGCCTTCATCGATGCCGACAAGCCGAACTACCGGAATTACTACGAGCGCTGTCTCGAGCTCGTGAGGCCCGGCGGCCTGATCGCCGTCGACAACGTGTTGTGGGGCGGCAGGGTCGTGGATGCGCGCAAAAAGGATGCCGACACCAAGGCGATCCGCGCCTTCAACAGGCGCCTCAAGGAGGACCGGCGCATCCTTCTCAGCATGCTCCCGCTCGGCGACGGCCTGAGCTTGGCGCTCAAGCGCCGCTGAGCGCCGCGCCCGCGGGTGCGGGCGGAACAATTCGCCTCAGTTGCCGAAGATCGGGTGGATGACGCGGTCGCCCGGCTTGATCTTGAGCCGCGACGCCGTGCCGCTGTTGAGCTCGAGCACCGCAAATACCGGCTCGCCCGAGGAGATGGTCGCGAGCGAGAACGGCACGGTGCGCTCGGCGATATGGACGATGCGGCCGTCCCGCGCGATGAAAAGCATGTCGAGCGGCAGGACGGTGTCCTTCATCCACATGGCGACCGGCTCGACCTCCTTGAAGTCGAACAGCATGCCCGCGTCGGGCGCCATCGCGGTGCGGAACATGAGGCCTTGCTCGCGCTCTGTGTCCGTGGTCGCGACCTCGACGGTGAAGCGATGCTCGACCCCGTCGGACGTCTTGATCACGAGCGGGCTCGTCGGCAGCTCCGCCGCGCGCGCCGAATCCGGCATCGCAAGCAAGAGCGCGCCGAGTGCCATGAGCGGAAGCAACAGCTTGAGCGCGCGCAGGATCGGCCAGCCTCGCGGCGCGAGCGGAGGCCTGGTTCCGCAGCTCGAGCGACGACGAATCTCGTCGCCGCTGAAGTGTCGAGGGCCCGACATGGCGCCCAAGTCTAGCGAAGTTGGCGACGAAGACAACGCCCGAGCGAGCCGCTCCCGGACGTGCGCTGATTGTCCCCGAGCTCGGAGGGAGGCCCGCGCCTTTTCCGGCTCGTCTCAGCGAGCGCCCTTTGGCGGCTTCAGGAGGGCAAGAATCCGCGACGGAATCGGCTCGCCTGCGAATGCCTGATAAAGCGAGCGCAGCTCGGATAGGCGGGCATCGTCGTCGGGATTGCGCTTGCTCCGGCCGAGGCGTCCATTGCCCCGTGTGGCGCTCGACCTCGCCTCCGGCCCTCGCCGGGCGCTTGCCTCCCGCCCGCGCGGTTTTCCCTCGGAAGTCTTCCTCGTCTCCGCGCCCATCCTGCGGTTCCTCTGAGCGGCCACGTAGGCATCATACGCGACCGCGGACAAGCGTCACAATCATCACGATGGGCAGCCCTCCCTAGGCACCCGCTCGGCGCCAAGCCCTGCCCACATGACCAGATAAGGCACGAGCCGCGGAAAGGGTTCCCTGCGGCGCGCGGGCTAAAGGAGGATCTTTCCCTACGGCGGGGGGCGGTGGCCCGCTGCGCGACCGGGTCAGCCGTGATAGCCGTGCTCAGCACGCTCGGATGCGGCCGCCTCCATGGGGGGTGCCGCCATTTTGCCGTCCAAGAGCCGTTCGAGCTCGAGCCGCGCGCGCGACACCCGGCTCTTCATCGTGCCGACGGCACAGGCCGCGATACGCGCTGCGTCCTCGTAGGAGTAGCCACTTGCTCCCACCAACACCAGCGCTTCCCGCTGCACCGCGGGCAGCATTCGAAAAGCCCGCTCCAGATCGCGCATTCCGACCCGCTCCTCCTGGCCGCCGCTTGCAGTTCCCGTGCCCCAGAGCTCCTCGCCGTCGAGCTGGGAGGCTCGCTTGCGGCGCCGCATCTCGCTGAAATAGGAATTGCGCAGGATCGCCATGATCCAGGCCTTGAGGTTCGTGCCCGCCTGGAACTGATCGGAATGGCTGAGCGCGCGCACGACCGCTTCTTGCACGAGATCGTCCGCCAAGGCGCGATCCCGGCAAAGAAGGAGCGCGAAAGCGCGAAGATGCGGCAGACATTCGACGATGTCCTGATGCAGCTCTTTGCTCACGCGTTCACCTCCTTATGGCCCGATTTTTACCGCGACCCTCGGTTGCGCGGCGCGGACAAACGCGCTCCAAACAGAAGCCTAGAGAGCGTGCGCCGACAAAGAGCGCGTGCGAACTGTGTCGCGCGAAAGAATGATGTATCGCGGCCGACGGCTGCGGCTCTCGTCAGGAAGTCGGTGTCATTCTAGAGAGGCGCAAGAGGGAGGGACTGTGATCAAAAAGGGACAAGCGGGGACAAAAAAATTACACCGGAAGAGGCCCTTGTTCGCCGCTGACAGCGTCGATGCGCACGGCTTCGATCGGAACGCGAATTGCTCATCTTTCTCGACGCGGGCCGCTTGCTCTTGGGCATGGCAAATGCCGCGGGCACGACGCTTGAGGCTTGCCCTATGTCTACCCACACCTTAGCTTGCGGGGGCGTCACAAGGCGAGGACAAGGACTATGGAGATGTCGGGCGAGTATCGGATTTCGGCACCCCGCGCGCGCGTATGGGAGGCGCTCAACGACGCCGATATCCTCAAGCAGTGCATCCCCGGCTGCGAATCGATCGAGAAAATTTCAGCGACCGAGTTCAACGCCAAGGTGGTCGCCAAGGTAGGCCCGGTCAAGGCGACCTTCACGGGCGCGGTCAAGCTCTCGGACCTCGTCCCGCCCACGAGCTACAAGATCAGCGGCGAAGGCAAAGGGGGGGCCGCCGGCTTCGCCAAGGGCGGTGCTGCGGTGACCCTCGAGGAGGCGGGGGCGGAGACCGTGCTGCGCTACACGGCGCAAGGCAACGTGGGCGGCAAGCTCGCCCAGATCGGCTCGCGCCTCATCGATGGTACGGCCAGGAAGCTTGCCGAAGAATTCTTCGGCAAGTTCGCGGCGACCGTCGGCGGCGCCCCCGCTGAAGCGTTGGCGGGGCAAGCCGCGCCAACCTCGGCAGAGTCATCCACCGCTCTCGCGGCCGAACCCTCGGCGCGGCCCGAGCGCATCACGGGCATTCCGCCCGTCGTGTGGATCGGCGGCGTGGTGCTGCTCATCTTCCTCCTCCTCATCATCTTCGCCCTTTAGGCAAGCCGTCGGAACCTCGCCGAAATTCGCTACCGCGCACCTTGACGGCCGACCATCGGGCGTAACACACTACGGTCAACATGAGGGCCAACGACGCTCCCCCGCGAGCGCTCGGGCCGCCTGAAATGCCGCTCCAGGGAGGGGATATGACCGCTGTCACGGTTTCCATGACGGTGAACGGCAAGCCCGTCACGGCCACGGTCGAGGCGCGGACGTTGCTCGTCCAGCTGCTGCGCGAGACTCTCTCGCTCACCGGCACGCACGTCGGCTGCGATACCAGTCAATGCGGCGCCTGCGTCGTCGACGTCGACGGCCGCTCGGTCAAGAGCTGCACGCTCCTCGCCGTGCAGGCCGAGGGTGCCCGGGTCACCACCATCGAAGGGCTCGCCAAGGACGGCAAGCTCCACCCCATGCAGGAAGCCTTCCGCGAGAACCACGGCCTGCAATGCGGCTTCTGCACGCCGGGCATGGTGATGAGCGCGCTCGACCTGGTCAAGCACAACGCGGACCCGAGCGAGCGCGAGGTACGCGAATGGCTCGAGGGAAACATCTGCCGCTGCACGGGCTACCACAACATCGTCAAGTCCATTCTCGCCGGTGCTGCCGCCATGAGGGGGAAGTGACATGCCCGACACTGGCATTGGCGCGCGCGTACTGCGCAAAGAGGACGCG
>JBKQRV010000143.1:0-5548 GCA_052143835.1 Alphaproteobacteria bacterium
GCTCGTCTACGAGAGGGGCTAATGCACCGTCGCAGACGTCATTGCGAGCCGAAGGCGAAGCAATCCAGATTCCTCCGGGGTTGCTTCGCCTGCCTCCGCCGAAGCGAAGCCGCTTCGGCTTTGCGCAGGCAGGTCGGCTTCGCCTCCTCGCAAAGACGAAGGGCGGGACGCTAGGCCATGGCGCTCAAGGACCTCAAGGATGCCGGGCTCGACCGCTCCCTCCTTCTCATCGTGCCGGGTGCGCTGGTGGTGCTCCTCCTCTTCATCTATCCCTTCCTTTACGGGCTCGTGCTTTCATTCGAGCCCAAGGCGGGCGGCATTTGGGCGAACTATGCTAAATTCTTCAGCGAGACGCGCCTCGAGAGCACGATCGGCATAACCTTCTGGATCGCGCTTCCCGCGACCCTCGTCAACGTCGGGCTGGCGCTGCCGCTTGCCTTCAAGCTGCGCCGCGCCGCGCGGCTCCAGCGCATCGTCACCACGCTGCTCGTGGTGCCGATCACGCTCGGGACGGTGCTGGTCGCCGAGGGACTGCTCAATTTCCTGGGCCCGCAAGGCTGGTTCAACCGCACGCTTCTCGATCTTCACCTGGTCGCATCGGCGGTGCGGCTTACCCACAATTATTGGGGCGTCTTGCTCTCGCTCATCATCACCGGCTTCCCCTTCGCCTTCCTTCTGATGCTCTCCTATTTGACGGGCATCGATCCGGCGTTGGCGCAGGCGGCCTCCACCCTCGGCGCCGGCCCCTCCCGACAATTCCTCCATATCCAATTGCCGCTCTTGGCACCGGGGCTGGCCATCACCTTCTGCCTCGCCTTCGTCCAGGCCTTCTCGGTATTCCCCTCGGCCGTGCTGCTCGGAGCACCTGCGGGGCCCACGCGCGTGATCTCGATCGCCGCCTATCAGGCCGCCTTCGAGGACTACGACTATTCCATGGCCTCGGCGATCGCCATGATCATGGCAGCCCTCCAACTTGCCGTCGTCGCGGCGGTCTTGGGACTGCGCGGCACTTTTTATCGCGGGCCCGCCTCGGGGGCCAAGGGATGAGCACGGCTCAGCTCAACGCCGGTACTCTCGAGCGCTCGATCGAACGGCGCGGTTGGGGCGAGATGCTGTGGTCGTGCCTCGTCTGGGCCGTCATGACCTTTTTCCTGATGAACGTCGCTGGCGTCATCGCATCCGTCGTCGTGAACTCCTTCGCGACCCGCTGGTTCGGCACCTGGCTGCCGCCCGGCTTTACGACGCGCTGGTATGCCTCGGCCTGGGACGAGTTCCAGCTCGGCGACGTGCTCACGGTCACGCTCGAGATCGTCTTCATCGTGGTCGCCATTTCGGTCCTCTTCGGGGTGCCCGCCGCCTACGCGCTCGCGCGCAAGGAATTCCCCGGCAAGCGCCTCGTGCTGCTGCTCTTCCTCCTGCCGCTCCTGGTGCCGCCGATCACCTACGGCATCCCGCTCGCGACCGTGCTCTATCGCTTCGCTCTCGGCGGCACCATGACCGGCGTCATCCTCGCCAACCTGGTGCCCTCGGTCCCCTTCGTCGTGCTCGTCATGACGCCCTTCATCGAGCAGATCGATCCCCGCCTCGAGCAGGCCGCGCGCGTCTTCGGCGCCGGCACCTTCCGGGTCTTCGTGTACGTGCTCGTCCCGCTCCTGGCCCCCGGCATGCTGGCGGCGGGGCTGCTCGTGCTGGTGCGCGCCTTCGCCTTGTTCGAGCTCACCTTCCTGACCGCGGGGCCGGACAGCCAGACCCTCGTCGTGGCCCTCTATTACTCGGTCTTCGCCGCGGGCGTGCGCGCGGGGCAGTCGGTCGACGCCATGGCCGTCACCTACATGGTGACGATGCTCGTCTGGCTGCTCATGGCCCTTCGCTTCGTCAACCCGACCCAGCTCGTGACCCGCGTCAAGGAGCAGCCGCGGAATTAGCCGGAATAAGATGTTCACCACAGAGACACGGAGGTCACGGAGAAAAGTTCTATTGTCGTTGCGAGGAGGCAAAGCCGACCTGCCTGCGCAAAGCCGAAGCGGCTTCGCTTCGGCGGAGGCAGGCGAAGCAACCTAGGAGGAATCTGGATTGCTTCGCCTTCGGCTCGCAATGACGGATGGTGCCTTCTCCGTGTCCTCCGTGTCTCCGTGGTGAAAAACTTCACTATCCGGCCCATCATGATCGCCGGGCCACTAAGGAGAATATCGTGAAGATCAGGGAAGCGCGCGTCATCGTCACCTGCCCCGGGCGCAACTTCGTCACCCTCAAGATCGTGACCGAGGACGGACTTCACGGGCTCGGCGATGCCACGCTCAACGGGCGCGAGCTTGCCGTCGCCTCCTATCTCAGCGACCACGTCATTCCCTGCCTCATCGGGCGCGACGCGCGGCGCAGCGAGGACATCTGGCAGTACCTTGCGAAGGGCGCTTATTGGCGGCGCGGGCCCGTCACCATGTCGGCGATCTCGGCGGTCGACACGGCCCTCTGGGACCTCAAGGCCAAGGCCGCCGGCATGCCGCTCTACGAGCTCCTGGGCGGCCGCAGCCGCGACGGCGTCTTGGTCTATGGCCACGCGAACGGCCGCGACATCGAGGAATGCCTCGCCGAGGTCGAGCGCTACCTGGAGCTAGGCTACAAGGCGGTGCGCGCCCAATGCGGCATCCCGGGTCTCGGTTCCACTTACGGCGTCGCCAAAGACAAGATGTATTACGAGCCGGCGGATGCGGATCTCCCGACGGAGAATCTGTGGTCGACGGAGAAGTATCTCGACTTCGCGCCCACGCTCTTCGCGAAGCTCAGGGCGCGCGTCGGCTTCGGTCCCCATCTCCTCCACGACGTGCACCACCGGCTGAAGCCGATCGAGGCGGCGCGGCTCGGCAAGGCGCTCGAGCCCTATCGCCTGTTCTGGCTCGAGGACCCCACACCGGCCGAGAACCAAGAGGGCTTCCGCCTCATCCGCCAGCACACCACGACGCCCTTGGCGGTCGGCGAGGTGTTCAACTCCATACACGATTGCCGCACGCTGATCAGCGAGCAGCTCATCGACTACATCCGCACGACCGTGGTGCATGCGGGCGGCATCACCCACCTGCGCCGCATCGCCTCGCTCGCCGATCTTTACAACGTGCGCACCGGAAGTCACGGCGCCACCGATCTCTCGCCCGTCTCAATGGGGGCGGCGCTGCATTTCGACATCTCGGTGCCCAACTTCGGCATCCAGGAGTACATGCGCCACACCGACGAGACGGACGCGGTCTTTCCCCACGCCTATCACTTCGCGGACGGCTACCTGCATCCAGGCGAGACGCCCGGCCACGGCGTCGACATCGACGAGGCCTTGGCCGCCAAGTTCCCTTACAGGCGCGCCTATTTGCCGGTGAACCGTCTCCTCGACGGCACCATGCACGATTGGTAGGAGACGCCGTGATCGAGGTCCCTGAAACGGTTGCGGCATGGCGGCGCTGGCTCGCCGAGGAGGTGGTGCCCTGGTGGGCCGCGACGACGACCTCGGAGGGTGAAGGCTACGTCGAGTATCTGACGCCGGAGGGTGCCGCCGAGCGCAGGCGTGCCAAGACGCCGCTTGTTACCGCGCGCCTCGTCTATGCTTTTTCCCATGCCGCCGCGCTCGGCCTCGGCGACGCGGCGCTTCCGGCGGCCGAGCATGGCTTTCGCTTCCTCACGACGCGATGCTGGGACCAGGCCGAGGGCGGCTTCTTTCATGAGCTCGCGGCCGACGGCGCGATCCTCGATCGCGCCAAGGATCTTTACGATCACGCCTTCGGCCTCCTCGCCTGCGCCTGGCTCCAACGCGCGCGCGGCGATCGGGCGCCGCTCGGCTGGGCGGAGCGCATCGTCGGTTTCATGGATGAGGTTCTGCTCGACCGGCGCTTCGGCGGCTATCGCGAGCGGCATCTCGAGGGGAGTGCCGATGCGCTGCCGCGCCGGCAGAACCCGCACATGCATCTCCTCGAGGCCTTCCTGGCACTTTACGAGGCGACGGGAAAGGCACCGTGGCGGGCGCGCGCCGAGGCGATGGTCGAGCTCTTCAAGACGCATTTCTTCGACGAGGCTAGCGGCACGCTCGGCGAATTCTTCGCGGCCGATTGGCGGCCCGCACCGGGCCGCGCCGGCACGCTCTGCGAGCCCGGCCACCATTTCGAGTGGGTCTGGCTCCTCCATCATTACGCGCGGCTCACGGGCGATCGCAGCCAGCTCGGGCCGGCAGCACGTCTTTACCGCTTCGCCTGCCTTCGCGGGCAGGAGCGCGAGCCCGATCTCGTGCCCGCGGTCTTCGACGAGGTCGACCGCGAGGGCCGTATCGTGGCCTCAACCAAGCTCCTGTGGCCGCAGACCGAGGCGATCCAGGCGCACCTTGCGCGTTGGGAGTTCGCGGGCGACGCGCGCGCGGCCGCCGCGGCGCAAAGCCACGTCGCCGGGCTCTTCCGGCACTATCTCGTCGACGGCAAGGCGCGTTGGCGCAATCAGCTGGCGCGCGATGGGCGCGAGCTCTCGCGCGAGCTGCCGGTGCGCGTCTTCTACCACCTCTTTCTCTGCTTCGCCGAGCTCTTGCGGCTCTGGCCCACGCTGCCGGCTCACGCTGCCGTCGCTCGCGCATCAGCCCCCGTAGAGGGCGGGAGGTGAGCCGATGCCGATCCAACCCCTCGTCGCCCAGCGGCTCTACCAGCAAGCGGCCGATCAAATCCGCGAGCTGATCCGCGCGGGCGAGTATGCGTCGGGCGACCGCCTGCCGCCCGAGCGCGAGCTCGCCAAGCGCCTGGGCATCAGCCGGCCGACGGTGCGCGAGGCGATGATCGTGCTCGAGATCGCGGGCGTCATTGCCATCCGCGCGGGAGCTGGCATCTACGTCTCGAACGCATCCGTGCGCGAGGCGCAGGCCCAACTTCCGGCACCCGACGCCGGCCCGAGCCCCTTCGATCTGCTCGACGCGCGCCGGCTTCTCGAGTGCGAGCTCGTCGAGCGCGCCGCGCGCGCCGCCACGCGAAGCGAGCTTGCCTCCATCCGGGAGACGATCGAGGAGATGGAGCGCGACATGGCGTCGGGCGGGGACGGCCGCGACGCCGACCGCCGCTTCCACGCGCGCATCGCCGAGGCCGCGCGCAACAGCGTGCTGGCAGGCCTCGTCGACGGCCTGTGGGAAGGCATGTCGACGCCGCTCTTCCATCATCTGAGCGACCACACGGGCCTGCCGAAAAATCAGCAAATGACCGTGCGCGACCATCGGGCGATCTACGACTGCCTGCGCCGCCGCGACGCCCAAGGTGCCCGCGCCGCCATGGCGGCACATCTCTCCCACGTCGAGGCGATCCTGTCGGGCGCCGATGATCTCGCGCGCTCGGGAGGCAAGCGCCGCCGCGCACGCCGCTCCGCTCGTCCTTGCGAGCCCAAGGCGAAGCGATCCGGGTCTACCGCGAGCTCCTAGGGTCTGGACTCATATCTTGATCCAATAGAGCGCGGCGACGAGTTGGGCGGCGGCAAGGAAGTTGCGGGCGAGTTTGTCATAGCGCGTGGCGATGCGCCGCCAATCCTTGATGCGGCAGAAGAA
>JBKQRV010000144.1:0-4743 GCA_052143835.1 Alphaproteobacteria bacterium
CGCTGATCTGGCCATCCCGTCACGATGCCAAAATCCAGCACCTCGCGATACCCGGGAAACTCAATAGCCATGCGCGTTCCAGCCACGTTTATGCCCTCAGGCTACCCACTCGATTTCCTGAAGACCCTTAATTTTTTTCAAGGTCGATGGCACCGTACGCAGCGCCTCCAGCTCTTCCAGCGCGAACTTGGCGGCTGAGGCAGCCAGGACGGCAGCATGAGCAATGCCCTTTGAAGTCTCCGGGCTCTTTTCCGGATCACCCGGCCGCACCGGGTCGAGGATATTGCCGATCTCCTTCGCTAACGAATCGCGTCTTGCAAGTAAGGCATCGAGTTCGATAATTACCCGTTGTTTTTCCAATGGTGGCTCTGTGACCCCGTGAATCTCCGGCAAAATTTTATCGCTCATGGGGTAGAAGCGAATGTCGGACGAGACGGGAGCTCCTTTGCCCCACACGTCGAGAAACGACACGAAAGTCTCCCATGTGTCGCCTTTGCGAACGGCAGGGTTTAGAAATTTCAGTTCGCCTTCGAGAGGTTCGATTTTGCCCTCGCGCGCCCACGGCACCACCGACTTTGCGAGCCGGTAAATCTGTAGCTCGACAACGTCCTGGTCAGCAATGCTCTTTCCGCGCGCCCGTCGTTCGCGCACGTGCTCTTCCAGTTTTGTTGGATTATGTGGCCCATAATCGTGATCCTGAAGCGACAAGACATCCCAGGCAGCCTCCCGACAAACCAGATTTACATCCTGCCCGAAAAAGGATAGCGCCCAAAGGCGCCAATTGATCGAGTCTCTCTCAGTATCGCGTTGCCCATCTCCAGGCTTTACCTTCGGCAAGGCCCGTGCCGCATGGACCAGCGCGCCAAACTCCTCGTAGCTCAAATCGAAGTCGTGAGAAGCGGCGGCGTCGATGTGCCTATTGCCGCCGAATGCCCCTGGGTCGGCAGATCGATTAAATATCCGTTTCCGTTGCTCAGGCAGGCCGACATCGTGTCTCGAAAACAAATGGTTGAGCTGAGCTGACGACATGCCGCCTATGACTTCATCGGGGATTTGCCTATCAAGCCCACGGCCCCCCGGCAAGAATTCGATCAAGAAGGATGCCGCATCGGCGGGGAGTGTTGGCACCAACGACCATAGCTCCGAAAGGTCGTGGGTTTGCTCTAACTCAAACCTATCCACTCGTGCGTAACGTTCGGCAAACTCCGGTTTGCCCACATATTCGGCGACCAGTTCGAGCACCTCGACCTCGCTAATCCCTCCCTGAGGCAAGAGTTGCACGGCAGCGTGCCGGAAAAGATCCGCGACTCGCCGGGTTTCGTGTTCGATGAAAATTGTGGATCGCAAAAGGGCCAAACGGTCCTCTTGAGGCTGCGCATAAAACAGCTTGGCGTCCTCGATGCTATTATCACTTGTGCGTCCGATTTTGATGCCAACCGCCTGCCCTGCATCCTCGATGCGCTGGCCTTGCGATACAAGGGCTTCGAATTTCGCAGCGCTCCCTTTTTGCTCGGCAACGATTTCTTCTGGTACGAATTTAGACCTTTCTCTAACGAGGTATCGCACGTATTCGTTCTCGCCCTTCGATGCCTTGGCCCACACGCGGCTCTTCAATGGCTCGGGTATGCGCGCCTTCGAGAGTTGGTGGAGCAACTCTACTTGCGTTTCGAGCCCCAGATGATCCCAGATAGAAACGATCTGGGCCATCGCGCTCGGCGTAGGTATCAGTAGACCTGCGAGGAGAGGACTGAGCGAGTTTGACGCTTTTCCTGACATGGAGCCTCCCTTCAGAAAAGAGGTAAAGGCGCCTGAAGAAAGAACGACCGGCCATGCCTTCACTCTAGCCCAGGCGCACCATCCAACTCCTAACGCGCATCACCGGAACCAAAATATACCGTTATTGAAACCAAGCACTATCTTTCCTTGCGGAACGGCCGGACCGGGCCCGAATAGCCTGACGATACGGTGTCGCGGGTGCCCTGTTAGCGACCGATTACGATGTTCGATCAATTCACCGTTGAACCAGTGCAAGGTCGATTTCAGGTTGTGATCGGCTCAAAATGAGATGAGCGTCTGCTTTGTTGTGACAGCCTTTTCGCGGTCTGATGGCACGGTTTCTGTTCTCGCTCAGGCCAAGCGAATCGTGTTCGACGTGGCTCAGCAGCGCGATCCGTGTTGGTCGCTGGCGGTGGTCGCGCTTCAGGAAACGCCGTCCTCAAATAACGGGAATCGGGCCATTTGTTGGTTTTTGCATGTCTCTCTCGGGAGTACCGGCCATTTGTGGCCTTGTCGAATCATCGCAGTATAGCGTAGTACAGCGTGGGGCATGTGAAGAAGAAGATGAATGCAAGATAAAGCGAACTGCGTTCGCGGCACTCTTCGAGCGCTAAGTACTTGTCTGCACACTGGTTTCCGACCCTCCTGCTGGAGGCATCGGGTGGCAGCATGGAGGCACCTCTTCGGTAAGTCACTGATTCGTCGCAATCTTCATGGTGCTACGCCGGAGGCTCTTGCAGGGCTGCCGTCGCGAATGAATACTTACCACATGTCCCGCGACGACGACATGAGTTTCGAGCCTCGCCTGGGCCGTATGCGCGCCCGTGGCGGGCGTGGCGTGCGCCTGCGATCGACCTACCTTCACCAAGTCATGCGCGCCGTCGCCCGCAACGGTGGCGATCCGCGCCGCATCGGGAAGCCGGCGGTTGGGCGCGGCGGGCAACCGAGGACCGGCCGCTTCAACGCGCGCGGCCGGGGCGCCAAGCTCGTCAGGTCGTTCCCGCGCGAGAACAGATGGAGCTTCGACCCCGACACCCGGATGCGCTTCCGCGCGCGCCGCGTCATCGACAAGGCGCGGGTGGTGAAGATGCGAGGCAGTGGGAGCAAGGCCGCCTATGCCCATCTCCGCTATCTGCAACGCGACGGCGTGACCTTGGACGGCGAGCGCGGCCGGCTCTACGCCGCGCGCGAGAACGAGGTGGACGGATCTCGGTTCCTCGACCGGGGCCAGGACGACCGCCACCAGTTCCGACTCATCGTGGCGCCCGAGGACGGTCCCGAGCTCGGCGATCTGCGCGACTTCACCCGCCGGCTCATGGCGCAGATGGAGCGCGACCTGGAAACGCAGCTCGATTGGGTCGCTGTCGATCACCACAACACCGGCCATCCGCACAGCCACGTCGTCATCCGCGGCGTCACCGATGACGGGAAGATTCTCAACATCGCCGGCGATTACATCGCCCATGGCATCCGCCACCGCGCATCCGAGATCGTCACCCTCGAGCTCGGGCCGCAGACCGAATGGGAGGTGCAGCAAAAGCTCGGCCGGGAGGTGGAGCAGGATCGCTTCACCCGGCTCGACCGCGCCATCCTCGAGGAAGTGAACGAGCAAGGCCTCGTGGACCTCCGCATGGGCGAGGAGCAATCCTATCTCGGCCGCGTCAACCGCTACCTCCTGATCGAACGGCTCAAGAAGCTCGAACGGATGGGCCTCGCCCGCGAGGAAGAGCCGGCCCGCTGGTCGCTGTCATCCGGCCTCGAAAAGACGCTGCGCGAATTGGGCGAGCGCGGAGACATCATCAAGACCATGCACCGCGCCCTCACTGAGCAGGGCATCGCCCATGCGGCCAACGACTACACGATCCACCGCGGCGGGCTGGAGCATGGAGCGATCATCGGCCGCCTGGTCGAGAAGGGGCTGCCGGGCGACCAGCTCGGGGAGCGGATGCACCTCGTTATCGACGGCGTCGACGGGCGGGCGCATTACGTCGAGATCGCCGACGCCGCCCAGGCCGACGAGGCGCGGATCGGCAGCATCGTCGAGGTTGGCCGGGCCAAGACCGAGCTTCGCCCCGCCGACCGGAACATCCTCGCCTACACGAGCCAGGAGGATCGCCTTTACCGGCCGAGCCAGCATCTCGCCAGCCTCCGAGACAATCGCCTTCTCCCGGAAGGCAACGAGGCAGGGTACGTCGAGGCTCATGTACGCCGATTGGAGGCGCTGCGCCGGGCGGGGATCGTCGAGCGCATCGATGCAGATCGCTGGCGCGTTCCCGAGGACTATGCCCAGCGGGCGCAGGACTACGACGCCAAGCGCAGCCGGCAGCTCGCCGTCCGCGTGCTGTCCATCATCGACCTCGAGGCGCAGGTGACGGCGAACGCCGCGACCTGGCTCGACCGTGACCTGATCGCCGAGACGCCTGTGCCGACACGTGATGGCGGCTTCGGCCGCGAGGTGCGCGACGCGCTCGCGCGCCGCCGGCAATGGCTTGTCGAGCAGGGTCTGGCGCGGGTGGACGGCGACAGGATCGTCTATCAGCGTGGCATGCTCGCGGCGTTGACGCGGCGTGAGTTGCACGAGGAGGGCGAGAAGCTGGGCCGGGAACGCGGCCTGTCCTTCTACTTGCCGGTGGACGGCGAGCGCATCAGTGGCACCTATCGGGAGTCCAAACAGCTCGTCAGCGGTAAATACGCTCTGGTGGAGCGGTCCCGCGAGTTTACCTTGGTCCCGTGGCGGCCGGTGATCGAGAAGGAGCTGGGCCGCACCGTCTCCGGTCTCATACAAGGCGGCGGCATCTCGTGGGAGTTCGGCCGCAAGCGCGGGCTTGGCATCGGTATGTAGGTTGAGCGCCGCAAGGCGGCGCCGGATTGCCCTTGGTGCTTGCCGGCAAGCGTGCCGGGCCGCGTCGGGCTGTCAAGGCCGCGAGCCGCGCGGAGCGCGGTGGCGCGAAGCGCCAGCCTTGACAG
>JBKQRV010000145.1:0-74886 GCA_052143835.1 Alphaproteobacteria bacterium
GCCCGATTCGTACTTGCTGACGAACGATTGGGGCTGCCCCAGCCGTTCAGCCAGGTCCACCGCGCTCCGCGCGGCTGCCGGCCTTGACAGCCCGACTTGCTCGGCCCGGCATAGACCCGCCATGCACCAATGACGAACTGGGAAGCGGCATGCTTCCCGTCACGGTCAAAGGATTGCACCCAAAATGGGCGCATGCTAATTTCAGCGCATGCGGATCATCGCCCGGCGCACATTGCGAGAGTTTGTGGCGTCGCTTGCCGGGCACAAGGATCAGCCAGCAGTAAAGGCCGCCTTGGATGCTTGGTTCGACGAGGCGAGGAAGGCGCGCTGGAGAAGCACGGCCGAGGTGAAACGATCTTATGCGACTGCCAGCATCGTGACGGCCGAGCGCATCGTGTTCAATGTGAAGGGCAACGCCTACCGGCTGGTCGTGGCGGTCGATTTCGAGAAGAGCATCGTCTGGATAAAATGGATCGGCACGCACAAGGATTACGACCGGATCGACGTGACGGAGGTGCAGCATGACGGGTGAACTGAAGCCGATTCGCACGAGGGCGGACCACAAGAAAGCCCTCGCCGAGGTCGAGCGCCTTTGGGGCGCAAAAAGCGAAACGCCCGAGGGCGACCGTCTCGACGTGCTGGCAACGCTGATCGATGCCTATGAGACGGAGCATTATCCGATGGACCCGCCCGATCCGGTCGAGGCGATCCGGTTTCGCATGGAGCAGCAAGGCCTCTCCCGAAAAGACTTGGAACCCCTCATCGGAACGCGTACGCGCGTTGCAGAGGTCTTGAACCGCAAGCGCAGCCTGTCGATTGGCATGATCCGGCGCCTGCATGATCGCCTTGGCATTTCCGCCGAGGTGCTGATCCGCCCGTCGCAGAAGGAGAAAGCTGCTTGATCTTCGCCGTGGCCGAAACTTTTTTTGGGCACCCGACAACACCCTGCTTCATGCTCACGTTCGCTCTCGCTGCCTCTCGTGCGCTATAGCTCCCTCTAAGTAACTGATAGGATTGAGCGATTCCCATTGACCATGCATGGCATCAAGCCCAAGTCTGACTCTCGACTGGAATTTTCCTTGCAGAGAGTCGACTATGATCGAGGACGAGGATCGCGCGGCTGGTCTTCCGGCTGGACCCGAGGATGAACAGCCGCCGGCGGCGAACGACAACGGCAACGGAGAGGCACGGCCTCGGATCGACGCGGCGATATTACGAATCGCCCGATTGATCGGCCGACAGATGGCACGGGAAGAGTTCGAGCGGTTGAATGCGGTCAACGACAACCGCCCGCCGGAGCGGTGTGACAACTGACCACGGAGACGACGCCATGACCAGGGTTGCGCTTTATGCCCGCTATTCCACAGACAACCAGAGCGCTAACTCGATCGAGGACCAGTTCCGAATCTGCCGCGAGC
This sequence comes from Alphaproteobacteria bacterium, assembly GCA_052143835.1. Lineage (GTDB taxonomy): Bacteria > Pseudomonadota > Alphaproteobacteria > JACZXZ01 > JACZXZ01 > DASPPM01. Next base: position 1,419 of record JBKQRV010000145.1, read on the forward strand.
ATGCCGACCGGCAAGAGTGGAAAGTCATCGCCACCTACCATGACGCCGCCATCTCGGGCGCGAGCGTGATCCTGCGGCCGGGCGTGCAGGCGCTCTTGCAGGACGCACAGCGCGGCAAGTTCGAGGTGGTGCTGGCCGAGGCGCTGGACCGCGTGAGCCGCGACCAGGCCGACGTAGCGACGCTGTTCAAGCATCTCCGCTTTGCGGGCGTGCAGATCGTCACCCTGAGCGAAGGCGAGATCAGCGAGCTTCACGTCGGCCTCAAGGGCACCATGAACGCGCTCTTCCTCAAGGACCTCGCCGCCAAGACGCACCGCGGTATCCGTGGCCGCGTCGAGAAAGGCAAGTCCGGCGGCGGGCTCTGCTACGGCTACGACGTGGTGAAGCACGCGGACGCGGAAGGCGAACCGATCCGGGGCGGGCGCACCAGCAACGAAGGTGAAGCCGAGATCATCCGCCGCGTCTTCCGCGAGTTCGCCGCCGGCATCAGCCCGCGTGCCATCGCGCGGCGCCTCAATGACGAGGGCATTCCCGCTCCCGATGGCGCCTTGTGGACGGACTCCACCTTGCGCGGCCACGCCGCGCGCGGCACCGGGCTGCTCAACAACGAGCTCTACGTCGGCAAGCTCGTGTGGAACCGGCTGCGCTACGTCAAGGACCCGGCGACCGGCAAGCGCGTCTCTCGCCTCAATCCGCGCGAGAAGTGGATCACGACCGAGGTTCCCGAGCTTCGCATCGTCGATGAGGCACTATGGCAGGCTGCGAAGGCCCGCCAGGGCGAGCTTGCGATCAAATACGCCAACGTCATCACCGCCACCCGCGCCGCAAGCGCCAACCGCTTGAGCGGCACGCATCGGCCGCGCTCGCTTCTCTCCGGCTTGCTGGTCTGCGGCTGCTGCGGCGGCCCCTACGCCTTGCGCGGCCAGGGCCGCTACGCCTGCTCCAACCACGTCATGAACGGAAGCTGCGCCAACAGCCGCAGTATCACCCGTGAGGCGCTGGAGGCCCGCATGCTGGACGGACTCCGCGAGCGGCTCATGGCGCCGGAGATCGCGGCCGAGGCCATGCGCGCCTATGCGGAAGAAACGAACCGCCTCAATCGCGAGCGGCGCTCGTCCGGCGATGCCGACCGCCGCGAGTTGGACAAGGTCGGACGATCCATCAAGGAGATCGTTACCCTCATCGAGGACGGCCGCGGCGCCCGCGCCCTGGTTGAGCGCCTCCCCGAGCTCGAAGCGCGAGAGGATGAACTGAACGCCCGTCTCTCCCACGCGCCAGTGGACATTCCGGATATTCACCCGAACGTCGCCGGCATCTACAGGCGCAAGGTGGAACGCCTCGCGGAAGCGCTACGGCGCCCGCAGGAGTGCGATGAAGCGGCCGAAGCCATCCGTGCCCTCATCGAGCGCATCACGCTCACGCCCGGCCCCCGGCGCGGCGAGATCGCCGCCACGCTGCACGGCGATCTCGGCACGATCCTCGAATGGACGGCCCAAAAAGCGAACACTCCCGGCACTGGCGCGCCGGGAGTGTCGGTCTCGGTGGTTGCGGGGGAGCGCAACCAGCGTTATTTGCATGCCTGGAAGCGCCGAATCCCACGCGCGCCGTCGGGTTAGCCTCTCCCGCCACTACTCCAGTAGCGTATCCTTGCGGTCGAGCTGGCCTAAATCAAATCAGACTCGAAACACCTTCAGTATCATCGTGCCATCATGGCCAACACCATCAAGATCAACCGGGCGCCGGTGCTAACTCTGTGGGCTGCCGTCGTGGCCGAGCGCCTCGGCTTCGATTGGGACGAAGCGCTTACCTTCGGCCGGGCGGTGGCCGGCCTCAACGCATACTCTAAAGGCGTCCACCTCGGGCTGTTCACGCCGGCGCCTGAAAGCGTACGAGAAGAGAGACGCAAGGCCGCCGGCCGGCAGCTCCATGGCGATCTCCTGGGTCGCTCGGTCCCCGCGGTGAATACGGCGGAGGGCCTGCGCGCCCTCAGCAAGGACCGCTCGATCACGCCGGTGAGCGTGCAACGGTACCTCGACAGCAAGTTCGGGCCGGGGCTTTCGGTTGCGACCGCGGCCATGCGTCAATTGGCGAGGTCGCGGACGGCGGCGAGACTGGCCAAGGAGGGCTTTCACCTCTACGAGCAGTTCCGTCCGCACGTGCCGGCCGGCGTCACGGGCTGGGGCGCCGCAGGCGAGCTCCATCTCGATGTGATCCGCGACCTCGCCAAGCGCTTCAAGGAAACCTGATGCGGTCAAGAACAAAAAAAGAACTTCCGTTTTGAGCGGAAGGCCCGGTATCCTGGGTGCCATGGATACGCCTGGCTATCTGGACGGTATAAATCCGGCTCAGCGGCGAGCCGTCATGCATGGCGTTGGGGCGACGGCGGCTCGGCCATTGCTCATCATCGCCGGCGCCGGTACCGGCAAGACCAACACCTTGGCGCATCGGGTTGCGCATCTCATCGTCTCCGGCGCTGATCCCGGGCGGATCTTGCTGCTCACCTTCACGCGCCGCGCCGCCGCGGAAATGACGACACGGGTAGAGCGCATCTGCAGCAAGGCTGTTCGCGATGCCGGCTTCCGTGGCGCCGTCCGAGTATCATGGGCCGGGACATTCCATGCGATCGCCATCCGGATCCTGCGTCAGCATGCCTGGAGCATTGGTCTCGATCCAGCGTTCACCGTAGTCGATCGCGAGGATGCGGCGGACCTCATGGACTTTGTCCGGCATGAGCTCGGTTTCTCCGGTCAGCGGAGCCGCTTTCCCCGCAAAGCCACCTGCTTGGCAATTTACTCTTTCGCTGTCAATGCACAGGCGCCGCTCGGCGAGGTCCTGGCAAAGGCCTTCCCATGGTGCGACGCTTGGGAGGCAGAGCTCAAGCAGCTGTTCGGCGCCTACGTCGAAACCAAGCAGCGCCAGAGCGTGCTCGACTACGACGACCTGCTGCTTTACTGGTCCCAGATGATGCAGGTGCCGGAGCTGGCCGCTCTCGTGGCGGAGCAGTTCGACAATGTGCTCGTCGACGAATACCAGGACACCAACGCGCTCCAGGCAACCATACTGCTCGGCCTTAAGCCGGATGGCCGTGGATTGACCGTGGTCGGTGACGACGCCCAGGCCATCTTCAGCTTCCGCGCGGCGACGAACCGCAACATCCTCGCCTTCCCCCGGCTGTTCGACCCGCCCTCGGCAATCATTGCCCTCGAACAAAACTATCGCTCGACCCAACCGATCCTCTTTGCGAGCAACGCGGTGATTGCGCAGGCGAGCGAGCGCTTTACGAAGGACCTGTTCTCGGAGCGCCGGTCGCAGCAAAAGCCGGTTCTCGTGACCGTGCGCGACGAGCGCGATCAGGTCGAATACGTGGTCGAGCAAATCCTCACTGCCCGCGAGGCCGGCATCGCCCTCAAGGACCAGGCGGTGCTGTTCCGCACTTCCCACCACAGCGGCGCTCTCGAAGTGGAGCTTGCCCGCAGGAACATCCCATTCGTGAAGTTCGGTGGGCTCAAGTTTGTCGAGGCCGCCCACGTTAAGGACTTCCTCGCGGTCCTGCGCTGGGCGGAGAACCCGCGCGACCGCGTGGCCGGGTTTCGGATCCTGCAGATGCTGTCGGGCATCGGGCCGGGTACGGCGCGAAAGGCGCTCGACCTCATCGAGAGCACCGGCTACGCCCTTGGCGCCCTCGAGACGTTCCGGCCTCCCGCGGCGGCAGCCGAGGACTGGCCTGCCTTGTGTCGGCTGCTGAGGCTGCTTCAGGGCGACTCGGCGGCATGGGCCGGGCAGCCAGAGCTGGTGCGCCATTGGTATAAGCCGCATCTTGAGCGCCTCTACGAGGCCGGACCGGCGCGGGCAGCCGACTTGGAGCAGCTCGAACGGATCGCGGCGACCTATCCAACACGCCAGGCCTTCCTCGAGGACCTGACGCTCGACCCGCCGAATGCGACGAGCGACGAGGCCGGGGCACCGCTGCTGGACGAGGACTATCTGATCCTCTCCACCATCCACAGCGCCAAAGGGCAGGAGTGGAAGTCGGTCTACATCCTGAATGTGGTGGACGGTTGCATCCCATCCGACATGGCGGCGGGCAGCACCGCCGAGCTCGAGGAGGAGCGGCGCTTGCTGTATGTCGCCATGACCAGGGCGAAGGACGAGTTGCACCTGCTCGTGCCGCAGCGCTTTTACGCGCATGGGCAGGAACGCAACGGGGATTGCCACGTCTATGCGTCACGAAGTCGATTCATCGCGACCCCGATGCTCGATCGCTTCCAGCGCATTGCATGGTCGCGAGGCGCACCGCTAAGACAAGTGCGACCGACGGCTGGGAAACTGCCGCGGATTGACGTGACGCATCGGCTCCGTGAGATGTGGAGATGAGACAATGAAGCTCGGCATTACGCTGCCACTCATCGATATCCAAGGCGACCCGGGCGCGGTACGAGAGTTTGCGCAAGCTGCGGAGGCGACCGGTTACCACCATCTCGGCGCGCCTGATCATGTGCTCGGCGTCAATGTCGCCAGCCGTCCGGACTGGGGGACGCGCAATACCTCGAAGGATTTCTTCCACGATCCCTTTGTCATGTTCGGCTTTCTCAGCGCGTGCACCCAAAAGATCGAGTTCTCGACCCAAGTCTTGATCCTGCCGCAGCGGCAGACAGTGCTGGTCGCAAAGCAGGCGGCATCGCTCGACGTGCTGTCTGGCGGACGGCTCCGCCTCGGCATCGGCGTAGGCTGGAATTCCGTCGAATATGTCGGATTGAATGAGAACTTCCGCAACCGCGGTAAACGCTCAGAGGAACAGGCACGGGTCATGAAGGCGCTGTGGGCGGAACCGCACGTCAATTTCAAGGGCGAGTGGCATACAATTGATGACGCCGGCATCAATCCCTTGCCGACCCGGCGAACGGTCCCTCTATGGTTCGGCGGACACGAGGACGTGACCTTGCGTCGTATCGCTGAACTGGGCGACGGTTGGATCATGCTGAGGCATCCGATGGGCGACTTGGCCAAGGCCGAGTTCGCCAAGCTGCGTCGCTATGTCAAGGAAGCCGGCCGTGAGCCGTCCACGGTCGGCCTGGAAGTCTGGGTATCTACCGCCGAAGGCGATCCGGAGGACTGGCGCAAGGTATTGCAATATTGGAAGGCCGCCGGCGTCACCCACATCACCCTCAACAGCGCCTACGGCCAGCCGCCGCATCGACGCATCGCCGGCACGACGATGGCCGATCACTTGGCGGCGATGAAGCAGTATCACTCCGCTGTCGCAGATCTACTCTGAACCGAGATGCGTCGGCGGCGGCTTCATACAGGTAACGGCCCGCCGGATCGCTCGACCAGGCAAATACCCATCACGAACGACTCAGTATGAAACAGGGCTTTCGCACTGAGTTGGCCTTTTTCGCCGGTCATCGAGCTGGAAACTCACCCGCAAGCCGTAACGACAATGCCGCTGCGCTAGCGCCGACGTGCAATTGACACAGTCATCCAATAGCGCGCGAGATTGAGTTTCCCTGTCTCCTAAACTTCCGCGAGGAAGGCCAATACTGTGTTTGCCACACGCTCGGGGTTCTCAAGGTGCGGAAAGTGACCGAGTCCCGGCAACCTCTCTAACTTTACAACGCCGGCATTCGTCAGTCGTGCGCAAGTAGCTTCGACCATCTCTTGAGAAACCACCCAATCCTCCGTCCCACGCATGAGCATGACCGGACATCGCACCTTAGGCATGAGGTCGCGAATATCACAGCGCGTATAGGCACGAAGATCGCCCTGCTGTGCCAACGGAATGAGCGAAAGCACGCCCCACTCCGAGAACAAACGCCCTGCCTCCGAGGATTGCGTCCCCACCAGACTCATTGAAAAGTCCATATTGTAGTGCATGAGGCTGATTTGGGGATGCGTCATAAGATCGAGCGCGGCTTCCGGAAATGTGGGCGTGTGGTCCGCACCTTGGAGAGCGATCGAGGCAGAGACATTCTCAAAAAGGGCGGCCATGAGAAGCGAAAGGTTACCGCCCAGTGAACAGCCCATAACCGCGAACTTCCCGTGCGTGAACGCGCTCACGAAACGGTGTAGCCAGCGCGCGATCTCATGGGCGTCTTGCAGGCACGTGTTGTTCGCAAGCGGCCAGCTCTTTCCGTGGCCCGGCAAATCGGGTGCGAGCAGTTTATGCTTGGACGACAAATGCTCAATCACCCCGTGCCATTGACGGCTATCACGGCCTGCGGTGTGAATGAGCAGAACCGGCGCTCCAGAACCACATGTCTCGTAATAGGTCTTTACTCCATCAAGCGTGATATAGCGCCCTTCGATCTCAGCCATGTCAAGCATCCTCCTTATAAATGCGGGTGGCCACGCGAAATAGCTCCCATAGGGCGGGCGTGGCCCAGGCCGCTTCGATGATGTCACCCTGAAGACGCAGACGTCCATGAACGACGTTGACCGCGTGCGCATAGGGAATCTCGCCACTCACAAGTCGCTGCCATTCCTCAGCTGGGCCTGTGATGCGGACAGTGACACCTCTCAGGGGCGGCGCAGGTAGCAGCGCCGCTCGGCCGCGATGAAGCTCGACCACACGTCTGCTCTCGCCGATCTCAAGGGAGACTGTTAGAGCCAGAAGATGCTGCGTTTTGGCCGAAAGCGCCGCACTGGCGTTTCCTGCTTCAACGACCGCCGTCCAAAACGTCTCACTCGCGATGTTCATCACAGTTCCTCTCGAAGCCCTTTCAGTGCAAATCAATGACGATGCGTCAGCTAGATTCTCGAACGATAGACACGTGATATCCGCTTAAAAAAGAAAACGTTCCTGTAGCCGTCAGCGCGTGCCATCGCTCGCTATCCCTTGATTGGCCGACACAGTAGCAATACTCCCAAGATAGGCATCAATCACCTCCTTCTGCGTAAGGAGGTTGGCAGAGCGCCCTTGAAGGACGATCGCGCCCACGCTGAGCACGATCGTCCGCTCTGCGAAGGTCATTGCAAGATGCGCGTTCTGCTCAACGAGCAGAATGGTTTGACCGGCCCGTTTGAGCCGGGTGAGCACCTCGAAAATCAGATCGACCATTTGGGGGGCCAAACCCATGGACGGTTCGTCGAGCATCAGTATCTTGGGCTCACCGATGAGCGCGCGGCCGATCACCAGCATCTGCTGCTCGCCCCCCGAGAGGCTGCCAGCCTTCTGGCGTCGACGCTCTCCAAGCCGCGGCAGCATTTCGTAGACCATGTCGAGACCGGCGGTGACGTTCAATGTACCAAGCCGCTGGCGTCCAAGCAGCAAGTTCTCCTCGACGGTGAGCGGTCCGAAAAGATGCCTTCCCTCCGGTACCAGCACTACGCCGAGCCGGGCGATCTGATAAGGCTCGAGCTTGGTGAGCTCAACATCGCCAAATGTCACCGATCCGTGGGCGGGCGCAATAAGGCCGGAGACCGCGCGGAGCGTGGACGTTTTGCCGGCGCCATTGGGCCCAATCAGCGACAGGCTCTCACCGTCGTTTACCTCGAATGAGATGCCGTCCACGGCGATGATGCCGCTGTAGCGCACCGTGAGACTCTTAACCCTCAGCATTTAGGCGCGTTGCCTCCCAAGATACGCCTCCACGACCATCGGATCAGCGCGCACCGCCTCGGGGGTCCCGATACTGAGAAGCTCGCCGTTGTGGAGGACCGCGACTAGGTCAGCGAGATCCATGACGAACTGGACGTTGTGCTCGATGAGCAAGACGGTGATACCGCGCTGCTGCATCTCTCGAATAAGGACCGCGAGCTCCTTGGCTTCTTCGGAATTCAAGCCGGACGCAGGTTCATCAAGAAGCATCATCCGGGGCGCCACCATTAGGGCGCGCGCGATCTCCAGAAGCCGGACCTTGCCGAGGGGGAGCGCCGAGGCCAAGCGCTCACGAAGCGCCCAGAGATTGGTCCGCTCAAGCTCCTCTCGCGCAGTGGCGCGTATTGTTCGCTCGCTCGCCATCGTGCGAGGCAAGGCCAACAGCTGCGCTGCGAGTCCGCCCCTAATGTGACGATGTGCACCTACCAGGGCGTTGTCGAAGACACTCATATCCCGACAGACTTCCGGGGTCTGGAACGTCCGTGCGATACCCCAACGCGCGCCTTCCTCGGGCGCGCGGCCTGAGATATCGCGCCCCTCAAGCCGGACCATGCCTTCGGTCGGTGCGATGAATCCGCTGATTACGTTGAAAAGCGTCGTCTTCCCGGCGCCGTTGGGGCCGATTACCGCCATGATGATCCCTTCCTCAATGGCGAAGCAAACGTCCTTGACGGCCCATAGGCCGTCGAAGCGCACGCTTACGCCATCGATTTCAAGGAACATGCTAGCGGCCTCCAACCGCGCGGGGCACGGTGCTCGGCGCGAAGCGGCGGCGGGCTGTGCCGAGGAGCGCCATCACCCCGCCTGGTTCGATAGTCAGCAGCACGATGACTAACGCGCCGAAGACGATGCCATAGCCGCTCTTGAGTGCGTGGAGCCATTCCGGCAGGAAGGTAAGGAGCACGGCACCGATCGCTGCTCCCCAGAGCGAGCCCACACCGCCAATAACGAGTGCAATGAGCAAATTTATTGAGGCGTCAATGGTGAAGCTATCGGGACTGATATAGCCCACGTAATGAGCATATAGACCGCCCGCGAGGCCCGAGAGTGCTGCGGCAATGGCGAAGACTTCCGATTTGAGCTTTGGGATGTCAATCCCGACGGACCGCGCAGCAGATTCCGATTCCCGCATCGTCCTCATGGCCCGCCCGTAACCAGTGTGTACCGTTCGGAATGCCATGACGAACACTAGAATGGCGAGCCCGCCAGCAAGATAGAACATGCGTCTCGGCGAATCGATCGCGATGATGCCGAAGTCGATAGCCGGAATGCCGGGGAGTCCCGAAAAGCCGCCTGTTACGGATTCCCATTGACTGACCACGGTATGCACGATTAGGCCGAAGGCCGCAGTGACCATTGCAAGATAATAGCCACGCAGACGCAGGACGGGTCGACCGATTGCATAACCGAGGAGGCCGGCGACAGCCGTGCCGATGGCCGTCCCGATCAGCGGTGGCAGGCTTGCGTGAAGCGCAAGATAGGCAGCTACGTAGGCGCCGATCGCATAGAAGCCGGCCTGTCCGAGCGAAATCTGGCCCGCATAACCGAAGAGAAGCGAGAGTCCAACCGCCTGTATGAGATTGATGGCGGCGAAGACCAAGAGATCCAATGTCGATGAGCGTGTAATGACGAGTGGCAGGAGTAGCCAAACGAGGATCGCAGAAGCAATGGGCGCGTATCGCGTCATCGCCCGAGGGTCTCGGTGTGCCGACGTTCTTGGCGGCCGCCGAAGAGGCCAGAAGGTCTTACCATCAGCACCAGAATGAGGACAATGAGGGCCACCGAATCCTTCCAGCCCGACGGCAGGAATGCGACCGAAAGAGATTCGATAAGCCCTAACATCAGCCCGCCGATGATGGCGCTGCTGCTCAAGCCAAAGCCGCCGATCGCCGAGGCAGCAAACCCCTTTAGAGCGAGCGTGAAGCCTTCGTCATAGGTCGCGTTGGCGAGCGGCGTTATGAGCGCGCCGGCGAGCGCACCTAGGAGCGCCGATAGGAAGAAGCTGATACGTACCATGAGCCGTACATTGATGCCCATGAGGTACGCGCCCTCCCGGTCTATGGCGCAGGCGAGCATCTCACGTCCAAACGATGAACGCGTGTAAAGAAGTTGAAGCAGCGCCATGAAGGTGATGCCGATACCAATCACCCAGAGTGCCTGGAGTTGGACAACGGCACCCAGGATTCGAAGTGGCGGTCCCTCGGTGAAGGGTGGGAAATAGAGCGGATTGGGACCTACCACGAGTAGCGTGCCGGTCTTGAGCAGCACGGAAACGCCGAGCGTGATCATAACCAGCGTCATCACGCTCGCCCGGCGCACGCGTGAGATGGTAAGAAAGTCGATGAGGGCGCCAAGCGCGCCGACCGCGAGCGCCACCAGGAGAACGGCTACCGGCGTCGGAACGCCCCATTGGCCGATCGCGAGTGCTGCCAATATCCCGCCCAGCATTACGAACTCGCCCTGGGCGAAGTTGATGATATCGGTAGCATTGAAGATCAGATTGAAGCCGAGGCCAACGAGGGCGTAGATACTTCCGACCGTGATGCCACTCACGATGAACTGAACAATCATCGCCCCGGTCATGACAATTTTACCACGATCGCGGCGTCTCGAGCGCTGCTACATCCCGTGCTGAAAGCCGTACATCTTGCCTCCTCGCACCTGATCGATCCAGACAGCATCGAGGCCCAGGCCGTCGTGGTTGCTCGGCGAGAAATTGTAGGTACCCGAAGCGAGCACGAGGTCATGGACCGATTCCATCGCATGCAGCATGTCCGACTTCTTGCCCTTGGCGAGCTCGAGCGCTTTCGCGTAGATGTGCATGGCGTCCCAGCCGATCGTGTTGTAGGGGTAAAGTCGGAAGTCCGCCCCATGCTTCTCCTTGAGAAGTCCGGAAAGCTCTTGCTGGCCCGGCGTCACCTTGTCGGGCGCGGTGAGGCCTAAAAGATAAATTCCCTCGGCCGCGGGACCAGCGGCCTCGATGATGCCGAGTGTCGCCACACCTTGGCCCGCGATGATGGGCGTCTTGTTACCCAATTGATTGGCGTTGCGAAGCGTCACTGCCATGGTGGATCCCGATCCCCAGAGCAGCACCGCCTGCGGATTGGCTGCGAGGAGCTTGGTCCACTCGGGCGTGGTGTCAGTCGACGTGTAATTGATCTCTTCGGCACCCACCAAGGTCACGCCTGTCTCCTTGAGAAGGCCTTTGACAGCATTATAGGCGTCCGTTCCATAAGCGTCGCTCGTGTAAATCATGCCAACGTTTGAAGCATTAAGCTTGTTTTTGGCGAAGAGGAGCGCCGCCTTCACCTGAAACTCGTCGTTGATCTGGCAGCGGAAGACGTAGGGGTTGTTGAGATGTGTAATCGATATCGTATTGTTGAAGGCGCAAAGCGGCACCTCGGCCTTCTTCACGATAGGCGCGACGGCGAGCGTATTGCTGCCCAGGTTGGGTCCGATGATGCCATACACGCCGGCATCGATCAGGTTACGGAAATTGGTGACCGCGACATCGGGCTTGCTCTGATCGTCGCGGATCAAGAGTTTGATGGGATGTCCATCAACGCCGCCCTTCTTATTGATTGCGTCTGCGGCGAGCTCAATGCTCTCGACTACGGGCACCCCTAGGGAACTTGCGGCTCCGCTCAGCGGCTCCGAAACTCCTAGGGTATAGGGCTCCTTGTCTGCCGCATCGATCTTCGCGAGAGGAATGGTCGTAAGTGCCGTGGCCGCGAAGAGCAGGGCCGTTCTCAACAAAGTAGCGTTCATGATGGATCTCCTCTTGTTCGCTTTCCACTAATAGCAACCAAGGCGGCGCAGCAGTTGGTCGGCGTTCCGGTAAAGCACGCCTTCAAGCGCTTCGTCCTTGAAGGGTAGGCTACGGATGCGCGCGAGCGCCGTTTCGACCGGCACGACCGGAAAGCAGCTCGCGAAAAGGATCCGATCCGGGATGATCGTGTTGGCTGCCTCGGCAAAGAGGGCGGCACCCGGGAGGTGCGAGTACAGAGATGTGTCGATGTATACGTTCTCGTGACGAAAGGCGATCGCGATTGTCTCCCCAACCCAAGGCCAGCCAGAATGGTCTATGACGATGGTTAGTTCGGGAAAGTCGGCTGCCACGTCGTCGATGGCGCGAACGTCGCCATGGACAAGTCGCGGGCCTGCGAAGGGAAGAGGCCCGCAGGTAATGACAACGGGCACGGCGAGTTCGGCGCACTTGGAGTAGACGGGATAGAGGCGCTTGTCGTTCGCCGGGACAAGGCCGCCGAATGGATCAATGGATACGCCTTTGAGACCGAGACTGCGGACGGCATGCTCGACAGCCTGAACCGATTTCATGCCACGTAGGGGGTTGATACCAGCGAAACCGATGACCTTATCGGGGAAGCGGCGCATCGTCTCTGCGACGTATTCGTTGCCGATGTCGTGCCCGTCGGTGCCTTCGGTCTGCCGGCCCGTGAAGACAGCACGTTCGACACCCTTGGCTGTGAAGTCGGCAACCCACCCGTCAAGCGTCGTCTCCTCGGGCGCCGTCGTGCCAAGCTTTCGCATCACGCTCTTCGTCAGCGGGTGCTTAAGTGCGACCAGATACTCCGGCGTATTTGGGCGCGAGCGAAAATCGATAATGCGCAACGGACCTCATCCTCCTCCCAGTGCGACGTATCTGTTGCATTCGTCCAGCTCACCTCCCGGACGACTACCCCTTCCGTGGGCACAACGAGGCATCCAGAACGGGAATGAATTAAGCGGACATTCCCAGGACGATCGGGGATTTCGTGGATTGATGGTCAAATTCAGCCTTACCGACAACCCTTCCCCCTCCAAATTGCTACCAAGCATGAGTCGTCTAACGGAGGACACCCTCGATACGGCGGTCGCTCCGATGGCATATACAGGACCACGCTCGACAGCTCGCACATGCGGGGTCGGTCGGATTCCTGCAGCCTCGCGCGACGCAGTTCCTGTGTAGAGCCAATTCGAACGCGAGACATTGACCTATATCAAAGGTGCCTCGAAGGGGCCGACGCGGGCCTTGTCATGTCGTTGTTGAATATTTTATCCGGGCTTGCGCACACCGCCTGGTCGGCTACCCGTACAAAAGCGAGTCACGACATGCCGCGCTCGCCGAAAGCATGCAGAATGACCTTGGTGCGTCTTCGCACCTCACCGAACAGCCCCTCGAAGAGATACGTTGTCCTGATCACCCGTCGTTGTCCGAGAAGGAAGCGCAGCTGTGCGCAGCAAGCCTCGAAGTCGTCGTCGAGGCAATCCGAAGCCCCTATTGCTTGTCTTTCGCCGGCCGCGTCGCCGCGACCGAACCTACTTGGTGTTTGCGGCAGCCTCGATGAGTTCGCGTGGCACCTTGTCATAGTTCTCGGGCCAGGTCTTCACGGCTAGCGCTCGAAAGGGCTCGCGATCCGGGTGGGTTATCTGCCCCCCGAGCTCGAGCCATTTTTTGGCCATTGCGACAGCGTATTCACGATCAGCGAGTCTCTCCTTCGGTCGTGCCTCTGCCTCCGCTTGCAAGATTATGTCCTGCAAACCCTTCGGTAACGTCTTCCACCATTTTTCGGAAACAGCCATAACTGCTATTGTGTATGCATGATCGAGCTCTGGCGCATACTTCGCGATCTCATAGTCCTTGAAGTTGATCCCGCCCTCAAAAGTCGCATCGACACCGTCGACTACGCCTTGCTTTAGCGCAAGATACACTTCGGGACGGGCGATCACGACCGGTATGGCACCAAGTGCACGATAGTACGCGACCAGAGGCGGCGTCTCAGGGACCCTGATCTTTAAGCCCTTGAAGTCCGAGGGACTGTTGATGGCCCGCACGCTGTTGTACGCTACGCGGGGGCCCATAGTCCAGAAGCCGAGGACGCGGATCCCGGCATCTAGCATTTTCTTGGAGAGCTCAGCCCCGACCGGTCCATCCAACACTTTGTAGACGTGATCGTAGTCACGAAACAGAAATGGCATATTGAAAAGATCCCAGCTCGCCGCGAACCCTGCGGCCGGAGCTGTGCTGCAGGCGCACGCTTCTATCGTCCCTGTTTGCATTCCACGATAATAGTCCGTTTCTCCCCCAAGCGTTCCCTTGTAGACCCGGACATTGACCTGAAACTTTCCCTTCACGAGCTCCTCGATGCGCGCCTTCATGTAATCGGTTCCAACGTATATAGGAACGGGCAAGTCGGGATAGATGCCCGTGATCTTCATTTGGTATGTTTGGGCAGATGCGATATTTGACCAACCCATGATGACTGCAAAAGCCATCGCACACACAGCTAGCACATTTATTTTCACAGCAGGTCCTCCCATGTCTAGTTTATTTGCTCTTGCCACCGAGATAGTGGCGAACGCCTTCGATCCAGGACACTATTCCTCCCTCAATCACGGACAGCGCGATTGCTTCGAGGATCTCCTCTTTGGAGGCGCCTGCAGCCGCTGAGGCCTGCGCGTGCAGGCTAATGCCATAGTCGTAACGATCCGCACAATTGATGCAGACGAAAGCGAGCTCTTTGATTTTCCGCTTTGCGTGGCCATCCGCGAAGACGATCTCGCGAATGCCCTGGTGACCTTCGATCAAAGCCGGCTGCTTTTCGGCAAGCAACTCGACCCAAAGCGGAAGCGAACCGAAGTAGCTTAGGAACTTAGATAAAGTATTCTTCCGTGCGCCGGCGCCGCTCCGTTGGGAAGATGCGGGCTTCTGCGCTCCCGTTCCCGCGCCGAAAAGCTCTCTTAGCGCGGCGCGTCCCTCGAGGTAGACGAGAATACCCCGCGAGACACAGCATGCGAGCAAGAGCTCCTCAACCTCTCCCGTTGTGGCACCTGCTTCGAGCGCCCGACGTGCGAAGCCGAAGGCCGGCTCGTGATGTCGTCGCGCCGCGCAGGTTGCGAACAGGAGGAGAAGTTTGTCCTTGGTTGGAAGCGCTCCGGGCCGCAACACGGCAGAGAGCTGGGCCGACACCGCCTCGGCTACTTGATGCTCGTACTCTGCCCCGATCGATGTTCCGTGCACAAGAGCGCGAAGATCGGACGAAGTAAACTTCATGGTCCCGCCTTCTTACTGCGCCGAAACCTGCTTGCCCGGTTACTCTTCATAAACGAAAAAGTAAAAGGAGTAAATCTTTTATTTTTGTGTGTATGGGAGCCCTCAGTTCGCCGCTGCTTGAGAGGAACCGTTCTGCGCCTTGTGGCAGGGCATCCACCTGGGAAAGCGACCCAAGATATTGAATTATTGCGTAAAATTGCCTCGAAGGTGGTCCCAGTCGGCGCCAATCTGGGTCCCACCTGACCGGTGACGGGAATGCCAGGTGGCGCATTGCTCACCTGCGCGAGGGGAAGCTGCCGGCTGCGGCAATCTCTCAGAGGGCAGGCGCTCCTGCACCTGGCGCCGGGGACGAAGGGTTGACGACCAATGAGCCCCCGTCGGAGGCGCAGGCTGTAAATCGGCTTCCAACCGCGACCCTCGCCAACATCTGCTAAAGCTGTTGATTGGGCACCTCTTTTCATCGATTTAGGCGGGCTCACGGTTGGACGCCAAAGGTGGCCCTGCAAAACTTGAAATTCGTTTCGCGTCTCAGAAAGTTAGTCTCAGAAAGTTAGGTGCCGATTCACATAGATCGGGATTCAATCGCGTATCGATCGTAGGTCGCCCTAAGTTCCGAATATCCGAGCATCGCGGCAAAATCTTGCATGTTAGTTCTTCCTCGCGGAAGGTGCCGCGAGCTGTGTGTTGAAGCAAGGCGAGCGATGTTGTCGCGCAATGCTTCAGCGACTGTCAGCACCGGCACGAGCGGATAAACGGCGAACCCGGCCACCGATTCAATCTCTTGGCTGGAGAGGTCTTCCTCAAGCCAATTCAGCAACTGCAGCGAAAGCGGCTTCTTCGCCTTGCGACGAAGCGCTCTTAGATCGTCGATGGATTTGACACATCCGGAGACCGGCTGCACCAAGTCCGCGCCAGCGTCGGCGTAAGCGGCAAGGCGAGCGATGCACTCAGGCATGTCTATTGCATCGCTTCGTGCAACGATGATCGTGTTTGGATTGGCACGCGCGTCGCATGCAGCTCGGATCTTCGCGACGGCTAAATCGATCGGCAGCAATCCAGTGACGCTGCCGAGACACGGGCAGATCTTCGGACTGATCTGGTCTTCGATAACGATTCCGGACACTTGCGCTGACTCGAAGGCGCGCACCGTCCGTTGTACGTTGAGAACACTTCCGTAACCGGTATCGCAGTCAGCCACAACGGGCGAGCCGGGGATCGCACTCGCAATTCGGGACACCACGCTGAGGTTCTCCGTCATGGTATAGAGCTCGAGGTCAGGTTGTCCGAGAAGTGACGCTGATATCCCAAAACCAGTGGTGAATACCGCTTCGAAACCCGATTGCGCAATGATCTTGGCGCTGAGCGCATCGTAGGCTCCCGCCATCCAGATAGTGCGCTCGGCTTCAACCATCGCACGAAGCCGCTTTGCTTGCCCGCAAACTTCAATCATCTGGAACTCCTCGTGGTTCTTGATGGACTTCCATGCCTTTCGCTTGGAACCGCAGATTGTCGTTGGAGAGTGCGCGACGTTTGCTTGATGGCATAGGATGATTCTCTCACCGCAGACTCGAGGTAGCTGAGATGGCGATCCATCACCGTCCGAACGCGTGCGACATCGCGCGACCGAAGTGCTGTCAGCGTATCCTGATGCAGCTGAGCAACATCGGCCACACTTTCGAACTCTGCAAAAAAGTCCTTCATCATCCGAAATAGCTGCTCGAGCACCTCATGTTGATAACGGGCGAGCAACGGGCTTTGCGCAGCCCGCCCCATCGCGTAATGAAACAGATGATCGTAATGTACTCTAACGACATAGCTCTCAGCCGAACGCTCCCGGAGCTGCTGGATCGTAAGTTCCATCGCGTCAAAGTGTTCGTCTGTTGCGCGCTCGGCTGCGAGTTCAGCGATGCGGAGTTCGACCGCTCGGCGCGCCTCCACCAGCTCCGACGGAGACGCTGAGATCCGACTGGGCCTGTGCTGGGATAGCAGGTCGAAAAGCTCTGCACTCTCGACCGTAGTGCCCCCGTGTAGCCCCCGCCGAGACTTCAGCACCCCGGCGTTATTCAGAATCTTGAGCGCCTCCCCGATCGTGACCCGGCTAACACACATGTCTCGCGCGAGTTCCTCGATCTGAGGCAGCCAGTCGCCAGGTTTGAAGACTCCTGAGCGAATTGCGTAAGTGATCTGATCGATCACCTCCTGAGAGGCCTTCGAATTGGATATGGGATGAAAGGCCCACTGCGAGGTTAGCCGGACAGGCTCGTGGCGAGAAGGGGTGTGGGTCATAACTGAGCGCCTGCGTTCAAGGATTCCGAGCGGTTCTGCGTCTGGGTGTTCGAGAACACCTAACAAACATCGTCCACGAAAGAAAAAGATTTACACCTTTTATATTATCAGGTAGGAGCAGTCGTCAAGTGCCAGAGACGCGGTGACAAAGCCGCGCCGGTGTTAGGCGAGGTCACAAGTTGTCCAGGAATCGGGAAGCGGCGTGGCTTAAGGTTCTGGACCAATGCGCCGAGATTGTGCTGGTGCTTGCCCTTTTGGGTGAGTTGGCCGCGGTACTCGCGTCAGTGTTTGCCCGAACGTTTTTCAGCACGGCTTACCTCTGGGCTGGCGAAGTGTCGAGCGTCGCGCTCTCGATACTCACCTTTATCGGCGGGGCGGTAGCTTACCGTCGGCGGCACCATGCCGCTCTTGCTTTCGTTCTGAACGCGCTGCCCGAGCGTACGCGCCACGGCTTTCTGGCGTCGGCCGACATGCTCGTCCTCCTCAGCGCAATCGTAACGGCTCAAACATCCCTCTCATTTATTCAGGCAAACTGGGGGGAGTTGACGCCGATCCTCCGATTTCCGACTGCGTCGACTGCGATTCCACTCTTGGTCAGCATGCTTCTGCTAGCCGTCTACGCCGCGGAGTATCTGTGGTGCGAACACGGCCGTCATGCACTTGTCCCGGCCTTGCTGCTCATTCCCGCCGCGGTCCTTGCGCTCGCGACGCGGTCGATGTGGCTGGCATGGTTCACGAGCGACACTGCAGCTGTTCTTACATTCGTTTTCTTGCTCGTCAGCGTAATCCTTGGCCTGCCTGTCGGCTTTGTCCTGCTTCTCGCCGCGGCCGCCTACCTGTGGATCTCGGGTAGCGTTCCAATGATCGCGTTGCCGCAGAACATGATCACGGGAACGAGCAACTTCGTCCTTCTGGCGATACCATTCTTCATCCTGGCCGGGTTCATAATGGAGCGCGGAGGCATTAGCTTGCGCCTCGTTCGATTCGTGCAGGCGCTCGTCGGTCATTTCCGGGGCGGTCTTCTCCAAGTCATGGTTGTGAGCATGTACCTTGTCTCGGGCTTGTCCGGATCCAAGGCCGCAGACATTGCCGCGATCGGCACCGTCATGCGCGACATGCTCAAACGCGAGCGTTACGACGAAAATGAGAGCACTGCTGTTCTTGCCGCCTCGGCTGCAATGGGCGAGACCGTCCCACCGAGCATCGCAATGCTGATCCTTGGCTCGATTACAAAGCTCTCCATGGCCGCCTTGTTCATCGCTGGTCTGGTGCCGGCGGCGGTCATAGCGCTCTGTCTTATGGCACTGATTTACATTCGTGCTCGCACCGCAACGGTTCTCCGAAGCCCTAGGGCCACGGCCTCAACAATGGTCAAGACGGGTATAGGCGCACTCTTGCCCCTAATGATGCCACTCCTGCTTCTCGTAGGCATAGCGAGTGGAGCGGCCACCCCAACGGAGGTGTCGTCCTTGGCGGTGGTCTATGGGCTAATCCTGGCCGTTGCGCTCTATCGGGAAATGGGGCTGCGCTCATTTCTGCGCACGACAGTTGACGCGGCTGTAATGACCGGAATGGTACTTTTTATTCTCGCGGCCGCCTCGGCGCTCTCGTGGGTGCTTACGGTTGCCGAAGTACCTCAACGCTTGGTTGACTTGCTGCACACGGTGCGAGGAAGCGAATCTATATTCCTCGTCGGAACGATTGTCCTCCTGATTGTCGTCGGCGCTGTGCTCGAGGGGTTACCTGCGCTGAACGTCCTCGGACCGCTGCTCCTGCCTATCGCCGGCCAAATTGGAGTGAACGAGCTGCATTACGGTATCGTTCTGATCATTGCCATGGGAATTGGAGCATTCCTCCCCCCGATTGGCGTTGGATTCTATGTCTGCTGTTCGGTCATGCGAACCAACATCGAGCGGTCCGCCTCGGCAATGGTGCCGTATCTGATATGTCTAATCATCGGGCTGCTAATCGTCACCTTCATCCCCGGGATTACATTGTTCCTGCCCAGATCCCTTGGTTTCAAGGGTTATTGAACGCTATCATCCACCAAGCAAAAGGAGTCTCGCTATGACGCACCAAACAAAGCCGAAAGTCTCTTCAGCGGAACTGTCCGGCGAGGAGTTTGGCACCTATTCTCCAGGATTTATCTTGCGCCGGGTCGTGGACCCTGCCACTGGGGGATCGGATGCGTTCCGGATGAGCCTCGTGACCTTAGACGAAAATGCCGGGACGCCGCGCCACCTTCACAACAACTCCGATGAGGGTTGGTACGTGGTATCGGGTACCGGTTTGTTCTACTCCGACGGAAAAACCTTCAAGATCGCTCCGGGTGACTTCCTTTATGCTGGTCGCGGTGTCGTGCACCAACTTATCAATCTGGGGCACGGACGGCTGACCTACGTCGCCGTAACCGCGCCTCCCGCAGATTTCAAAAATGACAATCACGTGATTGAGCAATTCGATCGAGTCCGTCATGCTGAAATGAGGTCGACGGAAGTGTGATGTCAATTCCATCTGACTTTTCGTCCGAATGGCTGGAAGAAGTCGCCAAGAGGGCGAATGCTAATCCGGATTTTCGAACAGCGGCACGCTGGTTCGATAGCTGGATCCAACTCAAGATGGGTCCACAGACACTCTCCTTTAAGGTGTTTATGGGAGAAATCATCAAGGTGGTTCCAGGAGCCGTTCCTTTCGGAGCCGATTTCGCACTAATCGGCGATGACCAGACGTGGCGCACGTTGATCTCCAGTACCAAAAACATGCTTCGGGAGCTGATGACGAATGCGTCACTGAGGATGGAAGGTAACTTGTTCGAATGCATGCGAGCGAACAAACTTCTTAATATTGTGGTTCAAACAGCGCGCGAGGTCGGTCTTCCATGACTCCAGAGTCATCAGTGTCCGGAATAACCGGACATTATATGTTGGTTCAGAGGCACCGTGTTTACTGGGAGGAGGCTGGTACCGGAACGCCCCTCATCTGCATTCACACGGCAGGCCAGAGCGGCCTCCAATGGCGCTTCACGCTCCCATATTTTGCTGAACGAGGTTTTCGAGCTATCGCGGTGGATCTACCCGGGCACGGCAAGTCCCTTCTTGCCGACTGGAAGCCGATCAGTGTTCTTCATGAATACGCTGAGATCGTCTGGGATCTGTCACAGGGACTAGGTCTTGTGCGACCTCTTGTTATGGGGTGCTCGATTGGCGCGAACATCGCCTTGGATCTTGGAGTCAACCATCCCGATGGCGTCCGTGGACTCGTAGTCTGCGACGGCGCAGCGCACACTCCCACGGTCCCGGAGGGAGCAATTCAGTTCATGCTCGAGGACGCCGGCATGCCGAGCGCCGGGGATCAGGCGTATTATGGAGCGATCGGCGTCTGCGGCTCCAAGGCGCCCGCCGAACGTGTCGCCGAAATTGCGTGGACAGCGCGCTCGCGCGATCCGAAGGTGCAGGGACATGACCTATTGGGTTGGATTCATCACGATCTGCGTGATCACCTCAATCGGATCTCATGCCCAGTCCTTTTGGTTCGTGGTGAGGAAGATTTCATGCTGCCACACTCCCTAATCCAGAGTACCCATGAGGCGATCTCAGGATCGGAGTTAGTCGAAATCCGTGGGATCGGCCACTTTCCACACATGGAGTACCCTGCGTTCCTGCCGTTAGTGCACGATTTCCTGCGAACACGCGGCCTAACGTAAATTTTCGTTCCATTTCGGAGCCGCCGCTCTCATTGCTTTGCGAGGGAATAGTTGTCGTCAGAAGGGGGCGACCGAGCGCAAAGCACCGCAGCGGGAAGCCGTCTACGCCGAACTTCTAATTAGCAAAGTCAGCAAGCCGCTGAACCGACTCGATAAAATCGGTCTGACCCGTCTTCGACAGTTCCGACAGTGCGCCGTCTTGAAAGTAATTGAGTTTGTTGGTTCATCAAAAGAATCTGTGGGCGACTCGCGGCTCTGGGAGCTCGGCAACTGCTTGATACAGCGCGATTTCGGTGATGCCGAAGGTACGGAAGCTGTAAGATTTTCGCATGATCAGTTTGGCCTTGTTGTTCATACCCTCGACGCCGCCGCTGGGGCCAGCCGAAAGCCGCCACCCGCAGCACCGCACAAGAAGCTCTGCGTTCCGGTTTGCGATATTTCGGGCATCATGCTCGACCGCGCGCTCGCCGATCGCAAGCTGCGGCCGCTCCTCGAGGATGCGGCGAGGACGCTCGCGAGCAAGCGGCGCAAGCGCGCCCAGCACAAGAGGAAGCGGCTCCAAAGTGCCGCGTGAGCGCGGCCCGCGTGACACGGGCGCCTAACCGAGCGCCTCCTGGTTGATCACGTTCTCGCGGATCGGCTGACCGTCGAACACGCTCAGGGTGTTGCGTACCGCCGCGAGCGCCATGCGGGCGACGGCCTCGACGGTGACGCCCGCCATGTGAGGCGCGGTGACGACGTTCGGAAGCTTGAGCAGCGGGTTGTCGATCGGCGTCGGCTCGACCGCGAAGACGTCGAGCCCCGCACCTGCGAGCCGGCCCTCGCTGAGGGCGGCATGGAGTGCCGTCTCCTCGATGATGCCGCCGCGCGCGGTATTGATGAGGTAGGCGGTCGGCTTCATGCGTCGCAGCCTTGCGTCATCGAACATGGCGAGCGTCTCCGGCGTCTTCGGGCAATGGAGGGTGACGAAGTCGGCCTCCGCGACGGCCGCGTCGAGATCGCTTGCCGGCTCGCACCCCGCCGCGCGCACGCTCTCCGCCGCCACATAGGGGTCGTAGACGAGGACCCGCATCTCCATGGCGAGGCAGCGTTTGGCCGTGCGCGTGCCGATGCGGCCGAAGCCCACGATGAGCGCGGTCTTGCCGAGAAGATCGACGGGCTTCACCTTGAGCCGCTCGGGCCAGCGCCCCTCCTTGACCAGCGCGTCGAAGTGCGCACCCCGCCGCGCCAAGGTCATCATGAAGAAGATCGCCTGCTCCGCGACCGAGGGCGAATTGGCGATGCCGACGACCATCAGCGGGATCCGCCTTTTGGTCAGCGCCGGCACGTCCACCGAGTCGTAGCCGACGCCGATGCGCGCCACGACCTGGAGCCGCGGCGCTTCGGCAAGCTCCGCCTCGCCGAAGCGCATCGGCCCGATGACGACGCCGTCGACCCCGCCCTCCGCCCGGATGCGCAGGACGAAGTCCGCGGGCTTGATGAGATGGGAAAAGGATGCGGCCTCGATGTCGTCACGCGCAGCCAGCAGGTCCCAGCCGGCCTTGCCCATGCTATCGGAGATCAAAAGCTTCTTCTTATTGGTCGTCATGCCTTGCTCCTCATCGCTTGCCGCAAAACGCTCGCCCCGAAATTGGCCAGATGGCCGACAAACCTGCCCGTCCTTGGGGAGCGTACGCCCATCGCGGTTGCCGATAAAGCCGGAGCTCGACTTTGCTGCGCTAAATTCGAGAAAGCCGTCGTCCGCAGGGGCAAGCCGACCCTCCGGGCCGGAAAACCGGGCGCGCCTCCTCGGTGGGCATCGAGTGATCGGATCGATGGCGGCGTTCAACATCGAGCCGGCGGCCGTGGTTGGAGGTCGTCGATCATCTCCAGGATGCGGACGAACAGACCACGCGGCACCGCCACATCGGCCATTTGGAAGATCGTGTAGCGGGCGTGGGCAATGACCTTCGTGCAGCATAACCACGCAAAGGCTTCGCCTGGGCGACATAGTACGAAATATGCCTTTTCTACTAAGTCGCCCTTTTTGGCCTGTCACCGATCGGGAAAGCCGACGAGAGTCTGCTGACTGGGCATGACCCGACATCGCGCAGACATGCCCGTACCGCTGCCTTTGACCCTATACATCGCGCGGCTGTCTAAACATCGCTATCGCCTCGCCGCAGTGTCGCTTACGCGCGCATTCACCTTCGACAACAAGGGCATGAGCCAGCACTATGCGCTTCCAAACATCCCATCGTTTTCACAATTCAACGATCTCGCCGAGAACAGCCTTGGAAGAGTTCTCTCATGCTGAGAGTGGGGTGACACGCTTCCGGCCTAACGTTGAGCAAATCACAGTGATGAACGAATCGACGCGAACTTGGCTGATGATAGGCACAATGATGTCGAATTGCGATTCCCGCTGAATGGGGCGGGCTGCGCGCATCTCGCGTCGCTTATAACATCGCCTGCAGCTAACCCGGTATAACAGGACCTCTATTCGGGGGCCGTTTTTGGAGGCGAGGCCAACCGTTGATACTCCTCGTCGCTAAGGCGCCAAGAAGCAGTAGATTCAGCGAGTCGATGAGCCTGCACGTGCAAATAATGGCGCGCTACTTGAATAAGGTTTTCATCGGAAAAAGTGGTCCGATCGACGAAGACGGGGAATTCGGGACCGACCCTGCCGATTTGGAATACTACTTTTGACCAATCGGCCGGTTGCCCAGGTCCAGCCGGTGAAACTACCTCACTGATTGAGAGAATCTTTATCTGTCGTTGATCTAGTTTATTCGATTCGCTCATTTCTTTTCCTCCAACGAAGAAACGCCTTTGCCATCTACTTAGGCGTTCGCGGTTTTGTCATTCCGCCGGTAGGTCAGCCTCTTGCCGACGATGCCTTTGAGCGCCTTGGCCGCGCGCTCCGAGTCGGTAACATTGAGCGCCGCGCGAACGTTGTATCAGAAACCGAGTTCCGCAAGGTAGCGCTTGAGATGCTATTGGCCGACGTGATGGTACCCGCCCTCACCTCGATCATTTTCAGTGCACCCAACCGGTCGATCTGTTCAGGGCCATTTGCCCCGAGCGAGGCGCCGCGGCGGCGGTGGTTTTGCCACCTGCAATACGCGCGTCATGCAGTTCCACATCGACGGAAGCTCAACCCAGCTCACGCCTAGAGCCCATGCCATGCTGCTGCCCGATCGCGCCGGATGGTACACCGCCGAAGCTCTCGCAATCCCGAAGAACATCACGCCTCTGCTGCTGCCGCCGAGATCGCCCGAGCTCAATCCGGTCGAGAACGTCCGGCAGCGAATGCGTCGGAACCGGCTGACCAACTGCGTCTTCAAGACCTACGACGACATCGTCGGCTTGTGCTGCGAGACCTGGACCAAGCTCATCGGTCGCACGTGGACCCTTATGTCCATCTGTATGCCCGACTGGGCTACAACCGGTCAGGTTCAGTGACTGCTGGTGTAAGCCAATGTTTTGTGATTGTCGCGGGCATCCTCCGTCAAGTGCTGGACGCATGGGTTCGAGGCTTCCGGGTCCGGGACATCAGAATGAGCGGGGCAGCCCGAGCCAGCGTTCAGCCAACAAGTTCCGTACCATGTCGTTGGTCAGCGGGGCGAAGATGTAAACCCTGATGTCGCGGAAATAGCGCTGCATCGGCAGATCCATGTCGACGCCGGCCCCACCCATGACTTCCATGCCGGCATCAGTCGCTGCTAATGCCGCAGTGGAAGCGGCCAGCTTCGCCATGTTGGAGATGACCTCCGTGGCCTCGTCCGCCGCATCCTTCGCCGCGGCAGCCATGGTGAGCATCCATGCGGCTTCCAGATCGACGCCTATCGTAACCAGACGATGCTGCAGCGCCTGGAACTGACCGATGGGGCGGCCAAAAGCGTGACGTTCCCGCGCATAGGCGACCGCGACCTGGTGCGCCCCTCTGCCGATGCCAATGGCGACCGCAGCGGCATTCATGCGTTCGCCGTTCAGCGTAGCCAGGACGTGGTTGAATCCTTGGTCCAATTGGCCTAGGAGCGCATCTTGCGGTAGATTGACATCCGAGAATCCCACTTCGCAGGTGTCGTAGCTGTTGAAAACCAAGGTCCGCAGTTCGCTGGCGATGACGCCTGGCATCTTCGTGGGGACGAGGAACATCGAGATGCCCCGGCGGTCGTTGCCGGTGCGGGCAAGCACAACGAGCAGGTCGGAGCGGGTGGCGCCGCTGATCCACATCTTGGCGCCATTCAGAACCCAACCAGTATCCGTTGCCCTCGCTTTGGTCCGCATCGATCCCAGGATATCGGTGCCGCCGCCGACCTCGGTCAGGCAAAAGGATGCGCGGATTTCCCCTCTGCATAACGGGGCCAGATACTTTTCACGTTGTTCGGGGGTGCCGTGATCGCGCAACAGCCGCGTTACCATGAACTGCACCACGGTGAACACCGCCATCGAGGTCGCCATGCGGCCCAGGATTTCGACGGCCAGCACCTGTTCGATCGCACCACCTTCCGACCCGCCCATGGATTGGGAAACGCCCAGGCCGAGGACGCCCAATTCCGCCAAGGCGCGATGCAACTCGAAATCGAAATCCTTGGCATTGTCCAGCTTCTGAACACGCGCCACTGGAGCCACGCGGACGACGGTTCTTTCCACCGTGTCGCAGAACAGACTTTGCTCCTCGGTGAGGGTAGTTAGGCTCATCCCATTCTCCACTGCTCTCGCATATCAGGGTGCTCACGAGGGGCTGGAACGCAGGCTGCTCGGGGACCGGTGAATGTCGTTGGCATCCTCCTCACGCTTGCAGCGCTCCGCCCTCGTGCCACGTTCCCATAGGTAACGTCGTGGGGTTGACTGCTGCTTCTTGAACTTTGAGTAAAGCGTCTCTGTCATGCTGAGCCAAGGCTATAAATGTCGATGTCTTGAACCGAATTCTCGACTTCGGCTACTCGATCTCTGTCCGCGCCGCAAGAGCAATCGGTGCTGAATGCTCAAGTGCGTCCCCCGGAACGTCCGTGCAACACGCAGCTACTCGGCCGGCCTACGAAACTCCCTGGACCATGGCAATTCACTGCGGCTCAGTATTATTAGGCGCTTGATTTTCGGCATCGCTGCTCCCCTCGGACGGAGCAATACAGATGCCGCCTGTCAGCGCCATTTCGAGAAATCCGGCGCCCGCTTCTCCAAGAAGGCGCGAGCACCTTCCTGCTGCTCGCCGGTCTCGAAAAAGTCCGGCGCGAATTTGGCCACCATGTCCGAGACGTGCGTGCCCATGTATGGATCCATGGTCAGGCGGAACGATGCTTTCACGATGCGCAGCACCGTGGGGCTCAAGCCGAGGAGTTCTTTGCACCAGCGGGACACCTCAGCATCCAGCTCGGACTGCGGCACCACCGCGTTTATCAAGCCCCAAGCCAGCGCCTGTTGCGCCGTGTAGCGGCGACACAGCATCCACATCTCGCGTGCCCGCTTATGACCAATGACCGCCGCCGAATGGCTCACCGCGTAACCGCCGGCCGGGGAGCCGACGCGCGGGCCATTCTGGCCGAAGATGGAATGGTCCGCCGCGATGGTGAAATCGCAGCAATAGGCGAGGTGATTCCCGCCACCGATGCAATAGCCGCTTACGCGTGCTATGACCGGCTTCGGACAGTCGATGATCTGCGCACCGAGATGGAAGTCCAGGCCCTTGAGGCCTCCCTCTGCTTCCCATGCCATGTCGCCACCGGAGCTGAAAGCGCGCTCGCCGGTGCCGGTCATCACAATGACGCCGACAGCGCGGTCGTTGGTCGCCCGCCGCACCGCGTCCTCCATCTCGGTGATCGTGTGTCCGGTGAAGGCATTCAGCCGCTTCGGACGATTGATGGTGATGGTCGCGACGCCCTCGGCAACTCCGTATAGAATGTCGGTGTAGCTCTTGCTTTGCTCGCTCATAAGTCGTCCTCACCCAGATACAATTGCACAGATGACAGCCCAGAATGATGCGCCGCGCGTTCGCGCGACCGACAAGCTATCTCGGCGCCGACATTCATTCCGAGTGGCGCTGCGAGTTTTGTGGCTGCGACATGAGGGCGAGGATGTCGTCCATTTCCTCTCGCCGCAGCTCGGCATGAAGACGCATCCCCTCCTCCGCCTGAACGCTGTCGCCGAGGACGATAGCATCCACCACCTTCGAGTTTTCTTCGTACGAGGTCTTCACCGGCAGATGCATGCGCGCGAGGTATCTGCGATAAGCGCAAAGGCACGTGCGGATGTTGCGGGCCGTCTCGACCAGGAAGTCGTTGTGAGCACCCTCGTAAATGGCATCGTGCAAGGCCGTCGCCTTTTCGAAATAATCTCGGAGATCTCCTTTCTTGATGCAAATCGCCGTCTCGTCCCGAAGCGCCTTCAATTTCTCCCGCTCGGCCAGGCTCATGCGTCGAGCAGCGAGACGCGCGGCGAGAATCTTGAGGTCCGCCATCACCTCGAGGATCCCGATCAACCTGCCCGGCGTCATCTCGGCGACAAACGCGCCCTGATTACGGCGGATTTTCACGAGCCCGGAGGCCGACAGGCGAACCAGCGCCTCTCGGATCGGGGTCCGGGAGACGCCAAAGCGCTCCGCGAGCAGCCGTTCGTCC
This sequence comes from Alphaproteobacteria bacterium, assembly GCA_052143835.1. Lineage (GTDB taxonomy): Bacteria > Pseudomonadota > Alphaproteobacteria > JACZXZ01 > JACZXZ01 > DASPPM01. The sequence continues at coordinate 28,661 of JBKQRV010000145.1, forward strand.
AGTCGTTGCCCAGGGAGGATCTTGCCGGAAACGATGTCATCCTCGATTTTCCGCATGATGTCCTGTGTGCCATGCTGGCCCCGATCGGCGATCTCGTTCGAAATTTCGATCCGTTCTGTATCCATAATCTTAACCATTTACCTTACGTTGCTCCTCTCGACGGTCACCGTACCGGCAATTACCGCCCTCCGGCACACAGACCATGGCGTGGACTGAGCCGAGCACAAGCCTTCCTGTTGGTTTCCTAAGCAGCCACCCGCCGGATAGCCCGTCAACTTGGCCTGCGCGAACGGGCTGCACCGAGACACGGATGATGGCGATGCGGTGCGGGAGAGGCCTCCTTTGCTGCCGAGACCTCAGCCGTGCCGTACGGCGCATGAGGGTCTGCCGCCGGCAGGACGGCCCTACTTCTTCACTAAGGGGCATTTGCTGTCGGCGAGAGAGCTGAAGGCCTGGTCGCCGGGGATGGTGCGAATGACCTTGTAGTAGTCCCAGGGGCCCTTCGATTCTGCCGGGCTCTTCACCTGCACAAGGTACATGTCGTGGATGACCCGCCCGTCGTCGCGAATCCTCGCATGGCGCGCGAAGAAATCATCCAGGGGGATCTTTTTCATGCTTGCGATGACCGCATGCGCCTCGTCAGTTCCCACGGCCTGCATGGCCTTGAGGTAATGGGTGACGGCGGAATAGAGGCCGGCCTGAACTTGGGTCGGCATTCGCCCCTTGAAGCGCTTCCCGAACCGCTCCCCGAACGCCCGGGTCGCGTTGTCATAGTCCCAATAGTAGGCGGTGGTGAGATAAAGGCCTTGCGTCGCTTCCAGGCCAGCGCTGTGGATATCCGTGATGAACATTAGGAGCGCGGCAATGCGCTGATTCTTGGTTATGCCGAACTCCTGAGCTTGCTTCAGCGCATTGATGGCGTCGTGGCCGGTATTGGCGAGGCCGATGACCTGCGCCTTCGAGGCTTGGGCTTGTAGCAGAAAGGAGGAGAAGTCCGCCGTATTGATCGGCGCACGAACCGATCCCAACACCTCGCCGCCCGAGGCGATGACGGTCTGCGACGCATCATGCTCGATGGAGTACCCGAACGCATAATCGGCGGTCACGAAGAACCAAGTCTTGCCCCCTTCCGCGACAACCGCCTGGCTCGTCGAATGCGCCAGGGCATAGGTATCGAAGACCCACATCAATCCATTGGGCGAGCACTTCTCGTTTATCAGCTGCGTGGCTCCCACTCCGCCCATGAGGAAGACCCGGTTCTTCTCCTTCACAATCTCCTGGACCGCGAGAGCAACGGCCGAATTATTGCCGTCGACGATCGCGTCCACATGTTTGACATCGATCCACTCGCGCGCGATCTCCGAGGCGATATCAGGCTTGTTTTGGTGATCGGCGAAGAGCACCTCGATGGGCCTGCCTAGGACCTTGCCGCCGAAGTCCTCCACCGCCATGCGCACGCTTTCCACCCCTCCCATGCCAGAGACATCGGCATAGAGGCTCGATTGGTCATTGAGCACCGCGATGCGTACCACGTTGTCTGAGGTTTGGGCCCACGCTGGTTCCCAGCCGATGCTCCCCAGCGCGAGAAGCGACAGCAATAAGCACCATGAGATGTTGCGCAATGTGGTCTCCTTCCTACGTTTCGCCGCATCGGCTTGGTTGTTGGATGGCTTCGGGGTCTCCGCGTCACGGCACGAGCATTCCTGCCGGCGGCGCCCACCACGAAGATGGCGGATCACCTCGTCTCGCACGCCATCCTCCGGTCCGCTGGCGAATGGCGATAGGGCAGACCACCCTGAGGAAGTGTTTTACCACATCGGAATATTGTATGCAATGCTATAAAATCGGTATTCTCATTAGCGGCATCGGTGTTGTCTTGGGCCGTGACAGACGACCCTGCCGCGGCCATGAGGAGCGCGGCGGCACTGTGGCCCGCCGAGCTGGCCCGTGCTCGGTATCAGCCACCCCGCTGGATGGGGGAAAACACTTCCTGGTCAACATCATATGAAGGCGCGCGGGGTCGACGATCGAGGCCAAGCCCAGGTCCGGCTCATCGAGGGAGAAGATGGCCATGGGCACTTCGTGTCAAATTGGGAGGCCGGCACTCCACCACGCCCGGGCATTATGCACCCGCTCCTGCGTCGGGCCCCATCTCGGCGGTTGGCCGCCGTACGATGCGGCCCGGCGCGGCCATACCGTGAGCATCACCGGCCCTTGCGATACTTGGAGTCCGGAACGGCTGCGCCGAGAATCGGGCGAAATTTCGGGATCGACATTTCCATAGTGGCGGGCTCGAAAACGACCTCGAGCGGGAGGTCGCACGCCAACTCATCCGGGCGCGCGCCGACGATGGTGCTCATGAGCATCGGCCCCTCAGCGAGCTCGACGAACGCCACCACATAGGGTGGCTCGAACTCTTTGAAATAGCGTCGATGCATGTTGATCCAGGACCACAGCCGACCCCTGCCCGAGGCTTGCTGAGCGTCGATGTCGGGCGAGAGGCATTGGGGGCAACGCATCGACGGCGGGAACCAGAAATGTCCGCACCGCAGGCAATGGGGCAATGCCAGCCGACCGTTTATGCTCGCCTCCCAGAACGCCCGGCTGGCCTGGGAGATCGCGGGAAGCGGCTTATTGTAGGGTGCGGGGTCTGCCATCCGGGGCCCTTTGGGTCATCGATGCAGGAGGACCGAGGAGATAATCGGCGAGACGCAAATATACTGCACGAGCTCGCAATCCCTCACCTGACGTCGCCCTGCCTCGCCTCGCACCTGGTGCACCGCCTCCGCGAGCAGCGCGAAGCCCTGCATATAGCCTTCAGCCGTGTGGCCGCCGCTCGTGTTGATCGGCAGATCGCCTTCAAGTTCAATCCGGCCTCCCTGCACCCAGTGGCCGCTTTCGCCCCGCTTGCAGAACCCGAAGCCCTCGAGCGCGAACAAGATGGTGGGCGTAAAATTGTCGTAGATCTGGGCGCAGTCGACGTCGCGCGGGCCGATGCCGGCCGCGCGGTACACTTCGCCGGCCACCCCGGCGCACGCGCTGTAAAAGTAGTCCTTCGAGGTGTAATGGGCGGTGAGATTGCTCGCCGTCGCACTGGCGGTAATGTAGGCTGCTGGCTGCTTGGACTGACGCGCGCGGTGCCCCGTGGTGACGATGAGACAGACGCCGCCATCGTTGATGAGGCAATAGTCCAAGAGCCGCAGCGGTTCCGCAATAAAGGGCGCAGCGTAATAATCCTTCCGGCTGATGGGCTTGCGCAGCACCGCCAGATCATTGAGAGCAGCATTGCTGCGGTTGTTGATAGCGAGCGCGGCCAAACCGTCACTCGGCGTCGCGTACTCGTATTGGTGGCGGCGATACATCATCGCCACATAGGCGCCCGGCGACGTCATGCCATACATCGCGTCGTAGGCGGCGGGCGCCGTGTTGTCGAAATGGCCGCCATACTTCTCGCCGACCGAGCGCCCGTTGTTACCGTAAAGAATCGCTACGGTCCGGGCTCGACCAAACATCACGGCATCGGCCGCCTGCTGCAGGGCGACCCCGGCCATCCGGCCCGTCGCCTCGAGGCTGTGAGAGAGGCGGAGGTGAGGCAAGCCGAGCTCGGTGGCTACCCGTTGGTAGGAAGGCAGCCGGACACAGATGATGCCATCGATTTCGGCCTTGTCGATGCCGCAGTCATCGAGTGCAAGCGCGAACGCCTCGCCGGCAAGGTCATAGGCCGAGCGCGGGGCTCCACGACTATAAAGGGCGCCGAAATTAGTGGCACCTACGTCGGCAATCGCTGCCTTGTCTCTCTGGCGGCCCATTTTAGCGCGTTCTCTGATCAAGGATGACACAATTCTTATAAATATGTATACCATATTTCTTATTTGGTGTAAATATTGGCGAGAGGCACTTGGAGGAAAAATGGCGGCATTGGATGGCATTCGCGTTCTCGATTTCAGCACGCTCGTGCCGGGCCCGCTGGCTGGATTGATGCTCGCTGAAGCGGGCGCCGATGTCATCAAGGTCGAGCGCCCGGGGACCGGTGACGATATGCGTGGCTATGAGCCGCGCGTGGGGGGTACCGGTATCGGGTTTTCGCTCCTGAATCGGGGCAAGCGAAGCCTGGCGCTCGACCTGCGCGACCCCGACGTTATTCGCTGGTTGTTGAGCTTCGCTGCCGAGGTCGACATCGTGATCGAGCAATTCCGGCCGGGCGTGATGGATCGGCTCGAGCTGGGCTACCAGGCGTTCTGCGCCGTCAATCCACGCATCATCTACTGCTCGATCACCGGTTATGGCCAGGAGGGGCCCAAGCACCACGTCGCGGGTCACGACCTGAGTTACCTCGCCGAAGTCGGGCTCCTGGATCTCTCGGCCGGGCCTGACGGGACGCCAAGCCTACCTCCGACGCTCATCGCTGACATCGGCGCAGGCTCATTCCCGGCGGTGGTCAACATCCTCCTGGCGCTGCGGACCCGCGACCGCACGGGGGAGGGCTGCCGCCTCGACATCTCGATGACTGACAATCTCTTCGTCTTCGCCTTTTGGGCGCTCGCGGCCGGCCTCGGAACGGGACGGTGGCCGGTCCGTGGGCGAGAGCTCTTGACGGGAGGCTCTCCGCGCTACCGCGTCTACCGCACGGCGGATGGCCGCTTCGTTGCGGTGGCCGCGCTCGAGGACAAGTTCTGGCACGCTTTCTGCCAGCTTATCGAACTGCCCGTCGAGCTGCACGACGAGGCCCGAGCCCCCGCGGCGACGATCGCCGGCGTTGCCCAGAAGATCGCGGCGCGTCCCGCCGCGTTCTGGACGGAGGCCTTCCGCGACAAGGATGTGTGCTGCAGCGTGGTGCGGACGCTGGACGAAGCCTTGGCCGACCCTCACTTCCGGCAGCGCGGCCTGTTCGATGACCAGATCGTCACGCCGTCGGGAACACTGCCCGCGCTTCCGGTCTCGATCGCCCCCGCGTTCCGGCGAAAGCTGCCGGCGGCTGCCGCTCCAGTCGCCGGCCAGGACAACGAACTGATCCGCCCGCAGACCTGAACGATCACGGCATGTTTTCCTCGCCGCGCCCCGAGAGATGGCGCCTTGGGGCGGCGTCAGCGGCCAGCCATCGCCTTTCGCAGTTCCGCCTTCTGGATCTTTCCCGTCTGGGTCAGCGGCAATGAATTCACTAGGACATACCGCCTCGGGACCTTATAGCTGGCGAGGAGCTCGCGACAATGCGCCTCGAGCTCATCGAGCGACAGTTCGCCAGCCTGCTTGGGAACGACGTAGGCAACCGCCAGTTCCCCCTTGACACGATCGGGTGCGCCGATAACGGCCGCCATGCGGACTTTCGGATGCCGGTTGATAACGTCCTCGATCTCCGCCGGGTAAATATTGGCGCCCCCGGTTATGATCATGTCCTTAATGCGGTCGACTACGCGCAGAAAGCCGTCATCGAGAATCCCGATGTCTCCAGTGTGGAACCATCCGCCCGGCAGCGAGTCGAGGTTGACGCGGCCCTCTTCCCAATAGCCGCGGATGACGGTCAGGCCGCGAACCACGATCTCGCCAGCGGTACCCGGCGCGACAGGCCGATCCTCGGCATCCACGATCTTGGTCTCGACCGTGCCGCCCAGCGTGCCGGTGTACCCCGCGCGCCGCGGTGCGCCGAGCATCTCACGCGAGATCGCCCCGGCCTCGGTCGCGCCGTAGATGTTCAGCAGCGGCGCGCTAGTGAGCCTCTCGAACGTCCTCACGACCTCGGCCGAGATCGGGGCCCCCGCCACCGCGCAAACCCGCAGGCTGGACAATTCGCGAAGCGCCGCCGCTTTCTGATCGGCCAGCATCGCGTACATGGTCGGAACGCCGAACATCGCTGTCACCGAATGGCGTCGGATCAAGTCGCAGCAGCCGTCCGGATCGAACCGGCTCATGACGACGATGCTGGCGCCGACCAGGATTATCGGCAGGATGCAGTGTAGCGGCGCCGCCGCCCAGAACATCGGCGTCATCACGAGGAAGATATCGGAGGGGGCGTATCGGCAGGCGATCACCCAGCTATGAGCCACGTGATCTATGTACTCGTGGTCCTGCGGCGCGCCCTTCGGCTTCCCGGTCGTGCCAGACGTGAAAAACAGCGTGACGATATCCGTCGGCGCGCGATCGGCAATGACAGGCTCGGTGCCCGGCGAGCCGATCCACCGGGCAAACAGCCCCTCAGGATCGTCATACGACGAGACATGGGCCGGGAAGGCCAGCGCACCACGCAACGATTCGAGCGAGGCCGCGCCTTCCGTAGTGGTCAGGACCAGTTTGATCCCGGTCGCCGAGAGCACATGCGCAAGCTCGGCAGGGCGGAACATGACATTGAGCGGCACCAGGATCGTGCCCGCCTGGATGGAGGCAAGGAGCGTGACGACAAGCTCCCATCGATTGTTGCCGTGATAGGAGATTCGATCGCCGGGCTCGATGCCCAGTCCGCGGATGCCGGCGGCAACACAGCTCACCAGCTCGGTGAGCTCGCGGTAGGTCAAACGTACGTCGCCGTCGATAACGGCGATCTTGTCCGGATAGCGCCGGGCCGACCTGAGGAGAAAATCTCCGACGATATTCATGTTCGTCGCCTTGCTGCGTGCACACCGCCACGGCCGGCGTCGCCGCGACTCCGGCCGTGGCGCCGGCTACTCTCTGCTTATACCATCGTCAAGCCGCCGCTGACGCTGAGGACCTGGCCGGTCACAAAGCTCGAGTCGCCGGAGACGAAGAACAATACTGCCCGTGCGATCTCCTCGGGCTTGCCGAAGCGCTTGAGGGGAATCCACTTCTCGACGGAGCGCATAATCTTGCCGATGTTGGGGTCCGCGAGATTGGCCTGGAACTGCGGGGTATCGGTCAAGCCCGGGGAGATGCAATTCACGCGAATGCCGTGGCGGGCCTCTTCCCGTGCCAGCGACTTCGTGAAGCCGATCAGCCCGGCCTTGGCGGCGCCATAGACCGCCTCGCCGGTCGATCCGACGCGCGCCGCATCGGACGAGATGAAGACGATCGCTCCGTAATTGCGCTCGATCATGTGCGGCAAGACCGCGTGGGTGACGTTTAGATGCCCCTTGAGGTTGAGGTCGATGAGGAAATCCCAATCGGACTCGGTGGTCTGCATGAAGGGCTTGATATCGTCGAAGCCTGCGTTGTTGACCAGAATGTCGATGCGCATATGCTTCGCCGCGACCTCCTTGACAACGCGACGAACATCGGCCGGCTTGGTAATATCGAGCTCGTAGGCCTCGGCAGCGCCACCGCGCTCCCGAACCTCGGCGGCGACCTTCCTCGCGTTCTCTCCGTTCTTGTCGCAGCTGATGACCGTGGCGCCCTCCTCCGCCAGCAGAAGGCAATCCGCGCGCCCCATTCCGCGGCCGCCACCGGTGATGATCGCTACCTGATCCTTTAGCTTCATTGGCTGGTCTCCCTTCTCTATTGGGTCAATCGAGCTTGAAGACGCGCGCCGCGGTATCGTGCAGCAGCGCCTTGCGCGCATCTTCCTTCAGATCGAGCTGATCGATAGCTGCGAGGCTGTCGACATGGTTGAGCACCGGGAAGTCGGTGCCGTACATGACCTTGGCCTTTCCGCGGCTATTGAGAAATCGAACGAGCGACGGGTCCCAGTACTTGGGCGAATGCGCTGTCGTCGAGATGTAAAGGTTCGGATGCTTCCAGGCCATCGCGATCATCTCCTCGACCCACGGCCAGCCCGTATGCGCGGCGACGATCTTCAAATCGGGGAAGTAGAGCGCGATGTCGTCAAGATAGATCGGCCGGCCGGGGTCGCTGGGCATGAACTCGGCGGAGTGCCCCATCTGGATCATCACGGGCACGTCTAGCTCCACGCACTTGGCATAGAACGGAAAGAAGGCCTTGTCGTCGGGCCGCAGCCCGAAGCCGTAATGATGCAAATGTGCGCAGATGAAGCCGTGATCCTTGATCGCCCGCTCGAGGGCCTGAACGCCTTTCATCTTGTGGTGCGGGTTGATCCCGAACATCCCCTTGTAGCGCTTGGGGTCGGCCGCCATCACTTCGGCCACCTCCTCGATCGCCATGTCCCACAGCATGGCCTGGAATTTCCAGGAGCGCATCTGCCAGACCGGGACGAAGACGGTGGCCACGCCGACGGCGTCGAGCAGCTTGGCGAACTCCTGCGGCGTCCACCCGCGCATCCGGCCCTGCATGCGCCACCACTTGACGATCTGCGCCATCTCCGAATTCTCGATGTAATTCTTCTTGATCGACGCCGGTGTGAACAAGTTGCACCAGGTGTCGATGATCGGATAGTTGACCATGTATTACATCTCCTTGGGCGAGTGATTCAGACGATGTCTTGGCGACGGAGCTCGGATATCTCCGCTTCGTCGAGGCCGAGCTCATCGCCGAGGATCTGGTCGGTGTGCTCGCCGAGGAGCGGCGCTCGACACAGCGGGCTCGCGACTTCGCCGACGCCGCGTACCGGAATCCCGGGCGCCAATATCCCAGGCAGTATTCCTGTAAGCGGGTGCTCCACCGGGTGCAGCATGCCGTGCGCGCGGAGGGACGGATCGCCCGCGAGCTCGTCCAATGTTTCGACGACCTTGGCGCACGGCACGCCATTGGCCGCCATCAGGGCGACGACGGCCTCGACGGTCTGCTCGGCGACCCAGGCCGCTACCTTTTGGTCGAGCCATTCCTGCCGGCGGATGCGGGCCGCCAGCGGAACGAGCTCGGCGACTTCCAGCTCGGGCACCCCCATCACCTTTGCCAGTCGACGCCAAAGGCGTGGTGGTGCGGCGTTCAGAGCGACATAGCCGTCGCGACAGGAATAGACGTTGCATGGCGACAAGCGCGGAATGCGGCTGCCCGTCCGCAGCGGATAGCCCCAGCCCACTTGCGCCTCCACTGGCTCGACCATCAGCATCGCGACGAGGGAATCATGCATGGGAATGTCGATCGCCATCCCTCGTCCGGTGCGATCCCGTTGACGCACCGCGGCGAGAATGCCGATTACAGCGTAAAGGGCCGGCACGGTGTCGCCGAAGCTGATCCCGGTGCGCACAGGAGGTCCGTCCGGAAATCCGTTGGTGGCCATCGTCAGCGAGCTTGCCTGGATGATCGGATCGAAGGCGCCGAGGTCTTTCTTCGGGCCCGTCCGACCAAAGCCCGAGATGGAACACAAGATGATCTGCGGGTTCTCGGCGGCCAGCGTCGCGTAATCGAGTCCCCAGCGCTCCATGACGCCCGGCGCGAGGTTCTCGATCACCACGTCCGCCCGCTTCGTTAGCCGGAGGAAGATCTCGCGTCCCTTGGCAACACCCAGATCCAGAGTCACGCTTCGCTTGCCCCGGTTTCGCTTGAGGATCGCCACGGACTCGTCCGCGGGCGACGTCTGCTCGAGCAACTCGGTGCCGTCGGGTCCGCAGAACGGCGGGAAGGTCCGCGCCGGATCCCCGCCGTCGCGGCGCTCGATCTTGATCACGTCGGCGCCCAGACCTGCCAGCGTCATGGTGGCAAAGGGACCGGACAAGTAAGCGGTAAGGTCGAGAACCCGCAACCCTGACAATGACTCACGCATTGTGTCTTCCTTCGACCTTAAGCAGGGAAAGCGCGTTAGCGCCGAGAATCAGGTCGACATCCCTCTCGCTGAAATCGGCGCTCACTTCCGGCAGACGTCGAATCGCGGCGAGCCACGCGGCGAGCGTGGATTTGTTCTTGCCGACGCTCGGGCCGCTCAAATGGTCGCTGCCGAAGAGCAACCGGTCCGACCCGATCTCGGACTTGAACTCCGTCAGAATTCGAACAAATTCCTCGTAGTGCCGCGACGCGAGCTTGTACCACTGCGAAATCTCGAGATAGACATTGGGATTGCGCCGTGCCACGACGACCGCCTCGTCCCATTGATACGGAAAGCCGGCATGCCCGATGATGATCTTGAGCTCCGGAAGCTCCGCCTGAACGTCGCCGAGGAGGAGCGGGCTCCCGTAGCGCGGCCGCATCGGGTAGTTCGCACCCCCTGTGTGGAACAGAACGGGGATATCCTCCTCGACGGCGACGCGGCAAACAGCGAGCGACTCCGGGCAGGCGGGATCGAAACCGGCCGGAGGGTACAGATTAACGCCTTTCAGGCCGTACTTCCTGGCGGTCGTCCGAATGAATGCCGGCGCATCGTTTCGCCGCGGATCGATCGAGGTATAGGAATAGTACCGTCCCGCCCAGCGTTGCTGCAGGAGGGCGTTGTGCTCGACGATCTCCTCGATCGAGGCGCGCGGCTCGCCGATCGCGAGGCCGTAGTCGAGCGGATGACTGACGACCGTTTCGATCCCTGCCGCATCGAGATCGGCCATCAGGAAGGTCGCGTCCGGATCGAGGATCCTCGCCTCCAGCCGGTGCGCAAGGGATTGGCTGTCCGAATCGCCCGGCCGGCTTGCGACAAGATGACGAGCTATCGTGTCGAACCATCGCGGCGGCAGATGCCCCGCCGCAAATAGATGCACGTGAAAGTCGACAACGAATTTCTCACGATTGCTCTCGGCGATCATTGTATGACTTCTTGCGTGGAAGACGCGGGCCGCTGGCGGGACGATTGCGCGCGGAAGTCTCGCAGCAGCTCCTGATTGCGCTCCGTCTCGTAGCAACCCTGAAACAACTTCGTTTCGAGATCGTTGGTATCGGCGCGACTTTCGGCTGCATGCGCGCACATCAACACCGCCCGTACGGCGTTCGGCTCGAACCGAGTCCATTGACGTGCGAGGCTGAGCGTCGCGCTGGCGAGTTCGGCTGAGCCGGCTATGCGTTCCACGATCCCCAGGACGTGGGCCTGATCGGCGGGGATCAGTTCCGCCGAAAGCACCAGATCGCGAGTCTTGCCGGCGCCGATCAGCTTGGTGAGCCTGCGTATACCGCCAGCGGCCGGAAACATGCCGAATTTGAGCTCGGGCAAGCCCACCCGCGCATGAGAGGCGGCAACCCGGAGATGGCAGGCCAGGGCAAGCTCGAAACCGCCCCCCACCGCGATCCCGTTCAGCGCGGCGATGACCGGCTTGTCGCTCGTTTCGAGAAGATCGACCACCCGGTGCCAGTAGGCGAGGTGGGCGCCGATGTCCGGAACATTGCCCGCAAGTTCGGCGATATCGGCCCCGGCACAGAAGAATTTCTCGCCGGTCCCCGTCAGAATTATCGCGCGCACCTCGGGGTCGGCGAGATAAGCGCGCAATCCACTGGCGAGCTGCTCAAGATCTGGCTCAGCCAATGCATTGGCCGCGTGCTGCCGGTCAATGCGCAGAATCGCGACGGCTCCGTTATGCTCCTGCACAATCGATGCAGTGCCCATCAGGAAAACTCCTTGACGAGTTGGCGAAAGACAAGCGCTCGCTGCAGCTCGTTGGCCCCCTCGAAGATTTGGATCGCCTTGGCGTCGCGCATCATGCGCTCAACCGGGTGCTCGGCGGTGTAGCCATGCCCGCCCAGGAGCTGGACGGCGTTCGTCGTGACGCGCATTGCCACGTCGGAGGCGAAGTACTTGGCCATCGAGGCGAAGCGGGAGACCGGCTCACCGGCATCGGCTCTGCGCGCAGCCTCCCGTGTCAGCTGTCGCGCGGCCTCGATTTCCGTGGCCATATCGGAGAGAATGAACTGAGGTCCCTGGAGATCGCTCAAGCGCTGGCCGAAGACGGATCGCTCCTGCACATATTTAAAGGCATACTCAAACGCGCCTTGCGCCAAGCCGACCGCCATGGCGCCGAGACCGACGCGCGAGTACTCGAGGCTAGCCATGGCCTCGCGAAAGAGACCTCTCGGGCCGAGGCAATGGGATGCCGGCACCCATAGGTCCTGGAGGGTAATCTCACAGAGCGGCGCCCCCCGCAGCCCCATCTTCTTCTCTTGCCGCGAGATGATGAAGCCATCCTGCGGCGGGCGCACGGCGAAACAGGAGATGCTCTCGTTGGTCGGCAAGGTAGTGATGCGGGCAAACACCAGTACCAATTCCGCTTTGCTTGCCCAGCTCGAGAAGCACTTGATGCCGTTCAACCGGTATCCATCCGCGTCGGGCCGCGCCGTTGCTCTGATCCGCGCAGCATCGGAGCCGGCCTCGGGCTCGGTGAGGGCATACGCCGTGACGAGCTGCTTCTCGGCGATCTCCGCCAGCAAGGCATCCCCGCACGCGTGGTTCGGGGCTTGGCGAAGCAAGAAGGCGTTGTTGCCTTGCAAATGAACGAGCGTCGCCGTCGTGCAATCGGCCGCCGCCAGGGTCTCGACCACATCGCAATAAAGCGCGACCGACCCAGCCGCTCCGCCCAGTTCCTCGGGAATCATGAGGGCGGTGAGGCCCGCCGACTTTATCTCGCGCCAGAGCTTCGGGTCGTAGTTGGCCTGGGCGTCGATGTCCTTTGCCTTGAGACGCGCGCGATCGCCAACTTTGGCAACCGTTGCCAAGATGGCATTCTCGGTATTGGATCGTGTTGTGACGGTTGCCATGTCCCAGCCTCGATCTACGGTTCCACGAGCGGAAGCGGGCCAGCGGCAGCATGCCCGATTGTGTGCATTCTTTGGCAGTTTGGCATTATATTGAGTTGTTTGGTATACAATTTCGCCACTAATAACTGACCTCCGGCATCAATGCAAGGGGAATCTTGCCGAGACTTGCCCTAAGAGATCCTGCGCCTAATTCAGCAGGCCGTTGACGGTTTGGACTTCGCGGCGTCGGGCAGTGGTTCGGGACCGCCGAAGAGGCCCTTTGCCGCCTTGGCCGGATGGGTGTAGCAAGCATTTCGAGCTTGATCCTGGTTCCCAGCTCGACGGGCGTGACGAAGGCAATGGCATTGCAAGATTCCCCTTGCATCGCTGCCGGACGTCGGTTATTAATTGCCGGATTGTATACCAAAAAAGGTAATATAATGCCAACTGTCGACAAATTGCACACAAACTTGGCATCCTGCCTCTGGCGCAATGGCAACGAGGGGCAGCGGAGCAAATACCGGCCGGCGCGCTCCGATGACATGGCGATCGGCGCCGGCACTATCGAAGTGCGCAAGATGATCATCGCCGCGGAACTGTTGCGGTCGTGAGCGCGTCGGATTCCAGAGCGGAGTCTTATGCGACGCGGCCAACGGTCTACCGCGCCGATCTCTTCGTCGGCCAGACCGTGCTCGTCAGCGGCGGCGGCAGCGGGATCGGGAAGGCGACCGGGTTCCTCTTCGGTCGGCTCGGCGCGCGCGTCGTGATTTGCGGGCGCAAGGCGGAGAGGATCGCATCGGCGGCGGCATCGATGCGCGAGGCCGGCATCACGGTTGAGGCGATTCCCTGCAATATCCGCTCAACGGAGGAGGTCGCGTCGCTCATGGAGCGGGTCGGCACCCTCGACGTCCTCGTCAACAATGCCGGCGGTCAATTCCCGCAGCCGGCAATCGACTTTTCGCCGAAGGGATGGAACGCGGTCATCGACACCAACCTCAACGGCACCTGGTACATGATGCAGGCGGCGGCGCAACGCTGGCGCACAGCGATGCGGGGCGGGACGATCGTCAATATTGTGGCCATGGTCGAACGCGGCATGCCGGGCGTCGCCCATACCTGCGCAGCGAGAGCGGGCGTCATTCATCTCACCCGCACTGTCGCCGTCGAGTGGGCGCCGCTCGGCATCCGCGTCAATTGTGTCGCCCCAGGTGCCATTGAGACAGAGGGCATGGCGGGCTACTCGCCGGAAGTCCGCGCGGCCTTTCCTCGCGCCAACCCGATGCTGCGCATGGGTGAACCCTGGGATATTGCAGAAGCGTGCGCGTATCTCGCCGGCCCCTCGGGCCAGTTCGTGACCGGCGAGACCCTGACCGTCGACGGCGGCGGTCGCCTCTGGGGCGAGCTGTGGCAAGCCGGAAAGCCAGCCTACTTCGAATTTTCTCCGTCATCATAGGATGAAGACGGATTCACGGTCTTCCAGCGCGTGGTTTCAGGCTTCAGAAACAAACGTCAGCGGCGCTTGCCCTCGGCACCGCGACTGCCGCAATGCCCCTGCTGCCGGCTGGGTTTGCCGCGGCACAGGACAAGCCGATCAAGGTCGGGATAACCACTGAGCTCACCGGTCTGATAGCAGCCTGGGCGCGGTGCGGTGCTCGTGACGTTATTTAATTTCCAGCGAGCCCTACCTCCCGCTCACGCCGTCACCCACTTCGTCACGTGGCTGCCGGTAAGACAAGTCTCGCCCGCCTGGTTCAAGACCTCGACCCTGGCGCGCGTGCGTCCGGCCTCCTCGTCGATCGCCTCGATCGTATAGCGCGCGGTCAAGGTGTCATTGATGAAGACCGGCTTGACGAAGCGGATCTTGTCGTAGCCGAGGGAGACGGCTACCGCCTTGTTGCCGCGCTCGATCGAGCGGCGCGACATCATCGAGGCGGCGGTCGAGAGCAGGCCCATGACAAGTCCTCCATGGGCGATGCGTCGGCCGAAGGTGGTCGTCTTGGCGAACGCCTCATTCACGTGAATGGGGTCAAAGTCGCCTGTGATGCCGGCGAAGAGCATGATGTCGCTCTCGCCGATCGTCTTCGAAAAGGTGCAAGCCTCGCCGACCTTGAGATGCATGTCGATCGCCATGTCAGCCTCCCGTTGTCCCTACCAAGAATTAGTGCCAGGCGTATTGATGGTGCAAGCCTCCGAGGATCGAAATTGAGATGATCCGGCCAAGGCGCCGATTCGGTCGATGGATTGGGGCATCTTTGTTCAGCGACAGGTGAGCCCGGACCTCGTTGTAATAGGAACAGACGTAGGCTTTGAGGATGCCGGCTGAGGCGAGCGTGCCAGTGAAGGCGGCGCCGGTGGACTGGCTGCCCTGATCCGGGTTGAAGATCTCCGGCCGCCCGAAGTGCGCCAGCGCCTCTAACGCGACCTTCGCCATCAGCGCCATATCCAACTTGCTTCTCGTTCGCTGCGTCACGGTCCGCTCTGCCTAGCACGACGGATCGGCTCGCGCTCCAATTAATCCACCGGTCCCAAATCCGGGGTCCACTTCACTTCTACATGCCGTTAAAATTCGACGACTCAGTATGAAAACCTACTTTTCTACTGAATTGGCTTTTCGGGCCCGTCGCGGGCGCAGAAGACTCAACCGAAGGCCAATACGTCCCCGTTATGTTCCGCGCCCTTTGGAAAAACATTGCCCATTTCCGGAATAGTATTTCCGAACCTGCGAGCCTTGGTAGCGTCGGGACTAGGGTCGGTCCCGGTCGTAAGCTTGGCAGGCAGCCAATGGCCAGTCACTGCTAGCGAAGCTGACCGAGGTCTGCTTACTGGGCAGGATCGGACTTCTCCCAGGCATGCCGCCGCGGTCGAGTTTGACCCAGAGCAGACCTTCGAGACGCGCAGCAAGACTAGGGAAACGACGCGGAGCGAACGATCGCTTGGGTCGCCGTTATGTCGCTGGCTCATCCCCTCGACGCCCATAGGAAGATTAGCGTGGCGCCAATGCCGAGCACTGATCGCGCGGTATGAAGACGCCCCCAGGTCTCGGTCAGCGCGCGGCTTGGCGGGACGACTAACCGAACTTAGGAGCGAGCGCGATGCCTTTCTTCCCCGCGTCCGTTCCCAACCGCAATGCCAATTGTCGCCCGCGTCTGCGTGGCGCTTGTTCCAGACGGCCGACGGCCGTCCCCGGGGCTATCCGTGCGGGGCAATCTCCGGCTCGGCTCCCTCTTCGATCAAAAGGCGAAGGACGGCGAGCTGCCGTCGAGTTCATCTTCTCGCTCCTTCGGCTGCTCGCCGAGTGGCTCAACCTGGCGTGGGACGAGCGAGAGCGACGCATCGTCGAGATAGGTGCACTTGCGGGTCACGGGGAAGTATTCACATACCGATGCGACATTCACCTCTTCGTCCCTTTGTTGCGGTGGGCCGCTTGCGAAGCGTACTGACGATTGTCAATGTACGTGCTATTTTGCCGTGGCCCGAACCGATGCTCCTGCGTCGGGAAAGGCGCGCCTACAAACGATCTGGCCGTCATGGAGAGGGAATATGAGGAACCGTAGCCGAGGGAGCGAGCCCTCGCGTCGTACAATTCTCAAGGCAATGGGGACTGCCGCAGTTGTCGGGGCGGTGCAGCCGTGGATTTTGCAGGAAGCCGGCGCCGCCCGCGAAGTGATCCGTGCCGCCATCACTGGGTTCGACGTCCTCAACACGCTCGACCCGGGAAAGGCGTCTCTGATCCAGGAATATTTTATCATCTGGAGCATGTTCAACGGGCTTCTCAAGTTCGCACCGAATATGGAGATCATTCCTGACCTCGCAGCTGAGTATAAGGCGATCGACTCCCGAACTTTTGAATTCAGATTGCGACCGGACGTTAAATTTCACGATGGCAGCGAACTGAGCGCCGACGACGTGAAATTCACATTCGATCGCCTGCTCGACGAACGATTCGCCTCTCCATATCGAACCAAATTGGCTGTCATCGATGCCGTGACAGTGCTCGATCCTCTCACAGTCCGTATTGCGACCAAGGAGCCCTATGCACCAATCCTCACCTTGCTCTGCAACTTTCGGACCGGTACGCAGATCGTCTCCCGCAAGTCCGTCGAGGCGATGACGCCTGAGGCATTCGGCCGAAAGCCGATCGGAACCGGTGCCTACATGCTCAAGGATTGGATACCCGGTGAGCGAGTCGTCCTCGCCGCCCACCCGCATTACTTCATGCCCGGCCTTCCCAGGACGCCGACGATCGAAGTGCCCCTCATTGCCGAGGAATCGAGCGGCGAGACGGCGATCCTGGGCGGACAAATCGAGCTCACGAGCGGAGCGCCCTTTGCCGATGTGCCGAATCTAGAGAAGCGCACCGAGATCATCGTGCTCAAGCAGCCTGGGCTCAACAACCGCTACATTGCGCTCAACAACCGCAAGGCACCCTTCGATGACGTGCACTTTCGACGGGCCCTCTCGATGGCGTTCGACCGCGATGTCATGGTCAAAGCCGTACTCTTTGGCGAAGGTGCGGCAGCGCAGGGGCTCATTCCCCCGACGCTCGCCTTTGCTTACGATTCGAGGCGCCGCGATCTTGCCACTTTCGACGCCGAACGCGCGCGGGCGGAGCTCTCGAGGTCACAGCATGGCGCAGGAACGGGGGCGACGGTCCTGACCTGGGGATCGAGCTGGTGGAAGCGGGTGGTGGAGATCTTTGTCGCGCAAGTGAACGAGACGCTCGGGACTCACCTCAGCGTGGAAGTCAGTGAATCGAACACGGTTTATGCGCGATTGCGGTCGGGAGACTACCAGGCCGCGGTCTGGGGCTGGCTTGGGGTCGTCGATCCCGATGATCTCTATGATATTCTGCACAGCAAAGGCTGGCGCAACTTCCAGGGCTACGCAAACCCCAAGCTTGATGCCGCGCTGGCGGAGGCGCGCGCCGAGCTCGACCGCAGCAAGCGGGGCGAGATGTATAAAGTGATCGAGGCGGCAATGATTGAAGACATGCCGCTCATTCCCTGCTTCTTCTCGAACATTCAAAATCTTCTTAGGCGGGGCGTGCAAGGCTTTACCCAGCTGCCCTATTCCAACTTTGGCGATCAGTTTGCAACGCTCACTGCGCCGTGAATCCGGTTTTCCGACCACACGACTAAGGGTTGAGTGTGAAATTGGCCTTTTGCACTGGGTTGCTCGTATTCCGCCTTTCGCCGATCGGGAAATTTACTCCAAGCCTTAACCGATACCCTGGCCAACAACCTGCGCACTCTCGCCCTGCCGAATGCCGGCTCCCACTGGTAGCCAAACAGCCTGCAGGAGAACCTCGGTAAGATCGGCGCCACGCTCATTACGCATGCCCGGTATGTCATCTGCCAGATCGCCGAGCTCTTGGCGCGGAGGCACACATGTTCGTCGACATTCTGCGACTCATAGCCCGACTGTGGGTGCCGCCCAAACCGGCCTGAAGGGGGCGAGCATGACGCGCGACAGAAGCGACGGGAGTAATGCGCCTCGACAACTGGAAAGCCATGCTCCGGAGGTCGGATGATCCCTAAATTCGCTACTTCTCGTGGCCTTACGGCAGTCAGCGTTCTCGGACTCCCTTGTCCGTAAGGCCGAATTGGAGCAACATTCCACCGACTCCTCGGTCATCCGAGGAATGTCCGTTCAATTCCAAACCGGGCCGGCCCTCAAGCGACGTCGTAATGCCGGAAGGACGGAGTTTCAGCATGCGGTCAGCAAAATCCAATAAGATCGAGCAGGCAGAAATTTATGTCGCGCCCACCGGGAACCGTCGAGCGGTGCTGGTTGAGATTACCGCGGACAGCGGAGTCACGGGCATCGGCGAGGCGGGCGTCGCCTATGGCGTGGGTTCTCATGCCGCGGCCGAGATGTTGCGAGGCATGATCGAGCGCCATGTGCTGGGTCGCAACCCAGCGCAGATCGGGACGATCTGGAACGATATCTATGACCTGTCCTTCTGGACCCGCAACGGCGCGACGGTCAGCTATGCCGCGCTCAGCGCAATCGAACAGGCGCTTTGGGATATTAAGGGCAAGGTGCTGGGTACGCCAGTCTCCGATTTGATGGGTGGGCAAATGTGGGAGCGTCTTCCGGTTTATGCCAATGGCTGGTGGACGGGCTGTGACACGCCCGACGAATTTGCCCGCGCTGGCGTGGCAACGGTCGCGCGCGGCTTTTCGGGACTGAAGTTCTATCCGTTGGGGCTTGCCGATCCGGTGACCGTGATCCGGCATCCCACCCGGCGGCGGCTCGAGGCGAGTCTGATCCCGATGATTTGCGACCGAGTCGTCGCCCTGCGGGAGGCGGTCGGGCCGGATGTGGAGATCATGCTGGATTTCGGCGGTGGCCTGACCACGGACCAGGTGCTGCGCATCTGTCGCAGGATCGCCCATCTCGACGTGTTGTTTATAGAGGAACCGGTCGATCCATCCTGCCTGGAAGCGCTGGCCAAAGTTGCCTCCAGCACCTCCATCTCGCTGGCGGCGGGCGAGCGGTGCTACGGGCGGCCAGGTTTTCATCGGCTGTTGCAGAGCGGGGCGGTGGATATCATCCAGCCCGATGTATGCAACACCGGCGGACTGATGGAGGCGCGCACCATCGCCGCGATGGCCGAGGTCTACAATGCCCGCGTCGCTCCACATAATTATGGCAGCACGCTGGCCACTGCTGTCACCGCCCAACTGGCTGCCTGCATCCCGAACTTCATGGTGCTGGAATTTTTTCCTGACTACAACAAAGAACCCGGCTATCTGGAGGTGCTGGACCAACCGCTCGAGCCTCAGGTGCGTGATGGATATATGCCGGTGCCGACCGCGCCGGGGTTAGCTGTCACATTGAACCATGCGGCCCTGGCGCCGCATCTCCATGCACGCTGCCGGCTCTGACGCCAACCTCCGTCTGGATTCAGGGAAATGACTATCATGCAGATGATCGATGCTGCCCGTGTCCACGAGTTTCTTGCCTATAACGGTCTGATTGAGGCGATCCGCCAGGCCCATCTGGGCGGCATGCCTCGGATGACGGACCGGCTAATCTACCAGCAGCCGCACCCGGACGGCCAGCCCGACATTTTCATTATTCTGCCAGCCTGGCAGCCGCAAGAGGGTTTACTGGCGAAACTGGTCACCTCGTTCCCGCGCAATAAACAACTCCAAGGCATTTCAACTGTTAATTCGATCTATGTCTTCATCAATGGCGGGACCGGGGTGACCGAAGCGATCATCGACGGTGAGGCTATGATCTTTCGTAAAACCTCGGCTGATTCCGCGCTGGGCGCCAGCCTTCTGGCCCGCACGGATACGAAGATCCTGCTGATGATTGGGGCTGGCCGGCTGGCGCCCTATATGGTGCGCGCCCATTGCAGCGTGCGCCCTTCAATCAAGAACGTGCTCGTCTGGAACCGTACTTCCGTCAATGCCGCCCGTCTCGTGGCAACGCTACATGCCGAGGGCATCCACGCGACTGCCGTTAACGATCTCGACGATGCACTTGGCCGGGCTGACATCATCTCCAGTGCTACGATGGCGATCGAGCCGCTTGTGAAGGGTAAGCTGTTGCGACCTGGAGTCCATGTGGATTTGGTTGGGTCCTTCACGCCCGAGATGCGGGAATCGGATGACGACGTGCTGCTGCGTGCGGACGTCTTTGTCGATCACCGCCAGACCACAGAACGCTCGGGCGAATTCCTTGGCCCTTTCGCCCGCGGGGTGATCACGCCTGCCGACATCAAAGGTGATCTTTTCGAACTTTGCCAGGCAAGGGTCACCGGTCGAACCTCGCCTGAGCAGATCACCGTAATGAAGAACGGCGGAGGAAGCCACATTGATTACTTCGTCGCCAAGTATCTTATGGACCGACTGAACGGCCGACCTTTCGACACGAGTTGCGCGAGTTGAGCGGACTTGCCCCCATAGCTCAGCCCGCCCGGCACGAGGAAGCGCTCGCGAGGCACCTTGCCTCCGGTCAAGCGGCTGAGCGCCGGCTATTTTGCCCAGAACCCATAAGAGATCGACTTCCTTAAACCTATAGATGCCTCGGGCTAGATCAGCAGTTCGGCCCCGGGCACACTCACCAGCTCCGTATCCGCGCGTCGGTCAAAATCTGGGGCCCGTCTGCGGTGAGCAGGACCGTCTCTTCGAAATCGCCGAGATAGCCACCGCGCTGGAGCGTGCGCTCGAGGTTGATCACCATATTCTCTCGCAGCGGCATGGTCTCGTTCGTCACGAGCCAGGGCCGATCCCAGCCGAGCCCGATGCCGTGGCCGAGCCCGGAGAACACGCCTTCGAGCGGGAATCCCAACTCCTCCTGCCGCTTCAATCCGGCGCGCGCCACCTCGCCCGCGGTTACCCCAGGCCGCATAGCGGCGATACCAGCTTGAATGCAACCGATAGCCGCCTCGAAGGCATGCACCTGCTCGGCTGTGGCGTGGCCGATCGCCTTCGAGCGCGAAACGTCGAAATAATAGCCCTTATAGACCCCTGAGATGCCGAGGCGTAGCCATTGCCCGTCTTTGAGCCGCTCAGCTGAGCCCCAGGTCGGGAAATTGTGGCGGAACGCGGTCGGCGCATTGCCGCCGGTGCCCGAGGCCATGAAGGAGTTGTAGAGAATGCCGCCTGCGCGCAGGAGGATGTCCTGCCCTGCTGCCACCACATCGGCATGGCTGGCGCCCGGCACTGCCGCCTGCAGCATGGTCTCGATCATGCGCGAGCCGAGCCGGGCGGCGTCGCGCAGGATAGCGATTTCGCCGGACGACTTGACCGCCCGGAGCTCAGCCAATATGTCGTCCTCGGGAATCCAGGATACCTGCGGCAAGGCGTCACTGAGCGTGCGCCACATCTTCCATGTCAGCACGTCGTCGCCCACAACGCCGACGCGCGCTTTTTCCATGCCGCGCGCGCGTATGGCCTCAATTGTCGCCGCCATAACATCGTCGGCCTTGACGATCTGCTCGCGGGGCAGCCCGACTTCGCTGAGATAAGGCACATCGGCGACCAGGAGCGGATCGCCCTTGGTCGGCAACGCGAGGAAGCCGTGCGCGCGAGCGGTCCAATCCGGCGGCAGATCTGGGATATAGGGGAAGGGCGTGTAGTAGTTGGTCAGATACAGCAGATCGCCGAAGCGGTCGACAGTACCGCCGCCTCGCGAGCAAACTAGGAGACCGTCATAACCCTTCCCGCGTGCGGCCAACACCGCGGCGGCGCGCCGCGCAGCAAACTCGCCGGGATCGATGGGGCGCGACTGCGGCGTGAACGTCATGACAACCTCCTTCGGATCGAAGTGAACAGTAACATTCCGTGCAATGATATGCCGATGAGCAGGGTCGAGACTGACGCGACGATCGGGTTGACCTCGAGGAGGAGACCGCTCCACATCTGCACGGACATCACGGCGGCGTTGTAATCAGAAATCTTTGCACAGGCGCAGCGCGTCGAGAATCGCGGCATGGATGTCGCGCGAGGCCACGGCGTCGCCGATCCGGTAGAGCCGGAACCGACCCGTCGGATTGAACGCTACCTCCTGCGGGCATCCCGCCACGAGCGCGTCGATGTCTGTGACACCGTCATTGATCGAAAGCGCCCTGAGGTCGTCGTAGAGCTCGGTGACCGGCGAGGTGCCGTTCTCCAGCACCACCGCTTCGCAAGCCACGGTCTCGCCATCGCCGGTCAGCTCGTTAACCAGCGTTACGATGAGGCCGTTACCGTCGCGCACCACGCGTGTCAGGCGACGGTCAGGGATAATAGTAGCCTTGCCCTGATAGAGCCGTCGAAGCAGGAAAGGACGATCGAGATGGCTAGTCTCCTGTGTCGCATAATGGTCGGGGGTCACGTAGACGAGGCGAGCACCATCCAGCATCAGCCGCTCGGCGCAGGAAGCGGCATTGATCGTGCCGGTGCCGTCGAACACCAGCACCGTGCCAGTCGGCCGCGATGGCGCTTCCAGGACGTCCCACACGGTCTGGCAGAACTCGGCGCCGGGGATTTCTGCAAGGCGGTCGGGCAAGCCGCCGGTGGCGACGATGACGATCTCCGGGTCCTCCGCCAGCACCATGTCGGCATCAGCGAGGCAATTGAAGCGGAACTTGACGCCTTTGCGCTCGGCCTCGGCGACACGCCAGTCGATGATGCCGATGAGGTCCTTGCGCGAGGGAACGCGCATTGCGAGGCGAACCTGCCCACCGGGCTTTGCCGTTGCCTCGAAAACGATGACCTCGTGGCCACGCTCGGCCGAAACGCGGGCCGCCTCGAGCCCGGCCGGTCCGGCGCCAATGACAACCACTCGTTTGCACTCGGGCGCGGGCGCGATCTCGTGCGGCAGGGAAGCCTCGCGGCCGATCGCCGGATTGTGGATGCAGCGGCGATGCCACGAGCAATAGGTGGCACCGACGCAGGGCCTGATGCGCTCCTCCTCTCCCCTCATCACCTTGCGGACGATGTGCGGGTCGGCAATATGGGCGCGCGTCATGCCTATCATATCAACGAGACCCTCGCGCACGGCATGGCGCGCCGTCGCTACGTCGGTGATGCGGCAGGCATGAAAAACCGGCAACTTGAGCTGCTTCTTGAACTGGCCCGCTCGCTTGAGACTGGGCGCCATGCCGATCTGCATCCCCGGCATGTAGCTGGCTAGGCCGTACTCCGTGTCGATCCGCCCATAGTTGAGATTGAGGAAGTCTATGAGACCCGAGCGCTCGTGCAGCAGCGCGATCTTGAGGCATTCCTCGTCGCTGAGCCCTTCCGCGAAGCCCTCCCCCATGGTGGTGCGCAGGCCGACGAGGAAATCGTCGCCGACTTGACGACGCACCTCCTCCAGTACCATGAGCCCGAAGCGGCAGCGATTCTCCAGCGAACCACCGAAATCGTCCGTCCGCTTGTTGACGGCGGGCGTCCAGAACTGGCCCACGAGATGGCCGTGTGCGAGGATCTCGACGCCATCGAGCCCGCCCTCCTTGCAACGACGCGCCGCCTGACCGAACGCCCTGACGATGCGCTCGATGTCGTGGCGGTCCATCTCTTTCGAGACCGCACGGTGCATCGGCTCTCGGTAACGCGACGGTGCTACGACGGGCAGCCAATGGTCGGCGCGCCAATGCGTCCGCCCTCCGAGATGCGAAAGCTGGCACATGAGCGCCGCTCCGTGGCGGTGGATACGCGCCGCGAATTGCTGGAAATGCGGGATGATGTCGTCGTAGCCGGCATGCAGCTGGCCGAACACCGAGGCTGAATCTGGTGCGACGTTCGTCGAGCCCCCGAACATGGTGAGGGCGATGCCGCCTTTGGCCTTCTCCTCGTGGTAAAGCTGGTATTGCTGCTGGGGCTTGAAGTCCTCGTGATAGCTGATCGCGTGGCTTGTGCTCATCACCCGGTTCTTCAACGTTAGGTGCTTGATCCGCAGCGGCTGCAGCAACGCATCTTGGGCCATGAGCCTCCGTGTCTCCTTTCAAGCGATGTCGGTCAGCTGTGCTGCGAGGGGCGCACCGATCGTCGCGGCCAAGGCCGGCTCCAGTGCGGCGCGGCGTCCCGCCGCCTCCTGGAGCCAGCCGACCCGCAGCTCCGGCACTGAGGCGAGGAGCAGCCGGGTATAGGGATGGCGTGGCTTCGTCAACACATCTGATGTCGAGCCCTGTTCAACGACCATGCCCTTGCGCATGACCATAATCCGGTCGGCAAGAGAAGCGACAGTCGCGAGGTCATGGCTAATAAAAATGATGGCGAGACCGAGTCGGTCGCGGAGGTCTTCAATAAGACTCACGATAGCCGCCGCTACGATCGTGTCGAGCGCGGAGGTGATCTCGTCGCAGACCAGGACATCGGGCTCAGCTGCAAGTGCGCGCGCGAGGTTGACCCGCTGTTTCTCCCCACCCGAGAGTTGGCCCGGCCGGCGCCGAGCGTATTCAGGCCGCAGTTTAACCATCGTGAGAAGTTCCGCGATACGCCGGTTGCGCTCATTGCGCGACATGCCGGTGAAAAGTTTCAGGGCACGCCCGAGGATGCGCCCGACGCTGTGCCGCGGATTGAGCGCCGTATCGGCCATCTGAAAAATCACCTGGATGCGCCGCCGGTCTTGGAGACTCCGTTTCGCGACCGTATGATCCAGCCGGGCACCTTCTAGCCGGATATCTCCCGCAAAAGGCGGATGCAGGCCGGAGATGACTTGGGCGAGCGTACTTTTTCCCGAGCCGGATTCACCAATGACGGCAACCACCTCGCCGCGCGCAACGCTAAGGTCGACGTCGTCCACCGCGATTGCCACCGGGACGCCTTTGTCGCCGCGGGGTCCGAAACCCGCCTTGATCCCCACCGCCTGGAGGAGCGGCACCGACAGGCTTTGGACGGGGAAGGAACTCCGTCCTCGAATGCCCTCCATCGTCCAGTGTCGGCAGGCGGCAATCAATTCCTTAGTGTACGCTTCGTACGGCGAACGCAGGATGTCGTCAGTGGCGCCTTGCTCGACGATGCGCCCATCGCGCAGGACGATAATTCGCTCGGCCATCTGTGCGACAACGGCGAGGTCGTGGCTCACAAAAAACGCTGCGGTACCCTCTTCCCGGATGGCCGAATTCAACGCCTTCAGCACTTCGACTTGCGTCGTCACGTCGAGCGAGCTCGTCGGCTCGTCGCAGACGACGAGCTCGGGCCCTTCGATAAGCCCCATCGCGATCATGAAGCGCTGGAGCTGTCCTCCGGATACTTCATGAGGATAGCGCCCGCCAATGCGTTCGGGATCGGGCAGATCAAGCTTGCGGTACAGCCGCTTGGCGCGTTCGAGGCCCGACTCTGGAGAGAGTCGACCATGCAGGCGCGACGGCTCGATGACTTGGTAGTTGAGCCGAAGTCCCGGGTTGAACGAAGCGGCGGCACTCTGCGCGACATAGGTCACGCGTCGGCCACGCAGCTCCCTCAGTCTTCGCTCGCCGGCACTGAGCAGCTCGGTGCCGCCGAGAGACACGCGCCCGCGAAGCACTTCGAGGCCAGGCCTTATGTAGCCGAGGGCGGCGAGGGCCACGGTCGTCTTTCCGGACCCCGACTCACCGATGAGCGCCAGCACCTCGCCTTTCTCGATCGAAAGCGACAGGCCGTCCACGATCGGTCGGCCGCCGTAGCGCGGGCCGATGGTGAGCTGCTCGATGCTTAAGATCTTTTCCCTTTCCATCAAGCCCTCGTGTCCTGGTATCTGCGTTCTCCCAGGGCGTCGACGATAAGGTTGAGGGAAATGGTGACGGCGGCGATGGCAAGGGCCGGGAAAATAGGCGCAAGTGCCCCCCCGGAAAGTCCGGAAAGATTTTCCCGAACGAGGCCGCCCCAATCGGCCCTCGGTGGCTGCACCCCCAAACCGAGGAAGCTGAGACTGCTCATGAACAGGATGGCGAAGCTCAGGCGAAGGGCGAAATCGGTTGCGAGCGGCAGGAGCACATTCGGCAAGACCTCGCCGAAGACCATCCAGGGCAAACGTTCCCCCCGCGCGCGGGCGGCCCGCACGAAGTCCATCACAACGATGTCGGCACCGAGAGCGCGTGCCACGCGAAAGACACCGGAGGCGTAAACTATTCCCGCAACCGCGATCAGGACCGTGACGGAAGAGCCTAGTGCCGCGACGGCGACAAGGCCGACAATGATTTTCGGCAACGACAAGAGGACATCCGCGACCCGGCTGAGGCAGGCGTCGACAAAGCCGTTGCGGATGGCGGCGAGGAGTCCGAGCGTGCCGCCCAGGAGATGCGCAAAGAGCGTTGCTGCAAGGGCCATCGCGATAGTGATACGCGTGCCGTCGATCAAGCGGGACAGCAAATCACGTCCGAGATAATCGGCGCCGAGCCAAGCTGCGGGGCCCGCCGGGCTGAAAGCGTCGTCGGAGACGAATGCGGTGGGGTCGTGCGGCATGACGAAAGGACCGAAGACGGCAACCAGCACGAAGAACCCGACCACGACCGCGCCGATCACTAGGCTCCAGCGTCGCCGTTCGCCATGCTCCGCCAAGGTGCCGTGCTCGAGTGCAGTCACGTTCGCTCCCTCGTCATCCGACACTGCTGCGAATTCGGGGATTGAAGAAGAAGGCGACGAGATCCGCCACAAGGATCAGGAGGACATAGGCACCGCAGAACAACATGGCGCAAGCTTGCACAACCGGCAGATCACGCGCTTCGACCGCATCGACCATGAGGCGCGCCATGCCGGGATAGGCGAAGATCGTCTCGACCACCACCACGCCGCTCACGAGATAGGCGACATTAAGGGCCACCACATTGGCCAACGGCCCAGCGACATTGACCAGCGCATGGACGAAAACAACGCGCCAGCGCGGAACCCCTTTGAGTGTCGCCATCTCGATGAATGGAAGGTCGAGGAGATTGGTCACCGTGGCCCGGGTCATGCGCGCGATCTGTGCTGTCACCACTAGGGTGAGCGTCGCGACGGGAAGCAGCAGGGCGCGCGCCAGCTGGGTGAATCCGAAAGTAGGATCGACATTAGCGACGGCGGGCAACCAATGGAGCTTGACGGCGAAAAACAGGACGGCAACCGTTCCAATAAGAAACTCCGGGGTCGCCGAAAGCGCCAGCACAATGATCGAGGCTATTCGATCGAATAGACCGCCCGACCAGAGCGCCATCAGAAGGCCTAAGCCGAGAGCCAAGGGAACTGCGATCAGCGTGGTAGCACCAGCTAGCGTCGCGGTGTTCCTGAGGCGCTCCGAAAGCAGCTGGGAGATCGGCGTTTTCGTGGTCAGAGAACGGCCCCAGTCGCCGCGCAGGATCCCGGCGAGCCAATCGAGGTAGCGCTCGGGTGCCGGACGATTCAGGCCGAGCTGCACTCTGAGGGCCTGGACGCTTTCCGGTGTCGCATATTGCCCGAGGGCCACTTCTGCGACATCGCCGGGGAGGATTTCACAGCCGACAAACACTAGGAGCGACACGACCCAAAGAACTGCGCCGGCAAGTGCCAGTCGCCTGAGGAGGAAAACAAACACCTATACCGCCCTAGATACCAAGTCCGTCGGTCACTCTCCTGGGATACGGAAGCGCATTATGCACCGAGGCCGCGCGCAGAACTTGACGGCAGCTTCGACGATCTAGCTCTCGATCCAGACTTTGTCGGCGAAGTTGAAGCCGTTCAAATTTCCGACGGGCACGGGTGTCAGGCCCTGAACCTTGTTCGAAATGCCGTCGACATAGCTTATGAAGCACGGCAGCATCAGATAGCCCGAATCGTAGATGATTTTCTGGATCTGATGATAGGCATCGGTGCGCTCCGTCTGATCCAAGGTTGCGCGTGCCTTGTCGATCAATTTATCGAGCTCCGGATTCGAATAATGTGAAAAGTTCCAGGGCACGCCCGATTTCCAGGCAAGGCTCAGCAGTATGTTGTATGTCGGCCGGGGATTAAAATTGATTGCGGTGAACGGACGCTTGCCGGCTACAGCATTCCAATAGCTGTCTGCGGGCTCGCGCTTGAGGTCCAGATTGAGACCTATCTGCATGGCCTCTCGTTGCAGCAATTGCCCGATTTCAACGCTGAAGGGTGCGGCATCGCTGACGTTAACCTCGATTTTGGCGGAGCCGATGCCAGACTTGCCGAGATGGTATTTGGCCTTGTCGGGATCGAGAGCGCGCTGCACAAGCTCACTGTTATAAATGGCACTCGTCGACATGATCGGGTGATCGTTAGCAATGAGTCCCTGCCCCTTCATCACCGTGTCGAGCAGACGCTTGCGATCCATGAGATAGGCGATGGCCATACGCAGATCGAGGTTGTTCGAAGGCGCTCGGTCCGCAGCGCCCTGAATGGAGGTGTAGCGGGGGCAATTAGTGGTGAATATCCGGGCGGCTCCCGAACCCTTGACTTGATCGATGGCCGTGCCCTGGACGTCCGTGACCATCTGCGCATCGCCCGAGAGCAGCGCATTCACTCGGGCAACCGGGTCGAGGATGTAGAACAACTCGATCTGGTCGACGTAGGGCCTTCCTTCCTTCCAATAGTTCTCGTTGCGCACGAAGACGCACCGCACGCCCGGATTGAATTCCTTGACTTTGAATGGCCCGGTGCCGATCGGATTCGAGAAGTCGGTCGTGCCGTTCTTGACGATCGTAAACTGAAAGATGCCGATCATGATCGGCAGGTCGACGTCCGGGGAAGCCAACTCGACAACGATCGAATTGGGCCCATCGGACTTCACGTCTGAGACATTGGCGACGAGCGGCCTGGCGCTCGAGCCGAGCTTGGGATCCTTGTGGCGCAAGATGGAGTAGATGATGTCATCCATCGTCAAGGGCGTACCGTCCTGATAGGTAACACCTTTCCTTATCTTGAAGACCCACCGCGTCGCCGTCTTGTCTGGCTCGAAGGATTCGGCCAACTCGGGCTGCGGCTGCGAGTGCTCGTCCAATTGCGTCAGCGTGTTATAGACGCTCGTGGCCCGAATATAGTCGTTGGTATAGATATATTTTGTGGCATCGAATGTGTCGTTCGTACTCTGCGTATGCGTGGCGACCCGCAGAAATCCTCCGCGTTTGGGCGCGCTCATGGCCGATTTCGGCGCTATCGCCGATACGCCAGCCGCGGCGAGCGCCAAGCCGCCCACCAGCGTTGTATTGAATGCGCGCCGCGTTATGCGCGGCCTGTCCTCGGAGTTTCCGCCCACTGCACTTGCGCTGCGGTCGTCGCCGTTCTGCTTCCCGTTCATAGCCTTCTCCTCGTTCCCTCATACATTGCACGGCATTTTTGATTTATGGTTTCGCGCAATGCTCGCCGTTCGAGACGTCACATCGCGACACCCCGCAGCGTCGCATATTACAGTCTTGAATGCAAATCCTTGATCACGCGCTTTGCAGCGTTATGCCCCGGCGCACCGGTAACGCCTCCGCCGGGATGGGCTCCCGAGCCGCAAAGATACAGACCTTCGATCGGTGTCCGGTAACGAGCGGCTTTCGGGTGCGGACGCAGGCTGAAGATCTGATCGAGCTCGTGCCGTCCGTGAAAGATGCAGCCCTCCGTCAAGCCGAATACGCGCTCGAGGTCGACCGGTGACAGAATCTGTCGAGCAATGATAATTCGGCGCAGATTGGGAATGTGACGCTCTACCGCCACCAGAATCCGGTCCGCCACCTCTTCCTTGATGCTGTCCCAGTCTCGGCCGCCGGAAAGCCGGTAGGGGTAATATTTGCAAAGAAGCGCCATGACGTGATGGCCAGGCGGGGCCAGACTATCGTCAAGCGCCGAGGCAATTTGGACCGTTACATAGGGCTCCTCCGAGAGCTCGCCGTCTCGTGCGCGCGCGTAGTTCTTCTCCATCGCCGATACATCCGGCAGAATATTGATGATGGAGCCACGCGCGATCTCAGCCTCTTCGCCCGAGAGAGTAGCGAATTCCGGCGCCGCATTGAGCGCTAGGTTCATGCGAAGCGAAGCCGTTCCCATGCGGAATTGCTCGATGGCGACCGCAAAGGCGGGATCCAAATGTTCCCTTCCCACAAGCTGAAGGAAGGTGCGCTTCGGATCGGTGTTCGCGAGCACCGCGCGCGAGCTTATCTCCTCGCCGGATTCCAGTTGCACGCCCTCAGCGCGCCCGGCCTTGAGCAAGACACGCGCGACCGGAGCCGAGGTCCGGATTTCGACGCCCATTTCGCGCGCGGACGCTGCCAACGCCTCGGAGACCGCTCCCATGCCGCCCTTGGCTACACCCCACTTGTAGCGCACGCCGTCGAGCTCGCCCATCACATTGAGCAAAAACGGAACGGCGGAGCCTGCCGCACGCAAGCTGGCGTAATTGCTGCTGACGCAGTGGATGGTATAGATTTGACGGATCGCGTCGCTCTCGAACCAGCGCTCCGCGAGATCGCAGGCGCTCGACGTGAACATCTGGATGAGGAAATGCCGGTCATCGACACTCAGCTTCCGCAACCGAGCGCCGAGCCGCAAACTGCCCAGGAGCGAATCGAGGCCTCCGGCAAGGTCCGGCGGCTCGCGGAGCCACTGATCGCGGATGATATCCCCTACCTGAAGCAGCCGCGCACGAAGCTCCTTTATCGCGATATAGTCGCGGTTTGAAAAGCGCGCGACGGTCGCCTGGTCGTGAGCCTCTTCCCCAGTGAAGAGAATGGCCCGGCCGTCACTCAGGAGATCAAGGGAGCCCTTGTAGGGGATTGACTGCAAGCCATGCCGCTTGAGATCGAGATCGCGAACCACCTCGGAGCGCAACAGCCCCAGCGAGTAGGAGGCGGTGGAATTGCGGTACTTCGGGTGAAACTCTTCGGTGACCGCGGCACCGCCGACGATGTGGCGGCGCTCGAGAACCAACGTCTTGAGCCCGGCCTTGCCGAGATAGGCAGCCGCAGTCAATCCGTTGTGCCCTCCGCCAATTACGATCGCATCGTATGTCTTTGCCATGTCGTCCACCTCGGATGCCACCCAAGCGCTGGCTTTTGGGGCACACTTGTCCCTATTATCTTTTCACCAGAGCATACCTACAGCACGCGGCAAATGTCGACCGCGGCAAGAGAGGCACGATGGACCTAGCGCTGTCAGAGCAAGACCGGGAGCTGCAGGCCAAAGCGCGGACCTTCGCAGAGGAGCACCTCTTCCCCAACGAGATGGCGATCGAGGACCATGGACGACTTCCGGACGAGCTTCGCGCCAAAATTGGCAAGGCTGTCCTCGCCAAAGGATTGAACGCCATCAATCACGCCCGCGAGGATGGTGGCCAAGGATTGACGCTGTTTCAGCAGACGCTTGTCAATGAAGAGCTTGGAAAATCCACGGGCGGGATATGGGCCGCCGTTTGGCAGCCCGCTTGTGCATTGAAACACGGGAACGAGGCGCAAAAGCGGGACTATCTCCTGCCCAGCTGCCGAGGCGAGCGTAACTATTGCTTCGCGATAAGCGAGCGCGAGGCAGGCTCCGACCCGCGGCGCGTTCAGACGACGGCGCGGAGGAATGGCGGGAAATATTATCTTTCGGGCGAGAAATGGTTCGTCACGCATGGCGATATTGCGGATTTCATCATCGTACATGCGCACGTGGATGGCGATCCTAAAAAGCCCACACTTTTTTTGGTCGATAAGAACCGGGCGGGGGTCACGATAAAGAGAGTACCTAAATTCATGCACAACTTTATATCGGAGCATCCTGAGATGGTGTTTCAAGATGTTGAGCTCGGCGAAGAGTCGGTGCTTGGCGGGGTGGGGCAGGGTTTTGAGCTTACCAAGGACTGGTTCGTCGAGACTCGCCTCAAGATCGCGAGTCACACGGTCGGTGCCGCCATTCGCGCCACCGAGATCGCCAACCGCTACGCCTCGGAGCGCATCCAATTCGGACGCCGAATCAATGAGTTTCAAGGCGTCGAGTTCATGCTCGTGGACATGACCATGGAAATCATGGCGGCCAAGAGCATGCTTTATCGCGTGGCTTGGCAACTCACCACAGAGCAGGACCGGAAACTGGCGCATGCTCGTGCGAGTGCGGTCAAGCTCTACTGCTCGGAAATGGCTGGGCGTGTCGTGGACAAGGCCCTGCAGATATTGGGCGGGCGTGGCTATATGCGGGAGAATCCGGTCGAAAGGCTGTTTCGCGACCTCCGAGTCGACCGGATATGGGAAGGCACTTCCGAAATTCAGCGCGTGATCATAGGCAGTCAGATCAAGAAGCGCGGCCTTGCCGTCTATACGGATTGGATGTGAGCGACGGAATGTGACAGGAGCATGCGCAGAAATGACATATGAATGTATCCGGAAGCGCATCGAGGGAAAGGTGGGCATCATCACCTTCGATCGGCCTCGCGTGCTGAACGCCTTTAACCAAACGCTGATCCATGAGACGAGCGACGCGTTGCAGAGCCTCGTCGCCGATCCGCACGTGTCCGCGATAGTCCTACACGGCGCCGGCCGCGCCTTTTCGGCCGGCTTTGATCTCAAGGAGTCGGCGCAACGCAAGATCGAGGGTACCGACGCATGGCGTCGTCTTCTGATGGAAGACTTCGAATTCATCATCCAATTCTGGGATTGCCCCAAGCCCACGATTGCCGCGGTGCACGGCTACTGTCTCGCCGGCGCCTTCGAGCTGGCACTGGCTTGTGACATTACGGTAGCCGCGGAAGGAACCCGCTTCGGCGAGCCCGAGGTGCGTTTCGGCTCCGGCATCGTCGCCATGTTACTTCCGTGGATGACGACGCCGAAAATTGCGAAGGAGCTGCTGCTTACCGGCGTCGATAGCGTCGACGCCTCGCGGGCGCTCGACATGGGGATTGTCAATCACGTGGTGCCAGCGGGTCAGGAGTTCGAGAAAGCAATGGCGATCGCCGGCGATTTGGTGGCCGCAGCACCGCTGTCCGTCCAGCTCACGAAACAAGCGATCAATCGAAGCTATGAGGTTATGGGAATGCGCCAGGCGCTGCTGGCGTCTCTCGACACGGATTTGATCATAGAGAGCGCAATGGGGCCGGAAAGGGTCGAATTCAACCGTATACGCCAGGAGCACGGCCTCAAGGCTGCGATTGCCTGGCGCGACACCCGTTTCGGCGCCGCGACGAAACCGTGAGCAGTGAAACTGGAACGGAGCCAAGCGCGCCGGAGACACGTCGCGACCCAGTCGCGACGATGCTGCGGGCGCGCTCCATTGCCGTGATCGGCGCCAGCGCGAAGGAAGACAGCTTCGGCTACAACGTCGTGAATTATCTGACGAGCACCGGCTATCACGGTGAGATATACCCAGTAACGCCTCGCTACCAGAGCATCGGGGATCTTCGCTGCTATTCATCGATCGCCGACGCGCCGCAGCCGGTCGATTGCGCCATTCTCGCGATCGCGGATCAGCGCCTGGAGGCAGCACTTGAAGCGGCCATCTCAGCAGGTGCGCGCTCTGCCGTGATATTCGGCACGGCGGTCGAAGACGGTGCCGCCAACCGGAAAATCTTGACGGAACGTTTGGCCGCGATGGGACGCGAGGCGGGAATCGCGATGTGCGGGCCCAATTGCATGGGCTTTCTCAATTTTATTGATCCCGTCATGGTCGGCGGCTGGCCTTATAAATATCCGCCACCGGCTGGTCATATCGGCTTCGTCACGCATAGCGGATCGTCCTATTCGGCCTTTGCACTCAATCAGCGCCAGCTGGGAATGAATTACATGATCTCCTCTGGCCTGGAGCTGGTGACGACTGCGGCGGATTACATCCAGTTTCTGACGGCCCAACCCGAAACACGCGCGATTGGCTGCATCCTGGAGACGGCGCGCGCACCGGAGAGGTTCCTTGCGGCCCTCGAGGAAGCCGATCGACGCGGCATTCCGATCGTTGTCCTCAAGCTCGGCCGCTCAGAGCATGGGCGCGCCATGAGCCGCGCCCATAGCGGCGCCCTGGCGGGCACACATGCCGCCTATCGTGCGGTCTTCGAGAAGCATAACGTCGTCGCAGTCGAAACGCTCGACGAGCTGGCTGATACCCTGGAGGTGCTCGCATGCGGTCGCGTTCCGACGACAGAGGCGATTGGACTTGCGACTGATTCGGGAGGCGAGCGCTCCATGATCGTGGATCTCGCGACCGATTTTGGTATCAAATTCGCGCCTTTAACCGAGGAGACTACACGCATCTTGAGTGCAACGCTTGATCCCGGATTGGCCCCAATCAATCCGGTCGATTTGTGGGGGACGGGCCACAATCACGAGCAGATTGCCGAAACTTGCATCCAGGCGCTCGCAGATGATCCCGGGGTCGGTCAAGTCATTTTTGCTAACAATATGCTTAGCGGACGACCCCTTCTTCGAACCTGGTGCAACGTCATTGAACGTGTGCATGCCAGAACGGCGAAGCCCGTCATGGCGATGGCCAACCTGACGAGCGCGATCGACCGCAGCGAAGCGGCGCGGTTGCGTTCCGTCGGCATGCCGGTGCTCATGGGCACCAGAGCCGGCCTCGTTGCTGTTGCGGCGCTCGCTGAATGGCACAGGCGGCGGCGCGACCGGCGCGCCCAGCAGCTACCCGCTATCGAACTTAAGGTGGGCGAGCGATGGCGCTCTCGGCTTGCCGGTGGCGGTCCAACCCCCGACTTGGCGGAAGGCCTGCGTCTCGCAAGAGATTTCGGCTGTTGTACCGTCGAGGACCGAATCGCCGAAACACCGGACCAAGTGATCGCCGCGGCTGAGACCCTGGGCTTTCCTGTGGTCGTGAAGACGTTGGCTGCGGGACTCGATCACAAATCCGATCATGGCGGCGTCGCGCTCGGATTGCGGGATACGCAGAGTTTGTCGCGTGCCTATACGGATATGCGCGAGCGACTTGGGCCGAGGGTGCTTGTTCAGTCGGAAGCCCCACCCGGCAGCGAACTATTTATTGGTATGACATTGGACGAGCAGTTCGGCCCACTAGTTACGATTGGCCTTGGTGGCATTTTCGTCGAGATACTTAAAGACGTGATCACCTTTCTTCCGCCGATCGGTGTCGAGACCGCATGCGACTATTTGCGTCGCCTGAAGAGTTTTCGTCTACTTGATGGTGCGCGAGGGCACGCAAAGGCGGATTTGATCGCGGTCGGCGAAATGATTTCGAGATTTAGCGTGCTCGCGGTTTCGCTTGGCGATTGCCTCAAGGAGATGGATGTCAATCCTGTCATTGCCGGCCCGTCGGGCGCATGGGCCGTGGATGCACTCGTTATCCCTCGACCGCCGCATGAAGCGGCTTACTCCCACATCGACCGCCACGCCTGAAAGACGCCCACCATGACCTCGAGCGCATCGAGAACCGAAATACTGGCCTGCAATTTTGCGTCACGCTGCGCGAAGATGTGAATCAAGGCACCGCTGTCGCGGCGCGCAGTGGCCCACAGGTCATTGGCCGACCGGCGTCGCATTGACCGCGAGGCTCGGCCGTTGCGGATAGATTCGGCGATACACTGAGCGTTGATAGTCGCCACTGATGAACGGGGTAAAATCTGCAGGCGCATCGCTGAAGAGCGGCTTGACGACCGTATCGTAATTGGGGTTGACGAAGAGCGGGATCGAATAGCGGTCGCGGCCATAGCGGTTGATTACCCGATGGGGCGTGGACGAGAATCGGCCGTTCGTCCAGATCTGCATGATATTGCCGAGGTTAATCACATAAGCGCCCCTAATCGGCGGCACGACCACCCATTCGCCACTCTTGTTGAGGATCTCGAGCCCACCGACGTCATCTTGCCAGAGAATGGTGAAGGCCCCGGAATCCGAATGACCGACCACACCGATCTCCTTGACGTGCTCCGGCGCATCCTGCGCCGGGTAGTGATTGAGCTTCAGCATCATCATGGGGTCGTTGAACATCGGCGCGAAGAAATCGTGCGAAAGTTCGAGCGCTGCAGCAAAGCCGGGTAACATGGCTCGCGCGAGCTGCTCGACCACGACGAAGTAGTCCAGCATCGCGCGCTTGAAACCCGGCATCCCCTGCGGCCATTGATTAGGGCCATACATCGGGCAAGTGTCACTTAGGGGGCGCTCATGGAAAATAATAAAGGCTTCCTGTAGATTGTCGCCCTCGTCGATCTCGCCCTTATATTTGAGCGGCAAGTAGCCGCGGAACTGCCGGGAATTCTCGATCGCCACCTTCAGCCTGTCCTCGAGGGGTTGCGCGAAGAATCGCGCAGCCTCGTCGATCAGCCGCTCGAGAGCATCACGGGGTACTCCATGGTTGATCACCTGGATGAAACCGACCTCGCTGCATGCCTTTGCAAGCGCGGCAACCGTACCGCGCGCGTGGGTAAGACCGCCTTTCATCAGTGGTCCGATATCCACCACGGGGACTTCCGAGAAATCCAGGCGGCGTGATGGTGGCATCGTCATTTTGCGCTTCCCTCGATCGATTGCAGTCGAGGAGGCGTAGGCTGATCGCGCCAGTTTAATCCAATAATATGCCTCGACAAGTGCGTTGTAAGTGCGCTGCATGGTAAGCGCTGTTCTGGCGCTACCGAGACATCTCCGCTGCCAGATCTCGCAAGGGCGTCGCCGGCGGCCGGTCGAGTACGATTTCGAGGGTGGCCCCCCGCCGCTCGATCCGGACTCCCTCAACGTTCATTTTTCGGTTTCCTCTGATCGATCGCGTCGCGCTATCGACATACCGGGTGTGGTTAGTTCATCATACCCACAAGTAACCGCTTAAGTGAGACAGGTTTTCGCGCATGAACTCAGCCAGCATCTTCGCTCCCGGTCTTTTTGCCGGCTGCAAGGTCCTCGTGACGGGTGGTGGTACGGGCATCGGATTCGCGATCGCGAGCGAGTTCGGTGGCCTCGGGGCTTCGGTCGTGATTGCGGGCCGGACCGTCGAGACGCTCGAGAAGGCAGCCGGAATCCTAGCGAGCCGGGGGATTGCCGCCTCCGCGCTACCGCTCAACATCCGCAAAGAGGGAGAGGTCGCCGGACTGTTCGACCAGCTCGAGCGGCTTGCACTCTTTCCCGATATTCTAGTTAATAACGCCGGCGGTCAGTTTGCCAGGCAAGCGCTGGACATCTCGGCCAACGGATTCCGCGCGGTGGTCGATCTCAATCTCAATGGAACTTGGCACATGTGCCAGGCCTTCGCCACCCGCGCAGTAGCGCGCGGATCCGGCGGCACCATCATCAACATCGTCTTGTCGGCCGAGTCCGGATCGCCCGGCTTCGCCCATTCGGCTGCCGCTCGTGCGGGGGTAATCAATCTCACCAAGACGCTAGCGATCGAATGGGCACGCCACGGCATCCGCGTCAATGCCGTCGCTCCTGGCACGATCGAAACGGCCGCGCTAGAGCAATATCACAAGGCGAACACCCGGGCTGCGATTGCTCGCCTGCCCGTAAAGCGCATAGGGAGGCCCTTGGAAGTTGCTTGGGCCGTAGCCTTTCTCGCCTCGCGCGGCGGCGAATACATTACCGGCGCAACGCTTTTTGTTGACGGCGGCAAGCATCTGGCAGGGTCAGTCGGCATTGCCGACGATCCCACTTTGGCGGAGGAGGAACCGCAATGAGCGCCGACGGGTTTTGGATGGCCCGCGGCGTGTTCATGAACCCAATGGGGACGAAGCTCTACCTCTCGATCTCCTATGATTGAAGCATATGCAAAGCCTTCTACGAGCGTTTCAACGACGCGCTCGGCGAGATCGGATAGCTAGGTCGCCGTAACTCGAGATCGCGTGCCATCGGGCGCGCGCGCTCTCGGCCTCTTAATTGAGGGCGCCGGCCGCGGCCGTTTCTTCGGACTTGTGATCGCCCTTGAAGCATTGAGCCGCCGCTCTGTCGAAAGAATTGGCGCGCTCTGAGGATTCGAATTTCCGACCCGAAACTTAGAAGGCGTATCTGTCGCCGGCGTCTCCCAGCACAAGAACTGCGTTGCGCTCGACGCAGTGCCCGGCCATGCAAAGGGCCATCGCAATCGACTCAGTATGAAATGGGCCTTTCGCACTCAGTTACCATTTTTAGTCCTTCACCGGCCCGGAAATCGCTTGTGTGCGGTACCGAGTAGGCGGTGCTCCCCTTGTACTGTGATATGATGAGGCGATCCTAGACGCGGACGCATCAGACCGCGCAACCTACCTCCGGAAGGACCATGCAATGCCGGATATCCTCCTCAACAATCTCCGCCTGCTCGACCCGCGCGACTTAAGCGTCAAAGCCGGCTTCAAGGTCCTGGTCCGCGACAATCTCATCCAGGAAGTGACAGAAAGCCGCGTCACGGCGAAGAAGGTGGATACCCTCGATCTCGGCGGACGGTTGCTAATGCCCGGTTTGATCGATTGCCACGTGCATATCACCGCGACCCATGTGAGCACAGGACTCCATGCCAACATGCAGGCCCCGTCATCGCTGGTGACGGCCATGGCATTGAAGAACCTCGAAGCGATGGCGTTGCGCGGCTTCACCTCGGTGCGTGACGCCGGCGGCGCCGATCTTGGGCACAAGACCGCAATCGACAAGGGGCTATTCCCCGGTGCGCGGCTCTTCATTTCTGGGCGCGCGATCAGCCAGACCGGCGGGCATGGCGACTTTCGGGAACGTATCGACAGCTGCGATCCTTGCGCCTGCGGCTGTGCCCATCTCTTCAATGGCATCGGCCGCATCGCCGACGGGATCCCGGAGGTTCGGCGCGCGGCGCGCGACGAGATCAGATTGGGCGCCGACCAGCTCAAAGTGATGGCCTCAGGCGGCGTCGCCTCCGCAGCCGACCCGATTCACTTTCTCCAATATGCGCAAGACGAGCTCGAGGCGCTGGTCGACGAGGCCCGGCGGGCGAGCACCTACGTGATGGCCCACGCCTATACGTCCGCCGCGATCAAGCGCGCGATCGAGGCTGGCGTGCGCACGATCGAGCACGGCAATTTGCTGGACGGCGCGACCGCCCGGCTGATGGCGAAGAAAGGCGCCTATCTGGTGCCGACCCTGGTTACCTTTGAAGCTCTTTCCAAGCACGGACGGGCCATGGGATTTCCGGAGGAAAGCCTGGCCAAGCTCGCCAATGTGGTCGCGGTGGGAACCCAATCGCTCAAGATAGCCAAGGCAGCGGGGGTCAAAATGGCGATCGGCACCGATCTTCTCGGTGAGCTGCAGCGCTATCAATCCGACGAGTTCCGAATTCGTGGCGCGGTGCTTTCACCCGGCGAGCTCGTCCGGAGTGCCACGCTGGTAGGTGCCGAGGTCCTCCTGCGGGAAGGCAAGCTCGGCGTGGTGGCGCCGGGAGCCCTGGCCGACATGATCGCGCTGGACGGCAATCCGCTCGAGGATATCGCGGTTCTCGTCGGCCAGGGCGAACGGATTCCGCTCGTGATGCGGGATGGACGGGTGCTGAAGAACAGGTTAGGCTGAATTTCACCGCAGGCTGGACGCTTCATGTCGCGATAGTTTGGACGTCTGGTTCTTGCCGCCGCAACCTACCTTCCTGATGGGGGGCTTGGTGTCAGCATCTCGGAAGCGGGCATCGAAACGTAAGTAGGCTTGGATGTCGAATGGCGTGGCGGAGCGAGATTATTCGGAGCACAGCTATGGGGCGACGGACGCCGGCTTCGGCGTGCGGCCCGACGGTGTCGTCACCGAGTATCAGAAGGCATTCACTGATCCGAAATATCCCCTGCGCGGCACGCGGCTGGTCATGCGTGGGCTCAAGAATACCAGCCGCCTGTTGCAGCTGGCGCAGCAATAAGGTTTTCCGGTTGCGGTCTTCAATACCGCGTAGATGGAGTACGCGCGATGTACCACATTGGAACGTCGGCACGGTGCAGGCGGATTTCATATATGGTCACCCCTTGACCGAACTCGATCCGCGCATCTACGACTCCGACTACGATGTCGCGCTTTGCGAGACGAGCCCGTCCATATTCTTCCAGACGCCCGTCGTGCATTTCTTCGTCAAGGAGCACGTCGATACGGTTATCATCACGGGCTGCATCACGAGCGGCTGCGTGCTCGCCTCCACGGCCGACTCATTCCAATGGAGCTTCCGCACGATCGTGCCAGAGGATTGCGGCGACCATGAGGAGGGACCCCCATCGCGAAAATCTGCGCGACGTGGGCCGCCGGTGTACGCCGACATTTCGAGCGCTGATGCGGTGATGGCCTATTTCGAGGAGACGCGCAGCCGCAACAGCTAGTCGCCAAACCGTCGGCTGCGCTCGCTCGCCATCCAGCTCATTACGAGGCGACAGGGAACCGCGACAGGGAGCTCACCATGTGGAACACGACCAGACGCCTAGCCTTCGCCGCCTTCGCTACCGCGGCGCTTGCAGCCACCGCCCAGGCCGCCGGTGACGCCACCGGCGTCACCGATACCACGATCAAGATCGGCATCCCGGGGCCACTGACAGGCCCGAATTCGAGCTTCGGCGCCGCCGCCTACGGCGTGCAGGCGGTCTACGACTACTACAATGCCCAAGGCGGGGTGAACGGGCGGAAATTCGATGTCATCCTCGGCGACACGGCCTGCAACGAGGCCAAGGGCGTGGCCGTGGCCAAGAAGATGATCTCCCAGGACAAGGTGTTCCTGATCAACGGCGGCATCTGCAGTGGCGTTGGCTTAGCCATGCGGCCGATCATCGCCGAGGCGGGAGTGCCCTGGGTCATCTCGACCGCCGCGAATCAGAATATCTCGCTGCCGCTCGTGCCCACGATCTTCCAAGCCATCCAGACCAGCCTCGACGTTGGCGTCTCGATGGCGAAGTTCGCGCTCTCCAAGCCGGGAGTGCAAAAGATCGCGATCATCGAGCATACCAACGAATGGTCGAAGGGCTACCGTGATCCGGCGGTGGAATATCTCAAAAGCTTGAATCTAACGCCGGCGGTCGAGGTGACGCTCGAGCGCGGCCAGACCGACGCCACCTCGCAAGTCTTGAAGCTCAAGGAGGTCAAGCCCGACTTCGTGCTGGTGATCCTCTACGAGCCCGAGCTCGCGATCTTCCTGCGCGACGCCCATAAATATGCCCTCGGCATCCCGATGGTGGGCTCCCTCGGCGCCGGCTTCGAGAGCACCGAGAAGCGCGTGGGCGGCCCTGAGGGCATGAAGGACTTTTATATGGCCTTTCAATACAAGGGGTTGACAGACGGGCCTCGCCTTAAGAAATGGCATGACATCATCGCGAAGTATCTGCCGAGCGGAGAGAAGATCACCGACTTCTCTTTCTACGGCCCTGGCAGCGCCATCGCCGTCGTCCATGTAATTCAGTCCCTTGGCAAGGACGTGACGCGGGAGCGTTTCGTGGCCGCGATGGACAAGCTCCAAAACTTCGATACCGAGATCCTGGCCGGAACGCTGAACTTCTCGCCCACCAACCATCTGGGCGCGAAGGTGATGTATACGATCGGCTATGATGACGCCGGCAAGCTCTCGGTCTATTCCGCTTGGGGGAAGAAGGAAGAATAGCCAGAGCGCACAAGCTCATTCGGACGCCCTGACGCATGCTGGCACAGCTCATCCTGAGCGGGATTTCACAGGGC
The DNA here is from genome assembly GCA_052143835.1 of Alphaproteobacteria bacterium. Taxonomy (GTDB): domain Bacteria; phylum Pseudomonadota; class Alphaproteobacteria; order JACZXZ01; family JACZXZ01; genus DASPPM01. The sequence goes on from JBKQRV010000145.1 coordinate 70,011, forward strand.
TGCCTCTATGCGCTCATGGCGCTTGCCATGACGGTGGTCTATCGCGCGACGACGGTCGTCAATTTCGGCCACGGCGATCTGCTGATGGCCGGCGCCTTCACGGTCTATGTTCTGGTAATTTTCCTGAAGTTCGCCTTCATTTTCGCGGCGTTAATCGCGCTCGGCGCTCTCTTTCTGTTCGGCCTCGCCATCCAGCGCGGCTTGATCCAGCCCATCCTGCGCGGGCCCCATCTCTCCCTCGCCATGATGGCAATCGCCATTGGTTATTTCGTGCGCGGCGTCGCCCGCATCTTCTGGGGCCGCGAAGTGCTGCCCTTTCCCCGGATTTATCCGGATCGCAGCTTCTTTCTCGGCCCCGTCGTGCTCAACAGTAGCGACCTCATCGTCACTGGCTCGGTCGTGGTTCTGCTGCTCCTGCTCTGGTGGTTATTCACTGCGACTTCAGTCGGCAAGACGGCCCAGGCGATCTTCCAATCGCAGCAGGGTGCGGCCCTTGTCGGCATCAATGTCGGCGCCTTTCACGGCGCCATGTGGGGCGTTGGCGCCGCCATGGCGGCCCTCGGAGGCATCCTGATCGCGCCGGTAACGCTACTCTATCCCGACATGTCGGCCGCGACCCTCATCCGCGGCTTCGCGGCCATGACACTCGGCGGTTTCGGATCCTTCCCGGGTGCCGTCGCGGGCGGGCTGATGCTCGGCGTGGCGGAGCTCCTGGTTGGCGGCTATGTCGGCTCTAGCTATATCGACATCACGGCCTATCTCGCGATCATCCTCGTACTTCTCGTCCGCCCGGCGGGCCTGTTCGGCCGGCTGGCGCTGGTACGCGTATAGGTAGGGCCATGCCAGGTGCGCAGGCCGCGACAGACAGGGGCTGGCGGGACGATCCACGGCTCTTCTATCTCCTGCCGCTGCTGGCTCTGCCGATCCCCTTTCTCATCAACGACTATATCCAATATGTCGTGAATCTCGTGCTCGTGTATGTCCTCGTGGGCGTCGGCTTCAATATCGTGATTGGCAATCTTGGGCAGATCGCCTTCGCCAACGCCGCCTTCTTCGGCATCGGCGCTTATACCACCGGCATCCTCATGTACAAACTCCAGGCCCCCTTCCTGCTCGCGCTACTCGCGTCGGGTGTGGTGGGGGCCTTCGCGGGGGCGCTGGTCAGCCTGCCCGCCTTGCGCGGTATCCGGGGCTTCTATCTCGCCATTATCACGCTCGCCTTCGGCGAGCTCATGCGCTGGATCTATGTCCATGCCGAGCCGGTCACGCTTGGTTCCATGGGACTCCATGTGCCGCTGCCGAGTGTCTTCGGCATCCCGCTCAAGGACGATTTTGCGAAATTTTACCTCTTCCTCGCGATCGTGCTCCTCGTTGTCGTTGCGACCTCGAACCTCCTGCGCTCACGCTTCGGCCGGGCCTTCATGTCGATCCGCGACAACGAGCTGGCCGCCGCCTCAATGGGCATTGCCACCGCGCGCTACATCGTGCTCGCCTTCGCTTGGAGCGGATTCGTGGTCGGCATCGGCGGCGCGCTATATGCAGCGCTCGTGCGCCAGGTCTCACCCGACGCCTTCAACCTGCTCGAGCTCATTGTCCATTTCGCGATCGTCACCGTGGGTGGGCTCGCGAGCCTGGCCGGGTCGGTCATCGGCGCCGTCGTGCTCACTGCGGCACCCGAGTTCATCCGAGATTTCCCCGGCTTCGAGGAGCTGCTGCTGGCGAGCCTGATGATCCTGATCCTGCTGTTTCTGCCGCGCGGCTTTGTGAGCCTGCTGGTGAGAGCTTTGCCAGCGCTGCGCGACCGCTACTATCGGGAGTGAGCCGTGGCGGCGCTGCTCCAGGTCAAGGACGTATCTGTCCATTTCGGCGGTGTGCAGGCGCTCTCGGCCGTCGGCTTCGAGGTCGCCTCAGGCGAGGTTGTCGCTGTGATCGGTCCAAACGGGGCGGGTAAGACCTCGCTCTTCAACGCGATCACCGGCTATGTCGGCTTGAGCACGGGCGAGGTCTCGCTTGCCGGCGCGCGCATCGACGGGCTCACCCCCCACGAGATCTCGATCAAGGGAGTCCGGCGCACCTTCCAGAACGGCGGCCTGATCGGCCAGCTCACCGTGCTCGAGAACGTGCTGGCAGGACTCCACGGCCGAATCGACAGCGGATTTTTCGGCACTTTGCTCGGCCTCAAGAACGCGCGGCAGGCCGAGCGAGAAGCGGTTGCCCAAGCACGACGCCTGCTCGACCTCATGGCCATCCGCCATCTCGAACCGGCGCTCGCCAAGGATCTCTCGGGCGGCCAGCAGCGTATGGTCGAGATCGTCCGCGCGCTTGCGACTAACCCGCCGTTGCTGCTGCTGGACGAGCCTGCGGTCGGACTCTCGCCACCCGTGCGCACCCAGCTCGCCACCACCATCCGCCGCCTCGCCGGGGAAGGCCTGGGCGTGCTGTTGATCGAGCATGCTATCGAGCTCGTGATGAACGTCTCGGACCGGATTGTCGTGCTGAACTACGGCGAGAAGATCGCGGATGGCACGCCGGACGAGGTGCGCGCGAACAAGCAGGTACTGGAGGCCTATCTGGGCCATGCCTGAAGATCTCCTCAACATTGCGCGGCTCGAGACCGGTTACCCGGGCAAGCAAATCCTATTCGGCGTCGATTTCGCCGTGCGCCAGGGCGAGGTCGTGACGCTGCTCGGGGCCAACGGCAGCGGCAAGTCGACCGTGCTCAATAGCGTGAGCGGCTTCGTTCGGGCTTGGCGAGGCGCGATCAGGTTCGACGGAGAAGACATCGCCGGCCAGCCGCCTCATGCGATTTTCCGCAAAGGCGTGGTCCAGGTCTCCCAGGCGCGTCACCTCTTTCCCGACATGACAGTGGAAGATAATCTGCGCCTCGGCGCCGCTGCCATGCCAAAGGCGCCGGTCGGACGGTTGATGGAAGAATGTTTCGACCATTTCCCGCGCCTGGCGGAGCGGAAGACGCAGCGCGTCCAGCTGATGTCGGGAGGCGAGCAGCAAATGGTCGCGATCGCGCGTGCGCTCATGGGACAGCCGAGGATCCTTCTTCTCGATGAGCCGTCTGGCGGCTTGGCACCCAAGTTTGTCAACGAGATTGGCGCGATCATGCTGCGTCTCAAGGCGAACGGCACGACCATGTTGATGGTCGAGCAGAACATCAAGCTTGCGCTCGCGGTCGCGGATCGCTTCCTCATTCTGCGGGACGGCTTGGTGACGGAAGGTGGGGACGTCCGGACGGCTGGACGCTCCCAGGAGGATATTGTGCGCAGCATCTATCTCTAAACGCAACGTCACAAGACTAGGGCATACGGCAGAATTTGGAGGGGCGGCGAGAACATCATGAGTAAATTGCGCGACGATTTGACGGTCATCGATGGGCTAATAATTTCCAATTGGAGCCGTTCAGTATTCCAGGACATGCGCAAAGGTGGCCTCACGGCCTGCAACTGCACCTGCTCGGTATGGGAGGGTTTCGAAGGGACGATGCGCAACATTGCGCAATGGAAGACGTTTTTTCGCGACGACGCCGATCTCATCACGCAGGTACGCACCACTGCTGACATCCGGCGCGCCAAGGAGGCGGGCAAAACTGGCATCATCCTGGGCTTCCAGAACGTGAGCGCGTTCGAGGATCAGCTCGGCTACATCCAGCTCTTCAAGGATGTCGGCGTGGGCGTGGTCCAAATGGCCTACAATACCCAGAACCTCATTGGCACGGGCTGCTATGAATCGAAGGACTGCGGCTTGAGCGATTTTGGCCGGGAAGTGGTCGCCGAGATGAACCGAGTCGGCATCATGTGCGATCTGAGCCACGTTGGGTCGGTGACCTCGCGCGACGTGATCCGCGTCTCGAAGAAGCCGGTCGCCTATACCCACATCCTGCCCTCGGCGCTCAAGGCCCATCCGCGCAACAAGTCCGACGCCGAGATCAAGTTCATCGTCAAGCACGGCGGAATCGTTGGTGTCACCATGTTCCCGCCCTTCCTCGCCAAGGGCAATAACGCGACGATCGAAGATTACGTCGCGGCGATCGAGTATGTGATCAAGATCGCGGGCGAGAGGAACGTGGGCATCGGCACGGATTTCACCCAGGACCAGGATCAGAGCTTCTTCGATTGGCTCACCCATGACAAGGGCTACGCGCGGCGCCTCGCGGCGTTTCCCAAGGTGGTCAATCCGAAAGGCATCCGCAAAATCGGCGACTTTCCTAACCTCACTGCGGCGATGGAGAGGGCGCGCTGGCCCGAGCGCAAGATCCGCGCGGTGATGGGCGAGAACTGGGTGCGGGTGTTGAAGGAGGTGTGGGGCGCCTAGGCCGAAGAGGCAACAGGCGAAGCATATTACACTGCCCGGGAATGCGGGATAAGTACTTTGCTCCTGGAGCGCTCTCAGGACGCAAAAATTCGATGACCCAGTTTGGGGTCTATCGCCGATCAGGAAAGCCTACCAGAGTCCGCTGACTGGGCATGACCTGACTTGCCGCGGACATGCCTGCACCGCCGCACCTGACCCCAAGCGGTCATTCGGAGCGCGCGCGGAACTTCCGGAGCCGGTGGCAAGCGACCTTCGTCGAGCGATAAAAGCGATCATGCAGCCGCAATCAGAGCAACTTTGCTTTTTGCGCCTCGACAAAGGGGCGAAACTGGAACGGCACGCGAATACCCCGAGCTAAGGCCATCCGGACCATGATAAGCGGGCTCAGCCCGACCTTGAAGCGTCAGGAAGGCGAGACGACGCGGGCTCACTAAGAGACGAAGCCGACTCGATGGTCCATTCTTTGACTTTTCTCCGCATCCCAGTATGAAAATGGCCGCGTGAATGCGGAGACGATTCCTCCCAAAGTCACTGGCCGCCCCGGACCCCAAAG
>JBKQRV010000146.1:0-14377 GCA_052143835.1 Alphaproteobacteria bacterium
GGAGTACGTGCGCGACCGCACCGGCTATGTCATCGGCGGCGTGCCACCCCTCGGCCACGCCTCCAGGCTCGAGACCTTCATCGACCAGGACCTCACCCGCTTCCCGGAAATCTGGGCCGCGGCGGGCACGCCCAACGCCGTCTTCAAGCTGACGCCCGCGGAGCTCCTGCGCATGACGGGAGGGCGGGTGGTGAGCATCGCCTGAGCGCAAGCCCCTCCCTTGGCCGCGCCGGGGGGAAGCCCCACTTAAGGAGGAGCGGTGCCTGGCAGCCTTAGGAGACGTCCGGGCACTTCGGCACGCGAGAGGGAGGACAGCGATGGCGAAGCCCAAGCGCGCGAGACAGCCGGTCGACCCAGCCCGCCGCGTGGTGGAGTGCGCCTTGACCCTTGCCGCCGAGCGCGGCTGGCGCCGCGTGAGTCTCGGCGATATCGCGGCTGCCGCCAGGCTATCGCTCGCCGAGCTTTACCGGCTCTATCCCTCGCGGGCGGCCATCCTCGCCGCCTTCGTGCGCCAGATCGACGCGGCGGTGCTCTCGGAAGGCGAGGCCGAGGGGGCGACGGCGCGCGAGCGGCTCTTCGATCTCCTGATGCGCCGCTTCGAGGCGTTGCGGCCCCACAAGGCCGGGGTCGAGGCCATCTTAAGGGACTGCGGCAGCGATCCGCTGGCGCTCCTTTGCGGCGGAGCGCGGCTCAAGCGCTCGATGGGCTGGATGCTCGAGGCCGCGGGGGTGCCGAGCCACGGCCTCCTCGGCCTCGCCCGCGCCAAGGGCCTGGCCGTCGTCTATTTGGCCACCATGCGCAGCTGGTTCGCCGACGACACGGCCGACATGAGCCGCACCATGGCGGCCCTCGACAAGCACCTGCGCCGGGCGGAAAGCCTCGCCGGGCTGTGCCGCCCGCGCGGCCGGCGGGGTGCTTCCGACGCGGAGGCCGCAGCCGCCTAGGGCGCTCGGCCGGCGCCCCTTATGGTGCAGTGCAAAAATAGCTTGACGCGGCACTCCGGAAGGCCCACATTGCCAGTCATGTTGCAGTGCAACATGATCCGTTCAGAAGGAGGAACCCCCCATGTCCAAGCCCTTTAACCCGTTTGCCGAGCTCGACTTCAGCAAGTTCATGGCCGAGCTCAAGATCCCGGGCGTCGATTTCGATCAGGTCGCGTCCACCTACCGCAAGAACCTCGAGGCGATGACCACGGCGAGCCAGGTCGCGGTCGAGGGCGCGCAGTCGGTCGTCAAGCGTCAGGCCGAGCTCCTGCGCGAATCGATGGAGGAGTATGCCCAGCTGATGCGGCAATACTCCACACCGGCATCCGCCGAGGAGGCCGCCTCCAAGCATGCCGACGCCGCCAAGCGCACGTTCGAGGCGACCCTCGCCCACATGCGCGAGATCAGCGAAATGATCGCCAAGACCAACCAGGACTCGCTCGAGATCATCAATAAGCGCGTCTCGGAGCTGCTCGACGAGGTCAAGGCGATGGCGACGAAGAAGAAGGTGAAGTCGGCCGCCTGAGGGCGCTCGGCGCAACGCTCCGCAATGAGGCCGCCCCAAAGGGCGGCCTTGGGCGCGTCCCTTGCCGGGGCAGCAAGGCGATGTTAGCGTGCGCGCCCGTTCAAGGGACGAGGCGGCGCGCGCGATGGCAGAGATCACTTACGCGGAGTTCGCGCGGGTCGACATCCGCGTCGGCACGGTCGTGGAGGCCGAGCCCCATCCCGAGACGAGGAAGCCCGCCTTCAAGCTCAGGGTCGATTTCGGGCCCGAGATCGGCCTCAAGCGGACCTCGGCCCAAATCACCCGGCACTACACGCTCGCCGAGCTCGTCGGCCGCCAGGTCGCGGCCGTGGTCAACTTCCCGCCCAAGCAGATCGGCAAATTCATGAGCGAGGTTTTGGTGCTCGGCTTTGCCGACGAGGCGGGCGAGGTGGTGCTGATCCAGCCGAGCCGCCGCGTGCCGAACGGCGGCAAGCTCTTCTGAGCGGCTCGCGCGCGAGGAGTTGGCGCTACCCTTCTCAAGCATCGGCCTTCTTCGTGGCCTCGACGGCGGCGACCGCCGCCTCGACCGTCGGCAACATGGCTTCGGCCACGGTGACGTTGGCGGTCTCGCTCAGGTGAGAAAAATCCAGGTATACGGGCTTGGCTTCATCGTCGAAGAGCGACGACAGGTCGACCACGTCCGAGGCACCCTTGAGATCGGGATGCCGGCGGAACGCGTCGTGGCTGGCGGCGACAAGCTGCCGTCTCCTGGCGATGTCGCGGGCCGCGGTCCTTTCCCATCTCAGCTCGTTCTCGGATTTGACCTTCTTGGACGCCAAGACGGGTTGCCAGAAGAAGAGCGCATGGAACCCGTATGCGCGCGCAAGCACTCGGATCATCCGAACATTCGCCGCATAGACCTCGATCACCGCGCGTGCCAAGGGTGCTAACTGCTCCTCGCTCAGCACGACATGCTGGGACCGCGGCAGCGGGCCGCGCAAGTCAAGCCCGGTCCATTCCCGCATGCGGCGCAGCGTGCGCGGCATGACCCCGGCAAAGGCCGCGCGCACGAGGTCCAGGCGACGCTCCTCGCCCAGCAAGTTGAACTCGGCCGAGCGCGCTTCCTCGGCCACGATCGCGTCCGGCCGGCCGGTTGCCTCGGCCGAGAAGACGTCGTTGACGCCGTCGTAGAATATGGCGACGTCCGGCGGACCTTCATGCTTCAGCAATTGCTGCAGCAGGATGAGCTCTTGGGTGACGATATAACCGGATTGGCCCTGATTGACCAAGATCACGCGATGACCGGCCGCGCTCAGCCGCCGCTGCAGCACGGCGGGGATGGTCCCTTCATCGCGCGCACCCATCCCCCACATGGTCGAGCCGCCGAAGCAATGGACGCTGATCGCGCCTTTTTCCGTGGCATCCGCACCCGGGGTCGCCCTCCGTCCCCGCTCATCGACATTGGTGTAGACACCCCGGAAGGGCCGCTGCCTCCAGTGCACGAAAGGCATCCAATCGAACTTGAGGGCGTGGCCGACCTCGGCGAAATATTGTTCCGGCCAGCTGGCACCGGCGTAGGCGTCCGCGTTCGCGCGCTCGTCCGGCTTTCCCGCTCGCCCGTAGCGCAATCGGCGGTTCAAGCGCTGGCATGCCGTGACGCCGAATTCGACGACGAGGACCGCTATGGCAATGATGGCCACCACGTTCCACAGCGCGCCCAAGAATCGCAGGGAGAATTCCCACATCGTCGAGGCCTGGCGGTAAAGTTGCGCGAAGCTTGAGAGCGCCGGTCACGCCGCGCGTTTGAACCATGCCGAGAGGCGGTGGCGCAGAAGATCCCAGACGACGTGGCCGCCGCCCGTCACCCAGTTGAACTGCACCACCTTGCGCGGGCCGATGAAGAGCTTGTGGCCGTGGAAGGAGCGCTCGCTGCGGCGGAAGGCGAGCATGAGCCCGCCCTCGGGCGGCACCTCGACCGCGTAATCCTCGAGGTCGCCGCCCGAGCGCAAAAGGCGGAGCCGGCCGCCCTGGGGCTCCCACGGCTCGTTGAGATAGATGAGCACGGTGATGATCTTGCTCTTCGAGTCCGTATGGATGTTGCCGTCGCGCTCGCCGCATTGGCCGCGCACGGTGACCATGCTCGGCCGGCCCGCGAGGTCGACGCCGAACTTCGCCTCCATCGCCTTGCGGAACTCCGCTCCCTCGAGCTCGGCAAGGAAGGCCGCGAAGCCGTCGCCGTAGCTGAGCTCGCGCAAGGGGAAGCTGCCCGGCTTCTCGATCTTGGGATAGCTCCCCCGGATCGCCGCCAGCTTCTCCGGCCGCACGAAGCCGGGCACGACAACGAACTCGCACGGGTCTTTGGCGAGCGGCGTGTGGGCGAGGCGGTCGAGGTCGATGAAGCTCATGGTGCGGGCTTGTGTCGGTATGTCTCTTCGGCTGACGATCGTTGCGCGCGGCGGCACGCTATCACGATACGGCCCTCCTGGGAATCGCCCGCAAGCGTGCCGCGTCGCCCCGCCCCCTCAAAGCGGCAGCCGCAAGCGCGCGCGCAAGCCCCCCATCGGCGAGCTGTCGAGAAGGATGTCGCCGCCATGGGCGCGTACCACGTCGCGCGCGATGGTGAGCCCGAGCCCTACCCCGCCCGTCTGGATGTTGCGCGAGGGATCGAGGCGGAAGAAGGCGCGGAACACGGCGTCGCGCTGATCGGCCGGGATGCCGGGGCCGTCGTCGTCGACCAGGACCTCGACGGCGTCCGCGCGCCGGCCCGCGCGCACCTGGACGTGCTTGCCGTAGCGCGCCGCGTTGAGGATGAGGTTGGTGAAGCAGCGCCGGATGGCGTCGAGCCGCACCGGGAGCACGAGATGCTCCTCGGTGTGGAGGTCGATCTCGGCTCCCTCCTTGCGCGCGCTCGCGACCACCTGCTCCAGCACCGCCGAGATGTCGGCGGGCTCGGGCGTGCCGGTGCCCTCGCCGCGCGCAAAGGCGAGATAGCCGTCGACCATCTTCTCCATTTCCTCCACGTCGGCCTTGAGCTCGTCGATCTCGGCGCTGTCGCCCAACATGGCGAGCTGCAGCTTCATGCGCGTGAGCGGCGTGCGCAGGTCGTGCGAGACGCCGGCGAGCATCTCGGTGCGCTGCTCGATCTGGCGCTTGATGCGGTCGCGCATCTCGATGAAGGCCTGTGCCGCCTGGCGCACCTCGGCCGCACCCGCCGGGTGGAAGTTGGGCACGTCGCGGCCCTTGCCGAAGCTGTTGGCGGCGGCGGCGAGACGCCTGATCGGGCGCACCTGGTTGCGCATGAAGATGGTGGCGATGGCCACCAGCACGAGCGAGGAGCCGACCATCCATAGGGTGAAGATGTAGGTCGTCGGGCTGAAGAGGCGCTTACGGGTGGTGGTGGCGATGAGGACGCCGTCGGGCATCTGCACGCGAATCTCGATGTCGTGCTCGATCGCCGTCTCGCCGACCCGGAACGGCCTGCCGAGGCTCTCCTCGAGGGCCGGAGCGAGGATGTCCTCGATGTCCGCGGCGGCGTCGCCGGCCGCCTCGCCCGTGAGCTTGGCGCCGGCCTCGAAGCTCGCGTGGATTCCCAAGCGGGAATCCGCCCCCTCGAGGATCCAGCGTCGGTTCGCGGCGTCGGGGAAGCGCTGCAGGTGGTCGGCGATGAGGCCGATCTCGCCCGCGAGCGTAATCGCGAGCCTGCGCGTCACCGTGTCCCAATGGCGCTCGTAGAAAACGATGGTCGAGACGAGCTGCAGCAGCACGAGCGGCGTCACGATGATGAGGAGGGAGCGCCCGAGGAGCGTGCGCGGCAGATATCGCTTGAGCCACGTCATCGCCACCTCGCTCAGTCGGGCCGCAGCATGTAGCCCTTGCCGCGCACGGTGTGAAGGTAGCGCGGCGCGCGCGGATCCGGCTCGATCTTGCGCCTGAGCCGCGTCACCTGCACGTCGATCGCGCGCGTATTGCCCGACACCTCGCTCTCGCTTGCGAGGCGCTCGCGCGAGAGGGGCTGGCCGGCATGGCTCGCGAGGATGCGCAAGAGCCGCGCCTCGCTCTCGGTGAGCTTGATGGGCGCGCCGCCGCGGCTCAGCTCCTCGCGCTTGAGATCGAAGGCGCAGGCGCCGAGGCGGACATTGGTGATCGGCGCGAGCGCAGGCGGGGCAGGGACGCGGGCGAGGATGCGCTGGATGCGGAGCACGAGCTCGCGCGGCTCGAAGGGCTTGGCGAGGTAATCGTCGGCGCCGCGCTCGAGGCCTTGGATGCGCTCCTCGGGCTCGCCCATGGCCGTGAGCATGAGGATGGGCACCTGGCTCTTGAGCCGGAGTGCCGCGGTGAAGTCGAAGCCGCTTTGCCCGGGCATCATCACGTCGAGCACGATGAGGTCGAAGGCGAGGCTCTCGAGCCGCGCCCAGGCCTCGGCGGCATCGGCCGCGACCGTGACGCGGAAGCCGCGCTCGGCGAGGTAGCGGCGCAACAGCTCGCGCAGGCGCTTGTCGTCGTCGACGACCAGGATGTGCGACGGCTCTGTGGACATGCGCAATTATACCCCGGTCCGCGCCGGCCTGTCTTGAGCGGCGAAATACCTTCTCCCGCCTCGCGGGAGAGGGCGCATGGGAGCGGCCTAGCGCTCCCGGAAGCGCGCCTGGTCGCGCTCGTTGATGAGTTGGAGCAGGACCTGGCGGAAGCCCTCGACCGCGTCGGCGCCGGCTTGCCGGAAGGCGCGGGCGAAGCGCTCGCGCTGGCGCAGCGTCAAGGCCTGCTCGAGCTCGCGGCCCTTGTCCGTGAGCTCGAGGCGGCGCTGGCGCCGGTCGGTCGGCCCGGGCCGCTGCACCACCACCCCGTCGCGCACGAGCTGACTCAGGACCCGCGACAGACTCTGCTTGGTGACCTTCAGAATATTGAGGAGCTCGGTGACGCTGATCCCCGGATAGCGGCCGACGAAATAGACGACGCGGTGATGGGCGCGGCCGTAGTCGTATTTGGCAAGCAGCGTATCCGGCTCGACGGAGAAGTCCCGGTAAGCGAAAAAGAGAAGCTCCATGCCGCGGCGGAGTTCCTCCTCGCGCAGGAAAAGCTGGTTGAAGCCGGACTTTAAGTCAGCCATGTTGACGTATATGCCGTGGAATGCTACCTGAGGCAAGGGGTCGCTGACCGCGCGTGTCCGCCCCGAAGCAGCGAACGACGGAACCGGAACAGCGAACGGAAGACGCCACACATGTCTCTCATTCCCTTCGACGACCGTGACGGCACCATCTGGTTCGATGGCCATCTCGTCCCTTGGCGCGATGCGAAGCTGCACGTGCTGAGCCACGGCCTGCATTACGCGAGCTGCGTGTTCGAGGGCGAGCGGGTCTATGCCGGCACCATCTTCAAGGTGAACGAGCACAGCGAGCGGCTCGCCGCCTCGGCGCGGATTCTCGATTTCGAGATTCCGTGGTCGGTCGCGGAGATCGACAAGGCGTGCAACGAGGTGGTGGTCGCCAACAACATCTCGGACGGCTACGTGCGCCCGATCGCCTGGCGCGGCAGCGAGATGATGGGCGTGTCGGCGCAGTCGAGCAAGATTCATCTGGCGATCGCGGCGTGGCGCTGGCCCTCCTACTTCTCGCCCGAGGCGCGGCTCAAGGGGATCCGCATGTGCTGGGCGAAGTATGCGCGTCCGTCGCCGCACACGGCACCCACCGGGAGCAAGGCGGCGGGTCTCTATATGATCTGCACGATCAGCAAGCACGCGGCGGAGCGCGCCGGCTATGCCGACGCGCTCATGCTCGACTGGCGCGGTCAGATCGCCGAGGCGACCGGGGCCAACATCTTCCTCGTGCGCCACGGCGAGCTGCACACGCCGACGCCCGACTGCTTCCTGAACGGCATTACGCGCCGCACCGTGATTTCGCTCGCCGAGGAGCATCAGATCAAGGTCGTCGAGCGCGCCATCATGCCGAGCGAGCTCTCGACCACGCAGGAGGTCTTCATCTGCGGCACCGCCGCCGAGGTGACCCCCGTCGCCGAGATCGGCGAATACCAGTTCAAGGTCGGACCGGTCACGCGCATGCTCATGGAAGGCTACGACAAGCTCGTGCGCCGGGGAGGCAAGAGCAAGGCGGCCTGAGGCGCTTCTATCCCCCCTGCCGGGCGCTCTGACGGCGCTGCTATGCGTGCCCGCCGTGGAGGATGTGCTCGCGCATGCCGGTATCGTAGGCGAGACCTTGGGCGGTGAGCACGGCACCCATCGGATAGAGCGAGCGGATGAGCCCCTTGCGCTCGAGCACCGCGTACACGGCCGGATTTGACAGCCCCGTCGCGTCGCGCGCGGCCACGGCGAAGTCGCCGACGTGGAAATGGTCGCCGTGGGGGGCCGGGAGCTGCGTGACCATGACGTCCTCGCCGCGCCGGGTGGCATGCTCGGGATGGCGCGCCAGCTCCTGCAGCAACGCAAGCGTCTTGAGCTGCAGCGGATTGAGCTTGAGCGGGTTGTGCTTCGTGGCCATGGCAGTCCCCTCTCTCACGTGACGGCGGCGCGGGTCTGGAACTCGGCGCGTCGCCACGCACCTTCCTCCATCACCCTCCGCAATTGCTCGACGGCATCCCAGATGTCGACGTAGCGGAGGTATAGAGGCGCGAAACCGAAGCGCATGTAGTCGGGCGCGCGGAAGTCGCCGATCACGCCGCGCGCGATAAGCGCCTGCACGATGGCATAGCCGTCTCTGTGGCGCAGCGAGACCTGGCTGCCGCGCAGCACCGCCTCACGCGGGCTCGCGAGGGTGAAGCCGAAGGTGCCGCAGCGCTCCTCGACGAGGCGGATGAAGAGCTCGGTGAGCGCCGTCGATTTGGCGCTGAGTGCGGCGAAGTCGGCCGCGAGCATAAGATCGACGCCGCACTCGAGCGCTGCCAGGCCGAGCACGGAGGGCGTGCTACACACCGTGCGTGCGATTCCGGGCGCCGGACGATAATGCGGCTCGAAGGCGAAGGGATCGGCATGGCCAAGCCAGCCCGTGAGCGGCTGCTCGAGCGCCTCTTGCAGGCGCCTGGCGACGTAGAGGAAGGCGGGTGCCCCCGGGCCGCCGTTGAGATATTTGTAGCCGCAGCCGACCGCGAGATCGGCGCGGCAACGGTCGAGTGCCACCTCAATGGCACCTGCGCTGTGGCAGAGGTCCCACAGCATGAGCGCCCCCTTCGCTTGCGCGCGCGCGGTGATCCCGGCCATGTCGTGGATTTCGGCGGTCTTGAAGTCGACGTGGGTCAGGCTCACGACCGCCACGTCGCCGTCGATCGCGTCCAAGATCTCGTCCTTCTCCACGAGGCGCAAGCGATAGCCGCTGCCGAGGAGCTCGGCCAAGCCCTGGGCGATGTAGAGATCGGTCGGGAAATTGCCCGCCTCGGAGAGGATGGTCTTGCGCCCGGGCCTGAGCCGGAGTGCGGCCGCGAGCAGCTTGAAGAGGTTGATCGAGGTGGTGTCGATGGCCACGACCTGGCCGGGCTCGGCACCGAGGAGGTGGGCGATCTTCTCGCCGACGAGGGATGGAAGCGCCATCCAGCCGCACTCGCGCCAGCCCTTGATGAGGTCCTTGCCCCACTCGGCCTCGATCACTTGCGTAACGCGCGCCGCCGTCGCCTTGGGCAGTGCCCCGAGCGAATTGCCGTCGAGATAGAGGATGCCTTCGGGGAGGGCGAACCTCGCGCGCAATGGTGCGAGCGCGTCGCGCGCATCGAGGCTGTCGAGGTCGGCGCGGGCGAGGGGTGCCATCTGGATCATCGCACTAAGCTCCCGGGCGTGGCGGCGAGGCTAGCTTGGGGAAAGCGGCCGCCGCGCGCAAGGGGGCGTGCCGCGCCGACCAGGACAAGTTGGCCTAACTTTCCCCTCTCCTCCTTCAGGAGGAGAGGAGAATCTTTGCGGCAACCTTTTGCCGCGCGATATAATGAGCCGCCATGGACGATTTCCCGAAGCGGACGCTCGAAGACTGGCGCGCTTCAGCGAGCGAGGAGCTAAGAGGCGCCTCGCCCGATAAGCTCGCCTGGGAGACGCCCGAGGGGCTTTGGGTCAAGCCGCTTTACACGGCAGCCGATCTCGAGGGCCTCGAGGCGGCCGCCACGCTGCCGGGCTTCCCGCCTTACCTGCGCGGCCCGCGCGCCACCATGTACGCCAACCGGCCGTGGACGGTACGCCAGTACGGCGGCTTCTCCACGGCCGAGGCCACCAACGAGTTCTTCAAGCGCAACTTGGCCGGCGGGCAGACCGGCCTCTCGGTCGCCTTCGATCTCGCCACCCATCGCGGCTACGATTCGGACCATCCGCGCGTCGTCGGCGACGTCGGCAAGGCGGGGGTCGCGATCGATTCCGTCGAGGACATGAAGATCCTCTTCCGCGACATCCCGCTCGACAAGGTGAGCGTGTCGATGACCATGAACGGCGCCGTGCTGCCGGTGATGGCCTCCTTCATCGTCGCGGGCGAGGAGCAGGGGGTGCCGGCGGCGAAGCTCTCCGGCACCATCCAGAACGACATCCTCAAGGAGTTCATGGTCCGCAACACCTACATTTATCCGCCCGGCCCCAGCATGCGCATCGTGGCCGACGTGATCGAGTACACCGCCAAGCACATGCCGAGGTTCAACTCGATCTCGATCTCCGGCTATCACATGCAGGAGGCGGGGGCGACGGCGGTGCAGGAGCTCGCCTTCACGCTCGCCGACGGCGTCGAGTACGTGCGCGCGGCCTTGAGCCGCGGCCTCGACATCGACGAGTTCGCCCCGCGCCTCTCCTTCTTCTTCGCGATCGGCATGAATTTCTTCATGGAGATCGCCAAGCTGCGCGCGGCGCGGCTCATCTGGGCGCGGCTGATGCAGCCCTTCGCTCCGAAGAATGCCGTCTCGCTGGCGCTGCGCACCCACTGCCAGACCTCGGGCGTGAGCCTGACCGAGCAGGACCCCTACAACAACGTGGTGCGCACCACGATCGAGGCGCTGGCCGCCGTGCTCGGCGGCACCCAGTCGCTCCACACCAATGCCTTCGACGAGGCCTTGGCATTGCCCACGCCGGCCTCGGCGCGGATCGCGCGCAACACCCAGCTCATCATCCGCGACGAGACGAGCATTCCCAAGGTGATCGATCCGCTCGGCGGCAGCTTCTACCTCGAGAGCCTGACCGCGAGCCTGGCCAAGGCGGCGAGCGAGCTCATCCAAGAGGTCGAGGCGATGGGCGGGATGACCAAGGCGGTCGAATCGGGCATGCCCAAGCTCCGCATCGAGGAGGCGGCGGCGCGCAGGCAGGCGCGCATCGACCGCGGCGAGGAGATCATCGTCGGCGTCAACCGCTACCGGCCCGAGGAGAAGACGGACGTCGAGGTGCTTGACATCGACAACACTGAGGTGCGCGAGGCGCAGGTGCTGCGCTTGAAGCAGATCCGCGCGGCGCGCGACGAGATGCGCTGCAAGGCGGCACTCGACGCCCTCGCAGAAGCGGCCGCGCGGGGCGAGGGCAACCTGCTCGAGCTCTCCGTCCAGGCGGCGCGCGCGCGCGCGAGCGTGGGCGAGATCTCGGATGCGCTCGAGCGCGTCTTCACACGCCATCGCGCCGTGGTGCGCTCGATCTCCGGCGTCTACGGTGCGGCCTACGCGGGCGACGAGGGCTTCAAGCGCGTGCAACGCGAGGTCGAGGCCTTCGCCCAAGAGGAAGGCCGCCGGCCGCGCCTGCTCGTGGTCAAGCTCGGCCAGGACGGCCATGACCGGGGGGCCAAGGTGATCGCCACCGCCTTCGCCGATCTCGGTTTCGATGTCGACATCGGCCCGCTCTTCCAGATCCCCGAGGAGGCGGCGCGCCAGGCGATCGAGAACGACGTGCATGTCATCGGCGTGTCGAGCCAGGCAGCCGGGCACAAGACGCTCGTGCCGGCGCTGCTCGAGCGCCTGCGCGCCGAGGGGGCGGACGATATCCTCGTCGTCTTGGGCGGCGTGGTGCCGCCCCAGGATTACGAGGCGCTGCGCGGGCAGGGGGTCGCCGCCATCTACGGCCCCGGCACCAACATCCCGCTCGCCGCGAGCGAGATCCTCTCGCTCATCCGGCGCCGGCGCAAGGCGGCGTGAGGTTGCACAACACCCCCCGCGCCCTCATGCTCGCGGGCCCTCCGCCCGTCCGTCGGGCAAGGTGACGATGGTCACAGACACGTTCGTTGCTCCGAGATAGTTTTGCCACGTTGTGAAATGCACGTCCGAGCAAGGAGGGAGCTCATGAGCAAGAACAAGCCGACCAAGAAGGACACCCGGATTTCCTCAGCGGACAAGCTGGCGAAGGCGGGCAAGAAGGCGGACAAGAAGGCGAGCGACGAGCTTGCGGAAGAAGAGCTCAAGGGGGTTTCCGGCGGGCTCCTGCCGGGGGTCTGACCAAGAGCCTGCCTGAGGGCGCTGCGTCCCCGGTCTCCACGAAGGCGGCCAGGAAGGGCGCCGGCGAGACGAGCAAAGCAGCCGGCGTGGCGCAAGCACCTCCTCATCCCACCCTTTCCTCCTGAAGGAGGAGAGGGACCAATCGTGCAGCGGCGAACTTCCCCCTTCCCCCTTCAGGGGAAGAGGGTAAGCGAAGGGGCTGGCGCGCCGCTGCCCGGCCCATTACCTTCTCCGCCATGACGCCGCCCCGACCAGTGACCTCGACGCGCCAGTCTGCCGCGGAAGCCTGGCGCACGATCCGCACGCTCCTGCCCTATCTCTGGCCCAAGGGGGCCACGGAGCTCAAGGTGCGGGTGGTGACGGCCCTTCTCTTCCTCCTTGCCGCCAAGCTTTGCAACGTCTACGTGCCCATGCTCTACAAGCGCGCGGTCGACAGCTTGAGCCAAGGGGCGGGCGGTCACGTCACGGCGGCGGCCGTGGCCGCTGCCGGCGTGCCGATCGGCATCATCCTCGCCTACGGCCTCGCGCGCGTGATGGCGCTCGTCTTCGGCGAGCTCAGGGATGCGGTCTTCGCCAAGGTCGCCGCACGCGCCATCCGGCAAGTGGCGCTCCGCACCTTCGTGCATCTCCACCGCCTGGCCCTTCGCTTCCATCTCGACCGGCGCACCGGCGGCATGGTGCGCTCGATCGAGCGGGGGACGACGGGGATCGAGTTCGCGCTCAGCTTCATGCTCTTCAACATCCTGCCGACGCTCGTCGAGATCGGCCTCGTCTGCGGCGTGCTGTGGGTGCTCTTCGATTTCTGGTTCGCCTTCGTCACCTTCGTCACCATTGCGGGCTACATCGCCTTCACCCTCTCCGTCACCGAGTGGCGTACGAAATACCGCCGCCGGATGAACGAGAGCGACCAGGAGGCGAACACCAAGGCGATCGACAGCCTGCTCAACTACGAGACGGTCAAGTACTTCGGCAACGAGGCGCACGAGGCGGGGCGCTACGAGCAGGCGCTCGCGCGCTACGAGCGCGCCTCGATCCAAAGCAAGGTGACGCTCTCGCTCCTCAACGTCGGCCAGGCGGCGATCATCGCGGTGGGGCTCACGGTCATCATGGTGATGGCCGGAGCGGGGGTCGTGGCCGGGCGGATGACGATCGGCGACTTCGTGCTGGTCAACACCTATCTCATCCAGCTCTACATCCCGCTCAATTTCCTCGGCTTCGTCTACCGCGAGATGCGCCAGTCGCTCATCGACATGGAGGCGATGTTCCGCCTCCTCAAGATCGATGCCGAGATCGAGGACGCGCCCGACGCGAAGCCGCTTCTGCCGCGAGGCGGGGAGGTCGTCTTCGACCACGTCTTCTTCGGCTACGACGCGCGCCGGCCCATCCTCAAGGACGTCTCCTTCACCGTGCCGCCCGGCAGATCGGTCGCCATCGTGGGGCCGAGCGGAGCGGGCAAATCGACCATCTCGCGCCTCCTCTTCCGCTTCTACGAGGTGAGCGGCGGCCGGCTCCTGGTCGACGGCCAGGACGTGCGCCGGGTGACGCAAGCGAGCTTGCGGGCCGCGATCGGCATCGTGCCGCAGGACACCGTCCTCTTCAACGACACCATCTACTACAACATCGCCTACGGCCGGCCCGGAGCGACGCGGGAGGAGGTCGAAGGGGCGGCGCGGCTCGCGCGCATCCACGATTTCATCCTGAGCCTGCCCGACGGCTACAAGAGCATGGTGGGCGAGCGCGGCCTCAAGCTCTCGGGCGGGGAGAAGCAGCGCGTCGCGATCGCGCGCACGATCTTGAAGCGCCCGCTCATCCTGCTCTTCGACGAGGCGACCTCCGCACTCGACTCCAAGACGGAGCGGGAGATCCAGGCCTCCTTGCGCGAGGTCTCGACCGACCACACCACGCTCATGATCGCGCACCGCCTCTCGACCGTGATCGAGGCGGACGAGATCCTCGTGCTCGAGGAGGGCCGCATCGTCGAGCGCGGCCATCACGCCGAGCTGCTCGCGCGCGGCGGCACCTATGCCGCGATGTGGCGGCGCCAGCAGGAGGCGGCCGAGCTGGGCCTGCCGGATGCCGACGAGCTCAGGGCGAGTGCAGTCGGGTAAGGCGCGCATCTCGCTTCTCGAACTCGTTTGACCACGGAGACACGGAGGACACGGAGAAGAATTCGCTCCTGGATTGCTTCGCCTGCCTCCGCCGAAGCGAAGCCGCTTCGGCTTTGCGCAGGCAGGTCGGCTTCGCCTCCTCGCAATGACGATCCTAAACCCGTCATCGCGAGCCGAAGGCGAAGCGATCCAGACCGCTTCTCCGTGTCCTCCGTGCCTCCGTGGTGATTAACCCGTCTCCCATGGCGGCCGTCGCGGTTTTCCGTTAGGAAGGCGCCATGAGCGAGAAGCGCACGACCAAGCCTGACGAGATCGAGCGCTTGGCCGCCGCCGTCGAGGGGGGCGAGCGCCGCGCGCTCGCGCGCGCCATCACGCTTGTCGAATCGACGCACGCCGATCATCGCGCCAAGGCGGAAGCGCTC
>JBKQRV010000147.1:0-11321 GCA_052143835.1 Alphaproteobacteria bacterium
GGAGCGATCGTAGGCGCCGCGATTCTCAGCCGTCCACATGGAGCACCCCCTTGATGCGACTCGGGTGCCCCACAATGAATCACAACCGATTCCCCAGACTCAAGAACTTTCCGACCGGACACTTAGGGTTAAAGCCAGTCAAATTTTGCGATTTTGAAGCGTATGAAGTGAGGTTCGGCATTAAGCAGCCTCTCGTACAAAGCGACAAAGGAGTCCTGCGAGTTACCCCGAAAGCCCTGGAACAATGCATTGTTGTATTTAGAAAGAATAATTTGGAGGCGGCGGCGATCTTTCAGGCTAACGTAATGTTGCCGAGTATCCGAAACCTGCCCAAAAAACGACGAAAAATGCTCATCAGGTCGCCGTTCTTTGATTTGCTCGTTCACGCGAGTGGCATGACATTCAAATCAGATCCAGAGGTCTTTAATGGAAACAGATTCAAAATTGAGGATTGGATTAATTATCTTAGATTGTCGATCACGCTATGTAGCGAATCAGGCTCTCTAACGATAACGTCTGCGAGCATTCCCCGTTTCTCTGCGCCAATTACACAGAGGATGATTCACCATGATCCTCGGCACAATGAGTTCCTGCTTCGAGCCTGCGAGGAGGCACAAAAACTTCTAAGGGTTGCAGGTGCGATAGAGCCGAAACTCGTTCTTGCAGATATGGCATCCGTCGCAAACGAGATACTGTGGCTAGGGGAGCTCCGTTCAGACGGTGCGAGCGCCTCGCCGCTACGCTTCACGACGGAGTCGGGGGAATCGACCAAAGTCGACGATAAGATGGAGTTTCTATTGATCAATTACATTCCTATAGGAGAAGGGGGCTTCGCATATTTCGCTGTCGCAGAGATGCTGCCCTGCGAGCGGCAAGGAGGAATTGATTGGCAGTCATCGAGCATTCAACTTCGGGAAATCTCATTCCTGCAAAAACTCGACGATGAGTACGAATCTTTTATCGAACGGGCGAAAGCCAGCTCCAGTCTCAAAAATATCGTCCTAAGGACGCCGGATGAACAGAAGATCGAGGCCGCTCCTGGGAATAATTTGCCGTCGACGAGCGCGCATCCGTAGCGACCTTATGTACTTGCTTTTCTGCAATCGCTTCGTCGCGACGACTGTACTCGGTTATGTCCGCAGCGCAGGGAATCACAAACGGGCCTGCGACTGCGCACTATGATCGGGGCGGCCTTTTGAGGTCGGCCAGGTCGGGATGATGTTAATTCCGCCGTGTAACGCGATCGCGTGCCTTATTGCGAGGAGCGCATCAAGGCGTTGTCGCTGTCGCGAACAGTCGGCGATCCCACCACACCGGCTGATGCAGGGATGGCTGTAGCTTGCCGAATTGGGGGTGGTGCGGGTTGAAGAGAAAGTTGCGATCCGGGCGCGCGACAACGCTCGGCACGATGAGGAGGAGCGAGCGCCGGCTCGCCTGCCACGCCGCGCCGAAGGCCTTGCTCGCGGCGGCGTCGGCCGAGGCCCAGTCCGGGAGTGCCGCCGGATCGAGGACCTCGTAGCTGATGCCGCTCGGAATGGTGATCGCGATGAAATGCTGATTGGGCGGCAGGATGCCGTTCGCGTGGACGAGCTTCTCGAGCAAGGCGGTCGAATAATGCTCGCTCGTATAGAGGACGGGACTGTTGGCGGTGTTCCAGCGTCCGGGACTTGCCGTGGACGCGGTCGCATCGAATATGGGATAGGCTCCGGACGGGTCGCCGATGCGGTAGCAGGTGAGGACGCGGTCGAGCGTCTGCGGCGTCACACCGCGACGCCCGACTGGATGCGTCCGAGCAGCTCCTCGACGAGCCGTGCGCCGATCTCGTTGGCGATCGCGAGCTCGAGCGGACGCTTGCCGCCAAGGAGCTGGTGGGGCCGGATAAGAAAATCCCGGGCGTCGCTTTCGTCCTGCCACACCGCCATCGCCAGCGCCCAGATGCCGGCGAGACGGGCGACGACGGCGCTCTGGGACGCGGAGAGCCGGTTGGCGTGCTTGCGCCGCGCGAGGCTCGCCTTGGGCACGATGCGGTATTTGAAGCTGGCGTCGTCGGGCGCCAGCATCTCGGAAATCCGATAGAGGCTCCGGAAGGGCAGGCCGTGCTCGACGGTCGCCACCAGATCGACCGGGGCCTTGGGGGTGGCGACGCCAAGAACCTTGGCGACGGTCTCGATCTCGCTCATCGGCCGCACCTCTCTCACATGAGACCATATTTAGTCTCATGTGAGCCGCAGCGCAAGGACTTCGCCTGAGGAGCGGGACGGCCGGCTCCGCGGGGGCCTTGCACGCGGGTGCCGGCTTCCTCATATCACGGCCGGGGACGACGTCAGCCAGGCGAGGGGACCATGTCCGAGGAAAGGCTCGGCTTCCAGGCCGAGGTCACGAAGCTCCTAGATATCGTGGCGCATTCGCTCTACAGCGAGAAGGAGGTCTTCCTCCGCGAGCTGATCTCGAACGCCTCCGATGCCTGCGACCGCTTGCGTTACGAGGCGCTCACCCGGCCCGAGCTCCTGGACGGCGACGCCGATTTCCGGGTCCTGCTCACGCCCGACAAGGACGCCGGCACCCTCACCATCGCGGACAACGGCATCGGCATGAGCCGCGAGGAGCTAGTGGACAACCTCGGCACCATCGCGCGCTCGGGCACCGCGGCCTTCCTCGCCCAGGCGGGGGCCGGCGAGGGCAAGGACGCACCGAGCCTGATCGGGCAGTTCGGTGTCGGCTTCTATTCGGCCTTCATGGTGGCGGACCGCGTCGAGGTGGTCTCGCGCAAGGCTGGGGCGAAGGAGGCCTGGCGCTGGAGCTCCGACGGCAAGGGCAGCTTCACCATCGGCGAGGGCGAGCTCGAGGCGCGCGGCACGCGCATCGCACTCCACTTGAGCGAGGCGTCGAAGGAGTTCCTCGAGCCCGCGCGCCTCAGCGCCATCGTCAAGCGCTACTCCGACCATATCGCCATTCCGATCGAGCTCGTCGAGGCGGGCAAGGCCAAGACGGAGACGCTCAACCAGGCGTCGGCGCTGTGGACGCGACCCAAGAGCGAGATCAGCGAGCTCCAATACAAGGAATTCTACCGCCATGTCGCGCACAGCTTCGACGACCCGTGGCTGACGCTGCACTACCGCGCCGAGGGCAAGCTCGACTATTCGGCCCTCCTCTATGTGCCGAGCACGCCACCCTTCGATCTCTTCCATCCCGAGCGCAAGGGGCATTTGCGCCTCTACGTGAAGCGCGTCTTCATCACCGAGGATTGCCCCGGGCTCCTGCCCTCCTGGCTGCGCTTCCTGCGCGGCATCGTCGATTCCGAGGACCTGCCGCTCAACGTCAGCCGCGAGATGCTGCAGAAGAATCCGCTGCTTGCCAGGATTCGCTCGGGCCTGGTGAAGCGCGTGCTCGACGCGCTCGACAAGCGCGCGAGGGAGGATGCGGCCGACTACGCCAAATTCTGCGAGAGCTTCGGTGCGGTGCTCAAGGAGGGCATCTACGAGGATACCGCGGAACGCGAGCGCATCCTCACGCTCGCGCGCTTCCGCTCGACGGCCGAGAGCGGGCTCTTGAGCCTCGAGAGCTATCTCACGCGCATGAAGGAGGGCCAGGACGCCATCTACTACATCACCGGCGAGGAGCTCGAGGCACTCGCCAAGAGCCCGCAGCTCGAGGGCTTCCGCGCCAAGGGAGTCGAGGTGCTGCTGATGACCGATCCCGTCGACGGTTTCTGGCTCTCCGCGGTCGAGAACTTCCGCGAGAAGCCGTTCAAATCGGTGACGCGCGGGGGTGCCGATCTCGGCAAGATCAAGGCCCCGGAAGCAGACGCGGCGAAGCCCGAGGAGGCGGGCGAGGGCGCGCAGGTGAGCGGGCTCGTGGCCCTCTTCAAGCTCACGCTCAAGGATGCGGTCAAGGACGTGCGCGCCTCGGAGCGGCTCACCCTGAGCCCCGTCTGCCTCGTGGCGGAGGAGGGCGACATGGACATGCACCTCGAGCGCATCCTGCGCCAGCACAAGCAGCTCGCGGCCGGGAGCAGGCGCATCCTCGAGCTCAATCCCAAGCATCCCCTCATCAAGGAGCTCGCGCGGCACGTCTCGGAGAAGGGCGCCTCCGACCGGCTCGCCGACTATGCCTATCTGCTGCTCGACCAGGCGCGCATCGTCGAGGGCGAGACGCCGTCGGACCCGGCCGCCTTCTCGCGCCGCCTCGCGAGCGTGCTCGAGCGCGGGCTTGGCAGCTAGCCCGCGAAAAAAATGCGGCCGACTCCGGGGCGGGAGGCGGCCGCGATTTGAGCGCTTGTAGGAAAAGCGCTCGACTGCGGTAAGCGGTGACGTCGTCTTAGACGCTTGGGCTGCTCCATCGATGCAGCCGTGCCGAAACGTTCGGCGCAGGCAAATTAGGGCGCGCCCTTCCATTGGACAAATGAAATTTATAGATATACAAATTCATGAATTTCGATAGTTAAGGCCGACCTTCGCGCCCCGTAAAGCGGCTGTTCTCCCGGCTTGTCATGGACATCGAGCAGGCACGAACCTTTCTCGAGATCGCCGAAACCGGCACCTTCGTGAAGGCTGCCGAGCGGCTCCACATCACCCAATCGACCGCCAGCATGCGCATCAAGGCGCTCGAGGACAGCCTCGGCCGCCCGCTGTTCGTGCGCAGCAAGGCGGGCGCCCGGCTCACCGCGGCGGGGCAGCAGTTCCGCCGCTACGCCACGACGCTGGTGCGCGCCTGGCAGCAGGCACGGCAGGACGTGGCGCTGCCGCCGGGCTTCCAGGCGGTGCTCGGCATCGGCGGCCAGTACAGCCTGTGGGACCGCCTTCTCATCACCTGGCTGCTGTGGATCCGCAAGGCGGTACCCGACGTTGCCGTGCGCGCGGAGGTGGGCACGGCCGAGAGCCTCATCCGCCAGCTCAGCGAGGGCCTGCTCGACATTGCGGTGATGTATGCGCCGCAAAGCCGCACCGGTTTCGTGATCGAGCCCCTCTTCAACGACCGCCTCGTCATGGTGTCGAGCGAGAAGGACGAGAAGCCCGCCATCGGCAAGCGCTATGTCTTCGTCGATTGGGGCCCGGCCTTCTTGGCCGGCCACAGCCAGGCCTTCCCGGATTTCGCGACACCCACGGTAAGCGTCTCGATCGGCGTGCTCGGGCTCGCCTATGTTCTGGAGAACGGCGGCACGGGATATTTCCCGATCCGCGTGGTGCGCCCGCACCTCGAGAAGAAGCGGCTTTATCTCGTGGCCAAGGCGCCCGAGTTCCGCCGCCCCGTCTATGCGGTCTATCCCCAGGCCTCGGCCCAGGAGCCGCTCTTCCAGACCGTGCTGGGCGGCTTGCGCGACGTGGCCAAGGCGGAGGCGGCAGAGTCCGAGGAGTGAGGCGAGCCGCACTGGGCCCAGAGCGGCTCAGTCCTCCTCGACGAGGGCGGCGCCCAAGATGGCACCCTGCCCGTCGCCGGGCATGAAGTCCCTCTGCACCAGGACGGCGCAGCCGCGCTCCCGCGTGAGCGCCATCTCGACGGGGATTTGCATTTCCTTGCCCTCGTAGCGCCCGATCTTGCGCAGCTCGCGCACGATGTTGAACTCCTTGAGCGTGCGGCCCTCGTTCTCGCCGCGCGCGACGGGGGTCGAATGCTCGCGGTCGAAGACGGCCAGCCACACCGTGGCGGCGCCATGGAGGCTCGAGGCCGGAATGCCGACCGTGTATTTGTCGTCGCTTTGCTCGCTCACCGAAAGCGCGAGCTTGTCCGCGCTCTTCTCCTGGGCACGGATGAGCTCGCCGACCGCGTCGCGGTCCGAGCCGGTGGCGTCCTGGCCGCCGTCGACCACGATCTCGGGCGTATAGAGAAAGCGGCTGCCGAGTGCTGCGGTGTAGCGGCGCTGGCGCTCGGTCGCCTCGCGCAACGCATAGGGGTCCTTCCAGCCGATGTAGTCCCAATAATCGACATGGTAGGCGAGTGCGACGATGTCCGGCTTCTTGGTGAGCTCGCCGAGATAGGCATCGGCGGGCGGGCAGCTCGAGCAGCCTTCCGAGGTGAAGAGCTCGACCACGACGGGCGTCTTGCTCGCCGCGGCGGCGGGAAGCGCTGTAGCACCGAGCAAGCCGGCCGCGAGCGCGAGTGGTGTCAGTCTCATCATGATGGCGACCATAAGCCGGCCCGCGCGCGTCGCCGAGTCAATTAATGGTGAGCCTTCGTGATGACGAGTCGGCGGCGCGCGCCGGCATTGAGAGTGCTGCAAGCGGCACTCAGCCAAGCGCCGCCATCGCGGTCTCGGCAATGCTCTCCAGTGCCGCGCGGTCGGGGGCGAGCTTGGAGCGGACGCGCAAGCCGTCGATGACGCTGGCAAGCAGGCGGGCGAGTGCCGTGGGATCGCGCCCGCGGGGGAGCTCGCCATTCGCCTGGGCCCGCGCGATCACGCGGGCGAGTAGCACCTCGAGCGTCTCGGCTTGCCCCTTGAGGAGAGCGGTCACCTCGGGATCGCGGCCGGCGAGCTCGCAGGCGGCGTTCACGGCAAGGCAGCCGCGGCGCTGCGGGTCGCCCGCGGCAAAGGCCACGAGCTCGCCCAAGAGCCCACGCAGCCCGGCGAGTGCCGAGGAGGTGCTTTCGGTGGCATCGAGCCTAGGGGCCAGCACCGTCGCGATATAGCGCTCGAGTGCCAGGCGGAAGAGCGTCCTCTTGTCGCCGAAGGTGGCATAGAGGCTCGCCCGGTTGACCCCCATGGCGTGCACCAGATCGTCGACCGAGGTCGCCTCGTAACCCTGACGCCAGAACAGCTGCATGGCCTTGCGCAGGGCTACGTCCGGATCGAAGGCTTTGCTGCGCGCCATGATGGCTCGTCACCGTTGATAATTTTGGAATATACCGTCCATGCCAGCATGTCAATGCGGTGAGCGCTGCTCGTGTAGTGCCTTGATTCGGAACTCCGTTTCACCCGGTATAATCACGTCATTGCGAGCGCAGCGAACCCCGGCGTACGCCGGGGCAGAGCGCCTGGGCGGCGACGCCCTCTCTGGATTGCTTCGGCGCCCTTCGGGGCGCCTCGCAATGACGAGGTGTATTATAATGGACTAATCAGTCTAACGAAGCGTTAAGCGTGCTTCGCCAAACCTCGCAAGACATACTGCAAGATTCCACCGTGACGAAAATAGTCGACCTCGTCTTGCGTTTCGATGCGGCAAAGAACCGGTACGTTTTCAGACTGATCATTCTGTCTATGGATCACCAACGTCAGCGTCATGCGCGGTTTGATGCCGCCCTCTAGGCCGATGACATCGAAGGTCTCGCTGCCGTCGAGCTTGAGCGTCTTGCGCGTGACGCCCTCCGGCAGCTGCAGCGGCAGAACGCCCATTCCGACAAGGTTCGAGCGGTGGATGCGCTCGAAGCTCTCCACCACGACCGCTTTGATCCCGAGGAGGAGCGTGCCCTTGGCGGCCCAATCGCGCGAGGAGCCGGTGCCGTATTCCTTGCCGGCAACGACGACGAGCGGCGTCTCCTGCGCCTGGTACTTCATCGCGGCCGTGTAGATCGGCATGACTTGGTCGTCGGGGATGTGCTTGGTGACCCCGCCCTCGACGCCCGGGACCATCTCGTTCCTGATGCGGATGTTGGCGAAGGTGCCGCGCATCATCACTTCGTGATTGCCGCGCCGCGCACCATAGGAGTTGAAGTCGAGCGGCCGCACCTGATGCTCGAGCAGATATTCGCCGGCGGGGCTGTCCTTCTTGATCGAGCCCGCGGGCGAGATGTGGTCGGTGGTGACCGAATCGCCGAGGAGCGCAATCGGCCGCGCACCCTTCACGTCCTTCAATCCCTTCGCGGGCTCGCGCGGCATGCCCTCGAAATAGGGCGGGTTCTTCACATAGGTGCTGCCGGTACCCCAGGCGTAGGTCATGCTGGGCTTGACGTTGATGGCACGCCATTCGGGCGGCCCTTCGAACACGTTGGCGTAGCGCTTGCGGAACATCTCGGCCGAGAGGACCTCCTCGATCGTCGCCTGGATCTCGCTGTTCGCGGGCCAGATGTCCTTGAGATAGACGGGGGCGCCCTGCGCGTCCTCGCCGAGGGCTTCGCGCGCGAGATCGAGCTTCATCGAGCCGGCGAGCGCGTAAGCGACCACGAGCGGCGGGGAGGCGAGGTAGTTGGCCCGCGTCTGCGGATTGATGCGTCCCTCGAAGTTGCGGTTGCCCGAGAGCACGGCCGCGCACACGAGGTCGCCCTCCTCGATCGCCGCCACGATTTGCTCGGGCAGCGGACCCGAGTTGCCGATGCAGGTGGTGCAGCCGTAGCCCACCAGGTTGAAGCCGAGCTTGTCGAGCTCGGGTGACAGGCCCGCCGCGGAAAGATAATCGCTCACCACCTGGCTCCCGGGCGCGAGCGAGGTCTTTACCCAGGGCTTGACCTTGAGGCCCCTGCGATTGGCGTTCCGCGCCAAGAGGCCGGCCGCCACCAGCACGTTCGGGTTCGAGGTATTGGTGCAGCTCGTGATCGCGGCGATCACCACGTCGCCGTCCTTGAGCTCGTAGTTGGCACCCTTGACCTTGACCGACTTCTTGCGCCCCGCCTCGCCCACGAAGTCCTTGAGGCTGGCATCGAAGCTCTTGGCGGCGCTTGAGAGCGCCACCTTGTCTTGCGGACGCTTGGGACCGGCGATCGAGGGCTCGACCGTGGCAAGATCGAGCTCGACCGTGTCGCTGAAGACGGGATCGGGCGTCGCCCCGTCGCGCCACATGCCCTGGGTCTTGGCGTAGGCCTCGACGAGCTTGACCCGCTCCTCGTTGCGCCCGGTGAAGCGCAGATAGCGAAGGGTCTCGCGGTCGATCGGGAAGAAGCCGCAGGTGGCGCCATATTCGGGGGACATGTTGCCGATCGTGGCGCGGTCGGCGAGGGTGAGCCCGTCAAGGCCGGGTCCGTAATACTCGACGAACTTGCTCACCACCCCTTTCTTGCGCAGCATCTGCGTCACGGTGAGGACGAGATCGGTCGCGGTGGCGCCCTCCTTGAGCCGGCCGGAGAGCTTGCAGCCCACCACTTCGGGAATGACCATGGAGATGGGCTGGCCGAGCATGGCGGCCTCGGCCTCGATCCCGCCCACGCCCCAGCCGAGCACGGCGAGCGCGTTCACCATCGTCGTGTGGCTGTCGGTGCCGACGAGCGTGTCGGGGTAGGCGAGTGCCGTGCCGTTCTCCTCTGTCACCCACACGGTCTGGGCGAGGTACTCGAGGTTCACCTGGTGGCAAATGCCGGTGCCCGGCGGTACCACGCGGAAGTTGTCGAAGGCCGTCTGGCCCCAGCGCAGGAACTCGTAGCGCTCGCGGTTGCGCTCGAACTCCTGCGCCACGTTCTTGCGGAAGGCATCGGCGCTGCCGAAGGCGTCGACCTGGACCGAGTGGTCGATGACGAGGTCGACGGGGACCAGCGGGTTGATGCGCTTGGGCTCGCCGCCGAGCTTGACCATCGCATCGCGCATGGCGGCGAGGTCGACGACCGCGGGCACGCCGGTGAAATCCTGCATCAGCACGCGCGCCGGGCGGAAGGCGATCTCGCGCTCCGAGCGCCGCTCCTTGAGCCAGCCGGCGACGGCCTGCACGTCCTCGACGCTCACCGTCCTGCCGTCCTCGAAGCGCAGGAGATTCTCGAGCAGCACCTTGAGCGAGAAGGGGAGCCGCGAGAGGTCGCCGAGACCGGCCTGAGCCGCGGCCTCGAGGCTGAAATAGTCATAGCGCTTGCCGTCGACGGAAAGCCGGCGGCGGGTCTTGAGCGTGTCTTGTCCGGTCAAGGGCACGAGCGTTCTCCTGAGCCTGGCAATGGGGACGGCGGCGCAGCCTAGCGCGGCGGCGCGCTCCCGCGACGCGAGGCCGTGGTTATACCACCCTCGCGCGGCCTTTGAAGCCCCGCATGCAGTTAATTTAGTCGGCAGCTCGGGGAAAGCCAGCCATTCCGCCCACGGCCGGCGCCACGCCTCAGACCCGCCGCTTGAAGCGCCGCCCCAGCACCAGCAGGGAGAGCATCTCGAAGAGCATCTGGGCGCCCACCATCGCGGTGTTGCTGGTCGGGTCGTATTGCGGGGCCACCTCGACCACGTCGCCGCCGACGACGTCGATGCCCTTGAGGCCGTGGAGAATCTCCTGCGCCTCGCGCGGGGTAAGCCCGCCCGCCTCGGGCGTGCCGGTGCCGGGGGCGAAGGCGGGGTCGAGGCCGTCGACGTCGAAGGAGATGTAAGTGGGGCCGTCGCCCACCACCTCGAGCGCCTTCTCGACCACGCCCGCGATGCCCATGCGCATCACGTCCTCGATGTGGAGCACGGTCATGCCGGAGTCGTAGGAGAACTCCCAGAGGAACTCGGCCGGCCCGCGGATGCCGATCTGGATGGTGCGCTCGGGGTCGAGCGCGCCCTCGAGCACGGCCAGGCGGAAGGGGCCGCCGTGGTTGAACTTGGAGCCGTCGTATTCGCCTCCGGTATCGCAATGGGCGTCGATATGGACGAGGCCGACCGGGCGCTTGTGCCCGAGCGCCTTAAGGATCGGAAACGTCACCGAGTGGTCGCCGCCGACCGAGAGCGGTCGCACCCCCGCCGCCTCGATGCGCGCATAGAAGGCGGCGATGTCCTCGATGCACTGCTCGAGGCTGTAGCGCGAGCGCATCGGCACGTCGCCGATGTCCCCTGCCTTGCACTCGGCGAAAGGGACCACCTTGAGCGCGTGGTTGTAGGGACCGATGCGCTCGACCCCGCGCACGGCGCGCGGGCCGAGCCGCGCGCCCGAGCGGTTTGTCACGCCCAAATCCATCGGCACGCCCACGAGTGCCACGTCGAGCCCGGCGAAATCGGACGCGTCCGGCGCCTCGGGCCGATAGGGTGCCCCGAGGAAGGTCGAGACGTCGGCATAGGGCAGCTTGCGCCGGTCCCGGCTCGCGAAGACGAGCGAGACGACCTTCTTGAACTCGGGATCGAACACGTCGCTGCCCTTGGCGTCGGCGTATTTCGCGCGCAGGGCCTCGAGCTTCGTCTTGTCGTACACGGCGGCACCCGGTGATGGCGGGGCCATTATGGCCGTCTCGCCGCGGCTTGCAAAGCAGCAGCCCCCTTCCCAACCCTCGCCCCTCCCAGGGCAAAACAATCGCATATGGTGATTCCGTACGTTACGGGCTCCGTCACTACCGGCGAAAGCCGGTATCCATTGACGGGGATCACCACTGTTGAAGAAAGGAAAGACGCTGCACTTGCTCTGGAATGGGTCCCGGCTTTCGCCGGGACGACGGATTATGACGTTCAGTTCATAGGTATTCAAATGCGATAGCCCTCCCACCCTTGAGGGGGATCGGCCGCCCGGTTAGGAGCGGCCGCT
>JBKQRV010000148.1:0-46697 GCA_052143835.1 Alphaproteobacteria bacterium
GCGAGCCCGAGACGTGGAAGCCGCCGATCACGACCGGCGTGCCGCAAGCGCGCAAGCGCCGGGCAATGTCCATGGCGCGGGGGAACTGGTTCGACTGTACGCCCACCAGCCCGACCATGCCGACCCCCGCGCGGGCGATATCGCGTGCGATGCGCTCAGGCCGGATGCGCGTATTCGTCTCGTCGAGTGCCTTGATGACGATCTCGACATCCTCACCCAGCACGCGGCGCTCGGCACAGTCGCGCGCCAGCCCGTAGAGCGAGGCCAGCGTATTCGACGGGATCCCCGAGCGCAGCCATTGAATGACGTAGCCGTCGTCGTCGTAGTGCGACGGCTTGATCAAGACCAATGAAAATTGCCAACGCTGCGCCGATGCCGTGACCATGCTGCCCCCCTCGCTCTGGCTATCGCCGCTCGAAAACATGACAGATTACGGTAAATCACCGGCTCGGCTCAAGGGAGTTCTTGCAGCCGTGCTGCCCAGCGGACCCCCAGAGGCCGAGGCACTATCCCGACATTCCCCGGCAGCGCGACGGTGGTCACGCGCATGCCGGGCACTTTACGGCCGCCGGCATGCGCCGCAGCCTGCCGCATGCTTTCGATCAGCTCTTTTCCGAATTTGCCCATCGTTTCAACGACCGTATTGAGCGCTGCCGCCATCGCCATGGTATACGCCAATGGCGCCCGGATGTAGAAGAGCGTGCGCTGTGGCGCAAGCGCGACCATCGCTGCTTGACCCTCTGCGCGCGGCCTCCTACGGTCTCGACTCGCGCGCTTCGGGGAGACGTTCCATGCAGAAGAACCTCAAGGTCAACGGCGAGCGGCTGTGGCAGAGCCTCATGGAGATGGCCGAGATCGGCGCCACACCCAAGGGCGGGGTGTGCCGCCTGGCCCTGACCGAGCTCGACCGCCAGGCGCGCGATCTCTTCGTGCGCTGGTGCGAGGCGGCCGGCTGCAGCGTCACCGTCGACGGGATCGGCAACATCTTCGCGCGGCGCGCGGGCAGCGACGACAGCCTGCCCCCGGTCATGACCGGGAGCCATCTCGACAGCCAGCCGACCGGCGGCAAGTTCGACGGCGCCTACGGCGTCATGGCCGGGCTCGAGGTGATGCGCACGCTGAACGACCTCGGCATCACCACCAAGGCGCCGGTCGAGACGGTGGTGTGGACCAACGAGGAGGGCTCGCGCTTCGCCCCCGCCATGACCGCGTCCGGCGTCTTCGCCGGCAAGTTCACCCTCGATTTCGCCCTCGGCCTCAAGGACGCGGATGGTGTTGCCATGGGCGAGGCGCTCGAGGCGATCGGCTACAAGGGCAAGGTGCGGGTCGGCGGACGGCCGGTCGGCGCCTTCTTCGAGGCGCACATCGAGCAGGGCCCCATCCTCGAGGCGGAAGCGAAGACGATCGGCGTGGTGACGGGGGCACAGGGTCAGCGCTGGTACGACGCGGTCGTGACGGGACAGGACTCCCATGCCGGCACCACGCCGATGCCCAACCGGCGCGACGCCATGGCGGGGGCTGCGCGCATGATCGCCTGCCTCGAGAAGATCGCCAAGGCCCAGGCACCCCATGCCGTCGCGACCGTCGGCATGCTCAGGGTCCACCCCAACTCGCGCAACGTCGTCCCCGGCCGCGTCGCCTTCTCGATCGACATGCGCCATCCGGAGGAAGCCGTGCTCGCCGCGATCGACGCGGAGATGCAGCGGCGCTTCGCGGCGATCGCCAGCGAGCAGCGCCTCGAGCTTGCCCTCGAGCGCGTCGCCAATACGGACGTGGTCAATTTCCACCCGGAGTGCGTGGCCGCCGTGCGCAATGCCGCCGAGCGGCTCGGCTACGCGCACCGCGACATCGTCTCGGGTGCCGGCCACGACGCCTGCTATCTCTCGCGCATCGCACCCACCGGGATGATCTTCGTGCCCTGCGAGGGCGGGCTCAGCCACAACGAGATCGAGAACGCGGCGGCCGCGGACTTGGCCGCCGGTTGCGAGGTGCTCCTCCACGCGATCCTCGAGCGCGCCGGGATCGAGGCGTAGGCCGCGGCCGCCGGCCTCAACCGCGGTGGGTCTCGGTCAGGCCGGAAGGCGGGCCGTCGATCGCGGTCCAGCCGCCGTCGACGAGGAAGGCGGTGCCGGTGACGTAGCTTGCGGCGTCCGAGGCGAGGAAGGCGACGGCCGCCGCCACCTCGCTCGGCTGGCTCCAGCGCGCGAACACCGTGTGGGCGGCGAGCTTGGCGAAAATCTCCGGCCGCGCCTTGAGCGGAGCCACAAGCGGGGTCTCGACGATGCTCGGCACGATCGCGTTCACGCGCACGCCGAAGCGACCGACCTCGGAGGCGAGCCCGCGCACCATCTGGATGATGCCGGCCTTGGTAGCACCGTAGATGGCGAGCCCGGGCTCGAGCGTGGTCGCGCGCACGGAGGAGCTCGCGATCAGGCTGCCCCCACCCTGCTTGGTCATCAGACGGCCGAAGGCGCGCAAGAAATAGAAGGTGCCGCGCAGGTTGAGCTCGGCGACGCGGTCGTATTCCTCGTCCGTGTAGTCGAGCATGGGTTTGCGCACGTGAACGGCGGGCGTCGTCAGTGCTATGTCGAGCCGCGCGTGGCCGCGCGCGACGGCGGCCGCTAGGGCCGCGATGTCCGCAGAACTGCCCGCGTCCACCACATGGGCCTCGGCCCCGCCGGCACGTGCGAGGTCGGCTGCGGTCGCCTCGACCCCCGCCTTGTCCTTGTCGGCGCATATGACGGTAGCACCCAGGGCGGCGAGCGCCTCGGCCGAGGCCTTGCCGATGCCGGAGGCAGCACCCAGCACAAGTGCAGTCTTGCCCGAGAGGTCGAAGAGGCGGCGGTAGGCGGCGAGCCGCGCGTCGATGGTCAATTCCGTCTCGCTCATGATTCCCTCCTTGAGCGTCGCGATCAGCGGAATCCGAAGGCGCTCGGCAGCGCCAGCGTGAACCACGGCACGAAGGTCACGATGAGGAGGCCGATCACGAGCACCGTCAGATAAGGCGCCATCACGCGTGTGGCGGCCTCGATGTCGGTGCGCATGACCGCGCAGCAGACGTAGAAGCCGACGCCGGCCGGCGGGATGAAGGCGCCGATCCCCATGGCGATGATGAGCAGAATGCCGTAGTGGAGCTCGCTGATGCCGATCTTCCCGGCGATGGGAAGCAAGAGCGGGGCGAGCACATTGAGGGCGGGCAAGCCCTCGAGCAGCGAGCCCACCACGATGAGGAGGAGGATCGAGCCGAGGAGGAAGAGCGTCGTGCTGTCATTGATGCTGTGCAGAAGCTCGACCAGGCGCTGCGGCACGTAGGCGATGGTGAGCGAGAAGGAGAAGCTCGAGGCGGTGGCAAGGATGAAGAGGACGAGGCCCGTCAGCGTGGCGCTGTCGATCACGGTGCGCGCGAAGCTCCTGAGGTCCATCTCGCGATAAAGCACGATCGCGAGGAACAGGCCATAAACGACGGCGAAGGACGATACCTCGGTCGGCGTCGCGACCCCGGTCAATATGCCGGCGAAGAGCATGACCGGCATCAAGAGCGGGAGCACCGCACCTAGGCCGGCGCGGAGCAGCGGCACGAGCGCCGTGCGCTGCCCGCGCGGCACCTTGGCGAGGCGGGCCCGCACGTAGATGAGCACCATCAGGCATACGGCGATGACCGCGGCGGGGACGAGGCCGGCAATGAAGAGGGCCGCCATCGAGAGCTTGGTGATCGAGCCCAGGATGAGCATGGCGATGCTCGGGGGTACGGTCTCGCCCATCGTCGCCGAGGCGGCCAGCACGGCCGCGCCCTCGGCCTCGCTCAGGCGCTCGCGCTTCAGCATGTCGCGCATCACCGAGCCGACCGCGGCCACGTCGGCGGCCTTGGAGCCGGAGAGGCCCGAGACGAGGTACATGCTCAGCACCATGACCTGCAGCAGGCCGCCGCGCAGATGGCCCACCGACGCCTGCACGAAGCGGATGAGGCGCAAGCTGATGCCGCCGCGCTCCATGATGAGGCCGGCGAAGATGAAGAACGGCAGGGCGAGCAGGATGAAGTTCCCGGTGCCGCTCACGATGTTCTGGGGCAATGCCACCATCGGCACCGTATTCGAGGTCCACAGATAGCTCGCCGCGGCGAGCAGCAACGCGAAGCCGACGGGAAGGCCCGCGAGGATGACGACGAGGAGCAGCAGGAGCGATACGGCGATGGCGACGTCGCCGGCGAACCACGGCAGCCAGGCCTCGCGCAGGAGGATTGCCGCCGTCACCAGAGCGGCGAGCGGCACGCCTACCGCCAATACCGCCCTGCGGTCCTGGTCCCTCAGGCGTTCGATCGCATAGAAGGCGAGAAGCACCATGCTGCCCGTAAGGGGCAGGGCTATCGTCGCCGCCGGCAACTGCAGGATCGGCGTCAGCTCGCCCCAGCCCGACTCGATGAAGGGGAGCGAGGTGGTCACGGTGACGACGGCCATGAGCACCACGAGGAGATCGGAGAGTGCTGCAGCGGCGCGCTGGAGCCACGCGGGCAAGGCGTTGAGGACCACGCGGACGAAGGCGTGATGGCCGTGACGGTAGGCGACGATGCCGCCGACGAAGGTGAGGAGCGAGAGGGCCATGCGCGCCACCTCGTCGGTCCACAGGAAGGAGCGGCCGAGGAAGCTGCGCGCGAAGACGTTGGCGAGGACCGCCGCGAGCTCGCCCAAGAGAGCCGCCACGAGCACCCCCTCGCAGAGGCGGTCGAGTGCCCGCAGGATGCGGTCGTTGCGCGCTACCGGGGCCGCGATGTCGACCGCACCGGTCATAAGGCGTCGGCGCCCTTCCTCACCCCGGCATGTGAAGGCTAGGCCTTGCGCCCGGCCTCGACCATGGCGCGGAACTTCGCGACGTTGTCGGCACCCGCGTATTCGGCGATGCGCTTGTAGGCCGGTTCCATCTTGGCGCGGAAGGGGGCCAGGTCCGGGCGCGTCAGCTTGATCCCCGCCGTCTCCATCTGCTTGATCTGGTCCGCTTCCTGCTCGGCGATCAACTTGCGCATGAGGTTGCCCGCGACCACGCTCTCTTCCCGAAAGATCGACTGCTGGGCCGCACTCAGCTTCTTCCAGCTGGTGGCGCTGACCGTGTGGATCATGTTGTTGTAAACGTGCCGGGTGAGTGCGAGATGCTTCTGCACCTCGTAGAACTTGTTGTAGTAAATGACCGCGACGGGGTTCTCCTCGCCGTCGACCACGTTCTGCGAGAGCGCCAAGTAGACTTCCGGAAACGCGATCGCCGTCACCGCGGCACCGCACGCCTCCATCGCCGCCTGGATCTGGATCTCGGGCGGCGTGCGGATCTTGAGCCCCGCCACGTCCTCCGGCTTGAGGATGGGGTGGCGGTTGTTGGTGAGGTTGCGGAAGCCGTATTCCCAGTTGGCGAGCAGGATGAAGCCCTGCTTCTCGGCGAGCGGGGCGAGCCAGGCCATGGCCGGCCCGTCGAGCACGCGGAAGACCTGTTCCGAATTGTCGAACACGAACGGCAGCGGCACGGCGGCGAATGCCTTTTCGTACTTGTCGAGCTGGCCTTGCGTCGGCAGGCCCATGTCGATGACGCCGAGCCTGATCTGCTGGGCCTGCTCGGGGGGTGCCCCGAGCACGTTGTTGGGGAAGATGGTGATCTTGATCGCCCCCTCGGTGCGCGCCTCGATGCGGCTCACGAACTCCTTGGCGGCGATATGGGCGGGATGATCCTCCGCCGCGAAATGCGCGAAGCGCAGCGTCATCGGCGCCTGCGCGCGCGCGACATAGGGGGCTGCGATAAGCGTGCCGAGCCCGAGGCTTCCCCCGAGAAATGTCCTGCGATCCATGAGAGCTCCTCCCTTTGCGATATTGCGCCTTTGCGAGGCTAAGAGCGCGCCGTGCCGGGCGAGGGCAGCGTCTCAGCAGGTCGGAGGCGGCCGGCCCGGTCCGGCGCCGCGTCGGCCAAGCGGCGATAACGCATCTGGCTGTTCACGAGGTGCCGGCGCATCGCCTCGCGCGCGGCCTTGGCGTTGCCCGCCGCGATGGCGGCGGAGATGGCGCGGTGCTCGCCCTGGATCATCTCGAGATAGGCGCCTTGGCCGTCGCCGTCGTGGGCCGAGATGCGGATGCTCTGGCGCGGGATGATGAAGCGGCCGAGATACTCGAGGAAATGCGAGAACTGCGGGTTGCCGGTGGCGAGTGCTATGGCAAGGTGAAAGGCGAAGTCCTCGTAGACGGCACTCTCGCCGCGCTTGATCGCCGCGTCGATCGCCGCGAGCGCGCGCACGATGCGCCGGCGCGCCGGAGCCGGCCCCCGCTCGGCGGCAAGCCCGGCCGCCTCGGCCTCCACGCTCGCCCTGAGCTCCATGACGTTGAGCACGTCCGCGATGGTGGAGGGCGCCTCGCCCGCGAGCCGGAAGGGACGGCGCCAGATGTCGTTGGCGACGAAGGCGCCGGCCCCCTGGCGGGTCGTCACCAGCCCCTCGGCGCGCAAGGCGGCGACCGCCTCGCGCACCACGGTGCGGCTCACCCCCATGGCGGCGACCATCTCCTGCTCGGTCGGCAGCCGCGCGCCGGGCGGGAGCTTGCCGCTCCTGATCTCCTCAGCGAGCCTTTCCGCGATCGAATGCGTCAGGTTGCGCTGCGGGGCGAGCGGCCGCATCATGGAGAGCTTGGCAAGACGCCGGGGCAATGCTAGGGTCGCCCTGTTGTATGGTTATATTATAACTGGCAGCCTACCACGGGCATGACCCGCGGTCAAACCGCAGAGCGGCCTGGGGCGGCAGGCGCGCCCGAGGCCATGAGAACGCCCTTGGCACTCGCGCGTCGGGAAAGGGAGTCTCGAACATGGGAGGACAACATGAACTTTAGGCGAAATGCGCTTCGGCTGGGTGCTGCGGCAGCGGCACTGGCACTCTTGGCGGCACTGCCGGTGCCGCAGGCGGCGGCCGAGGAGAAGATGGTCTTCAAGGCATCGGACGTGCATCCCCCCGGCTATCCCACGGTGGTGGCCGTCGAGGACATGGGCAAGAAGCTCTCGGCGGCGACGGGCGGCCGCCTCAGCATCCAGATGTTCCCCTCGATGCAGCTCGGCGGCGAGAAGGAGGCGATCGAGCAGGCGCAGGTGGGGGCCATCCAGCTCGCGCGCGTGAGCGTGGGCGCCCTCGGCCCCGTGGTCGACGACCTCAACGTCTTCAATCTGCCGTTCCTCTTCCGCAGCGTCGAGCACATGCGCAAGGTGATCGACGGTCCGATCGGCCAGGAGCTGCTCGACCGGGTCACCAACAACCCGAACACGCATCTCATCGGCCTGTGCTGGATGGATGCAGGTGCGCGCAGCATGTACGACACCAAGCGGCCCATCAAGAGCATCGAGGACCTGAAGGGCCTCAAGGTGCGCGTCATGGGCAACCCCATGTTCGTCGACATGATGAACGCGCTGGGTGCGAACGGCGTGCCCATGGGCTACGACCAGGTCTTCAGTGCGCTCCAGACCGGCGTGGTGGATGGTGCGGAGAACAATCCGCCGAGCTTCGTCTTCGACAACCACTACCAGGTCGCCAAGCACTTCACCTTGACGGAGCATCTCATCGTGCCCGAGATCCTCGTCTTCTCGCGCAAGACCTGGGATGGGCTCTCCAAGGACGACCAGGCGCTCATCGCCAAGCTCGCGCGCGCGGCTCAGTTCGAGGAGCGCACGCTGTGGGACGCCAAGGAGAAGGACGCCTTCGACAAGATGAAGGCGGCGGGCATCGACGTGGAGCGGATCGCCGACAAGACGCCGTTCCAGAAGGCCGTCAAGCCGGTGTGGGACAAATACGGCGCCAAGTACGCCGATCTCATCAAGCGCATCGGCGAGGTACACTGAGGCGCGGGGGTCGTCCGCCTCGCCGCACGCACCCCTCACGCTTCCCATCGCTTCGCGATGGGCCCCTTCCCTCTCCCGCTTGCGGGAGAGGGTTAGGGTGAGGGAACGTGGCGAGACTAGGGGAAAATGAGAATATGGCATCCGGCTTCCGCAGGGCGATGGACGCGCTCTATCTCTTGTGCGTCATGCTCGCAAGCACCTCGCTCGTGCTCATCTCGGCGGTGATTCCCTGGAGCGTCTATACGCGTTACGTCCTCAATCACGCCGCGTCATGGCCCGAGCCGATGGCGATCCTGCTCACCATCGTGCTCACCTTCTTCGGCGCCGCCGCGTGCTACCGGACGGGCATCCACATGCGCGTGACGGTGCTGCACTACCTGCTGCCGCCGCTCGGGATACGCGCCGTCGAGCTCGCGGCCGAGCTCCTGATGGGGCTCGTCAGCCTGTTCATGGTGATCTGGGGCGAGGGGCTGGTGGCGACGACCTGGCACCAGGTGATCGACGAGTTCCCCTTCCTCTCGGTCGGCGTCACCTATCTGCCCATTCCGCTCGGCGGCGCCGTCACCCTCCTCTTCGTCGTCGAGCGTCTCCTGATCGGAGCGCCTGCGGACAAGTGGGCGGTCCGCGAGCCGGCAGCACCCGGGTGATCCCAAGGGGGCTTGGCGCATGGACATCGTCGTCGTGCTTCTCGCTCTTTTCGGGTTCTTCGCCCTCGGCGTGCCGATCGCCTACGCGCTCGGGCTCGCCGCCCTCGTCGGCGCCTGGCGACTCGGCATCCCGCCCGAGGCGGTCATGCTGCAAATCTCGAGCGGGGTCTCCAAGTTCGCCATGCTGACCATTCCCTTCTTCGTGCTGGCGGGCGCCATCATGGCGGAAGGCGGCATGGCGCGGCGGCTCGTGGCCTTCGCCAACGTGCTCGTCGGTCTCACTCGCCTGCGCGGGGGGCTCTCGGCGGTGAACATCATCGCCACCACCTTCCTCTCCGGCATCTCCGGCTCGGCGGTCGCGGACACCTCGGCGATCGGCTCGGTGATGATCCCGCAAATGGAGAAGAGCGGATATCCCCGCGTGTTCGCCACCAACGTGACGATCACCGCCTCCGTGCAGGCGCTCCTGGTGCCGCCGAGCCACAACGCGGTGATCTATTCGCTCGCGACCGGCGGCACCATCTCGGTCATCGCGCTCTTCATGGCAGGCGTGGTGCCGGGCCTGCTGCTCGGCCTCGCCCTCCTCATGCTATGCATCGCACTCGCCTACATGCACAAGCATCCGCGCGGCGAGACGGTGCCGTTCGGGGTGGCGGTCAAGCTCTCGATCGACGCGCTTTGGGGCCTGATCACGCTCGCGATCATCCTGGGCGGCATCTTGGGCGGCATCTTCACCGCGATCGAGGCGGGGGCGGTCGCCTGCGTGTGGGCTTTCTTCGTCACCATGTTCATCTACCGCGATTACCGCTGGCGCGATCTGCCGCTCCTGATCCACCGAACCATGCGCACGGTCGCGATGGTGATGACGCTCATCGCCTTTGCGGCAAGCCTCGGCTACATCATGGCGCTCATGCAGGTCCCGGCCAGGGTCACGGCCTTCTTCCTGACGCTGTCGCACGACAAGAACGTGATCCTCCTGATGATCAACGTCATGCTGCTCCTGCTCGGCTGCGTCATGGACATGGCGCCCTCCATCCTCATCTGCACGCCCATCCTGCTCCCCGTCGTCGCCAGCTTCGGCGTCGATCCCGTTCATTTCGGCATGATCATGATGCTCAATCTCGGCATCGGGCTGTGCCACCCGCCCGTCGGCTCGATCATCTTCGTCGGTTGCGCCGTCGGCAAGGTGACGATGGAGCAGGTGATGCGCCATATCTGGCCGTTCTACGCGGTCATGTTCTTAGTACTCATGCTGGTGACCTTCATCCCCACCCTCTCGCTCTGGCTGCCGCACCTTTTGAAGCTGTGAGAGAGGCGCCGCCGGCGGCCCGCCCCGTTAATTCTTCCTCTCCCCCGGAAGGGCAGGGCAATCGCATTTGGTGATGCCGCACGTTACCCGATTCGTCATTACCGGCGAAAGCCGGTATCCATTGACCGGGATCACCAATGTCGGAGAAAGGAAAAACACCGCACCTGCTCTGCAATGGGTCCCGGCTTTCGCCGGGACGACGGACTGTCACATCCATAAGTATTCAAATGCGATTGCCCTGCTCTTGAAGGAGCAGAGGAAGTTCGTTTTAAAGGAGGATGGGGCAGAGGCGCCTCTACGCTTCCTCGCCCCCGACGGTCTTGCCGAGGCTGGCGGCGACTTGTCCGAGGGAGCGCGCGAGGCCCTCGCGCTCGCCCCGCCTGAGGGCCGCGAGTGCGCTGCGCTCGAGTGCCGCCGCCTCGCTCTCGACCGCGCGGCGGAGTGCGCGGCCGCGCGCGGTCAGCCGCACGTTGAAGGCGCGGCGGTCCTCCCTGCTCGGCACGCGCTCGATGAGCCCGTCGCGCGCCATGCGGTCGAGCGTGCGCGCCATCGTGGGCTGCTCGACGCGCACCGCGCGCGCAAGCTCGGCCTGGGTGAGGCCGTCGCCCTGCCACAGGCGCTGCAGCACGGAGAGCTGGCCGGGCGCCACGCCGTGGGGCACCAGACGGTCGTGGAGCGCGCGCGCGAAAAGGCGGCTCGTGAGCGTCACGAGCGAGGCGAGCGTGCGCGGCCGTGCCGCCGCGGTCCACGCGGGCTTGGCGCCTTTCACCCTCCCGGCCGCCTTGCCCGCGCCCTTCTGTGCTTGCCTCGCCATGATCCGCCTCCATGCCCCGAATCCGTCAAAACTATAGCACACTACGCGCTTCTTGAGCCCGCAATCGAGCCGCACCCGCAGCACCCGGCGACTTGCCGCCAATCAGCCGAGGCCGTCGGTGCCGGCCCCGCAGACGATGACTGAGACGCGCTCCTTCTCATGTGGTTTGTATCGGCCCGTGCGCAAGGCGGCGATCGCCGCGGCGGCGCTGAGCTCGACCGAGAGCCCGAGCTCGAACCACAGCCATTCGGCGGCGGCGCGCATCTCCTCGTCGCTCACCAGCACGATGTCGTCGACGTTTTGCCGCACGTGCGCGAAGGTGAGCGGCTCGGTGCGCCTGGCGGCGAGCGTGCCGGCCTGCGTCTTGATCTCCTCGAGCTCGACGATGCGGCCGGCCTTCAGGCTCTCGAAGAGCGTGGCTGCGCCCGTGGGCTCGACGCCGATCACCTTCACGCGCGGCTGAAGCGCCTTGAGTGCGGTCGCCACGCCGGCAATGAGCCCGCCGCCGCCGATGGCGACAAGCACGCTGTCGACGCGCGGGTCGTCCTCGAGGATCTCGAGTGCTATGGTGCCCTGCCCCGCGATCACCGCGCGGTCGGCAAAGGGATGGATATAGGTGAGCCCCTCGCGCTCCGCGGCCGCGAGTGCGATCTTGTTGCTCTCGTACCAGTCGGTGCCGGCGAAAACCGCCTCCGCACCCCAGCGCTTGAGCTTCTCCGCTTTCGCCTTGGGAGCACTCGTCGGCAGATAGATGCGCGCCGGCACGCGCGCGAGCCAGCCCGCATAGGCGACGCCGAGCCCGTGGTTGCCCCCCGAGGCGGTGACGAGACCGCGCCCGATCTCGGCTGCGCCCAGGCTCTTGAGCTTGTTCACCGCCCCGCGCGCCTTGAAGGAGCCCGTCACTTGCAGGCATTCGAGCTTGAGCGTGAGCTCGCCCGCGGCCGCGGCGGCCGTTTGCGTCGGCGCTGCCGCCAGGAGCGGGGTGCGGCGCACCGCACCCTCGATGCGCCGCGCCGCCGCGCGGAATTCATCGAGCCCGACGAGCTTGATTTCGTCCATCGCCTCTCCCTTGCCGCAAAGCTCGGCTACGGCTTGCCTCTCTCCGCAAAGTCCTGAGTTGCTCGGATTGCCCACGGACCCGGTGGTGTCAGGAGCCGGGTGCCTTCACATGGGTGGGAAAGTAGCGCACCGTCAGCGACTTGTCGCGCGTCGCCGCGAAGTCCGGATT
This sequence comes from Alphaproteobacteria bacterium, assembly GCA_052143835.1. Classification (GTDB taxonomy): domain Bacteria; phylum Pseudomonadota; class Alphaproteobacteria; order JACZXZ01; family JACZXZ01; genus DASPPM01. The sequence goes on from JBKQRV010000148.1 coordinate 11,844, forward strand.
GTAGTAGGTCAGCACCACGCTGGTGGTGGGGAGCGTCCAGCGGTCGACCACGCGGAACCAAGGGATGTCGCCCGCGTAGTCGGTCTTGCGCTCGCTTTTCGCGGGCGGGCCGAGTGTCGACTCGAGCGCCTTCAAGACATCGACATAGCTCGTGTGGGTGGGGGTCGCACCTTTGGCGCGCAAGAGGACCTGCACGAGCCGGCCTGCGCCGGGATCCATCTGGAAGAGCGCTATGAAGCGCACCCCGCCGAGCGTCACGTCGTCGACGACCTGTATGGCGAAGCTGTCGCGGTAGTAGATCGGCGCCGGGAGCTTCTTGAGGCGAGGACCGAAGGCGGCCCCGAGCTCGTCCATGGTCATGCCCCAGCGCGCCTTGTCCCAACCGGCAAGATCACCCCCTTGGGCGCTCGCGCGGAGTGCCGGCAGCAAGGCCGCCGCGGACAACAGGACAAGTGCTACGACGGCCCTCACATGAAGCGCGGCTCGTAGCCGTCGATGGTGCCGTAAGGCTTGGGCCATGGCATGGCGTATCCCTGCTTCGTAGCCATATGGCGCGTCCAATAGGGATCGTAAAGATGCGCGCGCGCCAGCACGCAGAGATCGGCGCGCCCCGCCGCGAGCACGCTGTTGACGTCCTCGAAGGTCGAGATGTTGCCCACGGTCATGGTGGCAATTTCGGCCTCGAGCCGCACGCGGTCGGAGAAGGGCGTCTGGAAGAGACGGCCGTAGACCGGCTGCTGCTCGGGCACCACCTGCCCCGCCGAGACGTCGATGATGTCGCAGCCGCTCGCCTTGAGCGCACTCGCGAGCTTGACCGCGTCTTCGCCGTCGAAGCCGCCCGGCACCCAGTCCGTGGCCGAGATGCGCACCGAGATGGGCTTCGCCGCGGGCCATGTCGCGCGCACCGCCTCGAAGACCTCGAGCGGATAGCGCATGCGTCCCTCGAGGCCGCCGCCGTACCCGTCCGTGCGCCTGTTGGTGAGCGGCGAGAGGAAGGAGGAGAGCAGATAGCCGTGCGCGAAGTGGAGCTCGAGCAAGTCGAAGCCGGCCTCCTCCGCCATGCGCGCCGCGGCGACGAAATCCCCGCGCACCTTGTCCATGTCGGCGCGCGTCATCGCCCGCGGCACCTGGCTGTGCGCGAAATAAGGAAGCGGCGAGGGCGCCATGATGGGCCAGGCGCCCGCGGCGAGCGGCTCGTCGTAGCCCTCCCAGGCGAGCCTGGTGGCCCCCTTGCGGCCGGCGTGCGCCAACTGCATGCCGATCTTGGCGAAGCTGTGGCGATGCACGAACTCGACGATGCGGCGCCAGGCCGCGACATGCTCGGGCTTGTACATGCCGGCGCAGCCCGGCGTGATGCGCCCCTCTTTGCTCACGTCCGTCATCTCCGACATGACGAGGCCGGCGCCGCCGAGCGCGCGGCTGCCGAGATGGACGAGATGCCAATCGTCGATCGTGCCGTCCTCGGCCGAGTATTGGCACATCGGGGAGACGACGACGCGGTTCTGCAGCACGAGCTCGCGCAGGCGGAAGGGCGTGAACATGGGCGGCGTCGCATCCGTCGCCACGTTGACGCCGGACTGGTTGGCCGCCTTGGCGGCGAACCAGCGGTCGACCTCGCCGACGAAGGCGGGGTCGCGCAGCTTGAGGTTCTCGTGGCTGATGCGCAGCGAGCGCGTGAGCAGGCTGAAGGCGAACTGGATCGGCTCGAGCCGCGCGTAATAGCGCTCGCTCTCCTCGAACCAGCGCTGGCTCACGAGTGCCGCGCGCTGCAGCGCCTCGACCTCGGGCCGGTGCCGCGCCTCGTAGTCGGCGAGTGCGGCGGGGATGTCGTCCGGACGCGCCTTGACCGCGTCCGCGAGTGCGATCGCATCCTCGATCGCGAGCTTGGTGCCCGAGCCGACCGAGAAATGGGCCGTATGCGCCGCATCGCCGATGAGGACGAGCCTGCCGACGTGCCATCGCCCCGTGCGCACGTTGGGAAAATTGCGCCAGATCGAGCGGTTCGCGAGAAGGCCGGCGCCGGCGAGCTCGCGCGCGAAGAGCCTCTCGCAATGGGCGACTGCCGCGGCCTCGTCGTTCGCATCGAGGCCCGTCCGCGCGAAGGTCGCGGCCGTGCATTCGACGATGAAGGTGGCCCGCCCCGCCTCGTACTGATAGGCGTGCACGCGCCAGAGCCCGTGCTCGTTCTCCTTGAAGATGAAAGTGAAGGCCGGAAAGCGCGCCTCGGTGCCGAGCCAGATGAAGCGGTTGGGACGAGAATCGATCTCGGGCTCGAAGGCATCCGCATTCGCGCTGCGCAGCGCCGAGTTGACGCCGTCCGCCGCCACCACGAGGTCGCACCCGGCGAAGGGCCCTGCGTCCGCGAACTCGTGCCGGAAGGCGAGCTTGACGCCAAGCGTCCGCGCGCGCTCCTGGAGGACGTTGAGCAGCGCCTTGCGCGAGCAGCCGCAGAAGCCGTGGCCCGTCGAGCGCAGAACCTCGCCTTTGAAATGGATGTCGATGTCGTCCCAATGGGCGAGGCGGCGGCGAATCTCGGCATAGCTCTCGGCATCCGCGTCGCCGAGATTGGCCAGCGTCGCGTCCGAGAAGACGACGCCGAAGCCGAAGGTGTCGTCGGGGCCGTTGCGCTCGTAGACCGTCACCTCGGCCTGCGCCCAGGCCTTCTTCATGAGAATGGCGAAGTAGAGCCCGCCCGGCCCGCCGCCCAAGCACGCGATCTTCATGCAGCACTTCCCGTCTCAGCCGCCTGGATTGCTTCGCCTTCGGCTCGCAATGACCAATGGCCCGTCGTTGCGAGGAGGCGAAGCCGACCTGCCTGCGCAAAGCCGAAGCGGCTTCGCTTCGGCGGAGGCAGGCGAAGCAACCCAGGATACGACATGACGGACGACTCAGCTCGCCTTGGCCTGCGCCCGCGCGAGCTCGGACTGGCGCAGCTTGAAGCGCTGCATCTTGCCGGTCTCGGTGCGCGGCAACGCTTCCACGAACTCGACCGCGCGCGGATATTTGTAGGGTGCGATCTCGCGCTTGACGAACTCCTGCAGCTCCTTCGCCGTGGCGGGACCCGCCTCCTTCGCCTCGCGCAGCACGACGAAGGCCTTGGCGACGAAGCCGCGCTCGGCGTCGGGCGAGGCGACGACCGCGCATTCGCGCACCTTGGGGTGGTCGAGCAGCACCGCCTCCACTTCAGGCCCGGAGATGTTGTAGCCGGCGGAGATGATCATGTCGTCGGCGCGCGCCTGGTAGTGGAAATAGCCGTCCTCGTCCTCGACATAGACGTCGCCGGGGAGGTTCCAGCCGGCGCGCACATAGGCCCTCTGCCGCTCGAGATTGGCGAGGTAGCGGCAACCGGTCGGCCCCCACACCGCGAGATTGCCGAGCTTGCCGGGAGGAAGCCGGTTGCCGTCGTCGTCCACCACGGCGGCCGCGTAGCCCGGGATGGCCTTGCCGGTCGCCCCCGGCCTGATCTCGGCCCCCGAGGCGGAGACGAAGATGTGCAGCATCTCGGTCGAGCCGATACCGTCGATGATCGCGAGGCCGGTCGCCGCGCGCCAGCCCTCGAAGGTCGGCAGCGGCAGCGTCTCGCCCGCGGAGACGCATTTCTTGAGGCTCGAGAGACGGTACTTGGCGGCAAGCTCGGTCATCGCGCGATAGCCCGTGGGTGCGGTGTAGAGCGTGGTGACGCGGTAGCGCACGACGGTCGCGAGCAACGAATCCGGGGTGAACTTCTCGAGCAGCACCGTGGCCGCGCCGAAGCTCAAGGGAAAGCAGAGCATGGCGCCGAGACCGAAGGTGAAGGCGAGCGGGGGCGAGCCCGTGTAGACGTCGGAGGCCTTGCCCTTGAAGACGTATTTCGGGAAGCAGTCGCACATCGCCATGACGTCGCGATGGAAGTGCACGGTTCCCTTGGGCTCGCCCGTGGTGCCGGAGGTGAAGGCGATGAGCGCCACGTCGTCGGCCGCCGTGTCGACCGCCGCGAAGCCGGCTCCCGCCTTGGCGACCCTACGGTCGAGGTCGGCCTCGGCATTCGCCCCATCGCCGAGTTTGCTGAAGTAGCTGATGCGCTCGAGGACAGGGCTCAGCACCTTGGCACCCTCCATCTCCTCGGCGAGCGTGATATCGCAAAGTGCTAAGCCGATCGCGGCCTTGTCGATGATGAAGGCGAGCTCGCGGGCGCGCAGGAGCGGCATGGTCGCGACCGCGATCCCGCCCGCCTTGAGCACCGCGAGCCAGGCGGCCGCCATCATCGGATTGTTGGGCCCGCTGAGGAGCACGCGATTGCCCGGCACCAGGCCCAGCTCCTCCACCAGCACGCGCGCCAGGCGGTCGGAGCGCTCCTTGAGCTCGCCGTAGCTCCACAGCTTGTCCTCGAAGTAGATCGCCGGCCGGCTCCCGCGCCCGGCGGCAACGTGCGCATCGACGAGTACAGTGGCGGCGTTGATGCGGCTCGCATAGGCGCTGAGCTCGGGCAGCGTCGCGTAGTCCATGCGCGGCCACAGTGCCTTGGGCGGCAGGTTGTCGCGCGCGAAGCCGTCTATTTGCGCGCTCGGCACCCCGCCCGGAAGGAAGGGGCGGCCCTCAGCCATGGCGGCCCTCGCTCTCGCTCGCTCGCGCGGCAGCGGCGAAAGGCGGGATCGCGGGCGGCACGTGGAGCGTCATGCCGCGGACTCCTTGCCAGCCGCGGCGGCGGCGCTGCGCACTTGCGCCGCGATGACGAGCTTCTGGATCTCGCTCGTGCCTTCATAGATGCGGAGCGCGCGGATCTCGCGATAGAGCCGCTCGACCGCACTGCCGGAGACCACGCCAAGCCCGCCCCAGATCTGCACCGCCTCGTCGATCACCTTCTGCGCGGACTCGGTCGCGTGGAGCTTCGCCATCGCGGCCTCGCGGCTCACGCGCCGGCCGAGCGCATCCTTGGTCCAGGCGGCGCGGTAGACGAGGAGGGCCGAGGCATCGACGGCGAGCGCCATCTCCGCGAGCTTCGCCTGGATGAGCTGATGCTCGGCGATGGGCTTGCCGAAGGCGACGCGGCCCTCGGCGCGCGCGAGCGCCTCGTCGAGGGCGCGCCGCGCGAAGCCGAGGGCGGCGGCGCCCACCGTGGCGCGGAAGATGTCGAGCGTGGCGACCGCGATCTTGAAGCCCTCGCCCGCACGGCCCAAAAGATGGCTCGCCGGGACGCGGCAGGCCTCGAAGGCCAAGGTGCCGAGCGGATGGGGTGCGATGAGGGGAATGCGCGCGACGAGCTTGAGGCCGGGATTGTCCGCCTCGACCACGAACGCGGAAAGGCCCTTGGCACCCGGCGCCTCGCCGGTGCGCGCGAAGACGACGTAGTGGCCGGCGATGCCGGCGTTCGAGATCCAGGTCTTGCGGCCGTCGATCACGTAGGCGTCGCCGTCGCGGCGCGCCGCGCATTGGAGTGCGGCCACGTCCGAGCCGGCCTCGGGCTCGGAGAGGGCAAAGGCGGCGATCGTCTCCCCGGAGGCGACGCGCGGCAGGTAGCGCGCTTTCAGCATCTCGCCGCCGAAAAGCGAGATGGGCGCGCTGCCGAGGCCTTGCATGGCAAAGGCGAAGTCCGCGAGGCCCGAGCGATAGGCCAAGGTCTCGCGCAAGAGGCAGAGCGCGCGCACGTCGAGCTCCTTGGCGATGCCGCCGTGGGAGGCGGGTACGGCATAGCGCAGCCAGCCCGCCTCGCCGAGACGCGTGACCAGGCCGCGCACGAGCGTTTCCGCCTCGCCCTCGTCATGCTCGCGAGGCGCAAGCTCGGCCGCAACCCAAGCGTCGAGACGGGCCTTGAGGCGGCGATGCGCCTCATCGAAAAAGGGCCAGGCGAGGAAGCTCTTGTCCGCCATCTTGTCCCTTCGCCGCTAAAGCGCCCGCCGCGCCGGCCGCGCGCGCGCGCAGTCTCTAAGTGCCGCCCGGCGCTCAGCTCCGTCGGCCGCTTCGAGCGAGCGCTTGAGCCGGGCGAGGAGGGCATAGAGCGTTGCCATCTCCTTACGCCCGAGACCCGCCATCATGGCGGCGATCCAGCTTTCATGCACCGGCGTCATGGCATGGAAGGTGCTGCGCCCGGCCGGCGTCAGGCGCACCAGCTGCACGCGCCGGTCGCTCGCGGCAGCGGTGCGCTCGACGAGCCCTTCGCTCGCCATGCGCTCGATCAGGCCGGTGACGTTGCCGCTCGTCACCATGAGCCGGCGCGAGAGCTCGCCCATGGTGAGGCCAGCGGGGGCGCGCTCGAGCTGGGCCAGGAGATCGAAGCGCGGCAGGGTCACCGCGAAGGACTCGCGCAGGCGCCGGCGCACGCGTCTCTCGATGAGATTGGCGCAGGTGAGAAGGCGGAGCCAGACGCGCAGCTCGAGCCGGTCGTCGCGGCGCACGCCGCTCTCATAGTCGAGCCGCCGACTCGCTTCCGGTGCTCGACCGCCCTCGGCCATCACATCACCTCGCCGCCCGCGACCGCGATGCTCTGGCCGGTGACCGCGGGCTTGCCGGGAATTTAGTTTAAACTTAAAGTAAACCGCCGGTGCGGTTCAAGTCCCTTGGCAAGGCGATGCGATGAGCGAGAGCCTCTTTCACACCACCACGCCGATCCGTTTTCAGGACTGCGACTCCGCGGGCATCGTCTATTATCCGAATTTCCTCCACAAGGTGGAGGCGGCGATCGAGGACTGGATGAGCTCGGCGCTGGGCGAGTCCTACCGCGATTGGATTTTCGCCGAGCGCCGCGGCATGCCGCGCGTCAAGGTGGTTTGCGATTTCCGCAAGCCCTGCCGCATGGGCGACCGGCTCACGCTCACGCTTTATTTGCGCAAGCTCGGCCGCACCTCGATGGAGGTCGAGGCGGTCGGGCGCGTCGCCGGCGAGGAGCGTTTGAGGATCGCGCTGGTACTCGTCGCCGTTTCGCTCGAGAGCCACAAGGCGGTACCCTTCAGCGAGGCGTTTCGTGCCAGGCTCGAGCGCTACCTGAGGCTCTCGAAAGAGGAGGCTTGAGCGGCGGTGCCTCTGCGCCGACGGCTCATGGCAAGGAAGGAGGCCGATCATGCAAGTGCTGCAGCCGCCGGGCTGGCCACGCCCCAAGGGGTATAGCAACGGAATCGCCGCGGAGGGCCGCCTCGTCTTCATCGCCGGCATGGTCGGCTGGAACGAGGCCGAGCGTTTCGAGACCGACGCGCTCGCGGGCCAGGCGCGCCAAGCGCTCAAGAACCTCCTCGCGGTGCTCGCCCAAGCCGGGGGCAAGGCCGCGCACATCTGCCGCATGACCTGGTACGTGACCGACAAGCAGGAGTATCTCGCGCACTTGCGCGAGCTCGGGGCCGCCTACCGCGAGGTGATCGGCAACCACTTCCCCGCCATGACCCTCGTCGAGGTCTCGGCCCTTGTCGAGGACGGCGCCAAGGTCGAGATCGAAGCGACGGCGGTGGTGCCGAAGGGATGAGTCGAAACACTTGACCGAGCAGTCCCTCACCCGGCCGCTACGCGGCCACCCTCTCCCGTTTGCGGGAGAGGGGGTCGCGGCGCGCCGCGGCTTCACGCACAGTTGGCTTGACCCGGCCAAAAGAGTTGAGTAGCAATGGTTTACTCGCGTTCGCCGGCAGCAAGAAGCGTTGAGCTAGCGAAGATATAAGGGAGGCGCCGGGCGGGCGGGACTTGGGGCGGCAACGCCTCGGCGCCTTGCGGCGCCGGGCGCTCGGGCCGATCCCTGGTGTCCTCCCTCCGGCCGCGGTGTCGAGGAGGCGTCATGGCTGAGTTGCAGCAAGGCGCGCCGCAAGGCGCAAGGCCCGGCTCGCCCGGGCTCGACACCTTTCCCAAGCTTCTCATCCACCACGCGCGCGTGCGCCCGGAGCGGCCCGCGGTGCGGGAGAAGGACTTCGGCATCTGGCAAAGCTGGAGCTGGCGCGAGGCCCTCGCCCAAGTGCGCGCGATCGCCTGCGGCCTAGCAGCTGCGGGCTTGAAGCGCGGCGACAAGCTCGCGGTCGTGGGCGACAACCGCCCCCATCTCTATTGGTCGATGGTGGCGGCCCAGGCCTTGGGTGCGGTGCCGGTGCCGATTTATCAGGATGCCAATGCCGGCGAGATGCAGTTCGTGCTCGAGCACGCCGAGGTGCGTTTCGCCGTCGCCGAGGATCAGGAGCAGGTCGACAAGCTGCTCGAGGCGATGGAGCGCCTGAAGGGCCTCGAGCGCGTCATCTACGACGATCCGCGCGGCCTGAGGAACTACAAGCAGCCGGCCCTCATGAGCCTCGCCGGCCTCGAGGAGGCGGGCAGCACCTTCGACGCCGCTCATCCCGCGTTCTTCATGGACGAGATCGCCAAAGGCAAGGGCAGCGACGTCGCGAGCTTCTACTACACCTCGGGCACCACCGGCCAACCCAAAGGCGTGATGCTCTCCTTCGACAACCTGATCCTGACCGCCGAAAGCGCCGCCGAGCTCGAGGGGCTCAACGACCGCGACCTGGCACTCGCCTATCTCCCCATGGCCTGGGTCGGCGACAACGTGTTCTCGGTGGCGCAGGCCTATTGCACGGGCTTCTGCATCGCGTGTCCGGAATCCGGGGCCACCGTCATGCAGGATTTGCGCGAGATCGGGCCGACCTATTTCTTCGCCCCGCCGCGCATCTGGGAGAACATCCTGACCGGCGTCATGATCCGCATCGAGGATGCGGGCGCCTTGAAGCGCGCCATGTTCAAGACCTTCATGGATCACGCGCGGCGCGTCGGCACGCGCATCCTGATCGGCGAGCGCGTGGCGCTCGTGGACCGTCTGCTCTATTGGCTCGGCGGCTTGCTCGTCTACGGCCCGCTCAAGAACACCCTCGGCATGAGCCGCATCCGCCTCGCCTACACGGCGGGCGAGGCGATCGGGCCGGACATCTTCACCTTCTACCGCTCGCTCGGCGTCAACGTGAAGCAGCTCTACGGCTCGACCGAGGCCTCGGTGTTCGTCACCATCCAGCCCAACCGGGAGATCTGGCCCGAGACGGTGGGCCGGCCCGTGGCCGGGGTCGAGCTAAAGATCACCGAGGGCGGCGAGGTGATGTTCAAGAGCCCGGGCGTCTTCATCGAGTACTACAAGAATCCCGAGGCGACCGCCGCCGCCAAGACCCCGGACGGCTGGATGCACACGGGAGACGCCGGCTACATCGACGAGCACGGCCATTTGAAGATCATCGATCGCGCCGCCGACGTGGGCCGCCTGTCGAACGGCACCATGTTCGCGCCCAAATACCTCGAGAACAAGCTCAAGTTCTTCCCCTACATCAAGGAGGCGGTCGCCTTCGGCCACGGCCGCGACCACGCCGCGGCCTTCATCTCCATCGACATGGGGGCCGTCGGCAACTGGGCCGAGCGGCGCGGCCTCGCCTACACGAGCTACAGCGAGCTCGCGGCCAAGCCCGAGGTCTACGAGCTCATCAAGGGCAACGTCGAGGCGGTCAACCGCGACCTCGCGCGCGATCCCGTGCTCGCGGGCTCGCAGATCAAGCGCTACCTCGTGCTGCGCAAGGAGCTCGACGCGGACGACGGCGAGCTCACCCGCACGCGCAAGGTGCGCCGCCGCTTCATCGGCGAGAAATACGCAACCCTGGTGGAGGCCCTCTACTCCGAGAGGACGGAGTGCGAGCTCGAGATCCAGATGAAGTTCGAGGACGGCCGCACCGGCACGGTGCGCGCCGTGATCCGCATCGCGGACGCGGAGACCTTCGCTGGCGCCGGCGCGCGCGCGCCCGGCGAGCCGGCGCCGCTCAAGAAAGCGAGCTGAGGAAACCGGGGCCGATGGCAGAGCTGCCCGCCGCGCGCGCGACCGGCGAGGTCCTCCTCGAGGTCGATGACATCAGCCTTTCCTTCGGCGGCGTGCGGGCGCTCTCGGGCGTGAGCTTCGACGTGAGGAAGGGCGAGATCCGCGCCATCATCGGTCCGAACGGTGCGGGCAAGAGCTCGATGCTCAACTGCATCAACGGCTTCTACAAACCCCAGGACGGCACCATCACCTACAAGGGGCGGGCGGTGCACCACATGCGCCCGCACGACGCCGCCAAGGAAGGCATCGCTCGCACCTTCCAGAACATTGCCCTCTTCCGCGGCATGTCGACGCTCGACAACATCATGACCGGGCGGCTCTTGAAGATGCGCACGAATTTCCTCTTCGATGCCGTGCACCTCGGGCGCGCGGCGCGCGAGGAGATCCGCCATCGCGAGTTCGCCGAGCGCATCATCGACTTCCTCGAGATCCAGGCCATCCGCAAGGTCCCCGTCGGCCGCCTGCCCTACGGCCTGCAGAAGCGCGTCGAGCTCGGCCGGGCGCTCGCGGCGGAGCCCGAGCTCCTGCTGCTCGACGAGCCGATGGCCGGCATGAACGTCGAGGAGAAGGAGGACATGAGCCGCTTCATCCTCGACGCGAACGAGGAATTCGGCATCACGGTGGCGCTCATCGAGCACGACATGGGCGTGGTGATGGACATCTCCGACCGCATCGTGGTGCTCGACTACGGGCGCAAGATCGCCGACGGCACGCCCGACGAGGTGCGCACCGATCGCGCCGTGATCGACGCCTATCTCGGGGTGAGCCATGAGTGAGCAAGTAACTTTCACCACGGAGGCACGGAGGACACGGAGAAGATGGACGAGGCAGCAGGATCGACGTCGCGCATTTCAATCCCGTCGGCTTATGCGTCTTCGCAGAATCTATTCCTTCTCCGTGCTCTCCGTGTCCTCCGTGGTGAACGCTTTCGTGCGAGCGCATAACCCTTCCAGGACGCTGGCTTAGGCTGACCCATGCATTTCCTCTATTCGATCACGATCGACCCGTTCGCGCAGATCATCGCGGCACCCGGCTTCTTCCTCGAGGTGCTGGTCGGTGGACTGCTCACGGGCGTCATGTACTCGCTCGTGGCCCTTGGTTTCGTGCTCATCTACAAGGCCTCGGGCGTGTTCAACTTCGCCCAGGGCACCATGGTGCTGTTCGCGGCCCTCACCTTCGTCGGCCTCATCGAGCTCAAGCTGCCGATCTGGCTCGCCGCCATCCTCACCATGGCGGTGATGACCGCACTCGCCTTCGCGGTCGAGCGCCTGGTGCTGCGCCCGCTCGTCAATCAGGCGGAGATCATCCTCTTCATGTCCACCATCGGCATCGGCTTCGTGCTGGAGGGCCTGGGCCAGATGCTATGGGGCGGGGACGTCCATACCCTCGACATCGGGCTGCCGAGCGGGCCGATCAATATCGGCATCATCAATATCAGCAAGTTCGACCTCGTGGCGGCGGTCGTCGCGGGCGTGCTCGTCACCGTGCTCGCGATCTTCTTCCAAAGGACCCGCATCGGCCGCGCGCTCCGCGCCGTCGCGGACGATCACCAGGCGGCCCTCTCGGTCGGCATATCGCTCAAGCAGATCTGGGTGATCGTGTGGACCACGAGCGGGCTCGTGGCCCTCGTCGCGGGCATCATGTGGGGCACCAGTCTCGGCGTGCAGTTCTCCTTGACCTTGGTCGCGCTCAAGGCGTTGCCGGTCCTGATCCTGGGCGGCTTCACCTCGGTGCCGGGCGCCATCGTGGGCGGGCTCATCGTGGGCGCGGTCGAGAAGATCGGCGAGGTGTTCTGGGGCCCGGCGTTGGGGGGCGCGATCGAGGACTGGCTCGCCTACATGCTCGCCCTCGTCTTCCTGCTGTTCCGGCCGCAAGGGCTCTTCGGCGAGCGCATCATCGAGAGGGTTTAGGCGATGCTCTACCGCGAGGCCGGGCAATTCAAGACGAGCTACGCCGCCGACCAGGCGATCTTCCCGATCCTGCAGGACCGCTTAGCACTTGTCGTCCTCTTGGCGGCCGCCTTTATCGGCGTCCCGCTCGCCGCCAACGAATATTGGCTGAGCACGATCTTCGTACCCTTCCTCTGCTATGCGCTCGCGGCCCTCGGCCTCAACCTCCTCACCGGCTATGCGGGGCAGGTCTCCCTCGGCACCGGCGGCTTCATGGCGGTCGGCGCGTTTTCGGCCTATAAGCTCGCGACCGCCTTTCCCGGCCTGCATATCGTCCTGGTGCTGCTCATCGCCGGGCTGATCGCGGCGGCCGTGGGCATCCTCTTCGGCATCCCCAGCCTGCGCATCAAGGGCCTTTATCTCGCGGTCGCCACGCTGGCCGCGCAGTTCTTCCTGATCTGGCTCTTCAACCGCGTGCCCTGGTTCACCAATTATTCGAGCTCGGGCGTGATCTCGGCCCCGCCGCGCGCGGTCTTCGGTCACATCTTCGTGACCGGCCCCGAGGCGCTGCCGGTCGGCAAGTATCTCTTCGCGCTCAGCGTGGTGGCGCTCTTGGCGCTTGCCGCCAAGAACATGGCCCGCTCCGCCACCGGGCGCGCCTGGATGGCGATCCGCGACATGGACATCGCCGCGGAGATCATCGGCATCCGCCCGCTCGCGACCAAGCTTCTCGCCTTCGCGATCAGCTCGTTCTACATCGGCATCGCGGGCGCGCTCTGGGCCTTCGTCTATACCGGCAGCGTCGAGCCGCTCGCCTTCGACATCGACCGCTCGTTCCAAATCCTCTTCATGGTCATCATCGGCGGCCTCGGCAGCATCCTCGGCGCCTTCTTGGGGGCCGCCTTCATCGTGCTGCTGCCGATCCTCTTGATCAACGTGCCGACGCTCGTCGGCTTGAACATCAACGTGACCACGGTTACCAATCTTCAATTCATCATCTTCGGCTCGCTCATCGTCTTCTTCCTGATCGCCGAGCCGAACGGCCTGGCGCGGCTTTGGCAGATCGGCAAGGAGAAGCTGCGGATGTGGCCCTTTCCCTACTGAGGCGGAGGGGCGGGCGCCGGCGGCCGCGGTGCGGCTCGCCGGGAGAGAGCGTTTGCGCCCATATTCGCGCGGTGTTAGGCTTCGCTCAGCCGGGCAACGGCCACTCGATCACAAGGGAGGAGTTCATGGACCTGAGGAAACTCGCGGTCGGTCTCGTGACCATCGGAGCGCTCGCTTGGACGCTCGGGGCCAGCGAGGCCTTGGCGCAGAACGAGCAATTCATTCCGCGCCTCGTCTACCGCACGGGGCCTTACGCGCCGAACGGCATCCCCTTCGCCGACGGCTACGGCGACTATCTCGACATGCTCAACGCCCGCGACGGCGGCGTGGGCGGCGTGAAGATCACCTACGAGGAGTGCGAGACGGCCTACAACAACGACAAGGGAGTGGAGTGCTACGAGCGCCTCAAGGGCAAGGGCCCGACGGGTGCTTCGTTGGTCGATCCGCTCTCGACCGGCATCACCTACGCCCTCATCGAGCGCGCGACCAACGACAAGATCTCGGTGGTGTCGATGGGCTACGGCCGCGCCGACGCGAGCTACGGGCCGGTCTTCCCCTACACCTTCACCTTCCCCTCAACCTATTGGGCGGGGGCCGATGCCATCGTCCAGTACATCGGCGGCAAGGAAGGCGGCATGGACAAGCTCAAGGGCAAGAAGCTCGCGCTTGTCTACCACGACAGCGCCTACGGCAAGGAGCCGATCACCACGCTCGAGAAGCTGTCGCAGAAGCTCGGCTTCGAGTTCAGCAAGTTCGCCGTCTCGCCGCCGGGCATCGAGCAGAAATCCATCTGGCTGCAGATCCGCCAGCAGAAGCCCGATTGGGTGTTGATGTGGGGCTGGGGCGTGATGAACTCCACCGCGATCAAGGAGGCGGCCAACGTCGGCTATCCCATGGACCACTTCATCGGCATCTGGTGGTCGGGTGCCGAGCCCGACGTGGAGCCGGCAGGGGTCGCGGCCAAGGGTTATCTCGCCGCCAACTTCACGGGCGTCGGCGCCGATTTCCCGGTCATCCAGGACATCCTCAAGTACGTCTATGCCAAGGGCGGCGGCCACGCCACGAAGGAGAAGGTCGGCGAGGTGCTTTACGACCGCGGCGTGGTGAACGCGATCTACGACACGGAGGCCATTCGCACGGCGCAAGGCAAGTACGGCAAGAAGCCGCTCACGGGCGAGCAGGTGCGCTGGGGCCTGGAGAACCTCAACCTGACCGAGGCGCGCATCAAGGAGCTCGGCGCCGACGGTCTCCTGACCGGGGTGAAGCTCTCCTGCGAGGACCACGAGGGTGCCGGCAACGTCAAGATCCAGCAGTGGGACGGACAGCACTGGAAGACCATCACGGGCTGGATCGTGCCGGAGCGCGGCATGCTGCGCGAGATGTACAAGGAGTCGGCGCTTGCCTACGCCAAGGAGAAAGGCATCAAGCCGCGCGACTGCGCCAAGGAGCTCGCGGCGAAGTAACGCCTGATCCGGCGAAGGCAGGCGGGCGCCAAGCCGTGGAGCGCGAGCGGGCCCTGCTCGAGGTCAACAGCGTCGAGGTTATTTACGACCACGTGATCCTCGTGCTCAAGGGCGTCTCGCTCCAGGTTCCCGAGGGGGGCATCGTCGCTCTCCTCGGGGCCAACGGCGCCGGCAAGACCACGACGCTCAAGGCGATCTCCAACCTCCTGCGCGCCGAGCGCGGGGAGGTCACCAAAGGCACCATCGAGTTCAAGGGCGCGCGCGTCGATCGCTTGTCGCCGAACGAGCTCGTGCGGCGCGGCGTCATCCAGGTGATGGAGGGCCGCCACTGCTTCGGCCACCTGAGCGTGGAGGAGAATCTCCTCGCCGGCGCCTTCACGCGCCGCGACGGCCGCGCCAACATCGCGCGCGACCTCGAGCTGGTCTATCGCTACTTCCCGCGCCTCAAGGAGCGCCGCAAATCCCAAGCCGGCTACACCTCCGGCGGCGAGCAGCAAATGATCGCGATCGGCCGGGCGCTCATGTCGCGGCCCACGATGATGCTGCTGGACGAGCCCTCCATGGGCCTGGCGCCGCAGCTGGTCGAGGAGATCTTCGAGATCGTCAAGCAGCTCAACGAGAAGGAGAAGGTGAGCCTGCTGCTCGCCGAGCAGAACACCAACATCGCGCTGCGCTTTGCCGATTACGGCTACATCCTCGAGAACGGCCGCATCGTGCTCGACGGCCCGGCGGAGAAGCTGCGCGAAAACGAGGACGTCAAGGAGTTCTATCTCGGTCTCGCCGGCGAGCGGCGGCGAAGCTACCGCGAGGTCAAGCACTACAAGCGGCGCAAGCGCTGGCTCGCGTGAAGGAGGCGATCGTTGCACGCCTCAACGCCGCGAGCGCCCAGGAAAGCGTGATGGCTAAGGCCGCCCTCCATTACGACGAGCTCGAGACGCGCGACCCCGAGCAGCGCGAGGGTGCGCAGTTCGCGGCCTTGCGCGCCCTCATCCGAGAGGCGAAAGTGAAGGCGCCCGGCTGGAGGCACATCCTCGAGGACGTCGATCCGCAACTGGTCCGCGACCGCGCGGCGCTCGCCACCCTCCCGCTCACGCGCAAGTCCGAGCTCGTCGAGCTGCAACGCGCGGCCCCGCCCTTGGGCGGCCTCGTCACGCGCGCGCCTGGCGCCTTGCGCCGCATCTTCTCCTCCCCCGGTCCCATCTACGATGCCGAGGGGGCGGAGCGCGACTATTGGCGCTTGGCACGCGCGCTCTTCGCCGCCGGCTTCCGCGCGGGCGATCTCGTGCACAACAGCTTCTCCTATCACCTGACGCCGGCGGGGGCGATGCTCGAGGATGGTGCGGCAGCACTCGGCTGCACGGTCATCCCGGGCGGGGTCGGCCAAAGCGAGCTCCAGGTCAAGACCATCGTCGACCTCAAGCCCAACGGCTATACGGGAACACCCTCCTTTCTCAAGATCCTCTTCGACAAGGCGAGCGAGCTCTCGGCCGACATCGGCTCGCTCGAGAAGGCGCTCGTCGGGGCCGAGGCGCTGCCGCCTTCCCTGCGCGCCGAGCTCGAGGGCCACGGCCTCAGCGTCCTGCAATGCTATGCGACCGCCGACCTCGGCCTCATCGCCTATGAGTCAGAGGCCAAGGAGGGCATGATCGTGGACGAGGGCGTCATCCTTGAGCTGGTGCGTCCCGGCACCGGCGATCCCGTGGCCGAGGGCGAGGTCGGCGAGGTGGTGGTGAGCGTGCTCAACCCCGTCTATCCGCTGATCCGCTTCGCGCTCGGCGACCTTTCCGCCCTCCTTCCGGGGATGAGCCCCTGCGGCCGAACGGGGCCCCGCATCAAGGGCTGGATGGGCCGCGCCGACCAGACCACCAAGGTGCGCGGCATGTTCGTGCGCCCGAGCCAGATCGCCGAGGTCACCAAGCGCCACGGCGAGATCGTGAAGGCCCGCCTCGTCGTCGACCAGAAGGACCGTCTCGACGTCGCAACACTCAGCTGCGAGGTGAAGGGCGCCGGCGCGCCGGCGCTCGCCCAGGCGATCGCCGAGAGCTTCCTCGCGATCGCCAAGCTGCGCGCCACAATAACACTCGTGGCCCCCGGCACGCTGCCCAACGACGGCAAGGTGATCGACGACGTGCGCAAATACGAATAGCGCCCCTGCCCGGGGCCCCCGCGCGCCACCGAGATGCCCTCGATCTCACCCCGATTGCGCTGGTCAACGAGGCCGCCTCGGCATCCAATCGCGCCTCGCGCCCTCGCAGCGATGACCCGTCGATAAAAAAACTGGGCAATATCAACAGATTAAGAATTTCGGCCGCGCTCTGGCCTTTGTGATAAAAATCACACTATTGCCCTATTTCCGGCCCAGGCAGGTCACATTCGCCGCTAAATATCACCCTCGGTAAAGACCTCCCCTCTTTGCCAGAGGCTGCCCCCTCAGCCTCCGGATCCGGGTCGCCAAGACCCGGAACCCCCTTGCAGCCAGCGGCTCAAACCGCTGGCTGCATTTTTTTGGCCTCTCGTTCCTCGGCACCCCACGAATTCCTGTGACGGCGGCCGCGGCTGCCGCTATTCAAGGAGCCCATGGCGCTCTTCGAGGCCCAGGATCTCGTGTGCGTGCGCGGCGAGCGCACGGTGTTCGCCGGCTTGAGCCTCGCGCTCGAGCCGGGCGAGGCGCTGGTGCTTTCCGGCCCCAACGGCAGCGGCAAATCGAGCCTCTTGCGTCTCTTGGCCGGGCTCTTGCGTCCAGCCGCGGGGCGCATTCTCTGGCAGCACAGCCCCATCGCCGACGATCCTCAAGCGCATCGCGGCCGGCTCGCTTACGTCGGCCATCAGGACCCGGTGAAGCCGGTCTTGAGCGTGCGCGAGAACCTGGTTTTCTGGACGCGCCTCAAGGGCGGAGCGGACAAAGCGGTTTCCCCGGCGCTCGAGCGCTTCGGCCTCTTGGCACTCGCGGACGTGCCGGGGCGCATGCTCTCCGCCGGCGAGCGCCGCCGGCTCAACCTGGCGCGTCTCCTCTCGGCACCGGCGTCGCTCTGGCTCCTGGACGAGCCCACGGTCGGCCTCGACAAAGGCTCGGTCGCGGCGCTTGAGGCCGTGCTCGCGGCGCATCGCGCAGAGGGCGGACTTCTCCTCATTGCCACCCACCTGCCGCTCGCGCTCGCAGGCGGCCGCGAGCTCGGCTTGGCGCGCTATGCGAGCACGGAAGCCGCGGCGTGACGGCGCTTCTTGCCATTCTCAAGCGCGACCTGCGCCTCGCCTTGCGCCAAGGGGCGGACACCCTCGTCGTGGTGCTCTTCTTTGTGCTCACCGTGACGCTTTTCCCCTTCGGCGTCGGCCCCGAGCCCGAAGTCCTCGCCCGCATCGCCTCCGGCGTCATCTGGGTGACGGCACTCCTCGCCTCGCTGCTTTCCCTCGAGCGCCTTTTCCAGACCGATTACGAGGACGGCGGGCTCGACTTGCTCGTCCTCTCGCCCATCGGCCTGGAAAGCACGGTGCTGGCCAAATGCCTCGCGCATTGGCTCACGACCGGCGTACCGCTCATCGTGGCGGCACCGCTCTTGGCGGTTTTCCTCGACCTGCCGGCCGACGGCCTGGGCGGCCTCCTCCTCGCCATGCTCTTGGGCACGCCGACGCTCACCTTGGTGGGCGCGATCGGCGCGGCGCTTGTGCTGGGCGCGCGGCGCGGCGGCGTACTGATCTCGCTGCTCGTCCTGCCGCTCTATGTGCCCGTGCTGATCTTCGGCGTCGCGGCCGTCGATGGAGCCGTCGCCGGCTTCCCGATGCGTCCCCATCTCATGGTTCTGGGCGGGCTTTTCCTCGGCGCCCTTGTCCTTTCGCCGTGGGCGAGTGCGGCCGCGCTGCGGCAAGCGGTCGAGTGAGCACGCTCCGAAGGAATAGGCGGGAGCGGACCCCTTCCAACTCGCCGCGCAGTCGAGTTATATCTTATCTTGGCAAAGGCGCTTGCTAACCCGTCCCTCCGCGAGGCAGCAATGAAGGTGTCGACCATCCTCAAGGCCAAGGGCTCTCGGGTCGCGACCACGCGAACCGACGTTTCCATCGCTACCGTGGCGCACCGGCTCAAGATGGAGAACGTCGGCGCGCTCGTGGTGAGCAATGACCACAAGACGGTGCTCGGCATCATTACGGAGCGCGACATCCTCCACGGCCTTGCCGAGCGCGGCCCTTCCCTCCTCGACATGCGCGCCGACGAGCTGATGAGCCTCGGCACGCCGAGCTGCACCCCGGAAGAGAGCATCAATCACGTGATGGCGCGCATGACGCGCGAGCGCATGCGCTACCTGCCCGTGCTCGAGCACGGCCAGCTCTGCGGCATCATCTCGATCGGCGACGTGGTGAAGGAACGGCTCAAGGAGATCGAGCTCGAGGCCAACGTGCTGCGCGACGCCTTCGGCAAACCACATTGACATGGCGTGAAATGCCGAGCGCCGGTACGGCGCCGAGGGCGCAAATTTGTCATGGGGAACGCGCGCCTCGTCCCGCGCTTTTATCTGGCAGCGCCAGTCGGCAGGTGCGATAATGGCATATGTAGAACAACCGGACCCGAGAACGGGCGGTCCCTATGAAACGAGGCATACGGCACCGTCGGAGAGGGGGTTGATGCTATGCAAGTCGCACAAATCCTGAAGAGCAAGGGCGGGGCGGTCACCACCGTCGCGCCGGATGTGCGGATCGCGGATGCGATCCGCACACTTTCGCGCCGCCACATCGGCGCCGTGCTCGTGATGGATGGCGAGGACAAGGTTGCCGGCATCCTCTCGGAGCGCGATGTCATTCACGGGCTTGCCGAGCACGGCCAGCGTTTGCTCGATATGCGTGCCTCCGACATCATGACCAAAGCGGTCGTGACATGCTCGCCCGACAATACGGTCGAGGAGATCATGCGCGAGATGACCAACCGGCGCGTACGCCATATTCCCGTTCTCGACGGCGGCAAGCTCGTCGGCATCATCTCGATCGGCGACGTGGTGAAGAGCCGCCTGGAGGAGCTCTCCGCCGAGAGCGACCTGCTGCGCAACTACATCGTCGGCGCGTGAGGAGACACATCGCCCGATCGGGCCGCCTGGGAGCGCCGGCATAACGTGCCTTGGTAACCGGCACGGGGCGCTCACGCGTCTGCACGTCTCCGCGAATTCACGAACTGCTGATAGAAGCGTGAGCAGCGCCGCTGCTAGGGTGCGTGCGTCAAGAGGTGCGAGCGAAAGCGCCTCGCGTCCCGTGTCAACCCGTGGAGGCCAAGATGAAAACCTCGCTTCTCGTCGCTTCCGCGGTCGCCGCGACCGTCGCACTTCCGCTTCTCGCCAATGCCGCGTCCGCACCGACGCCGGGCTCGGAGACGGAAAAATGTTACGGCGTCAATGCCCCAGGCAAGAACGATTGCGCCGCGACCGGCAGTCACTCCTGCGCCGGCCAGGCCAAGACGGCAAACGATCCGAAGTCCTGGATTTACGTGCCGGTCGGCACTTGCGCCAAGATTCAGGGTGGCAGCCTGACACCGAAGGCGTAAGCTCGGCCCTCCGAGGCGGGAGCGGGAGATGGAACGGGCACGGCCTGTTGCGGACAGTATCGCGGCGCACATAGGGGTCGGCTTGCGCGCGCCGCATATTGCCGAGGTCCTCGCCTCCCGCCCCGCCATCGGCTGGTTCGAGGTCCATTCCGAGAACTACATGGGGCGCGGCCCAGGCCTCGCCGCGCTCATGAAGGTGCGCCGCGACTATCCCTTGAGCCTTCACGGCGTTGGCCTCTCGCTCGGCACCGCGGAGGGGCTCGATCGCGCGCATCTGCAAGAGCTCAAGGAGCTGGTGGAGCGGAGCGAACCCTTCCTCGTCTCCGAGCATCTCTCGTGGAGCGTCAGCGGCGGCGTCTATCTCAACGACCTCCTTCCGCTGCCCTTGACCGAGGAGACGCTCGCGGTCGTCGGCCGCAACATCGCGCTGATGCAGGAGACGCTCGGGCGGCGCGTTCTCATCGAGAATCCGTCGAGCTATCTCCGCTTCCGCCACAGCGCGATCCCCGAGCCCGAGTTCCTCGCCGAGCTCGCCCGCAGGACGGGCTGCGGCCTCCTCTGCGACGTGAACAACATCTACGTGAGCTGCACCAATTTCGCGGAGGACGCCGCGGCCTATCTCGCCGCGCTCCCGGGCGAGGCGGTGGGCGAGATTCACCTTGCCGGCCATTTCCGCAGCGAGCGCCGCGGGCGTGCGCTCCTCATCGACGATCATGGCGCTCAGGTGAGCGACGAGGTCTGGGCGCTCTATCGCCGAGCACTCGAGCGCTTCGGCATGGTGCCCACGCTCATCGAGTGGGACAAGAACCTGCCACCGTGGAAAGCCCTCCTCGCCGAGGCGAGGCGCGCGCAAGAAGTGGCCGAAAGCATAATGGCGGCCGATGCCGACGCTGGCTGAGCTGCAGCGCCGCATGCGCGAAGCACTCCTCGAGGGAGAGGAGGCGGCCCTCGCACCCCATGTTCGCGACGACGGTCTCACGCTGGCGGAGCGCCTCGCCGTCTACCGCAACAACGTGACGTCGTCGCTCACGGCGGTGCTGGAACAAGTCTTCCCGGCGGTCCGCCGCCTGGTGGATGAGCGCTTCTTCGCCTTTGCGGCGCATGAGTTCCTCACCCGGCAGCCGCCCGCGCACGCGCGCCTCGCCGATTACGGCGAAGGCTTTGCCGAGTTCCTCGCGGCTTTTCCGGCGTGCCGCGAGCTCGTCTATCTCGCAGACGTGGCGCGTCTCGAGTGGCTCATGCATGCGGCCGCAGAAGCACCAGATGCGGCGGCGCTGCCGCCGCAGGCACTCGAGCGCGTGCGTCCCGAGGAGGCCCCGCGGCTTCTTCTCAGCCTCCATCCCTCGCTGGGGCTCATCGCGTCATCCTGGCCGATCGACCGCATCTGGCGCGCCAACCGCTCTGGGCTGGAGAGCAGCGAGGAGATCGACCTCGATGCCGGCGGCGCTCGGCTTGAGGTGCGGCGGAGCGGCAGCGATGTGGTGATGCGCGCGCTGACCGCGGCACCCTTTGCCTTCCACTCAGCACTCAAGGCGGGCGAGGCGCTGGGTCCTGCGACCGAACGCGCGCTCGCGGAAGATGCGGCCTTCGATCTGGCCGCCGCCCTTGTCGAGCTCTTCCGCGAGGGCGCGGTCACGGCGGTGGCACTTGCGCCGGAAGAGCCCCCCGCATGAGCGGATAACGCCGCTCCGTCCCCTCCTCGCCCGGCTTGTCGGACAACGATGCCGCCCTCGTATCATGTTATAGAGGGCCGTTCGGCGATCACTCGCCGCGCATCGCGAGGGCGGCGCTTTGCGCTAATCTAGGGCTATCCCGATTGACGGAACGGACGTGCAGACGGTGAGCGTATCCGAGGATTCGGCTGCCAGCGCCTTCTACCGGCGAGGCGCCCCGGAGATGATACCCTCGCGCGACAAGTGGGAGGCTTTCCGGCGCGCCTTCGCGCGCTTTGCCGCATTGGTGCTGCATGTCCTCGTGCTTGCTTTCTTCGTGCTCGGGCCCGTGTGGACGGTGCCGCCCGTCGAGCCGCCCGTGATCCCCATCGAGCTCGTGCTCGAGGCCCCGCCGATGAAGGTCGAGCGCCCGCCCCGCGCGCGGCCTGAGCCCGCACCGCAGCCGCAACCCAAGGCATCGCCGGAGCCGCAGCCGGACGTGCCGCATCTCGAGTCGGGCGGCAGCCCCGAGTTGACTTCCGGCGCACCGGCTGAGCCCAAGGCCGCCTCACCCCCAGCCGAGGCGCAAGCGGAGCAAAAGCCGGCACCGGCGCAACCAGCGTCAAGTGAAGCGCCGGCCGCGTCTGCGGCTCAGGCACCGGCGCCAGCGCTGCCAGCCGTCGAGCCGCTCCCGCCCGAGCCTCCCGCCGAGGCGATCTCGGGTGCCAAGCCGCCTCCGCCCACGGCGGCGAAAGGGCAAGCGGCGCGGGTGCCGCCGGCAGCCCCGGCGAGCGCCAATACGCCGCCCCAGGTGGCCTCGCTTCCGCCCGCGCGCACGGCACCGAGGCCGCCTACGGCAGCGCCTGTGGGCCCGGCCATGAACGAACTCTCGGCGCCCAAATGGAGCGACAGCGAGCGGCGCGGCGAGGGCGGGGGCGACCGCTATCTCAACGCCCTGCGCGACGCCATCGTCAGCAACCTGATCTATCCTGCCTCTGCGCACGGCAAGGCCGGCATCGCCAAATACGAGATCGTCATGAACCGTCAGGGCGTCATGCTCAAAGTCGTGCAGGTGCAAACGACGGGCATTCCCGCCCTCGACCGCGCCGGCATGGACGCGATCCAGAACACCATGCCGTTCCAGCCGCTGCCCTTGCGCATCGTCCGCAGTCCGGTCTTCATCCTCGCGACGCTCTACATCGGGCCGGACGGCGTGCGGAGCCCGTAGCGCGGGCGCGTCTCGGCGCGCGGCGCAAGATCATCGGTCGGGAACGGTCCTGGGTCGCGGGAATTTGCGCGAGAGTTTGGTGGAGCCGAGGGGGATCGAACCCCTGACCTCCGCATTGCGAACGCGGCGCTCTCCCAGCTGAGCTACGGCCCCATGGGACTGGGTGGGGCTGAACACCGCTGGAAATCAATCTGTTACGGAACTTAGTCTATAACGAAGTCGGCCTTCGCACAATGGCAAAGGTGCGTCTCATTGTGCCAGTTACTGTGCCAGGGTTGTGCCAAGGTTCTTTGCGACGAGCAGCGCCGACGCTGCACAGCGCGGCTCTTGCCGTTTCCCTGCCCTTCGGGCGCGGTGGACGTAGCCGCAGAGTAGGACCGAAAGTAGGACCGACTGCCACTAAATCTGTGTCCAAATCTCCTACTCTCCGCGCATGCGTACGAGGCTGCGAGGGGCAATGGGCTTCCCGGGCTCTCCCCATGCGGACGCTCGGGCTCGAACGGCCGCAGATCGCAGAAACCGCTGGGGCACACTGACTTGCGGCACATGGTCCCGCACCACCCATGGCGCCATTCGCGCACGGTTCTTGCTATGTCGCTGCCCTGCGGCCGCGTCAGGCGGCCTCGCATCGCCCCCGAAACCATGTCCAAATAGTACTACTCTCCGTGCGCGCGAGGCTACGGGTGCCGGTGGCATGCCGGGCAGGGTTCCCCATGCCCCGGGGGCTCCCAATTCCATGGCACGGGTCCCATCCGTAACGGCGGGGGGAGTCCCATTGCGAAACGAAAAGCGGTTGGGGCGGCCCAATGCGGGGGAGTTGCGACCGCGGAGCGTAGGACCTGCGGCGGCCAAGAGGACCCAAAAAACAATAGCGACGGTTCCGATAAGGCCCCGTCTGAACCTATTGGGTAGACGTTCTCACGACCGACCCCGCCGCTTGAGATCAGCGCGCACAGGGATTATATGCCGTTGGAAACGATGCACCAGCGCATATCAACCAGGAAGCGTGCTTTCGATGTTCATTGAAAGAAAGTTCAATAGCGTTACCGACGCAGTCGAACTTTGGAAGTGCGAGTGGGAAAACCGCGCGGGCCAAGCGACCAAGAAGGTGTTTATCGAGAAGGTTGCTGAGGAACAGCCGCTCGTACCCCAGAATAAGCAAGCGATGAGCCAGACCCCGGCAATTTGCTGGTCCTATGGGCGGACGCTCGGAAATATCGCGGTCTTCACGCCGTCGATGCTTGGCAGCTTTGCGGCACGATCCGGCGACGATGCAATTTTACCTTGCGAATTTGTTAGCGCGGGTAAATTCAGGCACGGTAACGATAGATGGTGGTGCCGTACCCATCAATCTCACTGGGGCACGAAGGCAGACTACGAGTCGTATGAGCGTTCAAAGGTTATGATCTGCGCAAACCACGATCAGCTCATGAACTATGTGGTCGCGCCCTACGCACTCGATATGAGTGAATACGCAGAAGTAGGGGTTTGGTGTTCAATGCCAGCGGCGCTTTCAACTCGGCCCGTGGCGGCTCGGCCACCAAAAATTCATGTGCATGTCCGCCCCGAGGTCGGCGCTACGAAAACTATCGATCGGGACTTTGACGCGCTTGCCGTCCGATATGGCGGTGGGCTGTTCGGCAATGAAGAAATTACGCAGGTCAATATTACGCCGCCAGCCGCGTTTGAATTTGTTCGCGCTCTTGAATTCGGCCGGCCGATGGACTGCATCAACTGCACCCATTGTGGCTATCCTCATCTTGATCTAGGCGACTTCGCTGAGAGGCCGCACAGAAAGCATTTTTGCGCGAATTGCGGTCGAGACAGCACTTGGAGTTCAAGTCCGATTGTCTCCACGCCGCTGAAGCCAATGCATGACCAGTTTGCAGCGGCTTCCAAGTTTGTCGAGCCTGATCGTACTTTGAATCTCGACGAACATATCGGTTGCAACTACACCGTCTGGGCGTCCACGCCCGCGATCCTCTGGACAGCTGACCGCCCGCAGGAAAAGGGGATTCACGTCCACGTCCACAATGGACTCGAGCGGATTGTGGATGATACGTTCTCGGAAGTTCTGCTTGGGGGCGAGAAGCTCTCTAGACGTAATCTGATAGAGCAAATGGTTTTGCGGACGATCATTTGACCGGCCGTGCCCCTGCCGGAGGCGGACGTGGATTTTCTGGAATTCGCGGCACATTCGGAATGGCCCGTCGTCGCTGGCATAGCGATTTGGCTAATCCGTCGGCCGCTTGGGCGAATGATGGATCGGATCAGCCCCACAAAAGTCGATGCGTGGGGAATTAAGGCTGAGTTTGAGAAAAGCCTTGATAAGGTGGACCTTCTGACCCCCGCCAAGGAGTCCAAGAGCAAACCCACCTTGGCTATGGACGAGGCGCTGCCTCCTTCGGGGAAAAAATCCGCACGCATTTTCACAAGAGACGCGGCATTTCAGAGAAAACCGAGCTCGAACGCGCCGGAGATAATTGTCTTGCAAGCGTGGGATCGGCTGGAAAAATATATGAAATCGATTCAGCCGATGCTGCAATTGGAGCAGTTGTGGGGTAGACCGAACGCAATGGGCATAGTTGAGCGAATACTGGGATTAACCGAGGACGAAGCCGCAGCCGTGATGGAACTCTACAAGCTGAGAAATCAGGTGGCACATGCCAAATATGCGCCTGTTACGGAGTCCGATGCGATCCGATTTCAGGATGCGATTGATCGACTGCTGACGCGAATAATTGAGAGTCAGAAGAAAGCGCCGGGGGTTGAGAATGCTGCACGGTCATCCGAATAAAGGCGTTCACGCATAGCCGATTTCCTTCGGAGCAATCCCTTCGCCAACCGGTCCGAGGATGCGGTACACTAACGCATCCAGTGCACCGCCATGCTTCTCGCTCTCGAAGCCGAGAAGCTGGCCACTGCACCGACCTCTGTTCGGGGATGCACACACGAAATGGGCAATAGCTCAGGATTTGCGCTTTGCGCGCCCAGCGGGCAGCCTCAATAGCTCAGCCGGCTCAACCTCCAACGCGTCCGCCAAGAGGCCAATGATCTTGAGGCTCGCGTAGAACGCGCCCTTCTCAAGCTGACCTAGATGGCTGCGGCTCATCACAGAAATCTGGCGCAGACCATTGCAGCCTACTGTTCTTACTTCAGCGTGTTTCTTGGGGTCACGGCCTCCTGGAGGGCCCGTGCCCGGTCCTCATCATTGCCAGTCGGCATAGATCGCATTAGGTCTGTCACATCGATGCCGAACAACAAGAAAGGACTGAAAATGCGCGGCGAGCCAGCGGGAAAATTATGAAAGTTCGTCTGTATACCATCGCCGCTCGGTGGCAAATAGCTCGTCACGCAGTGTAAACTTACAACAGCGCGATATTGGGGTGACTGAGCCACCCGCATATTGATCGCGCCAAGCAGGTCGCTAAATTCCTTCGGCTTGCGAGGACGCTTAGTCGATAATTTCTGCAGCAATGCAAGATCAGGTTCCGAGATCATCCATGGCCAGGGAACCGCTATCCCGGTTTCGGGCATCACCTTGTGAGCGATCGTGCGGAACTCGCGCTCCACAGGGCCCTCGCCGGACTTGGTGACCGAAAAGTTACGGATTTGCACACCCCAGGGATTTCTCTGAATGAAGGCGCCAATGCTGAACATGTGCTTCAAACCGCAACTCAGCAAAAGGTCGCCTAGATCCTCTGTAGCGCGCTCGCGAATTTGAATAAGGGTCTGATCGACGGTTTGGGATTCGCCTCGAATGAACTGACGTATCCAATCAGACATATGCACGCCCTTCACACTGCCGACGCCAGCGTACGTTAGAAGCGCTGCACCATCTGGGCATCGGAATCCAACGTGCTTCGTCGAATAATCATCCTTGACCTCCCGCGTCCGTGGGTCGGTTAGGCGTAGATCGGAACTCTGCCATACCCCATGTTGGTTGATCAGGGTTAACGTGAAGGTCATGACTGAATCCTACATTTCCCTGATGACCACGGAACAGCGTAAGCAATAGCATTCTGCTGGGGTAGGCCCCCGGACGCGTGTCTTTTTCTCGCCATTGTCTGCGATAATTTCACATTTCACCCCAGATACCCCTATCCGTGTAATCCTAGCGGAAGCCCGCGCGGCGCTTGCCCCGCGCGTCGAACATGGCCATGCTACCGGCCCCCTCGCTTGCGGATCGTAGCCATGAGAAATCCTCCGGCACTGTGCCAAACGTGTGCCAGACTGATTTCGAACGGTTCACGAGACGGGAGGGACCGCGCCTAAATCCTTGAGGCGACTCAAGGATTTTTGGTGGAGCCGAGGGGGATCGAACCCCTGACCTCCGCATTGCGAACGCGGCGCTCTCCCAGCTGAGCTACGGCCCCATGGGACTGGGTCGAAATTCGGGTGGGCGGGATAATGTGGGCCGTCCCCGGCCCTGTCAAGGCTCGGCGCCCCATGGCGCCTCAGCTTCCTCATTCTGCCGAGGGGATGCCAGGCGAGCGGGCGAGGGGTGCCGGGCTTGCCTCGCCTCCTGACAACGGATAGGTTTTAGCGCCCCGCCCGTCAACCACATCAGGCGCAGCAATGGATGTCGTTCTTGGCCCCCTCCTGAACGTCCTACAGATCGCGCTCCACCTCTACATCTGGGTGGTGATCGCGGCCGCGATCATGAGCTGGCTGATTGCTTTCGGCGTGGTCAACACCTACAACCGCGTCGTCTATGTCATCAACGACTTCCTCTATCGCATGACCGAGCCGGCGCTCAGACCGTTCCGGCGCTTCATCCCCAACCTCGGCGGCATCGACATCTCGCCGGTGGTGCTCATTCTCGTGCTCTATTTCGCCGAGATGGTCCTTGGCAACATCCGCGACAAGCTTGGCCTCTGAGTCGGGCTCGCCCTTCAGCGCCGGCGCGGACGGCGTGCGCGTCGCGGTGCGCTTGACGCCCAAAGCGGCGACGGACCGCATCCAGGGAATCGCCTTCGACGCGGACGGCTCGCCCTCGCTCAAGTGCGCCGTCAGCGCGGCACCCGTCGAGGGCAAGGCCAATGAGGCGCTGGTCAAGCTCCTCGCCAAGGCATGGAAGCTGCCGAAATCGAGCATCTCGCTCGTCCGGGGTGCCGGCGAGCGGCGCAAAATCCTTCACCTCGCAGGCGAGCCGCGAGCGCTCCTCGCCCGGCTCGAGACTTGGCTCAGGGGGCTCCATGGTTGAGACGGCGACGGGCGCGCGCATCATCGACGGCAAGGCCTTCGCCGCGGGCTTGCGCGCCCGCGTGGCGGACCAGGTGCGGCAGATCACGGCACGCCACGGCCTCGTCCCCGGCCTTGCCGTGATCCTCGTCGGCGACAATGCGGCGAGCCAAGTCTACGTCGGCAGCAAGCGCAAGATGACGGTCGAGGTCGGCATGCACTCGCTCGAGCGCAATCTTCCGCGCGAGACGAGCGAGGGCGCGCTGCTGGCGGAGATTCGCCGGCTCAACGACGACGCCTCGGTGCACGGCATTCTCGTCCAACTCCCCTTGCCGCCGCACATCCGCGAGGCGGCGGTGATCGATGCCCTCGATCCGAGGAAGGACGTGGACGGCTTCCACACCGAGAACGTGGGCCGGCTGTGGACGGGGGGCGAGGGCATGGTGCCTTGCACCCCGCTCGGCTGCCTTCTCCTCTTGGAAGCGAACCTGCCTCAGCTCGCCGGCCTGCGCGCCGTCGTGGTCGGACGCTCCAACATCGTGGGCAAGCCCACAGCCGCACTCCTGGTGAGCCGGAGCTGCACGGTGACGATCGCGCATTCGCGCACCCGCGATCTCGCCGCCGAGTGCCGGCGCGCCGACATCCTGGTCGCCGCGGTCGGCAAGCCCGAGCTCGTGCGCGGCGACTGGATCAAGCCGGGGGCAACCGTGATCGACGTGGGCATCAACCGCGTCGCGGCCGAAAGCGGGGGCAAGTCGCGCCTCGTCGGCGACGTCGCCTTTGCCGAAGCGGTCAAGGTCGCGGGTGCGGTGACCCCGGTGCCGGGCGGGGTGGGACCGATGACGATCGCCTGCCTGCTGCGCAATACCGTGATCGCCGCGTGCCGGCAGGCCGGAATAGCACTTCCGTCGTGATCCTCCGCGTAAGGCGGGAGATCGTTAGCGAGCTCGCTATATCTCCCCTCTCTTGCAGGGGAAGCGTCGGCGTGCCGGAGCTTAGGAGGGCGAGATGATCGGCTCGATCGCGGCATTGGCGCTCGCCACCACCCTCTTCGTGGGCGGGCATTTTCTGCTCTCCCACCCGCTCAGGGCGCCCTTGCGCAAGACCCTCGGCGAGAGGGGTTTCCTCGCCCTCTATGCGCTCCTGGTGGGTGCGGCCTTCGCATGGATGCTCTTCGCCTACGGGGCCGCACCGCGAAGCGAGCTTTGGGGCAAGGCCGAGTGGATGCGCTGGCCGCTCATCCTCCTCATGCTGCCGGCCTCGATTCTCCTCGTCTGCGGACTAGCGGCACCCAATCCCTTGCTCGTCGGCCGCGAGGCGCTGCTTCAGCGCCGGGAGGTCGGCAGCGGCATTTTTGCCGTCACGCGTCACCCGATGAATTGGGGCATCGGGCTGTGGGCGCTCGGCCACCTGATCATGAACGGCGAGGCCGCGACGGTGATCCTCACGGGCGGGACGGCGCTTTTGGCCCTTGCCGGCTCGTGGGCGCAGGAGCGGCGCAAGGCGCTCGAGGCGGGTGCCCCCTGGCAGCGCTTCGCGGCGGCCACGTCCTTCTTCCCCTTCGTCGCCATCGCGCAAGGCCGCGCCCGCTTCTCGCTGCGCGAGATCGGCTACAGCCGCCTCGCCGCCGGCGTCCTCCTCTACTACGCCCTCCTCCACGGCCACCGCTATGTCATCGGCGTGAGCCCGCTTGGCGCCTGAGCCGGAGCCTCACCCCCGCAGCTTCTTCAAGAGGCGCAGGCGCAGCGCGTTCAATTTGATGAAGCCCGCGGCGTCCGCCTGGTCGTAGACCTGGTCCTCCTCGAAGGTGACGTGGGCGAGGCTGTAGAGCGACTTCGGCGACTTGCGTCCGACCACGCGCACGTGGCCCTTGTAGAGCTTGAGCCGCACCGTGCCCTCCACGTTCTCCTGGCTCCTGTCGATCAGGGCCTGGAGCATCTCGCGCTCGGGCGCGAACCAGAAGCCGTTGTAGACGAGCTCGGCGTAGCGCGGCATGAGCTCGTCCTTCAAGTGCGCCGCACCGCGGTCGAGGGTGATGCTCTCGATGCCGCGGTGTGCCGCCTGGAGGATGGTGCCGCCGGGCGTCTCGTAGACGCCGCGCGACTTCATGCCGACGAAGCGATTCTCCACGAGGTCGAGGCGCCCCACCCCGTGCCTGCCGCCGAGCTCGTTGAGCCTCTGCAGAAGGGCCGCCGGCGAGAGGCGCTCGCCGTTGACCGCGCACGGATCGCCCTTGGCGAACTCGACCTCGACATATTCCGGCTTATCGGGGGCCGCCTCGGGGGCGACGGTGCGGCTGTAGACGAACTCCTCGGGCTCGTGCCAGGGGTCCTCGAGCACCTTGCCCTCGGCCGAGATGTGCAAGAGGTTGGCGTCCACCGAAAACGGCGCCTCGCCGCGCTTGTCGCGCGGGATCGGGATCTGGTGCCTCTCGGCGTAATCGATCAGCGCCTTGCGCGAGGTCAAGTCCCACTCGCGCCAGGGCGCGATGACCTTGATGTCGGGCTTGAGCGCGTAATAGGCGAGCTCGAAGCGCACCTGATCGTTGCCCTTGCCCGTGGCACCATGCGCGACCGCGTCGGCTCCCACTTTCTCCGCGATCGCGATCTGGCGCTTGGCGATGAGCGGACGCGCGATCGAGGTACCGAGCAGGTAGGCCCCCTCGTAGAGCGCGTTGGCGCGGTACAAGGGAAAGACGAAGTCGCGCACGAACTCCTCGCGCACGTCCTCGATGAAGATCTGCTTGATGCCGAGGAGCTCGGCCTTCTTGCGCGCGGGCTCGAGACTCTCGCCCTGGCCCAGGTCGGCGGTGAAGGTCACCACCTCGCAAGCATAGGTGTCCTGCAACCAGCGCAGGATGATCGAGGTGTCGAGCCCGCCCGAATAGGCGAGCACGACCTTCTTCACGTCTTTCGCCATGGTCGGCTCCGCAGGAAGGGCGCAAGGAGGCGGCAGTATAGGGAAATCAGGCCAGCGGGCAAGCCTTGGCCGGCCATCTCCGCGTTGAGTTCCGCGCTTGCCGCGCTTAGCCGATGGCCGGCGCGTTCGCCTCCTTCGTCCGTGCGCTCGCGCGCCGGCGCAGGCTGTCGGACTTGAGCTGGCCGCACGCGGCGAGGATGTCGCGTCCGCGCGGCGTGCGCACGGGCGCATGATAGCCGGCATTCATGACGATATCGGCGAAGGCGCGGATCGCGCCCTCGTCCGAGCATTCGAAGGGCGCCCCCGGCCACGGGTTGAAGGGAATGAGATTGACCTTGGCCGGGATGCCGCGGATGAGGCGCAGGAGCTCCTTGGCGTCGGCGGCGCTGTCGTTGACGCCCTTGAGCATGACGTACTCGAAGGTGATGCGCCGGCTGGGATTGAGGAGCGCGTAGTCGCGACAGGCGGCGATGAGCTCGGCGATCGGGTACTTCTTGTTGAGCGGCACGATCGCGTCGCGCAGCTCGTCGCGCACGGCGTGGAGGGAGACCGCGAGGTTGACGCGCAGCTCCTCGCCCGCGCGGCGGATCTGCGGCACCACGCCCGAGGTCGACAGCGTGATGCGCCGGCGCGAGATCGCGATGCCCTCGGGGTCCATCACGATGCGCAACGCCTTGGCGACGTTCTCGTAGTTGTAGAGCGGCTCGCCCATCCCCATCAGCACGATGTTGGAGATCATGCGGCCGTCCTCGGGCGACGGCCACTCGCCGATCGCGTCGCGCGCCAACATGAGCTGGCCCACGATCTCGCCGGCCTCGAGGTTGCGCACGAGCCTCTGCGTGCCGGTGTGGCAGAACTTACAGGTAAGCGTGCAGCCGACCTGGGAAGAGACGCAGAGCGCGCCGCGGTCCTTCTCCGGGATATGCACGGTCTCGATCAGGTTCCCGTCGGCGAGCTTCAAGAGCCACTTGCGCGTGCCGTCGAGCGATTGCTGGTCGCGCGCCGGCTCCGCCCGCGCGAGCGTATAGCGCTCGGCGAGCTCGTCCCTGAGCCGGGCCGAGAGCGAGGACATCGCCGCGAAGCTCTGAGCACCGCGGTGATAGATCCACTGCCAGAGCTGGCGCGCGCGGAAGCGCTCGACGCCGAGCCCGCCGAGCTCGGCTTCGAGCTCGGCGCGGCTGAGGCCGATCAGGTTCTTCCTGCCCTTGGTCGCGAGAGCGCTCTCCACGGCACGCAAGGCTCCTCGAGAGACTAATGAGGGCCTTTATATAGGAGCTGCGGAGGCCCCGATAAATGGGCGCTTCAGCCTTTGACGCCGCAGGCCTTGCTCGCCTCCTCATAGGCCTTGGTGAAGCCCTCGAGGGAGTAGATATCCTTGGTCCTGGTGCCGCTGGCGGTCATACCCGAAGCGGTGGCGTCCTTGCCCGCCTTGAGCGCCTTGACGATCTTGGCGTCGTCGCCGTCCTGAGCCCAGCCGCGCGAGCCTTGCGTGAAGAGCGTGAACTTCTCGTCGCCGACGACGAGCTCGACGCTGCTGTCCTTCTTGTAGTCGAAGCCGCCGGTCACGCTGAACACGCCGTAGGTCTTCTGCGACGGCCAATGGGTGACGAGGATATTGGCGTCACCGAGCTTCGTCTGGTGCCCTTCGGACTTCTTGGGAAAGCTCGCGACGTAGCAGGTATCGACGTTGCCCTGCTTATAGGTGAGCGCCTGCCAATCCGCATAAGTGCCGATCACCGTGGCCTTCTGCTGCGCTTGCGTTTTCTGCGACGCCGCCGGGGGCTTCTGCTGGGCATAAGCGGAAAATCCATAGAGGCCGCAAGCGAGGCCGCAAGGGAGAGCGAGGGCGAGGGCGACGATTTTTTTCATGAGCGTCTTCCATTGATGATCATTGCGACAAGGACGCGCGTGCCGCCGCCTCAAGAGGCCGCGGCCGTCTTGCGCCGGCGGATCGGCGGCCCGAACACGGGTTGCGGCAGAGGGGCTGCCGCTTGGCCCGCAACGAGCGGCCGCTCGGCAAAGCGGCCGAGGCTCAACAGACGGTCGTACATGACAATCGCACCGGCGACCGCCAGATTCACGGAGAATTTCGTCGGAATTTTGACGACCTGCGCGCAACGGGCGAGGAGCTCGGGGCTGAGGCCGCCGCGCTCGGGACCAAGCACATAGGCTGCCTGGCGGGGATGGGGAAAGCTCGGCAGCTCGGCCGCAGTTTCGAGGATCTCGATGCCGACGAGGGTACAGCCGCGCGGCAGGCGGAACGAGTCGAGGCCGGCAAACTCGTAAAGGGGCACTTGGCCCGAGCTCTTGGAGGTGTCCGCGCGCTCCCCTTGGACCTGTTTATAATTGGCGCCGATGGTGAAGACGAAGGCAGCGCCGAAGGCATGGGCCGTGCGCCAAAGGCTGCCCAGATTCATGGACTTGCTGATGCCCTCGACGCCGATTCCGAAATAGCCGCGCATGGCTCGCACCTTGCACCGCAAGCCGCGGCAAGGCAAGGTGTTTGACCGGAAAACTCCAGGATCCCTGCCGATGCCAGCCTCCCCTCCCGCACGTAGCACCGTCTCGCCCGGCGCAAATCCAGTCTTGGTCGAGCTCACGCGCGGTCCCGCCATCGAGAGCCGGCATAGAGGTGCCGCCGCCGTGGTCGACGGCCGCGGCAAGCTCGCCGCGGCCTGGGGAGAGATCGAGCGCCCGGTCTTTCCCCGCTCGGCGATCAAGCCGCTGCAGGCCCTCGCCGTGATCGAGAGCGGTGCCGCCGAGGCCTACAAGCTCGGCGATGTCGAGCTCGCACTCGCCTCAGCATCGCACAGCGGCGAGCCCAAGCATGTCGACGCGGTCCTCGGCTGGCTCGCGCGCATCGGCCTCGGCGTTGCGGATCTCGAGTGCGGCGCGCACGCGCCCTATTCGCTCGCGGCGAACGAGGCGCTCTGGCGCGCCGGCGAGGCGCCGACGGCGGCACACAACAATTGCTCGGGCAAGCATTCGGGCATGCTCAGCGCCGCGCGCCATCTGGGCGAGCCGACCCGCGGCTATGTCCGCTTCGACCACCCGGCCCAACAGCGCTGGATCAGGACGGTCGGCGAGATGTGCGGCGTCGAACTCGCCAACGCGCCGCGCGCGACGGACGGCTGCAGCATCCCCACGCTTGCCATCCCCCTTCGCGCGATCGCCCTCGGCATGGCGCGGCTGGCGACGCAGGAGGGGCTCGCACCCGAGCGCCGCGCTGCCGCCAAGCGCGTGCTCGCGGCGGTCGCGGCGCGGCCTGACATGGTGTCGGGCAGCGGGCGCTTCGGCACGGTGGTGATGGAGACGTGCGCTGGGCGCATTCTGCTCAAGGGCGGTGCCGAGGGCGTCTATTGCGCCGCCATCCCCCATCTCGGGCTCGGGGTGGCGCTCAAGATCGACGACGGCGCCGCGCGCGCGGCGGAAGTGGCGGTTGCGGCCATTCTGCGCTATTTGGGCGCGCTCGACGACGCCAGCTGGACGGCACTTGCCCCGCTCTGCCGGCCGATCTTACGGAATTGGAACTCGATCGAGGTCGGCGAGATGCGCGCAGCCGAAGGCTGGCTCGTCGAGGGCGAGACGTGAGGAGAGGAGAGGGGAGCCGCATGCGCGCCATCCTGTGCAAGGCCTGGGGAAGTCCCGCCACACTCACCTATGAGGAGACCGCAGCGCCGGCACTGGGACCCGGACAGGTGCGCTTCATCGTGCACGGCGCCGGAATCAACTTCGCCGACACCCTGATGATCGCGGGCAAGTACCAGGAGAAGCCTCCCTTCCCCTTCGTCCCCGGTCTCGAGGCCGCGGGCATCGTGAGCGAGCTCGGCGCCGGCGTGAGCGAGCTCAAGGTGGGCGACCGCATCCTGGCCTACATGGGACATGGCGGCTTCGCCGAGGAGGCGGTGGTGCCCGAGGCGCACGCGATGCGCATTCCGGCCAAGATGGACCTCCTAACCGCGGCCGGATTTCCCGTCGCCTACGGCACCGCGCAATTGGCGCTCGCGTACCGGGCCAAGCTCAGGGCGGGCGAGACGCTCCTCGTCAACGGCGCCTCGGGCGGCGTGGGCTTGACCGCAGTCGAGGTCGGCAAGGCGATGGGTG
>JBKQRV010000149.1:0-23317 GCA_052143835.1 Alphaproteobacteria bacterium
ACGTCCAGTTGATCGGCGGCTTTGTCCTGCACGAAGGCGCGATCGCCGAGATGCGCACCGGCGAAGGCAAGACGCTGGTCGCCACCGGCGCGGTCTACCTCAATGCGCTCGCCGGCGAAGGCGTGCATGTGATCACGGTCAACGACTACCTCGCCCGCCGCGACTCCGAGTGGACGGGCCAGGTCTACAAGTTCCTTGGCCTGACCGTCGGCGTGATCGTGCACGGGCTCGACGACGAGGAGCGCCGGGCGGCCTACGCCGCTGACGTCACCTACGGCACCAACAACGAGTTCGGCTTCGACTACCTGCGCGACAACATGAAGTTCCGGCTGGACGACATGGTCCACCGCGCCTTCAACTACGCCATCGTCGACGAGGTCGACAGCATCCTCATCGACGAGGCGCGCACGCCGCTCATCATCTCGGGTCCCGCCGAGGACAGCTCGGAGCTCTACGTCAAGGTCAACGCGCTCATGCCGCACCTCGTCCCCGAGGATTACGAGAAGGACGAGAAGGCGCGGGCGGTGACGCTCACCGAGGCGGGCGTCAACCACGTGGAGGAGATGGCGCGCGAGGCGGAGCTCTTGAAGAGCGGCGGACTCTACGACATCGCCAACATCTCGGTGCTCCACCACGTCAACCAGGCGCTCCGCGCCCACAAGCTCTTCCAGCGCGACACCGACTACATCGTCAAGGGCGGCAAGGTCGTCATCATCGACGAGTTCACCGGCCGCATGATGGAGGGCCGGCGCTATTCCGACGGGCTGCACCAGGCGCTCGAGGCCAAGGAAGGGGTCGAGGTGCAGACCGAGAACCAGACGCTCGCTTCCATCACCTTCCAGAACTACTTCCGCATGTATCCCAAGCTCGCGGGCATGACGGGCACCGCGATGACCGAGGCCGAGGAGTTCGCCGACATCTACAAGCTGGAAGTCGCCGAGATTCCGACCAACCTGCCGTGCGTGCGCAAGGACATGGACGACGAGGTCTATCGCACCGCGCGCGAGAAGAACGACGCGATCGTCGACACCATCATGGACGCGCAGGCCCGCAAGCAGCCCGTGCTCGTCGGCACGGTCTCCATCGAGAAGTCGGAGCTCCTCTCCGACATGCTCAAGAAGCGCAAGGTGCCGCACCAGGTGCTCAACGCCCGCTACCACGAGCAGGAGGCCTACATCATCGCGCAGGCCGGCCGGCCGGGTGCCGTCACCATCGCCACCAACATGGCGGGCCGCGGCACCGACATCCAGCTCGGCGGCAACGTCGAGATGCGGGTCAAGCAGGAGCTCGGCTCGATCGCGGACGAAAGCCTGCACAAGGCCAAGGAGGAGGAAGTGCGCGCCGAGGTGGCGCGCGCCAAGGAGATCGTGATCCAGGCGGGCGGCTGCCTCGTCGTCGGCACGGAGCGCCACGAGAGCCGGCGCATCGACAATCAGCTGCGCGGCCGCTCCGGCCGCCAGGGCGATCCGGGAGCCTCCAAATTCTTCCTCTCGCTCGAGGACGACCTCATGCGCATTTTCGGCTCCGAGCGCATGGACGGGATGCTGCAGAAGCTCGGCCTCAAGGAAGGCGAGGCCATCACCCACCCCTGGATCAACAAGGCGCTCGAGAAGGCGCAGCAGAAGGTGGAGGCGCGCAACTTCGACATCCGCAAGAACCTGCTGCGCTTCGACGACGTGATGAACGACCAGCGCAAGGTCATCTACGAGCAGCGCCGCGAGCTCATGCAGACCGACGACGTGGCGCAGATGGTCGAGGACATGCGCAGAGACGTGATCCGGGCGACCGTCTCCCGCTTCATCCCCGAGCATTCCTACCCCGAGCAATGGGACACCAAGGGCCTGCACGAGGAGACGTTGCGCCTGCTCGGCCTCGAGCTTCCCTTCGATGCCTGGGCGAAGGAGGAGGGACTTTCCGACAGCGAGGTGCTCGAGCGGATCGAGAAGGCGGCGGGCGCCAAGATGGCCGAGAAAGTCGGGCAGTACGGCCCCGAGATCATGCGCATGGCCGAGAAGAGCATCCTCCTGCAGCTCCTCGACCAGGTGTGGAAGGACCACCTCCTCTCCCTCGACCACCTGCGCCAGGCGATCGGGCTCAGGGCCTACGGCCAGCGCGATCCGCTCATCGAGTACAAGCGCGAGGCCTTCGCGCTCTTCGAGGACATGCTCGGGCGCCTGCGGGAGACGGTGACGAGCGTGCTCTGCCACCTCGAGCTGCGCATCCAGCAGCCCGAGCAGCTCATGCCGCAGCAGCAGCCGCGCCAGCTCCAGGAGCAGCACGAGGAGGTCGGCATGTTCGGCGAGGTGCAGGCGACCGGCACCGATGGCGCGCGCCCGCTGCCGGCGGGCCCCATCCTGCGCGGCAGGCAGCCGGGCCCCGAGGCCGGGCCTCCGGTGCCGGGCCTGGTGTGGTTCGAGCCGACCGCGCGTTGGATCAATCGCAACGACAGCGCGAGCTGGGGCAAGGTGCCGCGCAACGCGCCGTGCCCCTGCGGCTCGGGCAAGAAGCACAAGCACTGCCACGGGAAGGTCTGACGGCGCGGACGACGGAAGACAGACGACGGATGACGCATTGGCGATCCGTCGTCCGTCCTCCGTCATCTGACATCCGATATCTGACCCCCCATCTCGAGGAACTTCGCTCTGCGGCGCTGCCTGAGCTGGTTGCCGTCGAGCTTCTCGAGCGCGCGCAGCGCCTCCTCGACCGCGCTGCCGACGGCGGCGATCGCCTTCTCCTTCTCGCGGTGCGCCGCTCCGAGCGGCTCCGGGACGATCTGGTCGACGATGCCCAGGCGCAACAGATCCTGGGCGGTCAGCTTGAGCGCCTCGGCCGCCTCCTGCACGTGCGCGCCGTCGCGCCAGAGGATCGAGCCGCAGCCTTCGGGCGAGATCACGGAATAGACCGCGTGCTCGAGCATGAGCACCGCGTTGGCGACCGCCAGCGCGATGGCGCCGCCCGATCCCCCCTCGCCGATGATGACGCTCACGAGCGGGACGCGAATCTCGAGGCAGGTGACGATGCTCGTGGCGATCGCTTCCGCCTGGCCGCGCTCCTCGGCATCCACCCCCGGATAGGCGCCCGCCGTGTCGACGAGCGTCAAGACGGGCAGCTGGAAGCGGTCGGCGAGCTGCATGAGGCGCTGCGCCTTGCGATAGCCCTCGGGCTTGGCCATGCCGAAGTTGTGGCGCAGCCGGCTTTGCGTATCGGCGCCCTTCTCGTGGCCGATGACGACGAGCGAGCGGCCGCGGAAGCGGCCGAGTCCGCCCACGATCGCGCGGTCCTCGCCGAACCTGCGGTCGCCGGCGAGCGGGGTAAAATCCGCGATCAGGCCCTTGACGTAGTCCGAGAAGCGCGGCCGCTCCGGATGGCGTGCCACCTGCACCTTCTGCCATGCCGATAGCCGGCTGTAGGTCTGGCGCAGGAGCCGCTCGAGCTTGAGCTGAAGGCGCGCGACCTCCTCGGCGATGTTCAGCTCGGCGCCGTCGGTCAGGTGCCGGAGCTCCTCGATCTTGCCCTCGAGTTCCGCGATCGGCTTTTCGAAGTCGAGATACTGATGCATGGCCGAGGCCTTACCTATCACAGCTCCGGCGGAGTCGCGACGGCAAAGCGGCGTTTGCGCCTATTTCGCGGCGCCGATCTGCTTTGCCTTCTCGACCAGCACCTGGGCCTGGCGGATGGAGGCGATGTCGATCAGCCTGCCGTCGAGCGAGACCGCACCCTTGCCCTCCTTCTGCGCCTCGGCCATGGCGACGATGATGCGCCGGGCCTTGCCGAGCTCGGCCTCGCTTGGGCTGAACTCCTCGTTGGCAAGTGCGATCTGGCTCGGGTGGATCGCCCACTTGCCCTCGCAGCCGAGGGCCGCGGCGCGGCGCGCCTGGGCGCGGAAGCCGTCGGCGTCGGAGAAATCG
Organism: Alphaproteobacteria bacterium; assembly: GCA_052143835.1. GTDB lineage: Bacteria > Pseudomonadota > Alphaproteobacteria > JACZXZ01 > JACZXZ01 > DASPPM01. The sequence goes on from JBKQRV010000149.1 coordinate 3,909, forward strand.
CCGAACGGGCCGTCGAGCGGCCGCAAGCCGTTCGCCCGCGCCGCCACCACGAGACGCGCGATCGCGTAATGCCACATGTCGCCCCAGTGGCGCTCGCGCCCGCCTGCCGCATCCTTGTCGGTGAGCACGGCATAGTCGGGGTTCGGTCCGCCGATATTGGTCGTCCGCGCGCGCGTGGATGCCGCGTAATCGGCCACGCCGAAGTGCAGCGACTCGAGCCGCGGACTCGCCGCCGCGATCGTCTCGACGTTCTGCATGCCGAGCGCGGTCTCGATGATGAGCTCGAAGCCGATACGCTTCTTCCTCCGCTTCGCCGTCTCGATCTGGCTCACCAGCATGTCGAGCGCGTAGACGTCCGACGGCGTGCCGACCTTGGGGATCATGATGAGGTCGAGCCGCTCCCCCGTCTGCTCGAGCACGTCGACCACGTCACGGTACATGTATTGGGTGTCGAGGCCGTTGATGCGCACCGAGAGGCTCTTGGCTCCCCAGTCGATGCCGTTGATCGCCTGGATGACGTTCTTGCGAGCCGCCTCCTTTTCGTCGGGTGCCACGGCGTCCTCGAGGTCGAGAAAGACGACGTCGACCGCCGATGCCGCCGCCTTCTCAAACAGTTTCGGATTGCTGCCAGGGACGGCGAGCTCGCTGCGGTTGAGCCGCGGCCGCGCCTGCTCGACAATCTTGAAACTCATCCTCGACCTCTCATCGTGGACATCGGCGGAAAAAGTTGGGGAGATTCGCGCATGCGGGAGATAATTCCGCACCGCGCCAGGGGGTATGGGCCAACGAAGCCCGAAAGTCAATCGCGCGCGGCGCTTATCCCAGCGGCTCTGCAAGCAGCGCAGCCGAGGTTCCTTGCCGGCTTCCGCGCTTTGAAATCCAACGGACAATCGCGGCTCCCCATGCGCCGACTGAGGCACTAGCGCAATATGTGCAAGAAACGAGAAAAAGTGAGTATATAGACACGCGACACGAGAGGCCCTATCATGTTTCTCGCATGTGGGGTTGGCCGCGTTACGGGTGAATCCGTTCGGGCGAAGACATGGATGCGAACGAATACCTGGAAACGATCCTCGCCGACAGCTACAGGCGGGAGATGGCTCAAGAGGAGAGCCTGACGAGGAGCCTTCCGTCTTTTGCAACGGCTTTGGCTGTATTGGCGATCATCGTCGGCGTATTGCGGCCGGCCATCCCCGTGTTGTCTTGGTCGCTCTTTTCTTTAGCGATCTATTTCATTTTGTTGTTCCTGGGCATCTTCGCCTTTCTTGCCGTCTTCTTTTTGCTGCGCTCGCTCTGGCCGCGAAGCTTCGCCTACCTCATGCGCGAGAACGAGCTCAACACCTACATCAGGAATCTGCGGCGCTACTATCGCCATACGGAATTAGCACCCGCCGAGATCGAGGAGGCGATCGCCGCCGATGTGCGCGACGCCATGATCGAGCAATACGCGGAAGGCGCCATTCACAATCGCGCGAACAACGCCGAGCGAGCCGGCGCGCGCAGCTGCGCGCTCTCCGCTCTCCTCGCAGCGCTCGCCTTCGCTTTCCTGATGATCGCCGCTTTATTGATCCACGACGGCATGAAAGGAGGCCGCGATGTCGGATCGGCCGAACGGGAGTATCGGAGCGCTCCGTCACAAGAGCTCCGTGCACGACAAGAGGACGGGGCAGATCTATTACAAGCCGGCGCCGCCGCCGATGCAAAGGGTGCTCAAAGGCGGCTGGATACATAAGGAGCTGCCGCCGCAGAGCGACGCGAGCAAGGAAAAGGAGGTTTGAGCCCGACGCCTCGTGGAAGGCATATCCCGTCGACAGCCGTCGTTCATCCCTCCTGCTCCGCGCCGGAGCGCGCCGCGCGCCCATCCTCGAACCGTCGTCGTCAGTTTCAGCGCTATCGTCTTGCCGGCTTGGCAAGCGGGTGGTGCTCGGTGACGAGGCTCTTGAGGCGCGCCTCGAGCACGTGGGTGTAGATCTGGGTCGTGCTGATGTCCGCGTGGCCCAAGAGGCGCTGCACGCTGCGCAAGTCCGCGCCGCGGCCGAGCAAGTGCGTGGCAAAGGCGTGGCGCAGCACATGGGGCGACACCTTGGCGGGTGCCAGTCCCGCCGAGCCGGCGAGCGCCTTGAGGAGCTGGCCCAGACGGTGGCGCGTCAAATGGCCTTGCTTGCCGAAGGAGGGGAAGAGCCAGCGCGACTCCTTGCCGCGCGGGTGCCGTGCCGCCCGCGCCTCGAGCCAGGCTGCGAGTGCTGCGCGCGAGGGTGCGGAAAGCGGTACGATACGCTCCTTGCCGCCTTTCCCGCGCACGGTGAGGAGGCGGCGGTCGCGCGCGAGCGCCGCGAGGGGGAGGGCCACCAGCTCCGAGGCGCGCAGGCCCGTCGCATAGAGGAGCTCGACGAGGGCGGCAAGCCGCAAGCCCTCGGCGCCCTCGCGGCGATGCGCGGCGGCGAGCAGGGCATCCACCTCCGCCTCGCTCAAATATCTGGGAAGTGCGCGTCCCTGGCGCGGGCTGTCGAGGGCTAGGGTGGGGTCGTCCGGACGCGCGCCCTCCTCGCAGAGGAAGCGGTGGAACTGTCGCAGTGCGGAGAGGTGCCGGGCCGCGGTGCGCGGCTTGACACCGGCGTGCGCGAGCCTCGCCAGATAGGCGCGGATCGCGGGGCCGTCCGCGCGATCGAGGGCGCCGCCGCGCTCGCCGAGGAAGGCTGCGAAATCGTCGAGATCGCGGCGATAGGCCTCGACCGTGTTGCGCGCAGCACCGCGCTCGGCGATGAGCATCTCGAGAAAGGCCTCGAGGCGAGGCGAAAGCGGCGCGGCTGCCCGCTTGCGCGGCCGCCCGCGACCCCTTCGCGTCCCCTGGGCCACCTCTAAATGCCCGCGCCGACCGCCGCCTCGATGGCCAGCCGGCGCGCGTCCTTGTCGAGCCCGAGCCGGCGCAAGCTCTCGATCACCGCATCGAGCGCGATCGGATTGGCGTTCTGCACGCCTGCCGAGCCGACCGCGAGCAGCGCCAAAAGCACCGCCTCGCCGCGCCGTCCGTCTTGGACGGCAAAACTCAGCCCCTGCCAGAGGGGGAGAGGCGGCATCGCCGCCGGCTCCGCATCGCTCGCCAGGTAGAGCGACTGCCAGGCCGCGCTTTGAAACGGCTTGCCGAGTGCTGCCGCGAGGCCGAGCAGGCGCGCGGCACGCTCGTCGACGAGCTTGGCCTCGGCCCCCGCCTTCGCCTTCTCCTCGGTGCGCCAGCCGAGAAGGCGCTCGTTATCTTTCGCGTCTGCGTCCGACGCCAGAAGGCGCGCATAGGGCCACAGCTCCGTGGCCGCATTGGCGGCACTGCCCGCGGCGCGACTGTCGGCATCCGCCACGGAGAACCAGCCCTCCGACATGTCGATCTCGCCTGCGTAGACGAGGGCGCGGCCGGCCTCGCTCGCGAAAAAGCCGAGCTCGGTCGAGGGGGCGAGCGCCTCGATGGCCGGCAGATTGACCGCGACCGCGAGCTCATAGAGATTGGCCGAGCGTGCGAGCGAGAGGGCCGTGCGCAACGCCTCGGCGCGCGCCGTGGGCACCGTCTCGGTCTTGGCGGCGCGATAGAGCAGGACGCGCGCGCGCGGGCCGTATTCGGCTTGCGCCTGGCTCAAGGCATTCTGCAGCTCGGCGTCGCTCAGCTTGACGCCGTCATAGATGCGCCGGAGCGCTTCCCCCGTGAGCGCCCCCTGCAGCTCTGCACGCTCGGCGGCGACAAGGCCGAGATCGCTTCCCGCCTCGGCGCCGTCGGCGATCGCGCGCAGGACCGCCGGTTGCGCGTTGCGCATCGCCTCCTCGGGCAACGTCTGCTTCGCCGCGCGCATCATGGCGAGGGCGAGCGGCGTCGCCGCATCGAGGCTCGTCACCTTGGCCGCCTTATTGCCCATGATCGCGTCGATCAGCGTGAAATAGGCGCCGTCCTTGTCATCGCCCTCCTCGCGCAGCAGGCCGATGCCGGCATCGACCTCCTGGTTCTTCTTGGCGAGCGCCAGGCAGAACACCTGCACCTTTTGCCAATAGAGGCTGTGATAGCTGCGGATGAGGTTGCCGATCTCCGCGCATACGGCGTCCGTCTTGCCCTCGAGCAGAAGCGCCTCCACCCCGATGCGGGCGAGCGTCTCCTCGCCCGCAGTACCGGGGGCCGCCGCCAAGAGCGCCTTCAAGTCTTCGAAATCGCCCATCTCGGCGAGCTTTTGCGCGCGCAAGGAGAGGAGGTCCGGCCCGCCGCTCGGCGGCCCCTCGGGTGGTGTGGCCGAGGTAAGGAGCAGGCGCCGCGCGAGCTCGCGCAACGCCGGCGAGGGAATGCTCGCAGGCAGCGCCTGAATGAGGCTCTCGACGAGCGCGTGCGGCGTGCCGCGCCAGAGCTCGGTGCCGAGACCGCCGTTGCGCGCGTCGAGCACCCCCGCCGCCTCCCTGTTGGTGGCCGCGAGCTTGTCGACCTCGATGCCTTTGGGCGAAGCGGGCAGGCGCGCGGCACCCGCGGGCGGGCCCGCTTGAGCGGGGGCCGCTCCCCCTCCGGCAGGTGCTGTCGGCGCGGCCTGGGCCGGGGGTTGAGCGCCCGGCCCTGGCGTTGCGCCCTCATTGGGCTGGGGTGGGGGCAGCGGAACGATCTGGATGGGCGCCCCCTGGGCCTGGGCCAGTTGGCTCGCCGCCTCGCTCCCCCCGGCATCGGCGCGCGCCATCGAGAGGAGGAGTGCGCCCAAGAGGGCGGCCGCAAGGCGGCTAGCGCGGGAAGCGCTCATTGGGTATGACCTTCTCGACTTTGGCCGTCGGCGCCGGGATCTGCCAGGTGGCGAGGAAGACGGCTGCGGCGGCGACGACGACGAGGATGAAGAGCGCGATGATGCGGGAGAGCTTGGACATACGCGTCCGTTCGCTTGGAGCGGCAGGCGCCGCGGTGAAGGAGCCCCATCTCGAACGTGCAGCACCCGTGGCGACACGCGATCGGGCATTGTGTTAAGGTTGCAGTGTGGCGATATTACGGCATTCTCGTCGCGCGGAAAACCTCGCGAGCCTTAAGACGCGGCGCGCGGGCGAGGCTTGCCGAGTGCGCCCGGAACGTCCATGAGAACGACCCAACCTCCCGCCCCGGCCGGCAACGACCCGCAGCGCAAGCCCGGCAAGACGCTCGTCCTCGTCGGGCTCATGGGGGCCGGCAAGAGCTGCATCGGCAAGCGGCTTGCCCAGTACTTCGGCCTCTCCTTCGTGGACGCGGACCAGGAGATCGAGCGCGCGGCCGGCTGCACGATCGCGGACATCTTCGAGCGCCACGGCGAGGCGCATTTCCGCGACGGCGAGCGCCGCGTGATCGCCAGGCTCCTCGAGCAGCCGCCCCACGTGCTCTCGACCGGCGGGGGCGCCTTCATGGACGCGCGCACGCGCGGAAAGATCCGCGAGCGCGCCATCTCGATCTGGCTGCGCGCCGACCTCGAGCTCCTGCTGCGGCGCACCGCGCGGCGGGCCAACCGCCCGCTTCTCAACAACGGCGACCGCCGTACCACGCTCGCGCGGCTCATGGAGGCGCGCTATCCGGTCTATGCCGAGGCCGACATCGTGGTCGACAGCAACGATGCGCCGCCCGAGGTCACGGTCGAGCGCGTGATCGAGGCGCTCGAGCGCTTCCTCGCCCCCGAGAGGGAGGAGCGCTCGGGCAAGGTGCGCGAGCCGGCACCATGAGCCGGCGCCGCACCATCCGCGTGGCCCTCGGCGAGCGCAGTTACGACATCCTCGTGGCCGAGCGGCTGATCGAGGAAGCGGGCGGCTTGCTTGCGCCCGTGCTCGCCCGGCCGCGCGTCGTCGTGGTGACGGACGAGCATGTCGCCGCCCTTCACCTCGACCGTCTCGCCGCCTCGCTCGACCGCGCCCAAGTCTTCCACGACGAGATCGTGCTGCCGCCCGGCGAGGCGACGAAGGATTGGGCGCACCTCGAGGCCGTGCTCGACCGCCTGCTCGAGGGGCCGATCGAGCGCACGACGACGCTCGTGGCCTTGGGCGGCGGCGTCGTCGGCGATCTCACCGGCTTCGCCGCGAGCATCGTGCTTCGCGGCATCGCATACGTGCAGATTCCGACGACGCTGCTTGCCCAGGTCGACAGCGCGGTCGGCGGCAAGACCGCCATCAACACGCGCCACGGCAAGAACCTGGTGGGCAGTTTTTACCAGCCGCGGCTCGTGCTCGCCGACGTGGGAGCGCTCGCCACGCTGCCGGAGCGCGAGCTCCGCGCCGGATACGCCGAGGTGGCGAAGTACGGGCTCATCAACGACGCCGAGTTCTTCGCCTGGCTCGAGAAGCACGGCAAGGCGCTGGCAGCGGGAGACGCGGAAGCGCTGCATCACGCGGTTGCCAGGAGCTGCGAGTTGAAGGCCGCGATCGTAGCTGCGGACGAGCGCGAGGGCGGCGAGCGCGCGCTTCTCAACCTCGGCCATACCTTCGGCCACGCGCTCGAGGCCGAGACGGGCTTCGGCCGGGAGCTCCTCCACGGCGAGGCGGTGGCCCTCGGCATGGTCATGGCCTTCGACCTCTCGGTCCGGCTCGGATACTGCCTCGCGGCGGACGCGGCGCGCGTACGCCGCCACCTCGCCGCGATGGGCCTGCCGACGACGCTCGATCGCACGGACGGCCGGCGCTGGGACGCGGGCCGGCTCGTCGAGCACATGGCGCGCGACAAGAAGGTGCGCGACGGCCGCATCGCCTTCGTGCTCGCGCGCGGGATCGGAGAGGCCTTCGTCGCGCGCGAGGTGGCGCCAGAGGCCGTGCGGATGCTGCTCGACGCCGCGATCGCCGCCTGAGCGGTGCGTCCGGAGATGGATATCGACCTCACGCTCGTCGGCACGCTCGCCCTCATCCTGGTGCTTCTGCTCGCCTCCGCCTTCTTCGCCGCCTCCGAGACGGCGATCACCGGCGCCTCGCGGCCGCGCATGCACGCGCTCGAGCGGCGCGGCAACGAGCGCGCCCGTCTCGTCAATCGGCTGCGCCGGGCGAAGGAGCGCCTCATCGGCGCCATCCTCCTCGGCAACAATCTCGCCAATATCCTGGCGTCGGCGCTGGCGACGAGCCTGCTCATCGACTGGTTCGGCCACGCCGGCGTCGCCTATGCGACGATCGTCATGACGACGCTCGTGCTGTTGTTCGGAGAGGTGCTGCCGAAGACCTATGCGCTCAATCATGCCGATCGGGTAGCCCTCGCGACTGCTCCCCTCGTGCGCGCCGTCATCTGGCTGCTCGGGCCCATCACCCACGGCATCGAGGTCCTCGTGCGCGTGATGCTGCGGCTTCTCGGCGTGCGGACCGGCGTCGCGATGAGCGGCACGCATCGCGAGGAGGAGCTCAGGGGTGCCATCGATCTCCACCACGGCCCGGAGCCCGAGACGGTCGAGGAGCGGCGCATGCTGAGGAGCGTGCTCGACCTCGACGAGGTCAAGGTGGACGAGATCATGCTCCATCGCAAGGACGTCGAGACCATCGAGGCCGACCTGCCCACGGCACGCATCATCGATCAAGCAGTCGAGAGCCGCTATTCGCGCATCCCGCTTTGGCGCGGCGAGCCCGACAACATCGTGGGTGTCCTGCACGCCCGGGCGCTTCTGCGCGCACTTCGCGCCAACGCGGGCGCTCTCGACACGCTCGCGCTCGACAGTGCCATCGTCAAGCCCTGGTTCATCCCGGACTCGACGACGCTCCTCAATCAGCTGGGCGCCTTCCGCAAGCGGCGCGAGCACATGGCGTTCGTCGTCGACGAGTACGGCAGCTGGCTCGGCATCGTGACGCTCGAGGACGTGCTCGAGGAGATCGTCGGCGACATCACGGACGAGCTCGAGATCGCGCTCCGCGGCGGGCGGCACGAGCCGGGCAGCGGGCTCGCGGGCGTGCGGCCCGAGCCGGGCGGCACCTACATGGTGAAGGGCAGCGTCACCATCCGCGATCTCAACCGCGAATTCGACTGGCGCCTCCCCGACGAGGAGGCCTCCACCCTTGCCGGCTTGGTCATGCACGAGGCGCGCGCCATCCCCGAGCCCGGCCAGGTCTTCACCTTCTTCGGCTTCCGCTTCGAGATCCTGCGGCGCCAGCGCAACCAGATCACCGCCATCCGCCTGACCCGGCCGCCGCTCGAGGAGGGGAAGTGAGGGGCGCCGCTTCGGGCGTGCGTTCATGGATGGGCGGAAAGCCGCGGCCGTCGGCTGCCCGCAAGGGGAACCAAGGTGGACAAACGGGTCAGAAGCGAGGCGGTCGGAGCTTGGCCCGAACCAGACAGTCGCGATGATCCAGACCCCCATCGGCATCGGGCGGGTGCTTGCCGGAAGTGTCGAAACGGGGCAGATTTCCGTCCGAATCAGAGAGCATCTGGGGCATGTCGCTCGTAAGGGACCTCCGAGAGGTTAGTTCTGACCGAACGCAGAGGAGCGAGCCATGAGACGGGCGAGAGGAATTGCGGCGGTGGCACTAGGCGTCCTGCTTGTGCCGGCGGCGGCCGCGTCGGCGCGGGTCGGAAGCCCAAGTATGGACCCGAACTGCACATGGGATGCTTCGAAGCCCGGCGCGGTTCTGTTCGCGCAATACCCGGCTCCAACTATGGACCCGAATTGCATATGGGATGCTCCGGGTCATATGACTTGCAAGGCCCCTGCCGCCAGCTACGGCGCCATCGCCTATGGGCGCACGAGCGGGGCCTGGGGCTCCTCCTATCATTGGGGCAGCCAGGCGGAAGCGGAAAGCAAAGCCATGCAGACCTGCGCGAAGCAAGGCAACGACTGCGAAGTGGTGGTGTGGTTCGACCGCAAATGCGGAGCGGTGGCCGCAGCCGAAGGCGCGGTCGCCTTTTGGGGCCTTGGCGACAGCGATGGTCAGGCGCGCGCGGACGCCCAGAACAAGTGCGAACAAGGCGGCGGCAAGGATTGCAGGGTGCAGGCCTCAGAGTGCTCGAACTGAGGGCTGGAAGCCGAGGCCTGGTTGAATTTCCTTCATCCCCACGGGTGCCCGTGGCGAAAGCGGGATTATCTCCGCAGATGTCCGCATATGGCACTTTACGACGAATGAAGTCGGCCAAGCCAAGTCCGATTCCGGCCTCTCAGCGGATAGAGATCGGCCGGCTGGTCACCTAGCAGATTGACCCGATGCGGACGGCCCGCGACGGCGGAGCCGTGGTCCTTGACCAGCTTGCGCGAGAAACTCATCAAGATCGGCGCCAAGGTGGTGAGCCATGGCCCCTACGTAACGTTCCAAATGGCCAAGGTCGCGGTGCCGAGGAAATTGTTCAGGGAAATTCTTCGGCTGATCGACGGACTGCGGCCAAGACCGGTCCCAGCGTAGAAACTGGGACAGCCAGATGCGTTATCACGACGGACGGAGTGTGTCCAAATGCCAAGGAAAATGCCAGATCAGCCCCCTCGACTAACGTTCGGGCCATCCGAGGCGCCGGTTACCGTCTGCACCCCGTGTCCGCCTTGCAGGAAGGCCGGAAAAGTACGAACATTCACGTGCGATTGGGAGTCATGTGGGTAATCTCGGTTGAAACCCGGTCCTGGCCCATGCAACCATTCCACGCGGGGGCCTGAACTCATGAAACTGCGATGGCTCTTTCTTCCGGCCTTGAGCGTTTTCCTCGGCGTGGCGGCGCAGCCCGCACCGGCCGATGAAGCCTGCCTAGCTTACTGCTTGAGAAATTTTGGTTGCGATCCGAATGCAAATTCGGAATGCCGGAGGGGTTGCCAAGGCGCGTGCCGCGATTCAACCTGCGTAGATTGGTGCGCGAGTAGTGTTTGCGGCGTTCGGAGCAATCCGAATTATTCGAGTTGCCGGAGCAATTGCCAAAGCGCGTGTGGCCCTGCCGCCCCCTATGGGGCGATCGCCTATGGCAAGGATAGTGGTGCCACCGGCTGGGCCTACAACCAGGACAGTGCTTCCCAGGCCGACCAGATGGCGCTGAAGTTCTGCAAGCAGCACGGCAGCGATTGCGAGATCGTCATCCGCTTGACCCATAGCTGCGGCGCGGTCGCGGCCGGAGCCAGCGACACCGTCACCTCCGGCAAGGGATCGACGCAGGATGAAGCCGAAAACGACGCCCTATCTGCCTGCCGCATCCGCGCCGGCAAGAGCTGCGCCATCCAGGCCTGGACCTGCTCGCCGTAATCGCGCCTAAGGAAAACGGTCTAAATACCGTGCATGGCCAATATGGTGAATGACCACTTAAAGGCGTCGAGCGCCTCCGGCCAGCGATTCGCGCGCGTGAGAGTCGTTCCAAGAAACTCGTAATATTGGGCGCGTTCTCGCGGCGAGAAGGCTTGACAGGAAGTCGCGAGCTCCCGGATCGGCGGAACGGCATCCGTAAATCGCTGCGAATCCCGCAGACTATAGATTAAATGGCGTGAGAGTCCGAAAGTGGCACTTCTCTGACCTCCAGCGACAGGCGAAGAATTGGCCGCCTTCAGCCAGGAAGCGGACATCTGCGCATTCGTAGAGGCCCGATCAATGAACGCTTATCGCGGCACGGCCGGGGCCGGCGGGCATCCTTGCGCCACATCGGCTCAGAACGCCTTTTCGAGTCCCGCCTGCTTGAGCGTATGGTTCGCCCAGTGGCGGGACTTGATGTTGTTGTCGACCATGAGCCGCCGCCCGTTGATCGGGCTTTGCCGGATTTCGTGATCGGCCGCGAACCTAGAGCATGTTCGGCTCGGCTAGAAGCATTCCCCTGATCGTCACCCTCGCCCCCGGGTCCAAGCCCGGGGGTGACCCGAGGGTCCATGGATTGCCGGGTCACCCCCGGATTTAATCCGGGGGCGGCAATGACGAAGCATAGATTCGATTTGAGCTAATCTGAAATTGCTCCAGCGTCCCCAATCGTAAATTCGCCACCTCTCCCATCTCCCGTCCCGGCGACCCCGGACTGGATCCGGGGCGGGACCGATCTGCGCAATGGATACCGGCTTTCGCCGGTATGGCGGGGAAGAGACGGGTCAACGGAGATCGAATGAATTTTCGATCCACGACACGAGCGGAATTTCCGCGGCTTCGCCATTCGGCGGCGCGGCACCGGCGGCACCGCGCCCGCTCCCCCGCGCTTGACCCGTGGGCCAAGACCCTTATATTGCGGTGCAATATAAAGCGGATGGATGGACGGACCATGCCCTTAAGCCAGGCGCGCGAGCGCGAGCATATCCATACGCGGCGCATCGAGTGCCGCGGCTACCAGCGCAAGGACGGGCTCTGGGACATCGAGGGCCACCTCGTCGACACCAAGACCTATGGCTGGCAGAGCGACTACCGCGGCGAGGTGGCGGCGGGCGTGCCGGTGCATGAGATGTCGCTGCGCGTGACCGTCGACGAGGATCTCCTGATCCACGAGGTCGAGGCGGCGAGCGATTACCACCCCTTCAATCTCTGTCCCACGGTCACGCCCAATTTCGCCACGCTCAAGGGTCTCACCATCGGGCCCGGCTGGCGCCGGCAGGTGCGCGCGCGGGTCGGCGGCGTCAAGGGCTGCACCCACCTCGTCGAGCTCCTCTGGCCGATCGCCACCACCGCCTTCCAATCCATCTTCCCGGCGCGCGAGAAGCGCGCGCGCGAGCACGGCGAGACGATGGGGCACGAGCGGCGCGGCCGGCCCGAGCTCATCGACAGCTGCAAGGCCCTCGCGCACGACAGCGAGGTGGTGAAGCGCTACTGGCCCGACTATTACACGGCCGCGTGAGGCTTCTTGGCCTCGCCGGGCGTCAAGGTGGAGAGCGACAGCGCGTGCACGCCGCCCTGAAGCTCGTCCTTGAGGATCTCGTAGACGCGGCGCTGGCGGGCGACGCGCGAGGCACCCTCGAAGGCGGCCGAGACGATCTCGACTCGGAAGTGCGTCTCGCCGCCGGGCCGGGCACCGGCGTGGCCGGCGTGACGCGCCGATTCGTCGATGACCGCGAGCCGCTCGGGCTGAAGCGCCTCGCTGAGCTTGGCGCGGATGCGTGCCTCGACGCGCATGACTCCCTCCGGGTTTAAGGTCCTTGTAATGCTTCAGAAGTGCAATCTCGGGCGCCCCTCGTCAAGCTGGCCGGCTGCTGCCGGCTGCCCGGAGCGCAGGCTTGCTAGACGCGCCGGGCCGCCCCATACTGGGTGTATGCACAGGCAGGCTTACATCGGCATGGATCCATGGGCTGCGGAAGCGCCGCCCAGTCTGCGCCGCTGCGATCATCCGGACTGCGCCGCGGAGGGCCTCTACCGCGCGCCCAAGGACCGCGAGCGCCTGACGGACTATTATTGGTTCTGCCTCGCGCACGTGCGCGACTATAACCAGCGCTGGAACTATTTCGCCGGCATGGACGAGCGCCAGATCGAGCTGCATCTCCGGCGCGACACGGTGTGGGAGCGCCCCACTTGGCCGCTCGGCATCGGTGCGTTCCGCGCCGGGCGCTTCCATCAGGCCAGGCTGCGCGACTTCTTCGATCTCTTCGAGGAGGAGCGCAAGGCCGAGCGGGAGCCCGCGGCGCGCGCGCGGCCGAGGGCCGAGGCGGAGGCCCTCGCGACGTTCGAGCTCGCGGGGCCGGTCACCCTCAAGGAGCTCAAGGCGCGCTACAAGGAGCTGGTGAAGCTCCACCACCCTGATCGACACGGTGGCGACAAGGTTGCGGAGGAGCGCTTGAAAGTCATCAACCAGGCCTACACCACCTTGAAGAGCAGCCTCGCCGCGTGATAGCGATTTCATCCTCCACAACCCTTGGACAGACTCAATGAGCGCCACCATGCCTTCGGGGAAGCTCGAAACCCCGCCGATCGATGTCCCCGACATCAAGGTCTCCGTGCGGCAGACCTTCGGGATCGACGTCGACATGGAATGCCCGGCCTTCAGCCGGCCGAGCGAGCTGGTGCCGGACTTCGACGAGGTCTACCGCTTCGATCGCGACACCACGCTCGCGATTCTTGCCGGCTTCGCCTACAACCGCCGCGTCATCATCGCGGGCTACCACGGCACCGGCAAATCGACGCACATCGAGCAGGTGGCGGCGCGCCTCAACTGGCCCTGCATCCGCGTCAATCTCGACAGCCACATCAGCCGCATCGATCTCGTCGGCAAGGACGCGATCGTCATCCGCGACGGCAAGCAGGTGACGGAGTTCCGCGAGGGCCTCCTCCCTTGGGCGCTGCAGCATCCGACCGCACTCGTGTTCGACGAGTACGACGCGGGCCGCCCGGACGTGATGTTCGTGATCCAGCGCGTGCTCGAGGTCGAGGGCAAGCTCACGCTCTTGGACCAGAACCGCGTGATCCGGCCGCATCCCGCCTTCCGCCTCTTCGCCACCGCCAATACGATCGGGCTCGGCGATACCACCGGCCTCTACCACGGCACGCAGCAGATCAACCAGGGTCAGATGGACCGCTGGAACATCGTCGCCACCCTCAACTACCTCCCGCATGAGGAGGAGATGGCGATCGTGCTCGCCAAGGCGCCCAACTACGACAGCGAGGAGGGCCGCAAGCAGATCGACGCCATGGTCCAGCTCGCCGAGCTCACCCGCAGCGGCTTCATCGCCGGCGACATCTCCACCGTCATGTCGCCGCGCACGGTGCTCACCTGGGCGGAGAACGCGGAGATTTTCCACGACATCGGCTTCGGCTTCCGCGTCACCTTCCTCAACAAGTGCGACGAGGCGGAGCGCGCGGTGGTCGCCGAGTACTACCAGCGCTGCTTCGGCACGGAGCTGGCCGAGTCCTTGGTCAAGGCGCATCACGCGTAGGGCCGATGGCGAACGACCGCAGCCGCGACAATCCGCTCGAGGAGTTTCGCCAGGTCACCGCAGCGGCGATGCGGGCGCTCTCGTGCGAGCCCGAGGCGAACGTCAGCTTCTCGCCCGATCGCCCGTCGCTCTCCGGCAACCAGGCGCGTCTTCCCATGCCCTCGCGCGAGCTGCCGGCGGACGAGGCGGCCGTCGTGCGCGGCGAGGCCGACAGCTTCGCGCTCCGCCTGCGCCATCACGACGCGGAGCTGCACGCCAAGCGCCAGCCCTCGGGCCCGACCTCGCGCGCCATCTTCGACGCCATCGAGCAGGTCCGCGTGGAAGCCCTCGGCGCGCGCCACATGGCGGGCGTGCAGAGCAACCTCGCGGCGGCGCGCGTCGAGGAATGCCGCCAGCGCGGCTTTCACCGCATCCGCGCCAAGGAGGACGCGCCCCTCGCCGACGTGGTCGGCCTCCTCGCGCGCGAGGCGCTCACGGGCGAGAGTCCGCCGCCGGCCGCGCGCCACATGGTCGACCTCTGGCGCAGCTCGCTCGAGAGCAAGGTCGGCAAGGATCTCGCCCAGCTCGGCCACTGCCTCGAGAGCCAGAGGCTCTATGCCGATGCGGCGCGCCAGCTCATCCGCGATCTCGAGCTCGACGAGCAGGACTCCTCCGAGAACGAGATGGAGGATGAGAATTCCGAAAGCGACGAGAACGCCGCCGACGCCGATTCGGAGGCCGGCGACAGCGAGGGCTCGAGTGCCGCCTCGGGCATGACCCAGGAGGTCCAGGAGGGTGCCGGCCGCGACGGCAGCGAGGCCGACACCGGCGAGGCCGACGGCGAGATGATGCCGGGGGCGGGCGACGACGATTCGACGCGTCCGGGCCGCTCCTTCCGGCCGCAGAGCGACCTGCGCAACGCGCGCGGCGAGCCGCCCTATCGCGCCTACACCACCCAGTTCGACGAGCTGATCGATGCGGACAAGCTGTGCGATCCGCAGGAGCTGGCGCGGCTCAGGATGCACCTCGACCAGCAGCTCTCGCACCTCCAGGGCGTCATCACACGCCTCGCCAACCGCCTGCAGCGCAAGCTGCTCGCCAAGCAGCAGCGCGCCTGGGACTTCGACGTCGACGAGGGCATTCTCGATACGGCGCGTCTCTCCCGCGTGGTCGTCAATCCGGTCTATCCGCTCTCCTACAAGGTCGAGCGCGAGACCGACTTCCGCGACACGGTGGTGAGCCTCCTCATCGACAACTCGGGCTCGATGCGCGGCCGGCCCATCACGGTCGCGGCGATGAGTGCCGACATTCTCGCGCGCACGCTCGAGCGCTGTGCGGTCAAGGTCGAGATCCTCGGCTTCACCACCCGCGCCTGGAAGGGCGGGCAGGCACGCGAGAAGTGGCTCGCCGACGGCAAGCCCTCCAACCCCGGCCGGCTCAACGACCTGCGCCACATCGTCTACAAGTCGGCCGACGCGCCCTGGCGGCGCGCGCGCAAGAGCCTCGGCCTCATGCTGCGCGAGGGCATCCTCAAGGAGAACATCGACGGCGAGGCGCTGCTGTGGGCGCACAACCGGCTGGTCGCACGGACCGAGCAGCGCCGCATCCTCATGGTCATCTCGGACGGGGCACCCGTCGACGACTCGACGCTCTCGGTCAATCCCGGCAACTATCTCGAGCGCCACTTGCGCGACGTGATCGACTGGATCGAGGCCGGCTCGCCGGTCGAGCTCGTCGCCATCGGCATCGGCCACGACGTGACCCGCTACTACAGCCGCGCCGTCACCATCGTGGACGCCGAGCAGCTCGGCGGCACCATGATGGAGAAGCTCACCGAGCTCTTCGACGAGCAGTCTGCCAAGGGGAGCGGGGGCACCCCCCGCACGGCACCCCCCCGCCGCGGCATCCGCGCACGCGGCTGAGGAAACGCTCCCTCACCCTTCCCGTTGCTGCGCCCGGCGCGCGTAGCGCGCTTCTTACGCATGATGCAGAAGAAGCGGGCCTTTGGCCCGCGGGGGCCCCTTCCCTCTCTCCCTGAAGGGGGCGAGGGATGACAATTTTCCCTCTCCCTCTTCAGAGGGAGAGGGTCAGGGTGAGGGTGTGCTGGGAGCTGTTCTCGATCTTCAGCAACGTGCTCAATCGCACTTCTTGAGGAAGGCGAGCGTGCGCTTCCAGGCGAGCTCGGCCGCGTCCTTGACGTAAGGATAGGCGGCACCGGTCGGGTTGGCGAAGGCGTGGTTGGCGTCGTAGGCGTAGACCGTGACGTGCTTGTGCGCCTCCTTGGCCGCCGCCTCGAAGCCCTCGACCATCTCGGTATTGATGTACTTGTCCTGAACGCCGTAGTGCATCAAGACCGGGCTCTTGAGCGAGGCGAGATCGGCCGCCGTCTTCTTGACGTTGCCGTAGTAGATCACGGTGGCGTTGACGGGGGTGGCGAGGGAGGCGTTCAAGGACCAGCCGCCGCCGAAGCACCAGCCGATCGTGGCCACCTTGCCGTTCACCTTGGGGCTCTTCTTGAGCCAGGCGATCCAGCTCACGAGCGTGTCGGTCGCCGCCTGGGGATCGAGGCCGCTCGTAAGCGCCTTGGCCTGGTCGGCCGTGGTGGCGACCTTGCCGTTGAAGAGGTCGACGGCGAGTGCGGTATAGCCGTCCTTGGCGAACTCGGCGGCGACGGACTTGATCTGGTCGTTCAAGCCCCACCATTCGTGGATGAGGAGAATCGCGTGGGCCGGCGTCTTCGCAGGCAAGGCAAGCGCCGCACTCACGTTGCGCCCGCTCGGGGTCGTGAGGCTCACCGTCTCGAGCCCGGCGGCAACGGCGCGCGCCAACATGGGGTCGGCGAGAATGGTCGCGAGCGGCACGCCGCCTGCGATCCCCTTGACGATGCTCCTGCGCGAAATCTGCATGGCCCCTTCCCTTTCCAAAGCGTTGGGAGAAGCTTAACCACAAGCGGGTGCGGGGTCGTCGTCACACTTGCGTGAGGGCGGCAGCTTGCCCGACAAAAGCGAAAGGCCCGCTTGAGGCGGGCCTTGCGACAGCGACGTCCGCGCTGCACCCCTCAGGCGGAGGCGCTTTTCGCCTTCGCCCGCTCGATGCGGCGCTTCAAGCGCTTCGCCTCGTCCGGGAGGGCCGCGTCGGGGCTGGAGAGGAGAAAGGCGTCGAGACCGCCGCGATGCTCGATCGTCCTCAAGGCCGAGGTGGCAAGCCGCACGCGCACGGTGGTGCCCAACGCATCGCTCATCAAGGAGGTGCGCTGCAGATTGGGCAGGAAGCGGCGCCGCGTGCGGTTGTTGGCATGGCTCACGTTGTTGCCATACTGGACGCCGACGCCGGTCATCATGCAACGTCGCGACATGAGACGATCCCTTTGAGCGGAAAGCGAGAGCGCGCTTATTACAGATTCGGACGGGGCGCGTCAAGGGCTGAGGGCGGCACGTCGCCCAGCTCCGATCGGCATTGCGCTCATAGTCATTCCGGAAGCTTAGGCGAGCCCCGGAAAAGCGCAGCGGTTCCGGGTTGCGAGCCTTGCTATCCGGAATCCATGGTGACGCCGAGGCAGCCCCGGCCATGGATTCCGGATCGCGCAAATCCTTGTTGCACAAGGATTTGCTTGTCCGGAATGACGAGGCCGAGAGCGAAGGTCGGGTCGCCCTAAGCGTAGGGCTTGAACTGCTTGGAGAGCTGCAGGCCCTGGCGCTGGTAGGAGGAGCCGATGGCCGGGCCGTAAAGCTTGTCGGGCACGTCGGTCAAGCGCTCATAGACGAGGCGCCCCACGAGCTGGCCGTCCTCGATCATGAAGGGCACGTCGTGCGAGCGCACCTCGAGCACCGCGCGCGTGCCTTGGGCGCCCTCGCCGGCGTGGCCGAAGCCGGGGTCGAAGAAGCCGGCGTAGTGGACGCGGAATTCGCCCACAAGGGTGTCGTAGGCGACCATCTCGGCGGCGTGGTCCGGCGGCACGTTGACCGCCTCCTTGGAGGCGAGGACGTAGAAGTCGTCGGGGTTGAGGATGATCGCGCGCTCGCGCCCCGCCGCGATCGGCTCCCAATAATCGAGCGGATCGTAGTGGGCGATCTTGTCGAGGTCGATGAGATCGGCGTGCTTCTTGGCGCGGAAGCCGATGAGGTCGGCGCCCGGCTCGCCCGAGAGATCGACGGTCACCGGCAGCCCGCGCTGGACGTGGCGCGCCTCGAGCGGGCGGTCGACGAGTTGGAGCTGCTCCTGCAGGCGGAAGAGCTCGGCGTCGCTGTAGCTCGGAGAGCCGCGGCGCACGCGCAGCTGATTGAGGCGCGAGCCCTGGCGCACGACGATCGAGAAGGTACGCGGCGAGATCTCCGCATAGAGCGGGCCCGCGTAGCCCGGACGGATGCGGTCGAACTCGCTCGTGTGGTCGGTGATGAGGCGGGTGAAGATGTCGAGGCGCCCGACCGAGCTCTTGGGATTGGCAAGCCCCGAGATGCGGCTCGAGAGGGCCACGTATTCCAACAGCGGGGCGATATAGACGCAGCCCTTCTCGAGCACCGCGCCCTGGGCGAGATCGATCTTGTGCATGCCGAAGAGATCGATCTTCTGCTTGACCGTGTAGCCCTCGCCCGGGAGAAAGCTCGCGCGCACGCGATAGGCGACCGAGCCGAGGCGGAGATCGATCGAGGCCGGCTGGACCTGCTGCTCGGAGAACTCGGCCGCGGCCATGATCTCCTTGTTGCGGACGAGCTCCTTGAGCGCCTGATAGGGGAGGATGCCGGTGGTGTGCCGGGGCGTCTGGCTCATGTGCGTCGAGGAAGCAGGGAAGAGGCTGTCAACCATGGGATCGAATCCTTGGCTCGCGATTGCTGCGCTACGCGAGCCCCCTCACCATAGGCGATGCCCGCTTCGAATCCAACGGCTGAGCGTCATGGTGCCGACATCGTTTACGCGCCGAGCGATACACAAGGGGCGTTCTCGTAAGCGTCTGAATTTCGGGCCGTAAAACAGCTTATCCCCGCTTTGCGCACGACGCTCGTTCGGGATAACCAAAAGCAGACTGTGGACAAATGCTCAGCCCGCCTTGCCCGGTAGTATCCGAATTAGGACAAGCGGTCGGAGAAATTAGGACACCGTTCTCATCAGTGTGGCGAACTGCCGAGATGACCCGCGAGCATGTTAAAGGTCGCGGTCAGCTGAGTGCCGACCAACGTCAGTGCTACGATGATGGCGACCGAGATCAGGGCCGTGATCAAGCCGTATTCGATGGCGGTGACGCCACGGTTTGACCGCAGCGCCAATAGAGACTCAACGGTCCGAATCAACTCCAACATCGTTCCCCCTCTGCTTCTATGCCGGCCTGGGAAAACCTCTGAGACAGCGCGTGGTCTTTTCATCTCCTTCCTCCTTTTACCACTGTGAACGGCGCATAACCAAGCGGCGGTTCTGGCGTGCGTACTGGCAGCAGCCGCACTGACCAACGACAACAGCTATATCCAATGGCTCACCGAGGGCATCTATAGCGGTTGGCTATAATCGAAATAGGACAGCCGCATTCTGAAATTGGGACACTCGCTGTCATATTCGGACACTACCCCTTGCCCGGTACTGTCCGGGTTTGAGGCCGAGGGGCTGACCTGAGCCCCATCTTTCATCCAGGGATAAGTAGAGTCCGTTCATCATTTGAGCCTGTCTGGCTCGGTGGTGCAACGGGACGGGGCGCGGAGCCCCCAGCGAGCTCAAGCGCCC
>JBKQRV010000150.1:0-12652 GCA_052143835.1 Alphaproteobacteria bacterium
CACCCCTCACCCTCCCAGCGCTGCGCGCTGGGCCCCTCCCTCTCCCTCAAGGGGCGAGGGAATCTCGCCTCTCCCCGTGAGGGAGAGGCCGGCCCGCAGGGCCGGGTGAGGGGTTTTACGGCCGGCAGGCCGGAGACAATCTGCAGCGAAATGGCGGCTTACGCTCAATACCCTACCGCCTTCCCCGCGGGACGGCGGTCGTCGTTGGCGCCGTAGATGACGCCGGGCAGCAGCTTGCCGGAAAGCGCGGCGTCGTTGCCCGAGGAGGCCGGGCCGGCCGCCGCCGCCGCGACGCTTCCCATCTCGATGAGCTCGGCCGCCCCCCAGGGCGTTTGCTCGACGAGCTTGTAGCCCATGCCGGTCAAGCGATCGATGGTGTCGGGCGAGAGGCCGTAGGGCTCGTAGAAGATCTCATCCGGCAGCCACTGCTGGTGGATGCGCGGCGCGTCCACCGCCGCCTCTGGGCCCATGCCATAATCGACGACGTTCATGAAGGTGAGCAGCGTGATGGTGATGATGCGCGACCCGCCCGGGCTGCCGAGCACGAGGAAGACCTTGCCGTCCTTGGTCACGATGGTCGGCGCCATGGAGGAGAGCGGCCGCTTGCCGGGCGCGATCTCGTTCGCCTTGCCCTGCACCAGACCGAAGAGATTCGGCACCCCCGGCTTCACGGTGAAATCGTCCATCTCGTCGTTCAAGAAGAAGCCGGTGCCGGGCGCGATCACGCCTGAGCCGAAGAAGCCGTTGATGGTGTAGGTGACCGAGACGGCGTTGCCGTCGCGATCCACGATCGAGTAATGGGTGGTCTCGGCCTTCTCGTGCGGCGCGATGCCGGGCTGGACGTCCTTCGACGGCGTCGCCTTGTCGGGATCGATCTTGGCGCGGATCGCGGCGGCGTAATCCTTGGAGAGCAGGCGCTCAAGCGGGTTCTTCACGAAAGCAGGGTCGCCTAGATAGCTGTTGCGGTCCATGAAGGCGTGGCGCATCGCCTCGGCCAGGAGGTGGACCGATTGGGCCGAGCGGAAGCCGAGCGCCCGCATGTCGTAGCCCGCGAGGATGTCGAGGATCTCGCACATCGTGACCCCGCCCGAGCTTGGCGGCGCTGCCGTCAGCAGCACGTAGCCGCGATAGCTGCAGCTGACGGGCGCTCCCTCGGTCACGGTGTAATGGGCGAAGTCATCGGCGGTGAGAATGCCGCCATTCGCCTGGCTCGCCTTGGCGACCGCTCGGGCGATTCCGCCCTTGTAGAAGGCATCGGGCCCGCGCCGGGCAATGAGCTCGAGCGTCGCCGCGAGCTCCTTCTGGACGAGACGGTCGCCCGGCTTGAAGGGCGTGCCGTCGGGCTTGAGGAAAATCTTGCGCGCGACCGGGTCCTTGCCGAAGCGCTCGACCTTGTTGTCGAGGATGTCGGTGTCGGCGCGGCTCAAGACATAGCCCTCGCGCGCGAGCTCGATCGCGGGCGCCATGACCTTGGCGCGCGGCAGCCTGCCGTACTCGCGGCGCGCGCGCTCGAGCCCCATCACCGTGCCCGGCACGCCGGCCGCGAGATAGCCGTAGAGGCTCAAGCCCGGGACCGGCTTGCCGGCCGCATCGAGATACATGGTCTCGCGCGCGGCTGCGGGTGCGGTCTCGCGGAAATTGATGAAGCTGTCGCGCCCGTCCGCGAGATGGAGGATCATGAAGCCCCCACCTCCGATGTTGCCGCAGCAGGGATTGACCACTGCGAGCGCGTAGCCGACCGCGACCGCCGCGTCGACGGCGTTGCCGCCCTCTTTGAGGATTTTTACGCCGACCTCGGAGGCGTAGTGCTGGGACGTGACCACCATGGCGTGCTGCGCCTCGACGGCGAGCGGCGAGGCCGCGTGGGCCTCAGCCGCGAGAGCGGCCGAGAAGGCGAGCGCGAGCAGGAACCGTGTCATTGGCGTTCTCCTCGCCCGCGCTACGCTGGCGCACCGCTTTCCCGCGGCGTCGCCGGCTGCCTTTTCCCCGCCACGCCAGGCACCGACAAGCGAAACGCTGCGCCCGTGCCCTTCGCAGATGCGATCACCGAGACGCATATAATCGGGCGCTTGATACGTAGCGCATGGCGATAAGCTTGAGGAGGGCATAGCCGAATGCGGGGTCCTGGAAACAGAGCTCCTGCGCCTTGCGCTCGCTCAGCTCGAAGAGCACGCAGTCCGTCCGGCATGCGATCGATGCCGTGCGCCGATGATCGGGCGCGAAGACGCCGATTTCGCCTATCCAGTCGCCGGGATGACACACGGCACCGATCTCGACGACGTCCAGTTCGCCTTGACCGACGTAGAAGAGGCTGTCGGCGGCATCGCCCTTGCTAAAAAGCTTGGTACCGGCAGTCAGCCGCCGTTGGCGCAAGAGCGGCAAATACTGGCCTATGGAGAGACCGCCGACCTTCGACGCGCGGAAGCTGCGGCGAAGGCGAAGGATCGGGAGCAGCCTGTAAAGGTTGATCGGGAAGAGAACGGCGTGAAGAACGAGAACCGCATAGACGTGATCGAACAGCCCGTACATGGCGAAGAGCACGTTGCTCGCGATCGCAAGGATCCTGAGCGGGAGCATCGTGCGCATGCAGAAAGCCGCAATGACTGTCAGCGATGCTGCGTACCCCAAAAGGTCGGTCAACGGCATATTTCTTCCCCCCAAGTAGATTTGCGCCCTCGCTGCCGCTCTGTCGCTAACATATGCAGCCAGGGTAACTCTCGGCGATCGATAAAGCCCGCAAGGGACGCCCTAACGGCCACACCCTAGGGTCACGCCAGGCCTCGCCGAAGATATTTCAATAGCAAGACAAGCTTTTGACCACGCCTCGGGCAGAGGCCAAGACTCGCAGGCCCCTATTCCGGTCGAGCGCAAGACGGGCGTGCCGCCGGGCCGGTCCCCAGCTTAGCCGCCGGGCGGCCGGTATTTCGTGCCCTCGCCGAGCGCCTTGTCCATTTCCGCGACCGTCAGAAGCGGCACGGTGCGCGTGCTGACCATCCCGCTCGCCCCGACCGCGACGCAGAGCGAGGACATGTGCACGTGGCTCGGCATATCGACGACGGCGAAAACGTCGTCATCCCCGAGCGCGTAGTACAAGGCATCGAGCTTGCCGCCGAGCGCCTTGCAGGCGGCCGCAATCGACTTCTCGCGGCCCGATGCCTTGTCCTTCTGCAGGCCCTTCAGCCCCGCGGCGGTGTAACTCCCCTTGATCAGGAATTTCGGCATTTTTGCGTTCCCCTTTTAAGCGGGATTTCCCAGACGACTCCACCCCCCGCACCGACGACGGTAGCACGACCGAGCCTTGACCGAAAGCGTGACCGCGCGACGCAGATCGACAAATTCGACCCGAAATGGCCGCTGTCAGCGCTTATCCGACATCCAGCGGGACACGACAGCTGGCGACTTTGGGCCCGAACACGGAAGCTCCGCACGCGCGCGGCGTCGACCCGCGCTCACCCGCTCGCCGCCGGCGCGCGCAGATCGAACGTCGCCGCCGGCAGCCGGCCCTCCTCGACCGCGTGGCAGGCGACGAGGTCACCGTCGTGGAGGCCGAGCTCGGGGCGCTCGCGCCGGCAGCGCTCGTTCGCGAAGGGACAGCGCGGATGGAAGCTGCACCCCGGCGGCGGATCGATCGGGCTCGGCACCTCGCCTGCCACGGGCACGCGCGGCCCCTTGCTGACTCGGTACATAATTGGACAAGAGGCCCACGTGCGGTTACGTCCGACTTTGGCGATTCTTGGCATCCGAACCGCGAGCGTATTGAACCATGCGTGCTCGAAATTTTGACATGGCACGCCTTTACTTGCGACGTTCGACCAAGGTAGATTGAACGGCCTCGTTTGCTACCATAGGGAGTGGCTAAATCTGAAATTCAGACCCTGTCACGCCGTCAGCAGCTCGTTTAATTCGCCAGTCTAGACGAGAGGCGCTAGGCCCATTTTATCATCGGTGATCGAGGGAGGCGCTCTTGGTTCAGCATCCGCAAGTCGCGAACGACGTGTATCAGCGCTATGGGCTAAAATGGGCGGACTTCCCCCATTTGATCACCCCCTCCGCCCATTCGGATGAGGCCGAGCTTTTCTGCGCGCGACAGTCGCTGGCGGTCTATGGCGTGTATCCCAACACGCCGCATGCGCCGGGGCGGGACTATATTCCGTCGCGCCTGCGAGAAGCAATTGCCGCTAGAACCTTCTCGGTGGCCGCGATGATCGAACGCGGCGCCGATTTGGGGGGCGCTCGTTTCGAGGCGCCGCAAGGCTTTCGGACCGTAGTCACTGACCAGGCCGGCGCCCTGCTGGTTTGGGAGGATAAACATCTAATCATCGGGTTTCGTGGCACGGCTAATTGGCAGGATTGGATCCATAATCTGACCAAGACGCCGATCGCGGCTGACACAATCGAGGCGGACTCGTCCTACCGATTGCACAAAGGCTTTACCGGCTTGGCGTCAAATCTCTTTCCAGCCGTCACGGAACTGATTGAAGCTTTCGCGCGAGCTAGGGGTGGCCGCGGGCGCGATATCCATCTGACGATTTGCGGCCATAGCCTGGGCGGCGCGCTCGCGCTTAACTTCGCCGCCCAATGGCGGCGTGACTGGGAATCGGAGTACCGGCATTGGCGCTTGGTCGATGAGCACGTCCCACGCCTAGCGGGGACCTACACCTTTGGTACGCCGCGCATCGGCACGGGTGAAATTTGGCGAATGATTGTGCGGCCACAT
Source organism: Alphaproteobacteria bacterium (assembly GCA_052143835.1). GTDB lineage: Bacteria > Pseudomonadota > Alphaproteobacteria > JACZXZ01 > JACZXZ01 > DASPPM01. The sequence goes on from JBKQRV010000150.1 coordinate 4,718, forward strand.
TATCGTCTGATCGTACGCGGCGATCCCGTGCCTATGACGCCGCCAAACTTCGCGTCGGATTTCCAGGCGACGTTCCTGGAGAAACCGTCCAAAGCCGCCGTTCAACCGAAGGGGGTCATGGGGATGGCCAAAAGGGCCCTTGGGAGTCTCGCGCCACGCATCGGCTTCGACGTTGAAGCCCATGAGATCGAGGGCTACATCGAAGCGATCGAGCGGAAGATCGCGTCGAAGGCATAGCGCCGAAGGGGGAATGTTCCTTCGGATCTTGGCCCTTCAGTTCTGTGGTCCGAGCGGACATTCGACTTGCTCTACAAGCTTGGTGCCGTAGATACTACATGGTGAATATCGGGCCGTGCGTGAGGGATTACGGTCATTGAAGGGTAACAACACACTTGCTGCGGCAGTCTCTGCGTTCGGAGCGCTTACCAAAGCAAAACTCTCGAACCGAGCCGCTTCGGGTTCCCCCGAGGATCAGTTGCGGGCGCCGTTGGAGGCACTCACGCGCGATCTCGCAATCCTCGCGGGCCTTCCTCACGATGCAGTTGACATGGTCGGAGAGAGCACGCTCGCTAATCTAAAGACTCGCCCTGACTACGCCGTGGTCGTCCACAATGCGCTCGTCGGCTTCATCGAGGCCAAGGCACCGGGAAAAGGCGCCGATCCTCGCCGTTTCTCGGACCCTCATGACAAGGCCCAATGGGACCGGCTGAAGTCGCTGCCGAATCTCCTCTATACAGACGGGAACGCCTTCAGCCTTTGGAGGGACGGCAAGCTCGAAGGCTCCGTCGTGCGCCTCGAAGGCGATGTCGAAACGTCAGGGGCCGCGCTCGCGGCGCCGCCATCATTGCTTGCGCTTTTTGCAGATTTCCTTAGCTGGCGGCCCATACCGCCAAAATCCGCCAAACAGCTCGCACAAGTTAGCGCGCGGCTCTGCCGTTTGCTCCGCGAAGAGGTCGTCGAGCAGATGGAACTTGGCAGCGCCGCCCTGACCGAACTCGCCAAGGATTGGCGCATGCTGCTCTTTCCGCAAGCCTCCGATTCCGAGTTCGCCGATGGCTACGCGCAGGCGGTGACCTTCGGACTCCTCGTTGCGAGGGCGCGAAATATTTCGCTGGCCGGCGGCATAGACCGCGCCGCGCAGGAACTGCGGCAGACGAACTCGCTGATCGGGGCCGCGTTGCGCTTGCTGACCGACGACAGCGCCAATCAGGCCGTCCTCAAGACATCGCTTGGCACTTTGACACGCGTGCTTGAAGCTGTCGATTGGTCGAAGATTAGCAAGGGCAGCGTGGAAGCATGGCTTTACTTCTACGAGGATTTCCTTGCGGTCTACGACAACGCGCTGAGGAAACGCACGGGCTCCTACTACACGCCGCCAGAGGTCGTTGGCGCGATGGTCCGCCTTGTGGATGATGCGCTTCGTACTCCGGGGTTATTTGATAGACCAACGGGTTTCGCCTCGTCAGATGTCACGGTTGCGGACCCGGCTGCCGGCGCCGGCACGTTCCTTCTTGGCGTCTTTCGCCAGATCGCGGCCACGGTCGAGGACGACCAGGGTGCCGGGGCGGTCCCGGCGGCGGTCTCGGCCGCGGCCGGGCGGCTGATCGGATTCGAGTTGCAGTTCGGTCCCTTCGCGGTGGCGCAATTGCGCCTCATCGCCGAGATGCACGCCCTCATCCCCACAGGCAAGATTCCTGATCTCCGACTCTATGTTACAGACACGCTCGGCAACCCATACGTTGAGGAAGAGCGGCTGCCGCAGATCCTGCAACCGATCGCCCGATCTCGGAGGGACGCAAACGCGATCAAGCGAGGCGAGCCGATCACGGTGGTTATCGGCAACCCGCCTTACAAGGAGAAGGCGAAGGGACACGGCGGCTGGATCGAGGAGGGGAGTGACGGACGTGAGGCGCCGCTCGAGCGTTGGATGCCGCCCGCGGATTGGGGTGTTGGCGAGCACGCCAAGCATCTCAAGAATCTCTACGTCTATTTCTGGCGCTGGGCGACGTGGAAAGTGTTCGGCACGGGCCTGAAAGCGTCCACCGGACTGGAAGAGACGGATAAAGCCGGCATCGTCTGCTTCATCAGCGTAGCCGGCTTTCTCAACGGGCCGGGTTTCCAGAAAATGCGAGATGACCTCCGGCGTTCGTGCCATGAGATTTGGGTCATCGACTGTTCGCCCGAGGGCCACCAGCCCAACGTGCCGACACGTGTCTTTCAGGCTGTACAACAGCCAATCTGCATCGTGCTAGCGGCGCGCGCATTGAAGAAAAATCCGGACGCGCCGGCACGAGTCCGCTTCCATGCACTCCCGAAGGGACGTCGCGAAGAAAAGTTTGCAGCCTTCGCAGCTCTGTCACTAGACGGCGCGGCTTGGATGGATTGCCCGAGCGGTTGGCGCGAGCCATTCCTGCCCGCTTCGGTGGGTGCTTGGGCAAGCTATCCATCGCTCAACGATCTCTTCGTCTACAACGGCTCAGGTGTAATGCCGGGGCGCACGTGGGTCATTGCGCCCGACGTCGAGTCGTTGCGCCGTCGGTGGTCATTTCTCGTGCACGAGAGGGATCCCGTGCACAAGGAGATGCTATTTCATCCGCACCTTCGCAACAAAAAACCGGGCGACAAACATATCCGAAAGAAGGTCGCGAAGGGGTTGACAGGGCATCCGCCGCGCTTGTCGGCTGTGATCAACGATCAGGCCCTCTGCGTCGAGCCTGTTCGTTATGGTTTCCGTTCGTACGATCGACAGTGGATCATTCCGGACGCACGTCTGATAAATCAGCCGAATCCAACGCTGTGGGATTCTTACTCATCGCACCAAGTTTATTTTACCGCGTTGGCGCGCGTTTCTCCATCATCCGGACCTGCGGTTTCATTCACAGGACTGATTCCCGATCACGATCACTATAAAGGGTCATTCAGCGGGCGGGTGTTCCCACTATGGCGCGACTCCGCGGCAAGCATACCAAATGTGAAGCCGGCTTTCCTTGCGCACTTGGGGGCAGAATATAGAGAGGCAGTCAGCGCCGAAGACGTTATGGCTTATGTCGCCGCCGTCATGGCGCATCCGGCCTTCACCCATCGCTTCGCAGCGGAACTTGTGCAGCCAGGCTTGCGCATACCGCTGACTGCGAACATGCAGTTGTTCAACGATGCAGTCACTTTGGGCCGAGAGGTCATATGGCTGCATACATTCGGTGAGCGGTTCGCGGATGCTGCGGCGGGACGGCCTCCTCGACCTCCACGTCTCGCAAAGGAGGAAGCACCCCGTATTCCAAAAGATGGTGCGATACCGTCTGCGCCTGAGCCGCTGCCTGACGAGATCAACTACGATGCGGGCCGGCGTCGCCTTCGCATCGGCAAAGGTTACATCGACAATGTACCGCCTGCAGTATGGGCCTATGAAGTCTCCGGCATGCAGGTGCTGCGCCAGTGGTTCAGCTATCGTAAGCTAGACCGCAGCCGACCGATCATTGGCGACCGGCGCCAGCCATCGCCGCTAGATAAGGTCCAACCCGAAAGTTGGCCTGCGGAGTACACTACCGAGCTTCTCGATTTGCTGCATGTCCTGGGCCGGTTGGTCGCGCTTGAGCCCAGGCAGGCCAAATTGCTCAAGCAAATTTGCAATCACCCCACATTTAACGTGGAACATCTCCGGAGAGAAGGCGCTCTGGAGATGCCCTCGACGAAGGGCGGAGTGCCGAAGCGCGCGACAAACGAAAATCAACGAAAGCTGATTTAACCTGAAGATCGCGCACGCTGAATCGACCCGCGCTCACCCGCTCGCCGGCGCACGCAGATCGAACGTTGCCGCCGGCAGCCGGCCCTCCTCGACCGCGTGGCAGGCGACGAGGTCGCCCTCATGGAGGCGGAGCTCGGGGCGCTCGCGCCGGCAGCGCTCATTGGCGAAGGGGCAGCGCGGGTGGAAGCTGCATCCGGGCGGCGGATCGATCGGGCTCGGCACCTCGCCGGCCACGGGCACGCGCGCGCGCCCCGAGAGCTCGAGATCGGGGATCGTCTCGAGCAGCAGCCGCGTATAGGGATGCAGCGGGCGGCGGAAGAGCGTCTTGGCCTCCGCGAGCTCGCAAAGCCGCCCGAGATACATCACGCCGACCTGGTCGGACATGTGACGCACGACCGCGAGATTGTGGGAGATGAAGAGATAGGTGAGGCCGAGGTGCTGTTGCAGGTCCTTCATGAGATTGAGGATCTGCGCCTGGACCGAGACATCGAGGGCGGAGGTCGGCTCGTCGCAGACAAGGAACTCGGGCGCACTCGCAAGCGCCCTCGCGATCGAGATGCGCTGGCGCTGGCCGCCGGAGAACTCGTGCGGATATTTCCCGCCGTCGGCGGCCGAGAGCCCGACCTGGGCGAGGAGCTCCTCGGTGCGCGCGCGGATCGCGGCACGGCCGCGCAAGAGACCGTGCACGCGGATCGGCTCGGCGATGATGTCGCGCACGCGCCAACGCGGATTGAGGCTGGCAAAGGGGTCCTGGAAGATGATCTGGAAGCGCCGGCGCAGCGCGCGGACCTCCCTCTCCTTGCGCAGAAGCGAGACGTCCTGCCCGTCGAACTCGATGGTCCCGCGCGTGGGCCGGTAAAGCCCGACGATGAGGCGCGCCACGGTCGATTTGCCGCAGCCCGATTCGCCGACGAGGCTCAGGGTCTGTCCGCGCGGGATGGCGAAGCTGACGCCGTCGACCGCCTTGAGCGCGCGCCGGCGCCCGCCGAGAAGAAGGCGGTTCAAGAAGGGTGGGGAGGCATCGAAGTAGCGCGCGAGCTCGGCCACGCGCAAGAGCGGCTGCGGTGCTGCCGCGGCGGAGGGCAAGCTCCCGGCCGGCTCAGCCATCGCTCCCCGTCCTCGCGAGCGGCGCATAGAGCCAGCACGCCGTCCACGACGGCCCGTCGTTGATGAGCTCCGGCCGCTCGTGCTCGCAGCGCTCGAACGCGCGCGGGCAGCGCGGGTGGAAGGCGCATCCGGGCGGGATGCGGTTGAGGCGCGGCATGCTGCCGTCGATCTGGGCGAGCCGCGCCCGCGAGCCCCTGAGCGTCGGGATCGAGCCCATGAGGCCGATGGTGTAGGGATGACGCGGGTGCTTCACCACCTCGCGTAAGGGGCCGACCTCGACCACGCGGCCAGCATACATGACCGCGACCCGGTCGGCCGTCTCGGCGATGACGCCCATGTCGTGGGTGATCAGCATCACCGCCGTGCCGTGCTCGCGGCAGAGCTTCTTCAGGACCGCGATGATCTGCGCCTGGATCGAGACGTCGAGTGCCGTCGTCGGCTCGTCGGCGATGACGAGGCGCGGATTGGCGCAAAGTGCCAACGCGATCACCACGCGCTGGCGCATGCCGCCCGAGAACTGGTGCGGATAGTGATCGATGCGCTGGGCCGGCGAGGGGATGCCGACCTCGGCCAAAAGATCGATGGCGCGCCGCCGCGCCTCGCGGGGAGCGAGTGCGGTGTGGGTGAGGATGGTCTCGATGAGCTGCCGGCCGATGGAATAGAGCGGATTGAGGCTGGTGAGCGGGTCCTGGAAGATGGTGCCGATGCGCTTTCCCCGGATGCGCCGCAACTTCTCGTAAGGGAGGTCGTCGATGCGCTCGCCCTCGAAGAGCACGCGCCCGCCGGCGATCCGCCCCGGCGGCTCGATGAGCCCGATGATCGCGGCACCGGTGATCGATTTCCCCGCCCCCGACTCGCCGACCACGCCGAGCACCTCCCCCTCCGCGATCTCGAAGGAGACGTCGTCGACGGCGGTGAGCGTGCCGTGGCGGCTCGGGAACTCGACGCGGAGATGCTCGAGCTGGAGCAAGGGCGGGCGGTTGCTCGGCCTCGCCATCAGCGCAGCTTCGGATTGAGCGCGTCGCGCAGCCAGTCGCCCAGCAGGTTGACCGCGAGCACGAGCAGCACGAGGACGGCGCCCGGGAAGATCGTGATCCACCACTCGCCAGAGAAGAGGAAGTCGTTGCCGATGCGGATGAGGGTGCCGAGCGAGGGCTCGGTCGGCGGCACGCCGACACCGAGGAAGGAGAGCGTCGCCTCGGTGATGATGGCGAGAGCGAGGTTGATGGTGGCGATCACGAGCACCGGCCCCATCACGTTGGGCAGCACGTGGCGCAGCATGATCGCGGCCGGATGCCGGCCGATGACGCGCGCCGCCTGCACGTACTCCTTGCTCTTCTCCACCATGGTCGAGCCGCGCACGGTGCGCGCGTACTGCACCCAGAAGGAGAGCCCGATCGAGAGGATGAGCACGTCCTCGGCGAGCTGGTCCTGGTATCCCGGGGGCACCAATCCGCGCATGATGCCGTCGACGAGGAGGGCGACGAGGATGGCGGGAAAGCTCAGCTGCACCTCGGCCACGCGCATGATCAACGCGTCCACGAAGCCGCCGAGATAGCCGGAGACGAGGCCGAGCGAGACGCCGAGCACCATCGCGAAGATGATCGAGGCGAAGCCGACCACGAGCGAGAGGCGCGAGCCGTAGAGGATGGTCGAGAGCACGTCGCGCCCGAGATTGTCGGTGCCGAGGGGGAATTCCCAGCTCCCGCCCGGAAGCCAGGCCGGCGGGTTGCGCGCGTCCAACAGGCTCACGGTCGCGAGATTGAAGGGGTCGTGGGGCGCCACGAGAGGAGCGAAGGCGGCACCGGCGAAGATGAGGAGCGTTACCGCCGCCGCGGCGATCGTCACCGGCGAGCGGCGGAAGCTGTACCAGATGTCGCTGTCCCAGGCGCGGAAGAGGGCCGCGCGAACACGGTCGCTCGGGAGCGGTGCCAGGCGCGCCTCAGCCACCGTGGCCTCCCGCGACCGCGCGGTCGACCCTGAGCCGCGGGTCGACTGCATAATAGAGCAGGTCCACGATCAGATTGATCACCACGAAGACGAAGGCGACCAGCACCAGATAGGCCGCCATCACCGGAATGTCGACGAAGGCGACGGCCTGGATGAAGAGGAGGCCCATGCCCGGCCATTGGAAGACCTGCTCGGTGATGATCGAGAAGGCGATGATCGAGCCAAGCTGAAGGCCGGTGATGGTGATCACGGGCACGAGCGTGTTCTTGAGCGCATGGCCGAAGTTGATCGCCCGGTTGGCGAGCCCCCGCGCGCGCGCGAATTTGATGTAATCGGTGCGCAGCACCTCGAGCATCTCGGCGCGCACCAGCCGGATGATGAGCGTCATCTGGAAGAGCCCGAGGGTCACCGCAGGCAGGATAAGCGCGCGCAAGCCCGAGGCGGTCAAGAGGCCCGTCGACCACCAGCCGAGCTGGACCACGTCGCCGCGCCCGAAGGCGGGGAGCCAGCCCAGCACCACCGAGAAGAGGAGGATGAGGAGAATGCCGATGAGGAAGGTCGGCAGCGAGACGCCGACGAGGGAGAGTGCCAAGATGAGCTTGCTGAGCGGGCTCTCCCGATTGAGCCCCGTATAGACGCCGAGCGGCACGCCCACCAGCAGGGCCAAGATCGCGGCGACCAGGCTGAGCTCGAGGGTGGCGGGCAGGCGCTCGGCGATGAGCGTCGAGACCTTGCGGCCCTGGCGAAAGGAGACGCCGAACTCGCCCCTCGCCGCGTTGCCGACGAAGCGCGCGAACTGCAGCACGAAAGGATCGTTGAGCCCGAGCTCCTGGCGCAGCTCCTCGCGGTCCTTGTCGCCGGTGTCCTGGCCGACCATGTTGTTGATGGGATCGCCCACGAAGCGGAAGAGGGAGAAAGCGATCAGCCCCACCACCAGCATGACCGAGATCGACTGCAGCAGACGGCGCAGGACGAAGGCGATCATGGGCGGGCGCCTCTCCCGCGCGGCACCGCGCCCGGGCCCTCACCCCCTCCCCACCCCCCCCCCTTCACGGGGGAGGTATTATTCCTCGAAGGCGCCGACACGCCCCCGCCCCCCTGGTGGGGGTGGGCAGGGTGGGGGGTAGAGCGCAGGC
>JBKQRV010000151.1:0-62545 GCA_052143835.1 Alphaproteobacteria bacterium
TTCATGAGCGCCGTCGAGCCCTGCATGCGCGGATCGTAGCGGTCATCGAGAAGCTCTATGCCGAGCGTCTCAACGAGCAAGTGGAGCGATTGGCCTACCACGCGATCCGGGGCGAGCTATGGGAGAAGGCGGTACAGTATCTTTCCCAGGCCGGAGCGCGGGCGTTGGACCGTTCGGCCTACCGAGAGGCGGCGCCTTACTTCGAACAGGCGCTCTCGGCGCTAGCGCACCTTCCTGAGACGCTCGAGACCCGCAGGCAAGGGATCGATTTTCGCCTCGGTCTCCGAAACTCCCTGTTTCCACTGGGCGAAATCGAGGCGGTCTTTCAGCATCTTCGAAACGCCGAGCAACTGGCCTCCGCGCTCGACGATCAACTTCGGCTCGCGCGTGTGTCGGTCGCGACCAGCCACCACTTCCTGGTGACCGGAGACGCAGAAGAAGCTCACAGGTTCGGCAAGCGCGCCTTCGAAATCTCGGAGACTGTCGGCGACCGCTCTCTCCAGGTCGTGGCGAATCTCTACCTGGGGGCCGCCTGTCTGGCTCTAGGCGAATTCCATTCGGCAGAAGACCACTTCGAGAGGACCTTACGATTGGTCGAAGGCGATTTGGTCCGAGAGCGCTTCGGGCTTCACGGGCTTCCATCGGCGATCGTCCGCTCGTATTTGGCTTGGGGGCTCGCCGAGCGCGGCGACTTCGGCGCGGCGATCGCTCGCGGGCAGGAGGGTGTCGACATCGCGGATGCGGTACACCACGCTTACAGCCAGGCTTATGGGTGCTGGGGTCTCGCGTTTGCTCATGTTGTCCGGGGAGATCTTGGCGAGGCAGTACGAATACTGGAGCGCGCCACGATCTTGCTTCACGAGTGGAACCTCCCGCTCATTGACGCTCTCACCTCGGGCCTCCTCGGACTGGCCCGCGCGAGATCCGGACGCGCCGCGGAGGGCGTCGCGCTCCTGGAGCAGGCGGTGGCGGCCTATAAGCGTTTGTTCGGTGCCGGCGTCTGGCATTCGATGAATCTCATCTTTCTGAGCGAGGCTCTCCTGCTGTCGGGTCGGCTGGAGGAAGCGCGCGCCGCTGCGGAACGGGCCCTCGCTCTGACCAGAGAGTACAAGCACCGCGTTTGCGAGCCGTGGGCCCTACGTATCCTTGGCGAGATCGCCTCCGGCTGCCAGCCTCCCGACGACGGGCCGGCCGAAGGTTACTACCGGCGAGCCTACGCGCTGGCCGAGGAGCTCGGGATGCGGCCGCTGATCGCTTACTGCCACCTCGACCTCAGCAAGCTCTGCCGCCGCACGAGCAAGCGGCAAGAGGCGCATGACCACCTCGCCACTGCTGCCTCCATGTTTCGCGAGATGAATATGCAGGCTTGGTTGCAGCAGGTGGAAGGCGAGATGCGTCATTCGGGCTAACCTTTGCGAGACGATCGCGGCGACATCGCTCTCGGATGCAGAAATCAGGTAGGGACGACTTCCGCATGTGGCACATCTCGGAGGCGCGGTCTGCCACGAGTGACGGCCGCTCGTTGAGCTAAAGCGGACCCCGGCTTGCGAGAAGCAAAGGTCTAAGGCTGATAACTTCAGCAGTTCTCGCGGATGAAGGCGGCTATTCGCGGGGCGATCGCCTGGCGCCAATGGTGGCCGTAGAAAAGCGCCAAGTGGCCGGCCGCGGGCTCGAGATGATGGGCGCGGCGTGTCGAGGGAATGGCGGGGCAGAGCTCATGCGCGACGCGCGTCTGGCCCGGCGCCGAGACGTCGTCGAGGCCGCCCTCGATGGTGAAGAGTGCGGGACGCCGGATTAGGCGCGTGTCGACGGGCAACCCGCGCCACGCCATGGTGCCGCGCGCCAGCCTGTGCTCCTGGAACACGTTCGTCAGCGTCGCGAGAAAGAATTCCGCGGGGAGATCGAGCACCGAGAAGAAGCGGTCGTAGAAGCGGCGATGGGCTTCGGCGCCCTCGAGGTCGCCGTCCACGAGCCGGCCGAAGAAATCCCAATGCGCGTCCATGTGGCGGCCGAGGTTGTGCGAGATGTATCCCGCGAGCTGGATGAAGCCCGGCAGCACGCGTCGGCCAGCACCGCGATAGCCGAGCGGCACGCGCGAGATCATGGTGGCCTCGAAGAGGGAACGCGGCTGGCGCGCCGCAAGGAGCTGGGACGGAGTCGCGTTGACGCGCGCGTCGAGGGGACCCGCCACAAGCGTGAGCGTGCGCGGCTCGGCCCCGTCGCCCGCGCGCGCGAGGAGGGCGGCCGCCGCCAAGGTCGGCACCGTCGACTGGCTGAAGGCGACGACGTGGAGGTCGGGCCCGAGCTTGCGCAGAAAGCCGATGAGATAGTCGATGTAGCCATCGAGGTCGAAGGGACCGGCGGCGCGCGGAACCTCGCGCGCATCATGCCAATCGGTGAGGTAGACCTCGTGCGCCTCGAGCAGCGTGCGGACGGCGTCGTTGAGGAGGGCGGAGACGTGCCCGGAGAGCGGTGCCACGACGAGGAGCGCCGGATCGCGCCGCCGGGTCTTTCGCGCGAAATGGCGCAAGGTGCAGAAGGGCAGCGAGGCGGCGATGCGCTCCTCGACCGCCACGGGGACGCCGTCGATCATGACGCTTGCGATGTCGAAGGCGACGTTGCGGTGCTGGCGCGTCGTTCGGGCGAGGATCTCGCAGGCGGCCGCGGCGGCCCGACCCATGCGGTGGCCGTTCGGCAAAGCGAAGAGCGCATCCGCGACAAGCCGAGTTGCCTCGGCGGCAAGCGCCACCGGCGCCCAAGCCGCGCGCTGCATCTCGTAGAACTGATAGATCATGGCCTCTCCGCGCTCAGGACGTGCGCTCGCGCTCTCGTCGAGCGATGCCTTTCTACAGTCTCCGCCGGCCGGGGCCAACGCGAAACTTGGCGCTTAAGGTCTTCTCGGAACGTTGCTTGGGCGCGTGCCGGCAGGGTGGCTTCCGTGGCTCAGAGGAACCTGCCGATCGTCTTTGCCATCTGCGCGGCCGTGGTCTGCGGCGTGAAATGGGTGAGATAGCGGCCGTCGGGACCGATGAGGTAGACGAGACCGGAATGGTCCATGAGATAGTCGTCCTTTCCCCCGCCCTTGGCCGGCACCTTCGCGTAATAGACGCGGTAGGCCTTGGTGACGGCGGCCACCTGCTCCGGCGTGCCGGTGAGGCCGATGAGGCGCGGGCTGAAGTGGCTCACGTACTGCTTCATCGTGGCCGCGCTATCGCGCTCGGGGTCGATCGTGATGAAGATGGGCTGCACCGTGCGCGCCTTGTCGCCGAGTGCCTCGAGGGCGTCGCTGATGGCCTGAAGCTGGGTCGGACAGAGGTCGGGGCAGTAGGTGTAGCCGAAATAGACGAGCATGAACTCGCCGCGGAAATCGCCGTCGGTGCGCGTCTTGCCGTCCTGATCGGTGAGGGTGAAAGGCCCGCCAACGAGCGTCGCGGCACCGCTCCCCGGCGGCGGCGTGCCGTACCTGTCGAGCACGAAAAGCCGCAAGGTGAGGCCGAGTGCCACGGCGGCGAGCACGAGGGCGAGGACGAGAGTGATGCGCGTGAGGCGGGGACGCTCGATCATTCAGGATCGCTCGCGCTTGGACTGACGCCGCATCGCTCGCCTCACGGACTGTCTTGCGGCTTCATCTGCGGCACCGAGCCCGGCGCGTACTCGCTATAGCCCTTGTGCGCCATGCAGGCCCGGTAGATGTCGCCTTGCTGTCGCGTCGCGGCCGTGCTCCCCCCTCCCTGCGCGGCCGAAGGAACGAGGAACCCGTAATTGTCGGCCTCGGCGACGCAGGCCTTCTGGTCGCGTTTGAGCTCCACCTGGGTGACGCCCTCCTTGTTCCACACGGCGCTTGTAGGTTGACCGCAGGCGGAAAGCGCGAGCGCCGCCGCAAGCGACGCCGCCCCGGCGATCCTGGCGTGCTTCCCGCGGAGCGGCGCACATTCTCGCTTTGCAGATGCCGTCATGCCCCGCATATAGGTCGAAATCGGCGATTTCGCCACTGCAAAGGCACCTTACGGCGGCACCCCTGCGGCGGGCAAGCACCCGAGGAAGGGACTGCGACCGCGCAAGATTCCGCAAAGTCGCCGAGTTGCGCTAAGATCGGGTACCGCGGAAGGCGGGATGCCGGGGATGGTTGAAAGGACCGAGGAATGACGAGAGTGGTGCGGCTCATCCTCGCGAGCGCATTGCTGCCGCTCTTCGCGATAACGGCAGGAGGGCAGGAATTCGATCCGTTTCAAACCAACGCTCTCTTCGGGATGGCAAAGGCGGGCAACTACGCCGCGGTCGAGGACCGCCTTAACCAAGGCGACAGCCCCAATTCGATCGGCGAGAACGGGGCGACCGCCCTCATCGTGGTGAGCCAGATCGGTCGCTGCGATATCGCCATGTTGCTGCTCAAGCGGCAAGCGCGCACGGACATAAAGGACCGGGAGGGCAACACCGCGCTTATCTATGCGGCCCAGCGCGGAAATCTTCCTTGCCTCGAGGCGCTCATCGCCGCGCGCGCCGACGTGAATGCCATCAACCGCCAGGGCGAGAGCGCGCTCATGTTGGCGGCGCGAAGCGGCAAGGTCGATGCCATCAAGGCGCTCATCCAAGCCAAGGCCGACGTGACGGCGACGGACTTCAGCGGTGCCACGGCACTTTCCTACGCCGAAGGCGCGCGGCAGAGACAGGCGGCCGAAGCGCTTCGTGCCGCAGGGGCCCGCAAATAGAGCCCCGTTACTAGGAGCCTGACCCGAGCATGGCTATGCCGTCCTTGGCGTCGTGGGCGGGCGAGCCGCTCTCGATCCTCCTTGCTGCCCTCTTGCTTGACGCGCTCTTCCCGCCGATGACGGCACTCACGAGGCTCGTCCCCAATCCGGTCAACGCCACGACCGCATTCGCGCGCTGGCTCAGAAGGCGGCTCGACCGGCCGTACCGCAGCGCGGGCACTCGATTGGTGCGCGGCGTGCTCACGACCACAGTGATCGTGGGCCTCGCGGCGGCACTCGGCTGGGGTGTTGAGGCGCTCCGCGCGCGCACCCCTTACGCCGTTCCCCTCGAGGTCCTGCTCCTCGTTCTCGTGCTTGGCCAGCGCCGCACCTTCGCGGAGGTGCGCGCGGGCGCAGAGGCGCTCGCCCGCGGCCCCGGCGGGCTCGTCGGCGCGCGCTCCCGCGCTGCGGGTCTTTTGGCGCCGGGGTGGGACGCGACGGAGCTCGATGCGCATGGCGTCGCGCGGATCGTGGTCGAAGCCGCCGCCGTCGGCTTCGCCGAGCGGGTGGTGGCGCCGGTCTTTTGGTTCCTCCTTCTCGGCCTGCCCGGCGCTTTGGCGGCCGTGGCGGCCAACGCGATCGCCGAGCGCGGACCGCGAGCCGGCCGCTTTTCCCGGCCTGCGGTGCGGCTGGACGATGCGCTGCAGTTTCTGCCGATGCGGCTCGCCGCGTTCATGTTGGCACTCGCCGCGCTCTTCTTGCCGCGGGCGCATCCGACGGCGGCCGTCGAGGCCATGACGAGCGATGCCGCTAAGCATCCGACGCTCAACCGCGGATGGCCGATTGCGGCGATGGCGGGTGCCCTTGGACTAAGACTTGCGGGGCCGCAGCAGAGGGTCGGCGGCGGCGCCAGCGAGGGAGCCTGGATAGGCGACGGGCGGCCGCGGGCCGAGCGGCGCGACGTAGAGCGAGCACTCTATCTTTTCGTGCTGGCCTTATTCATCAACGCAGCGCTCGTGGTACTCCTCGGATTTCTCGAGCAGGCGGTTTGAGGGCGAAGCTCGCGGGCCCTTGCGGCCCGTCATCCGGGTGCAGACGTGCGCGAGGCGCGCACGGACTAGCGTGCTCCGAGCCCCCGTCACTGCGCCGCTTGCAGGGCTTGGCGCAGAGCGTCCGCTTTGGGGTTCGAGTATTTGTTTCCCAGCACGATATCGCGCGGGGTCAGGCCCTGGCCGTAGAAATCCGCATTCCAATCGTCGCGCTTGACGATCAGCGAGCCCTCGAGCGAGCCACCAGCGAACAGGCCCTCGGTGCGCGCGAAGGCGACGATGTCGGCACCCGCCGCGGTCGTCGTGGCGCCCGACAGCCCCTGCCCGACCGGACCCATGGCGACGCTCACGTCGACGCCGAGCTTGACCTGATTGTCGATGACGGCGTCGAGGCCGCGCTCGGTCAGGATCACCAGCACGGCCGAGGAGTTTTGGAAGCCGATCTGGAAGCCGAGGCTGCCCGCGCCGATGGTATAGAAGGCCGGATAGCCCCACGCGCCATTCTGGTCCTTCGCGATCAGCACGCCGCTGCCGCCTTGCGCGCCCACGATGAAGGCGCCCTTGAGCTGATTGGGAATGATGAGGACCGCCTTGGCCAGCTTCATGTGACGCTTGAGCTGGGTATAGTTCGGGTCGTTGTAGAGATCGAGGAAGGTCAGCCGCGCCTTTTCGACCAGCGCCTCCGCATCGGAGTCGGCGCGCGCCGGACGGCCGGTCGCGAGTACTAGCGCAAGGGCGAGGGCTACGATGGCGAAACGGGCGGCATTGGCCATTGGCGGGACTCCTTGCAGGAAATGGCTCGTTCTGTCGGCAGATGTTGGCGCGCGTGACGTGTTCCGCAAGGCGGGGAGCATAGCATCGCGGCCACCCCGCCGTCACACCTCGAGTAACATGCGCTCGCAATCGCGGGCGAAATCGGCCCGGACGCGCTGAAGCCGCACCCGAGCCCTCAGCGCGCCGGCAGATTGACGCCGCCCACGCGCCAGGCCTCGCCTTCTCGCTGCGCAATGTGGTCGATGCGGGTGAGGGCGAGGTTGTCGGTCGTGAAGGCGAGCGCCATTTCCGGATCGAGCTTGAGGGCAATGGCAAGTGCCGCGCGGATGGTACCGCCATGCGCCACCGCCACGATGTCGCGTCCGGCATGCGACTCATTGAGACGAAGGATCACCGCCTGGGCACGCCGTATCAGATCGACGAAGCTTTCGCCGCCCGGCGGTGCCGCATGCGCGGGTGCCAGCCAGAAGCCGCGCCAGTCGTGCCGCTCGGCGTAGACTTCGTCGCGCACGCGGCCCTGCCACACGCCGAAATGCTGCTCGGCGAGAGCCGGCTCGACGATCGGCTCGGGAGCCGGCAGTCCCGCCTCGCGGATCGCGCGCGCGGTCATTTGGGTGCGCTTGAGGTTACTCGCCACCCATACTGCGTTCCGCGGGAGGATCTCCGCCAGCGCCGAGAAGGCCTCCCGGTCGGAGACGTCGCATTCGATATCGGTCTGGCCATAGATGCGCCCGCCGTCGCTTGTCACGGCGGCGTGCCGAATCCACCACCAGCGGGTCGTCAGGGCCATGCACGCACCCGTCGAGCCAATCACGCGCAGATCGCGGCGGCGAGCAGGACCGCCGCCTCCGCCGCCTGCTGGGCAGCGCCCAGCACGTCGCCCGTATAGCCGCCGAGACGGGAGCGGGCAAGCACGCCGATCCCGCCAGCGGCGGCAAGGGCCAGGGCGAGTGCCACTAGGGCCGAAAGAGGTCCGAGCAGAAGCACCGCGGCGAGGACGGCGAGCGCCGCTGCCGCCGCGACCGTCTCCTGGCGCGGGCGTGCGACCATGGCCCCGAGCCCGTCGCGGCGTGCGGGCTCGAGAAAGAATGTCAGCAGCGGCAGGAGGCCGCGCGAAGCCGCCGCCGCGGCGATAAGGGCGGCCGCGGCGGCCGCGGGCTCGGCGAGCTGGGCAAGCGCACCCGCGCGCGTGCCGACGCTGAAGAGGAGCGCCAATGCGCCATAGCTGCCGAGCCGGCTGTCGCGCATGATGGCGAGCCTGTCCGAGGGACTGGCGCCGCCGAGCGCATCGGCGAAGTCGGCGAGCCCGTCCTCGTGGAAGGCACCGGTCGCCGCGATGGTGAGCGCGAGGGCGAGAAGGGCCGAGAGGTATGGCGAGAGGCCGATAAAGCCGGCGAGGGCGTAACCGATTCCGCCTGCGCACCCGATGCCGAGCCCGATGAGAGGTGCCGCACGCAGTGCGTCTGCCGCCTCCCGGTCCGCAATCTCGCCCTCGCGGCGGATCGGCAAGCGCGTGAAAAGGATGGCGGCGATGCGCAGATCGTCGGCCCAGCCGCGCGCGAGGCTCGACCAGTCGAAGCGCTGCCAATCGAAGTGTCCCATCTCGCTTCCCCCGGGGCGTGCGCCGGCCCCACCCCTCACGCCTCCCTGCGCGGCCCTCACTCCCCCATTTGCAGAAGCAGCCCGCGCCGTCGCGCAATGCGGAAGAAGCCGAGGAAGGCGGAACCGCCTGCGACGAGATAGACCGCGTTGAGCGCAAGCGCGGAGAGGATCAGATCGGTGCGGAAGACGTGCTCAAACATGACGGCGCGCATGCCCTCGAACACATATGACATCGGCAACGCCCAGGCCAGCGGCTGCAGCCAGTCGGGCAGCGTCGAGATCGGGTAGTAGACGCCGCTCAGGGGTGCCAACGCGAAGATGGCGAGCCACGCGAGACTCTCGGCACCGAGGCCGTAGCGCATGATGCAGCCCGAGACCGCGAGGCCCATTGCCCAGCCGAAGATCATGAGATTTATGAAGAAGGCGATGAGCGGCAGCCCCATGGTGAAGATCGAAAAGGAGTAGAGCGGGATCGCGATAAGGGCCGCGGGCACCACGCCGATGAGGGTGCGCAGCAAGCTCATCGCGGCGAGCGAGAGCATGAGCTCGTAGGGCTGCAAGGGGGTGACGAAGAGCTGGCCGACATTGCGCGCCCAGACCTCCTCGAGAAACGAGACCGCGACGCCAAGCTGACTGCGGAACAGCACGTCCCACAGCAATACGCCGGCGATCAACACGCCGCCGGCCTGCGCCAGCCACGTGCTGTGGGTCACGAAGAACCGCGTGATGAGGCCCCACAGGATCACCTGCACGGTCGGCCAGTAGATGAGCTCGGCAATCCGCGGCCATGAGCCGCGCAGGAGATAGAAGTAGCGCAACGCCATCGCCCAAACGCGCCGTGCCGAGAAGAAGGCGGAGGGTGCCTTCGCGTGAGCCCGCTCGCCCGTCATTGCGCCGCCGCCTCCGCCGCCCTGCGCGCGATGTCGAGAAAGACCTCTTCGAGGTTGCGCCGCCCGTAGCGCGCGATGAGATCGGCGGGCGAGCCGCGGTCGACGATGCGCCCCGCCTTCATCATCAGCACGTCCGAACAAAGGCGCTCCACTTCCAACATGTTGTGGGAGGCGAGCAGCACAGTGGCCCCCGTGCGCAGGCGGTAACGCTCGAGGAAACTGCGTACCCAATCGGCGGTATCCGGGTCGAGGGAGGCCGTGAGCTCGTCGAGCAGCAGGAGCTCGGGCTCATTCAAGAGCGCCTTGGCCAAGGCCACGCGGCTGCGCTGGCCGGCCGAAAGCGTGCCCGTGGCGCGCTTCAGGAAGGGGGTCAGCATGAGCTCCTCGGCGATGGCCTCGACGCGCCGGCGCACGTTCGAAATGCCGTAGAGATGGCCGTAGACCGTGAGGTTCTCGAACGGCGTCAGCCGCTTCGGCATCTCGACATAGGGGGAGGAGAAGTTGATCCGGTGCAGGACGCGATGGCGGTGATGAAGCATGTCCTCGCCCAGCACCTCGACCGTGCCCTCGCTGGGCAAGAGCAGGCCGAGCAGGATCGAGATCGTCGTGGTCTTGCCCGCCCCGTTGCCGCCGAGAAGCGCCACCGTAGTGCCCTCGGCCAAACTGAAGCTCACGCCATCGACGGCCGTCACGGCGCCGAAGCGCTTGGTGAGGCGATCGACGCGAACGACCGTTCGACGGAGGGTAGGGGCGGGCATCCGGCCAATATGGTTCGTACGCGCTGCCCTGCCAAGGCCGGAAAGACCCGCTCCGGCCCCGGCCGCGCGCTTGGCCTCGGCGTTGGCCGCGGGGCGCCGCCGCGCTAGACTTCGCAACCTTTGCCATGCGGCGGGGCGGGAGACGGGACGATGGTCGCGGCGCACGACATGGGTCACGCGGATTTCCCAAACAATGACAGCCGCGGCCGGCTCAAGCAGCGCACCCTGGTCCTGATCCGCTGGATCGCGGTCGCAGGCCAGGCGGCGGCGATATGCGTCGTACAATTCGGCATAGGGCACCACCTGCCCCTCGTCCCCGCCCTGGCAGTCGTGGCCGCCTCGGCGGCTCTCAACATCGTGGTGGGGCGCTGGCGCAACTTGCGCAGTCTGCTCAGCGACGGGGAGGCGACCCTCTACCTCGGCTACGACATGGTGCAACTCTCCGTGTTGCTCTATCTCACGGGCGGCCTGGTCAATCCCTTCGCCGTGCTCATCCTCGCCCCGGTCATCGTGTCGTCGACCGTGCTGTCGCGCGCCAGCACGATCGGCCTTGGCCTCCTTGCCGGCGCCTGCATCTCGCTCCTTGCCGTGGCCCATCTGCCGCTGCCGTGGCGCGAAGGCTCCTTCGAACCGCCCACGGTCTACGTGCTCGGCATCTGGTTGGCGCTCGTGCTCAGCACGCTCTTCATCGCCGCCTACGTCGGCAGCGTTTCGGAGGAAGCGCGCCGCATGTCGCAGGCGCTGACGGCGATCCAGCTCGCACTTGCGCGCGAGCAGCGCCTGGCCTCCCTAGGGGCGCTTGCCGCGGCGGCGGCGCACGAGCTCGGCAGTCCGCTCGCCACGATCGCGCTGGCGAGCAATGAGCTTGCCCGCGAGCTGCCCGAAGGCAGCGCGCTCCGCGCGGACGCCGAGCTTCTCATGAGTCAGAGTGCCCGATGCCGCGACATTCTCGCCGAGCTCGGGCGGGCGCCGGGAGCGGAGAAGCGGTTCCCGTTCACGCGGCTGCCGCTCTCGGCGCTCGTCGAAGCGGCGGCGGAGCCGCACCGCAATCCGGCCGTCGAGCTCATCCTGGATGCAGCCCCGGCCGAGGAAGCGCCCGAGGACTCGCCCGAGCCCTTCGTCACGGGTGGCCCCGAGATCCTCCATGGGCTCGGCAATCTGATCCAGAATGCCGTTCAGTTCTCCCGCAAGGAGGTCGTGGTACGCCAACGCTGGAACTTCTCGGAGGTCACCGTCGAGGTGATGGATGACGGCCCGGGAATCCCGCCTTATCTTCTCGAACGGATTGGCGAACCCTATCTCTCAAGCCGGGCGCAAAGGGGCCTCCATATGGGGCTTGGGATCTTCATCGCGCAGAATCTTTTGGAGCGTACCGGGGCCGAGCTCAGCTTCACGAACCGGCCGGAAGGCGGCGCCAAGGTTACGGTGCGCTGGCAGCGCTCCGCGATAGAGCCCGCCGGCGCTGAAGAGGTAAGGCGATGAGTGCGACACGTGCGGATGGCCTGCCCGATGGGGGTTCCGGCGAGGACAGGGGGCGCCTCCTGATCGTCGACGACGACGAGCCGTTTCGCACCCGCCTCGCGCGCGCCATGGAGCGCCGCGGCTATCAGGTGACAGCGGCGGACAGCGTGGAGAGCGGCATTGCTGCCGCGCGGACTGCACTGCCCGCCTTCGCGGTCGTCGATCTGCGCCTGGGCGAAGGCAGCGGGTTGGACGTGGTCAAGGCCTTGCGCGAGGCGCGCAACGATGTGCGCATCGTGGTCTTGACCGGATACGGCAACATCGCCACCGCGGTGGCGGCGGTCAAGGCCGGCGCCGTCGACTACCTGCCGAAGCCCGCGGATGCGGATCAGATCGAGGCGGCCCTCAAGGCCCATTGTCGGCCCTTGCCGCCGCCTCCCGACCATCCCATGACCGCGGACCGGGTGCGCTGGGAGCACATCCAGCGCGTTTTCGAGCAATGCGGCCGCAACGTCTCGGAGACGGCGCGCCGGCTCAACATGCACCGCCGGACGCTCCAGCGCATCCTCGGCAAATATGCGCCGCGGGAATAGCGAAAGGCGGCTGCGGCACCGCTCGTGGTTGCGCCTGCAGTTTGCAGTTTCTTTGCAGATTGCATTTGCAGAATGGTACGCCGAGGGATCACGGGTCCGTCCCAACCCCTGCAAAACTCGGCCGCTGCCCGCCCTGCCACGCTCCACCGAGCGCGGCACTTCTCGAGGGCAGGACAGTGCAGAACACTAAATCTAGATTCCGATGCATCTAAATCACAACATATTGTAGTCCAGCTCCGCCTTCAGACCATTCTGCCTGGTCCGAGCGGGCGTGCGCGCTGCGCACAAAGAGGGCCGATGACACCCTCCGCCTTCCCCGGCACGCATGGTGCAAAGCAAGGCTCGCGGCCCAAGCTCTGCAACGAGCTTGGGCACGTAAGCTGCCGGACCGGCAAAGATGGGCTGTTCTTGTCATGAGTCTTGGCAGCGCGTATAAAAAGAGATGCGCGAGAAATAGTTAGCCAAGGAGGCCATGGGGATGGTCGAGAACTTTATCCGGAACAATCGCGCCCTCGGCGGATTGGCCTTTGGCGGAATGCTTGGCCTTTCCCTCGCGCTTGCAGGGCCGGTCTCGGCTACGGACGCGCCGGCGGGAGCCCCTGCGGGCGTCGCCCCTGTCACCGCGACCGATATTCCCTCCGGCACCGCTGCCGGCACGGGCACGAATGCCGCCCCCACCGCTGCCCCAGAGAATGCGGGCGCCCCTGCGGGTGCGCCTGCGGGCGAGGCCGCAGCGGCCCCGCAGAAGCCATACATCGGCCCCTCGGCCAAGCCAGCCGATATCCCTACCGGCGCGGTCGTCCCCAAGGCGGCGGCGCTGCCGATTCCGCCGCCGGCGCCGACTTTGGCCGAGCTGCCGACAATTCAGGTTCCTCCGGAGGTGGCCCAGGCGGCCATTGATGAGAACCCCGCCGGAGATGCCAAGGTGCGGGAGTACCTCGTGGCCGACAACGCGGACGCCCAGGCCATCACGGACCGTGGGCGGGCGCTGGTGCGCGACCTCTTCAACAATCCTGCCGCCCAGGACAAGTTCTTGGACATCTCCCAGCACGTTGCCGAGCTCACGGCGAATGTCGTGAAGGAGGTCGCGGGCGGCCAGGTTCAGAGGGTGGCGGTCGACAAGCGTTACCTGCCCGGGCCCAACGACAAGGCCGTCAAGTTCGGCGCCGCCGATACCTCGTTGCCCTCCGGTTTCGAGCTGCTCACTCCCCAGGATCCGCGCGTCAAGGGCGTGAACATGCGTGTCATCGCAGTGCCGCAGGGCGACCCGATGACGGGCAGCGGGATCGCCGGCTTGCGCAGCTTTCAAATCGATGTGCCGAATGGCGACTATCGCGTGATCCTGTTGACGGCCGACTCAGGGCAGCCGGATACCGCCGAGGCTCCGTTCGGCGCCGAGGTCACGGTCAATTCGGTCGCGCAGAATGTGGCCCTCAGCGAGCCGAGCAAATGGACCGGGAACGGCACCCTCTCGACGCCGCCTGCAGCAGCACCTGCGGAGAAGCTCCCAGGCGCGCCGCCGGCCACCGATACGCTCCCCGGCACCAACAACCAGGGCGGCGTCACCACGCACCAGGCCAATGGCTCGGGCGGGGGCAGCGGCGGCGCCCTCGTCGTGACGACGCATGTCGACGACAACCGGCTCGACGTCTCGTTTACCCCTTCGGCCGATCACCCGAACCAGCAGACCTTCATTGTCGGGATGATCGCCGAGTCGACGACCCACCCCTCCGGCCTTCAGGGGGTGATCAATCCTCTGGATGTCCAGAACGCCATCATGGGCGATGCCACCAGCTTGTTTAACCCGCAAGCTGGCGGCCCCGGCGCGGGCGGCGGCACCGGGGCGATCCTCGACCCGCAAGGCACCACGACGCCGCCGCCTTACTCGAACATCGTCCCGCTGGCCAGTCCGGGGTGATGCGCGAGCCGCTCATCGACGCCCTCCTTTGACGCTGCGGGCCGACGGTTGGGAACCAGCCGTCGGCCCGAACTTTCAGCAATATCATCACAATGTGTTGTGGTACCGACACAACCCCCGGAATTCGACGGGGGGGCGGCGCCGCGGCGGCCCAATGGTCATTGCGGCCCGGGTTTCGAAAAGGCATAATAAAATGAAAGGAATGGCCGCGATCTAATGAGGAGGGGTCGTGAGGCGTGGGGCAGTGCGCGGGCGTTTAGGGTTTATCGCAGGCGCCCTGTTGGCGCTTTTCATGACGAACGCCGCATGGGGACAGAGCCCTGATTTCCCGAGCGCCGAGGTCGAGTCCGTCACGGGTCGGCAGCGTACCGACTTTCAGTCGCTCGGAATCGAAGTCGGAAATTTCATTCTCCACGGCGCCCTCCAGGGCGAAGGCGAATACGACAGCAACATCTTCCTCGTGCCGAAAGCGCAAGGCGATTTCGTGCGGCGCCTGAGGCCGAGCCTCGGCCTGGCCGGCGAAGTCGAGGACACGACCATCCAGGTGAACGCCGACGCCGAGTCGACGTGGTACAAGCAGTATCACGCCAGCAACTACATCGACTTCAACAGCGTCGCCAGCGCCAAGCACGACATCACGGATGAAAGCAACATCACGCTGACCGCCCGCGAGGCGCGCATCCACGAGATGCGCGGCACGGTCAACGATCCCGGTACGGCGTGCGGGCCGAACCAGTACGACCTCACCGTGCTCACGGCCCAGCCGCAATTCAGCGCCGCGCCCTATATCGGGTCGGTCAAGATCGAGGGGCGCTATTTCGATTGGCTGCCCAATTGCGGTTTCTCAAACAGCGACCGCAGCGACCGCGAGGCCTACGTGAATACCCGCGAGGGCTATCAATTCGACAACGGCGTCACGGCATTCGTCGAGCCGAGCTATGAAGTCCATCAATTCATCAAGCGGGTCGACCGCGACGGTCTCAACCACGACTCGCAGACCTATCAAGGCCTCTTGGGGATCAGCTACGACGCCCTGCAGAACGCCAATCTCGAGTTCAGCGCCGGTTATTTCTACGAAACCTTCTTCGCCAAGCACCAGTTCCTCGGCACCGAGGCGATCCCCGGGACTTACAGCGGCTGGTCGGTGCAGGGTACGGGCTTATGGAATTTCACTGAGGATATGACGCTGACCGGCACGATCAGCCGGACGAACTCGGACGTGCTGCCCTTTAACTTCGTCATCGACACGACCGTGGACGAGACGACGGCGGCCTTGCTGCGGCTGGATTGGGAGACCACCGACCATCTCGTGACCTATATCCTGGCCACCGACCACTACGACCAGTACCCCGGCACGTCGCTCAATGAGAACACCGTTTCAGGGAGCGTGGGCGGTACCTATTATGTGAATCAGTACCTTTCCTTCGAGGTGCAATATGTCTACGCTGTGCGGGACTCGACGCTCTCCACGCGGAACTATACCGACAACCAGATATTCTTCCGGGTGAATGGGCAATACTGAGTACAAGTTTCAGGCGCTGAACCCAGGCGAGTCCATGACGAGGCGTCAACCGCTCATCGAGTCGGCCCGATCGGGCCTTCTGCTCGGGGCCATTGCCCTGGCACTCATCGTCGGTGGCTGCTCGGGAGGCGGCCGTTCCAGCGCCCCGGCGTCGCCTGCCGGTGATGACAGCGGGCAGAAGGCCATGGCGGAGTACAAGCTGCAGGAAGGCGACGAGCTCGCCATCGCGGTATTCGGCCAAAAGGACCTGTCCGGCAAGTTCGCCATCGATAGCAACGGCAACTTGAGCCTGCCCCTCGTCGGCCAGCTCCAGGCCGAGGGCCGCACGGCGCCCCAGGTGCAGGATGCCTTGACCGAGGCCCTCAAGGCCTTCCTGGTCAACCCGAAGGTCACCGTGCAGGTCGCCACCTATCGGCCGTTTTACATCCTGGGCGAGGTCAATAAGCCCGGCAGCTATCCCTTCACGTTCGGCATGACGGTGCGCCAGGCCGTCGCCACCGCCGGCGGCTACAGCAAGCGGGCCAGGACCGGCACCGTCGAGGTCTTCCATTCCGGTGAGACCGACAAGGATGCCACGGAAGCCCCGGAGGATTACCAATTGCAACCGGGCGACACCGTGCAGGTCGAGAAACGCCTGTTCTAATTTTGCCCCATTTGACATATTCTTCCCTGCCGGCCGAGGCTCCGCCAAGCGCTCATTTGGCATGCCGATTGTATGGAGTCCGGCCGCGGAGAGGGTCAGACCCCGCCGCTCAAGGGATGCTGGCGGGAGGGATAACGGGCTTGCATCCTGCATTGCAGAATGCGACGGCGACTGGGTACGCCTAGGGAGAGTTCCTGACGACCCGCCCGGCCGGGGCCGGGAAGGAAGCAAAGACGCGCGAGCAGCCGCGGCGCGCCGAGCGCGATTTGAGGCGCGGCTTTCATACAGGTGTGTCGATGTCGACGATTACCCGTCTTCCTGTGCCCAGCGGCGAGGAACCCGGTCCGGAGAGCGGCTTCGAGCTCGCTGCGCCCGCGGATACGGCGCTCGACCTCAGGCGCATCCTCTCGGTCCTCAAGCGCCGCAAGGTGATGATCCTGGGCGTGATGTTCGTCATCACCAGCCTCGCGGCACTGGTCGTCTCCCAACTGACCCCGCTCTACCGCGCCGAGGTCAAGCTGGTCGTGGAGGGCAACCGCCAGAACATCGTGCCGATTCAGTCGGTCGTGCAGGGCCTCAATCCGGACGTCATGACCAACGAGACCGAAGCGGCGATCCTCACCTCGCGCGAGCTCGCGGCCAAGGCCGTCGAGCGGCTCAACCTGGTGAATAACCCGCTCTACAACCCGGATCTGCTGCCCAAGAAGAAGGGACTGTTGAGCGCCATTTTCGATCCGATCAAGGGGGCGCTTTTTGGCGGCGCGGCCCCGTCTGCCGAGACGGCCGGCATCGCCCCGGACGAGAAGCGCCGCCAGCTCGTGCAAGCGACGATCGACACATTTCTGCACGCCCTCACCGTGACCGCGTCCGACCGCAGCCGGGTGCTCACGCTGCAGTTCGTCTCGCCGGACCCGCGCGTGGCCGCACTGGGTGCCAACACCACCGCCGAGGTCTACATCCTCGATCAACTTGCCGCCAAGGGCGAGACCACCTCGCGCGCCTCCGATTGGCTCAAGCAGCACGTCGAGGAGCTGCACGAGCGGGTCATCGAGTCCGAGCAGAAGCTCGAGGACTACCGCCGGCAGTCGGGGATCATCGATACGGGCGGCGCGACGGTCTACCAGTCCCAGTTGGGACGCCTCGATGAGGAGCTGGTGCTCTCCCGCACCAAGCTCGCCGAGTCCGAGGCGCGCGCCCAACAGATCCAGGAGCTGGTGAAGAGCGGCAACCTCGACACGGCCGCGGCGGTGCTCGACAGCAAGATCATCCAGAGCCTGACCGATCAAGAGGCCCAGGTGTCGCGCAAGCTCGCCGAGCTCAAGACCCAGCTCAAGGATACCCATCCCGAGGTGAAGCTGACCGAGCACGAGCTCGCGGACATCAAGGGCAAAATCTCGAGCGAGGTGGAGAAGATCGCGGCCAATCTCAACAACGAGCTCGCCATAGCGCGCGTGCGCGCCTCCAACCTCGCCGGGCAGGTGGCCGATATGCAGCGCAAGGTGGGGCAGCAGAACGAGTCCGAGGTCACCCTGCGCTCGCTCGAGAGCGAAGTGAAGGCGAACAAGACGATCTACGAGACGCTGAATGCCCGTCTCAAGGAGACCAATATCCAACAGGACGCGTCCATGCAGCAGCCGGACGCGCGCATCATCTCGCGCGCGACCGTGCCGAGCGCCCCCTTCTATCCGCGGCGCGACCTGATGATCCTGGCGGCGCTCGTCGTCTCCGCGGCCTTGGGCATGGCGCTGGCGCTCGTCGTCGAGTATCTCGACTCGGGCTTCCGCAGCCTCTCGCAAGTCGAGAGCCTTACCGGCATGCCGACCTTGGCGCTGGTGCCGAAGCTCAAAGACGTGGCGGGCGAGAACGCCCGGGCGCACCAGATCGCGGTGGAGCGCCCGAACTCGAGCTACGGCGAGGCGATCCGGACAATTCGAACCGGGCTCCTCCTGAGCCACCTCGATCACCCGCCGCGCACGGTCATGGTCTCCTCATCGGTGCCGGGGGAGGGCAAGTCGTCGGTCGCACTCTCGCTTGCCTGTGCCGCCGCGCGCTCGACGCAGAAGGCGATCATAATCGATTGCGATCTGCGGCATTCCAGTCTGCACAACTATCTCGGGTGCCCGAACAAGATCGGGCTCACCGACTACCTTGCCGGCCAGGCGAGCCTCGAGGACGTGGTGGAGATCGACCCGCACTCGGGCGTGCACTTCATCACGGCCGGCTCGCGCGCGCCCAACCCGGTCGATCTCCTCGGCTCCCAGGAGATGAAGAAGCTGCTCGCGCGGCTCTCTTCGCTTTACGATCTCGTGGTGATCGATTCGCCGCCGCTGCTGCCGGTGTCGGACGCGATGGTGCTCGCGCGCGCCGTGGACAAGACGATCTTCCTCATTCGGTGGGAGAAGACCAAGCGGGAGACGGCGCTCTCCGGGCTCAAGCTCCTGATCGAGGCCGGCGCCAACATCGCGGGCATCGCGCTCACCCAGGTGGACGTGCGCAAGCACGCGACCTACGACTATTCCGACTCCGGCTACTACTATTCGAGCAGCTACAAGAACTATTACATCGAATAGCCCTGGCCACGAGGGCGCTTGTGCCGCAACGAACGCACCTGGTATCGACCGCGCTCACGCTCGCCGGCGGCGCGCTGCTCATAGCGCTCTCGCTCCCGCAGCTCATCGGGGGGCTCGACTTCCTCTCGCAAGAGCGCACGCTCGACAATATCGCGGGGGGCAACTACACAAGGCGGCTTTCGCCCGCGGAGATCAGCTATGCGGCCGCGCGCTGGGGCGAGGCCGCGCCGCTCATCGAGGACAGCGATACCTGGGCCGGCTACGGCGACGTATTGCTCGCGGCAGCCGCCACCACGAGGAACGACCGGGAGAAGCGCCGCCAGCTCGTCGAGGCCGCGGCCGATGCCTACCGCAAGGCGCTGACGCTGGGCCCGGCCGATGCGCGCGCCTGGACCATGCTGGCCTTCGCTCGCTTCGCCTACGGCGCGTCACCGGCGGAGCTCTTCCCGCTCCTCTACATGTCGCTGCGCACGGGGCCGCGCGAGCCAGGCCTCTCCTTCCCGCGCCTTGACATCGCGCTCTTCTACTGGCGCCTGCTCAATCCGACACTCAAGGTCGCCATGCAGGACCAGGCTCTGATCGCGGCCAACGACAATCCCCGCCGCCTCGCGGAACTCACCCACCGCCGCTATATGCTCGGGCCCGTCCGCGACATGCTCGATGTCAACCGCTACCTCAAGTGGCGCTTCGACGACATATACTCCCGCCTTTACCCGTGAGCGGGCCGGGAACGCGAAAGGTCGCTCAGGAGCTCTTGTCCGCGCGGCTCGTCCCGCGCGTCCGGGGCGCATCGCCTACGTGGGCGATTTGCCTGCGGCGGGGACGGCCCAAAAGGGCAATGCGGCTCAAGAGCGACCCTCGCTCGGCGCTCCCCGCCTCTTGCTCCGCGCCCCGTCGCGTCGAGAATGATTGGGCGTAGGCCGTACCCATGAGAAGCGCGTAGGCCACCGCGATCGCCGGTATCTGCAGGCTGAAATCGACCACGGAATGGAGCGCCATGAGTGCCGTGGCGCCAAGGCCCGCGGCGGGGTAGACGAAGTCGCGTTGGCGCGTGAGCAGCCCGCGCGCGCATACCGCCACGATGCCGATCAGGATGGCGAGCATGAGGCAAAACGCCGGCAAGCCGATCTCGAGCGCTAACTCGAGGTAAGTATTGTGCGCGCGGTCGAACGTGGCCACGAGAAAGTCGAGCCGATCGTCGCGGTACATCTGGAAGGTGTCGTGGAAGCCCCCGAGGCCGACGCCGAGAAGCGGGTGGTCGCCGATCGCGTGCAAGGTGAGCGCGTAGATGATGCCGCGCCCGGTCTCGTTGCCGGCATAGTCGCTCAGTCGGCCGATAAGGCCGCTGCCGCTGAAGCTCACCAGGATCACCGCTCCGATCACGAGCGAGAGGGCGAAGATCGGCAACCGGCCGGCGGCCCTCCGCTGGCGCCCGGCCATTCGCATCGACAAGGCGAGAGCGATGGCACCCACGAACGTCGCGCCGAAGCCGCCGCGAGACTGGGTGAAGAGCAGCGCCGTGGTGATGACGACCGCCGAGACGAGCAGCAGATAGGGGCCGAGTGTCGCCGTCTCGACGAAATGCAGCAAGCCGAAGCGGCTGAAGACCCCGTGGCGCAGGCTCTTGTCGGATAGGTGGTAGAGCAACGCCAAGGTTGCGATGAGCGTCAGCCCGCAGTAGGCGGCGAAGCTGTTGCGATTGACGAAGGTAGAGGTGAGCGAGCCCGGATACGCCCATTTCTGGTACCACAGCACCATGTCGAAGTGGCCGAGCTGCATGACGAGCCCGTAGACCGCGTAGATCGTCCCGGCGATGGTCAGCGACCATAACGCGATTTTCGCATGGGCGCGCGCGCGGCAGAGCTGGATGGCGAGAAAGAAGACGCCGGCATAGGTGATGAGGCGGAGGATGGTCTCGCGCGCCGCCCCCGGATCGATGGCGATGGAGCCCTTGAGGGGCGTGCCGAGCAAGCCGTTTGCCTCGCGCCAAAGCGGATTGTGCCAGGAATCGGGCGTCATGGTGCTCTGCTGCACGAAAAACCAAACGACCAGCACGGCGAAGGCGACGAGAGCGGCGCCGTAGCGGCGCCATTCGAGCTGAATGAGACTCCTGTCGAAGAGGGCGGCGAGCGAAAAGGCGACAAGCTGGATGCCGACGCTGACGCCAAGCAGGCCCCAGGCCCATGGCCGATTGCTGGCAAGGGGCAGCGGCGCCAGCCCGACGGTGATCACAAGAGCCCAGAAGACTATGTTCGCCATGCGGGGACCGGGTGGCCTCACGGGAGGGCGCTTACTTGAACAGCTGGCTCAGTTGCTCCATGAGCTGCGCTAAGAAGGAGCCCGAGCCTCCGCCGCCCATGCTGAGCGCCGCTTGCAGCAGATAGAGCGATAGCAGAATCGGGATTCCCACCACCAGGCAAAAAATGACGGTAATGAATGCATTCCCCAGGCTCGCGAACGGGTGGCGATCGCGCTCCTGGGCGCGGCGCTCGGGGGGGCGCTGCTCCCGGCCGGCCAGAAAGACGAGGTAGAAGCGACGCCAAAGCAAGGGAAACGACCAGCGGATATCGATCGTATGCGAGCCCCAGGTGCGGGCGCCGAAGGCCAGCTTGATCGCGGCGAGTTGGGCCGGCGTGAAGCTTTGGGCGACCGAGGGGTGGATACGGCTGAAGAACTTCTCGAGGAAGGGATCGCTCGGCTCATCCTTGACCATGCATCGTCCTCCAGCTCGTTTTGGCCGTAGTGAGGCCGTCGCCCTCGGCCGGCGCCGCGATTCGTCTAGTAGGCATTCTCGTGCACGAAGCCCACGAAGAGGGTGAGAAAGAGAATCTTGAGGTCGAGGAAGAGCGACCAATGATCGATGTAATAGAGATCGCATTGCACGCGCAGCTGCATCTTGCGCAGGCTGTCCGTCTCGCCCCTGAGCCCGTTGACCTGCGCCCAGCCGGTGATGCCGGGCTTGACGCGATGGCGGCCGATGTAGTCGTCGATGGTCTTGGCGAACTGCTCGTTGTGCTGGACCGCGTGGGGACGCGGGCCGACGAGGGACATGTCGCCCTTGAGCACGTTGGAGAGTTGAGGCAGCTCGTCGAGACTCGTGCGCCGCAAGAGCGCGCCTAGGCGCGTGATGCGCGGATCGTTGCGCGTCGCCTGCCGCAAGTCGCTCTCGCGCGCCGCCTCTGCCACCATGGTGCGGAACTTGTAGACGGTGAATTCGTTGTTGTTGAAGCCGTAGCGCTTCTGCCCGAAGAGCACGGGTCCCGGGCTGTCGAGCTTGATCGCGATCGCAATCAGCGCCATCAGCGGCAGCACGAGGATCAGGATGACGCTGGCGATGATCCTGTCCTCCAGAGACTTGAGCACCAGATTCCAGCCGTGGAGCGGCCGCTCGAAGACCCCCAGCATGGGGACGCCGCCGAGCGTCATGAAGCCGTGCGTCGGGATGTCGAAGCCGGCGGCCTCCGGGCACAGCCGCACATTCGCCGGCAGCGTCTTGAGCTCCTTGAGGAGCGAGGTGATGCGCTCGCTTTCCTGCCAGGAAAGCGCGATCACCACTTCGTCGACCGGATCTTGGCGAAAGCGCGCGAGAAGGTCGGCGATGGTCCCGTTCACCCTCACCTCTTCGTCGCCGGCATGCGACTTCGGCGGGCGGTCGTCATAGACGCCGACGAACTCGTATTGCTCGTCCTGGCGGGCGAGCAGGCGGCGGCGCAAGCGTGCGGCGAGCGGCGTGGCGCCCACGATCGCGATCTTCACGTGCAGCAGGCCGCGTCGGCGCCATCTCGCGAGTTGCCAGTACACGGCGACGTGCGCGAACACCATGGCGAGAAACGCCATCACCGCCCAAAGCGCCAGCCAGACGCGCGAGAACTCGTCCGAGCTCTTTGTGAAGTAGGCGAGCACGACAAGGGTCAGCACCACGCCGACCCAGCAGGCGAGAAGCTGGCCGATTTGGAAGCCGAGCTGCTGTAGGTTCGCGAGCGTATAGACCTTGCCGACGTGCATGACGTTGAGGGTGAGGATGCCGCCTACAAGAAAGGCGATGATGTAATAGCCGGGGACATCCCACGTGTCGTGGCGCAGCCAGTAGCAGATCGCCCCTGTAAGGATGACCAGCGCTACGTCCGCGACGCGCAACACCCCCATCAGGAACGTCGGCGCGTCCGATGCCATCGCCATTCCGCGCGCGCTCAAGCCGTCTCTCCTTGAGGAGTGCGATCGCCACGGGCCGGGGCCCCGCGCGCCCGCCGCCGCGGGCGCCCGCGAGCTTGCGTCCGGACGCTGCCCCGGCCGGCGGCAAGTGTCGAAAAGAGTAGCATTAACAAGACCAAAGCACTAGCCGCGATGGATCCACAAATGCTGCTCGTTGATCGAATAGGTGGGGCGGTAGTGCACGATGCTCTTGGCGTTCACGACCTGGTTCTTGATCTGATTGTCGAGCACAAGCG
Organism: Alphaproteobacteria bacterium; assembly: GCA_052143835.1. GTDB lineage: Bacteria > Pseudomonadota > Alphaproteobacteria > JACZXZ01 > JACZXZ01 > DASPPM01. The sequence continues at coordinate 22,917 of JBKQRV010000151.1, forward strand.
CCTGGCCGTCTATGTAGACGACGAGAATGGCGTGATCGACCCTGAGGTTGAGATCCTTGAGCACGACGATGCGCAGCTCGTCAACGGGCCAGCCGAGAAAGCGCAGCGACCAGTATTTCGCGACCGCATAATCCCGGCACATGCCGCGCTTGTGGAGGAACTCGAGCGGGGTCTCCCAGATCAGGTCCTGGAGATAGGGGACGTTGTTCATGAAGTCGTTGACCTGCTTGAGCTGGCTCATCTTGTCGAGGGTCTTGATGCTCGAGAGGAAGGGCGTCCAACGCTTGAGCTCGCACAAATTGAGGGGGGCATTCTCGCAGACGTTGGCGAACGGCTCCGGAGTCTCGTTCATCCGCTCGATCACGCCGCCCCATTGCGGCAGCATGGTGGGCAAGTTGGCATTGTCCATGCGGATCTCGGTCGAGCCGAAAAGCTGGGGATAATCGACGGCGCGGGCGGCTTTAGACAGTGCTACCGCGAGCACGAAAGCGACCGCGAGGCTAAATGCTGCAGTGCAGCATAGACCTCTCCTTGCCGTCGTTCTGCGCGCCGCCTGGATGCCCAGCATGACCCTACCTTGCTCCCCTTTGGGGGTGGCGGAGCCCCTAGGCGCGCGCGGAGCGCCCCGCGCGTGCCGCCGTGCCAAGATATCTTGGCTCCAGCTGCGGACCATGCCCGTCGCCCCGCAGCAGGGTCAAGCGAGCAAAATCCGCGCCGCGGCGCCCCTCTTCCTCGGCTGCGTCAGGTGCCCGGCGGCGGCCCCGCAGAGGCACCCTCCGGCCCGCGGGCGCCGTCCATCCATAAGCGGCGAAAATAAAAAGATGATAACGAAATGACGCGGCCCCGCCAGGCCGGCCTATCCTCGCCGAAAGAGCCAGAAGGCGTGCTCCGTGACCGCGTATACGGGGCGATAGTCGACGATGCTTTTCGCATCCACGAGGTAGCCTTTGTGCAGATTGTCGAGCACGAGGCTCTGACCGTTGATGTGGACCACCAGAACAGCGTGGCTGGTCGGCCTCCCCGTTTGGCCGTCGGGCATGTCGAGAATGTCCAAGACCACGATGCGCAGGCGGTCCGACGGCCAGCCGAGGTAGCGTAGCGACCAGTACTTGGCGACCGCATAATCCCTGCACATGCCGAATCTGCGGAGGAATTCGAGCGGCGTCTCCCAGACGGTGTCCACCAGGTAAGGAACATTGTTCATGAAGTCGTTGATTCGCTTGAGCTGGGTCATCTCGTCGAGACCCTTGAGGCCGGAAAGGAACGGGGTCCATTTCTGCAGCGCGCAGAAGCTCAAGCGGGGGTCCTCGCAGCGGCTATCGAACGGCTCGGGGGTCTGGTTCATGCGGTCGATGACGGCGGCCCATTGGGGCAGCAGCTGACGCAAGTTGACCGCGTTCATTTGCACCCCGGTGCTGCCGAAGAGGCTTTCGCCTTCCAAGGCCTCAGCCGGCCCCGATAACGCGAGCAGGAGAGCGAGTGCGGCGGCAAAGGCTGCCGCACGCCGCCTCGAGCAGAGACCGCCCGCCGTGATCCACGCGGCGATCATCGACATTCCACGCACTACCTCGCGGCCGAGGGCGATTCCCGCGGCCCGAAACTTGTGTTAAACCTGGGCCACTTTTCTGCCGAACGTCTCTCTGCCGGCCGGTGCCGACCCGATCATACTCTCCAACGACCCAGGCCGCACATGGCCGGGGCATGTGGAGACAGCGTCCGAGGCCCCTATGTCCGATTTACTGAATTCCGAGCCGAAAGGAAAGCGTTGGCGTGTCAGTAGCGGCGTCGTTCTCACCGCGGCGGGGATCTTGCTTGTTGCCGCCCTTGGGGTCTGGCAGGTCTTTCGCTTCGTCGACGACTTGCGGGAGCGCGATCTGCGCACCTGGCAGGACCGGCTCGGCCTGGTCGCCGACAGCCGCAAGGACGCCGTGGAGGCCTGGCTCACCCAGCAATGGCAGGATTTGGACGATGTCGCCGACAGCGATTCCGTGCGGCTGTTCTTGACCCAGGTCAAGCTTGCCGGCGGCGATATAAGCAAGGTGCAGGACGGCGAGGCCCAGGCCGAATATCTCCAGAACATGCTCATCGTGAGGGCCGACGGCGCCGGCTTCAAGGCCCCCGTGCTTGGTCCCGAGGTCCCCGCCGACGTGCAGCGCATCGGGCTTGCGGGAATGGCCGTTCTCGATCTCGACGGCAAGACGCTGGCGGCGACCCACAGCATGCCGGCGCCCGATCTGGCCACACGCGAGTTCGTCGCTTCGGCGGCCAAGGCGCGGCGCGCGCTCCGCGATATCTTCCTCGATCCCGCCAAGCAGTCCGCCATGGGCTTCCTCGTGCCCATCTATGCCATCCAGGCGGAAGCGTCGGCGGACCAGCAGGTGGGTTGGGTCCTCGGCATCAAGGAGATCGGCAGCGAGCTCTATCCCAAGCTGAAGCAGCCCGGCGACATCGAGACGGCCGAGGCCGTGCTCGTGCGCCAGGAGGGTGCGGTCATCCGCTATCTCTCCCCGCTCCAGGGCAGCCGGCCTTTGCTGTCGTTCGCGCTCGCGACCAATACCCCTGATCTTGACGCCGCCGGCGCGATCGCCGCACCCGGCGGCTTCGATATCAAGCGCGATTACCGCAATACGCCCGTGCTGTTCATCAGCCGGAAGATCGAGGGCACGCCGTGGCTGCTGATCTACAAGGTGGACCGCGCCACGGCACTCGGCGCCAGCGATCGGCGCGCGCGGGACTTGCTTGCGGTCTTCCTGCTCGCGATCCTTCTGCTTACCGCCGGCATCATCGCCATCTGGCGCCACGGTGCCTCCCAACGCGCCTCGGAGTCCGCTCGGCGATATCGCGCGCTCGCCGAGCGCTTCGAGCATCAGGGCAATTTCCTGCGCCTCGTGACCGACAGTCAGCCCAACGCGATCTTCATCGCCGACGAGGAATCGCGCTACCGCTTCGCCAATCGCCGCTCCGCGGACGAGGCGGGCATTCCGGCCACCGACATGATCGGCAAGACGCTCGCCTCCGTGCTCGGACCCGACGCCGCCAAGCGCCTCGAGCGGCTCAACCGCACCGCACTCGAAGACGAGAAGATGGTCTCGGCCATTCACCGCCTGGGCGCGGGGCGCACTCTTCGCGTGCTGCAAAGCGAGCATATTCCGCTCACCACCATGCTGGACATCGTGCCGCGCGGCGTGCTCGTCGTCGAGCAGGACGTGACGGTCGCGGTGACCGAGCGCGAGCGGCGCGAGCGCACGCTCGCCAAGCTGGTGAAGAGTCTGGTCAGCCTGGTCGACCGGCGCGACCGCTATGCCGCGGATCATTCCTCGCGCGTGGCCACCGTGGCGCACTCGATCGCGGGCGAGATGGGCCTCGATCCGACGTTGGTCGAGACCGCGGAAATCGCCGGCAATCTCATGAACCTCGGCAAGATCCTGGTGCCGACCGACATCCTCACCAAGGATGGCCGCCTGAGCGAGGAGGAGATCGAGCACGTGCGCGACAGCCTCGATGCTACGGCCGACTTCCTCGAGGGCATCGAGTTCGACGGCCCGGTGGTCGAGACCCTGCGTCAATGCCGCGAGAACTGGGACGGCTCGGGCCGGCCGCGCGGCCTCGTGGGCGAGGCCATCCTGCCGACGGCGCGCGTGGTCGCCGTGGCCAACGCCTTCGTCGCCATGGTGAGCCCGCGGCTCAATCGCCCCGGCCTCGACATGAACGCAGTCGCCGAGTCGCTCGTGCGCGGCATGAGCACGCGCTTCGATCGGGGGGTGGTGGCGGCCCTCATCAACCACCTCGACAACAAGGGGGGCCGCAGCGCCTGGGCCGAGTTCTCGAACCTGCCGCGGCAATAGGCCGGCGTCTTCGCTCGCAGGGTTCTTTGCTATTCCGGCCGTCCGTTCCCACCTAAGAGGGAAGCCCGGCCGGCGCCGGACGAGAGCGGCGCGCCTTCGAGCGCCCGGGCACGCTCGGCGGGGAGAGAACGAGGCGTCGTCGCGTTACGAGAGAGCAGCATGCTCAAGCACCTGTTCACGTCGCGTCCGCAGCCGATCGAGAGGGTATTCAGCGCTCCTCGGGGCACGCGCGTCTACGCGATCGGCGATATCCACGGTCGCGCCGACCTCCTCGAGACGCTTCGCGGCAAGGTCAGAGAGGACGCGCGCCAAGGTGCCGCCGAGCGAAGATGCGTCGTCTATCTCGGCGACTATGTCGACCGCGGCCTGCAGTCGCGCGAGGTGATCGACCTCCTCCTCGACGCGCCGCTCGAGGGCTTCGAGAGCGTCCACCTCATGGGGAACCACGAGGAATTCATGCTCCGTTTCCTCGAGGAGCCGAAGGCGGGCCCGGGCTGGTTCATGAACGGTGGCGGGGCGACGCTCTACAGCTACGGCGTGCGCATGCTGGAGCGCGGGACCGACCTCACGCGCATGAGTCATCTGTGCGAGCAGCTCGGCCGCAATCTGCCGGAGCGGCACCTCGCGTTCCTGCGCGGGCTCAAGCGCTGGCATATCGAAGGCGATTATTATTTCGTCCATGCCGGCATCCGCCCGGGCGTCCCCCTCGAGGAGCAGCGCGACGAGGACACGCTGTGGATTCGCGAGCCTTTTCTCGACGACGCGAGCGATCACGGCAAGATGGTGGTGCACGGCCACACGATCATGGCCGAGCCCCAGGTGCGCCCCAACCGCATCGGCATCGATACCGGCGCCTATGCCACGGGCGTGCTCACCTGCCTCGTGCTGGAGGGAAGCACGCGGCGCTTCCTGCAGACGAGCACCTGATACACGTCCCTCTCGAGCTTCAAGACGGGGTGGGGGTGACGCGCGAATCTGCCGCCGGCCACGCCCGGCGCGCTTACGCCGCTTGAATTGCCGGCGTCGTGTCTCCGCGGCGGTCGGATCGGGCACCGTCATCCATGAGCCACTGCAAAGCTGCCGCGGACAGCCCGATCACGATCATGGACGTCCAGGCCGTCGAATATGACCCCGTAAGGTCGAAGGTCAAGCCGCCCAGCCAAGCGCCAAGAAAGGCGCCGACCTGGTGGCTGAGGAACACCATGCCGAATAGGGTGTTGAGGTAGCGGAGCCCGAACATCCGTCCGATAAGGCCGCTGACAAGCGGAATCACGCCGAGCCAGAGAAAGCCCATGGCGGCTGCGAAGACGAGCGTCGAGACGGCGGTGATGGGAGCGCTCAGGTAGAGCGCGATGGTCAAGGTCCGCAGCAGATAGATGAGAGCAAGAAGCCGCTTCTTGCTGTAGCGCGCGCCGAGAAGGCCGAAGACATAAGACCCGACCGCGTTGGCGAGCCCGATGATGCCGATCGCAGTGGCGCTTATGGTAGGGGACAGGCCGCATATCGCCAAAAATTCCGGCAGGTGCGTGGTGAGGAACATGAGCTGGAAGCCGCAGGCAAAGAATGCGACCGCCATGGCGACGTAGCCGCGATGACCGAGCGCCATCAGCACGGTGTCGCGTGACGAGCGGACTTCGTCGCCCTCCACCGTATCGCTTGCCGCGGGCTCTTGCCTGAGCATGACGGCGATCACGGCCATGATCAGCGCGATGCCGGCAAACGCCATCAGGGCGGTCCTCCAGCCGTAGCCCTCGATCACCGCCTGGCCCAACGGCGCCAGGACAAAGGTGGCGACCGAGCCCGCCGCCGAAACCAAGCCGACCATCTGGCTGCGTTGCTCCGGGCGTACCGCCCTGGACACCGCGCCGACCAGCACGCCGAAGCCTGTCCCTGCGATGCCGAGGCCAACCATGACGCCGGCACCGAGGCCGAGCCCAACCACCTCGCCACCGAGCGTCATCAGCAGCAATCCGGCGGCATAGACCAAGGCGCTGCCGATCAGTACGGGCCGGGTGCCGTAGCGACCGCCAAGCAGCCCGATAATCGGCTGGCTCAAGCCCCACACGATGCTTTGCAGCGCCATGGCGAAGCCGAAGGTCGAGGCTGATACCCCGAGGTCGAGATGAATCGGCCCGAGGAACAGCCCGAGGCTTTGGCGAAGGCCCATGCTGAGCGACATGGTCGTCGCGGCGACGACCACGACCAGAAGTACTTGTCGACTCGCCGCGCGGTTGCTCGATTGGGCGATCCCCGGTGCCCGTGACAAGGATGCAGCGTCACCGGTCGCGTTCGAAAAATACTTGGGCATTTCATTCGCTCCAACAAGTGTGACTGTCTCATTGGACGCGGTTGGCGCGGCTTGCTCAAACGAGATTTCAGCCCGCATCACATGAACAACCGGAATGTATCTATGGCTGCCACGGCTGATCCTCTTGCCGCCCAGGGACAGGTACTTCAAGCGCTAACGCGCGCCGCATAGACCACTACCACTTTCTTTGCGGTGCAGTAGTCGCGCTAGGCGCCAAAACCTGTGTCTAACCCGCGCGGTCGAGTCGTTCCGCTCGGCTGTCTGCTGTCAACGTCGCAAAATACCTGACTGTGCCGCTCTTCACTGGCGAGCGTGCCAATTGCCCGTTACGAGGCGCTCCGTGATTTGGCGCTCGATATCATCGGTCAAGCGCCCGCCCGACCGAGCGAGGAGGCGGGCGGCGTCTCGGTCGACCCGCTTCTGACGCGACTCAAAAATGGCGTCAAAAATGCCCCGGAGAACGCCGACCTTGCTCGCGACGGCACTGCTCCGGACGACAGCCTTGTCGCCGAAGCAAGGAGCGAATTCCCTGTGACGTGCTGCACTAGTCATGAGTCCATCTCCGCCGTGTTCCAACCCCGGCAATCCAGTGTTCCTAAACCGTCGTATTCGTCGTATGTATATTCGTCCCGGACTTGTGGCTGACAAATGATGATTTCTCGGCCTATACATGAGCATTTCTCATGCATGAACCAGGACCACAGCCCAATGCCCTACGCGTGTTCGAGGCCGCCGCGCGACATCTGAGCCTGACCAAGGCAGCGCAAGAGTTGCACGTGGCTGCGGGCGCGCTGAGCCACCAGATCCGCGGGCTTGAAGAGCTGCTCGGAGTCAAGCTGTTCGAACAGCGCGTGCGATCGATCGGGCTTACGCACGCCGGGAAGCTGCTTTATCCCAGCCTGCAGACGGGCTGCAGCCATATCCGTGACGCGGTGGCATGTCTGAGCAACGCGAGTCAAGAACGCGTACTCGTGATCAGCACGCCGCCAGGCTTTACCTCAAAGTAGCTGGCGCCGCGGCTTTACCGCTTCGCACGCGCTTACCCCGAGATCGGTGCTCGCGTTTCCTCGGCGCGTGAATGAATGATCGTCAGCACGCGATCACAGCGTTCGACGCGGGCCGTCATGGGAATCTCCCTCGGCGAACACGATAACGACGTAGACCGGCGAACCTCTCCCCTTCCTCCCTGATCCAGCGAACCATTTCTTTTTCTTCGGAACGCACTGCGGAGGAGGTTCGGATCAACCAGTACGAATCGGACACGACAGGTCCTGACTGCGGCAGACCCCCATGGGCTTGCGCGAGACCAACCGGTTCGAGACGACCTCCTCACGCCTTCTGTTCCGACGCAAAGAGCAGAGCGTCGTCCAGGCGATCGTTGCCCCAGAACATCTCCGTCCCGACGAAGAAGGTAGGGGCGCCAAATATTCCTCTGCCACGCGCCTCTTCCGTTTGTTCCCGCAAACGGCCTTTCGTGGGCTCGGCCTGGGCCTGTTCCAAAATGTCGGAGGCTGGAAGACCCAGCTCGGTCAAAATCGGAGCCAAGCGGTCGGGTTGGTTGATGTCCTGGTCCAGCACGAAGTTGAGCTCCATCACCCGACGGCAAAAGGCTCCTATCCACGGCTGTTCGACCCCGAGCAGTGCTACTCGCAAGGGCAGCACGCCCAGTCGTGGAAATGTGCTGGGCTGTACCCATCGCAGCCCGTACTTGCGACACTGACGAACCATGTCCTGCCACACATAGGCACCCTTCTCCTTTTGCAGCACGAAGGGGGAGTTTTCCATGCCCAAGGCCCGGAAAATCGGTCCCAACAAGAACGGTTTCCAAACGATGCGGACCCCGCGTCGCAGCGCCTCGTCCTCAATCCGCATCACGCTCAGGTAGCTGTAGTTGCTGCCGAATTCGAACCAGAACTCGATTTTCGGCGACGCTTCGGAGGTCACTGTCGAACCCGTCATTGCGGCGTACTCCGAAGTCAGAGAGACAGCGCGACAAGGTACTGCGCGCGAAGTCGATCAGCCGTAAGTCACGAGGCAGCGGACCTCGATGCTCTCCCTGAGAGGCGCATGAGGTGGAATCTCGGGGAGATCGAAGGCTGAGTGCGGCGTGAAGCGGGCCACGCCGTTCACTTGAGAATCATATTGTTTGAAGACCAAGGCCTCGTGGCTGTCCATTTCGGAGAAATAGAACCACAGGTGGCGCGGAGAATGCTGCACGAGGTATCGCTCGCCGGTGCGATGGGGATAGAGGAGATCGCCGGCCACGAGATCCTTCGCCGAGACCGTTCGCGCATCGCACACCGCAAGCGGGGTATCCATGACCTGCCCTCGGATGGAACGCCAGACGTTGACGATGGCAAAGCGTTGCACCTTCGAACCAACGTGATGGTCCAAATTCACGATCTCGAAACGCTTCTGTCCGGAGGCTTCGCTGTAGTCGGTATGCACGTGCCCCACCGCACCAGGGCGGCTACCGTCACCTTTGCGTCCGAATCCCAATTCGGGACGCCCCATCTCTCGCCGTCGAACGGTGTGATCGAAAATGTACGCATGTCCGGCGCCCGTAACGCATTTCGCGAGTTCGGCCGCTTCCGCGTAATAGCGGCTTCGGATGGCGTCCTCGTCGTGAAAGTCGATCATCGAGGTGGGGGCATTCCACAACTCAAATCCTTCGACGTGAATGGTCGGAGGTGAGGCCATGGCCCGGGCGTCAGCGATCCGTGCCGGCCTCATCCGATATTCGCAGTTGTGCCAAGCCCGTCCGGCCGGCGGTTCGTACATATAGTTGTAGGGACGCTCCGTCGTCGGGGAGAGGTAACCAAGTCCAGCGGTTACGCAGGGTACTCTGGGTATTGCGGGTAAGAAGTTGCAGGGGGCAAGACCCGTCCCGCGCCCGGAATGACGAATATTCTGTGGCGAAAGCAACCTTAGGGTTTGCATGGCTCCTCCGATTCGCCGCCGCAGGAAATCGCCTTTGCCTGCGACGGCGGCGATGAGCGACGCCATCATCAAAGGCGATCTCAAACGGCGGCACAAACGAGGAAAACTCCCTATTTGCATGCATCGGGGGAATGTGAACGATGCGCGTTCCGATCGAGGAATGAGGCACGGCGGCGAAGATCGCCAAATTTCAAGCAGCGACCTTCTCCGCTTCCTCCTTGATCCAGCGAACCACTTCTTCCACTTCGGAGCGCGGGGCGGAGGAGGCGCGGATCAACCAGTAGGCATTCGACGTGACAGGTCCCGGGTGCGGCATGGTCACTGTCGCCAGACGCCCGTCGCCTAGCGCGAGGCCGATCAGTTCGAGACGACCAAGAGCAACTCCTTGGCCCGCAATGGCCGCATGAATCGTCTGATCGTACTGGTTGAAGCGAAGCACGGCCTTAGGTTTGAGACCTTTCCAGCCCTGGCCGGCAAGCCATTCGTCCCAGCGCAGCCAAGGCCGATACTCGCCATCGAACTCCAACAGGATCTGCGCCTCCAGTTCTTGAGGAGAGCGAAGCACGGACAGCCCCAGAGACGGGTGCGCTACCGGAGCCACGGTCTCGCCGAACAGCCTGATTGCTTTCTCCGGCGCATCCTCGGGCGGACAATATCGGATGGCGAGATCAAGCCCATCGTCGCGCAGATCATTCAATTTGTTGCTCGCGGATATCCGCACATCGATATTCGGATGCTGCTGCAGAAAATCCCCGAGACGAGGCAGCAGCCAGAGGCCGGCTACGCCTATGCTGGACGTGATGGTCACCGGCCTGGCCGCAAAACCGACACGAATGGCGCCGATGACTTCCTGTAACTGCTTGACGGCCCCATCCGCGCTGCGGAACAACCGCTCTCCCTCCGTAGTGAAAGAGATGGAGCGGTGACGGCGCACGAGCAATTTCACGCCAAGCATTCCTTCCAGTGTGCGCACTTGGCGGCTAACTGCCGACTGGGTCAGGCAAAGATCGTCGGCCGCAAGAGTAATGCTCATGCGGCGGCCGACCGCGACAAAGCCCCGGATTAGGTCGAGGGAGGCAAGTTGACCAAGCGTCATTGACATTCCGGCTGTTCGCGGCCTCATGTTCCCTCCTCTCTCCGCAGGATGCGCGCGACGCGCCCGCCTGCTCGGCGTTTTCGGCTGAGCATCAGCATCGCCGCGCGAGCCCAGCGCGACAACGCCGAGAATCGCAGGCTGAGCGGGACGAAGGCGATCATGCGATAGCCGCCCTGCGGTGCTCGATCGCGCGGATCGCCGCAATCATATCGGCGCCCCCGAGACCCGGAGCACGGGTCTAACCGTTAAGGGCGCAGCAAAGCGGGAATTGTAGCAATCGGCCTCGCATTCGAATATCATATAGTTATGAAGTATCACTTCAAGGAATCAGAACGATGAGACCCACCTTTGACATGAATGCGCTGCGCACGATGGTGGCTGGCGCCGAGCTGGGGAGCTTCGCCCGTGCCGCATCGCGACTCGGCCGCTCGCAGTCGGCAGTCAGCATGCAGCTGAGAAAGCTTGAGCAGCAGACCGGGCGGCCCTTATTCCGCCGGAGCGGGCGCGGACTCGCCCCGACCGAGGCTGGCGATGCGCTCCTCGCCTACGCACGCCGGATCATCGCGTTGAACGATGAGGCGGCTGCCTCGCTGGGTGCAACGGCCGCGGTCGCCTCAGTGAAGCTCGGGCTCCCTCAAGATTTCGCGGAGGATGTGCTGCCCGACGTCGTCCTGCGATTTTCGCGCAAATGGCCGCTCGTTCACGTAGAAGCGCACGCGGGCCGCAATTACCGCCTCGAAAACGATGTCCAAACGGGTCGCCTCGACGTCGCGATCGCCTTCTATCGGCCGGGCTCCGAGAGGCAGGGAACTCGCGTCGCTTCGTTGCCGTTGCTGTGGCTCGCCGGGAAAAGACCGGTACGCGCTTCGAGCGACGATTCGGTTCCCCTCGTGCTGTTCGACCATCCCTGCCTATTCCGACAGACCGCGCTCGAGACGCTCGATGGTCGCGGGCCCAGGTGGCATCTATCCCTCACAACGCCGAGCCTTCCCGGGATCTGGGCTGCGCTGCGTTCCGGTCTCGGCATTACGATCAGGACAGCGCACCGAGTTCCGCCCGGAGTGCGCGAGGTGCGCCAGGAACTCGCTCTCCCCCGATTGCCACGCGTCGACGTGCGCATGCTTGCGGGAAGCGGGCTGTCTCCCGCCGCCTCGGATCTGCGAGACATCCTGGACCAGGTCGTCCGCGCGCGACTGATCGCGCCCGGCACCCCGTCACGTCGTCGCAATGACGGTTCTCAGCGCGTGGCGCGAACTCTCGAATCGGGGCGCTAGCGCAGCCGTCCCGGCATCGGCCGTCGCACGAGCGCGGGCCGGTTGGCGTTGCGCGGCCGGAAGGCGACGCCGCGCAGCGGCGCTGCCGCTCTTTGCGGCCGCGCCGCCTCGGCCGTCTCGAGATAGGGCAGCTTGCACAGGATGCCGGCGAACATCCAGAAGTAGATGTTGATGGGATCGATGTCGATCGCGTAGCCCTTGATGCTGTTGATGGCCATGACCATGACGAAGGCCGTGTAGGCCGCGGCCGTCGTCTTGAGCTCGCGCGTGCGCACCAGGCTGCGTGCCCTCAGGCCCACGGCGATCAGCGCGCCGAAGATGGCGAAGATCGCGATGAGCCCCGGAAAGCCCAGCTCCACGATCGATTTGGTGTAATAGCTCTCGATATTGAGCGGGAGGCTGAAGGACGGGAGGGACTGGTTGGGAAACGCGTAGCGGGCGGGGCCCGTGTCCGCACCCGTGCCCATGCCGAAGGGAACCAATTCCAAGGCGCGCTCCGGGCTCTCGAGAACGAATTCCTGGCCGTATCTGCCGGTGAGCTCGCCGGTCACGCCAAGCACCTCGAGGGGATCGACGCCGCCGAGATCGAGCGCTCCGTAGACGAGAACCGGGATCACGACGATGGCGGCCGCGACGCCCTTGAGCCGGCCATCGAGCAGATAAAGGGCGATAACCGTCACCGGGGTGAAGAGATAGGCTTGCCGGCTGCCGGCGAGAAAGGAGGCGACGATCACGGTGTAGAAAACCAGGCCGGCGAAGCGCCGCCACTTCCGCGACGGATCGACCCGCCGCGCGACGTAGGACACGACGGTCATCGAGAGGAGGAAGCTATAATATTGCGTCCCGAAGGAGAAGGTCGACGGGATGCGGTAGAACTTGCCGCCGTAGTCGAACTCGCTGAATCCTTGCGTCGCCTCCTTGGCGGCGGCGCCGTAGAACAATTGCATGGCTTGACGGTAGCCGATGCCGAGCGAGAGAAACCATTGCAAGAGTCCGACCGCGCAAGGAATCAAGGCGAGCACCGTCATCAGGCGCAACAGGCGAACGTGATCCGCCGGCCGGCGGATCATGGCGGCCATGACGTAGATAAGCGGCAGGTAGAAGAGCCACACCTTCACCCCGATCAATGCGGCCAGCATCACCGTTACGCCGGGATTGAGGGTCTGCCCGAGCACGAGGACGGCGAGGAAACCCAAGGCCGCGCTCAGCAGTCCCGGCACGTGCCCCGATTTGACCTCGCGCGGATGGAGCAGGAAGAGCGAGACATAGAGGGGGACGATGAAGAGCACGTCCTTGAGGACGAGCGCCAGCGAATTGTGCCCGGAGAGCAGAATGGGGATGCCCGTGAAGGGTGCCAGGAGCAGCAGCCCGTAGACCATCCGCCGCCAATCCAGGATGGCGAGGAGCCACACGCCCAGCAGAAAGACCGCGCCAACCGCGAAGGCGAGAATCATGCAGTGCTCTCAGCCCCGGAAAATGCCGGTGAATCCTAACACAACTCGCGCCCGCGGTGCCAGAAAGCCGCCTCCTCGCCTCAGCGCCCGGTAAGGTCGATGCAGTCTCCCTCCGGCGCTTCCGTGCCCTCGAGGATCTGGCGATAGAGCATGCCCGTGCGCCGCTCGCGCGCGGCCGAGTCGAAGCCGAGGGCGCGTTGCCGCGCGTTCGCCGCGAGTGCCGCTCTCAAGTCCGCATCATCGTGGAGCCGCCGGATGCGCTCGGCGATCGCCGTCACGTCGCCGACCGGGACGACGAAGCCCTCGATACCGTCGCTGAGGCCGGTTTGCGCGTGGGCCGTGGCGATCACGGGAAGGCCGCTGGCAAGCGCCTCGAGCACGACGAACGGGCCGCCCTCGGAAAGCGAAGGGCAGACGAGGACATCGGCGTCCCGATAGATTTCCGGCAAGCTCTGCGGCGGCACCTGGCCGAGCCAACGGGTGCCGGGCGTGCGGCTGAGCTCCGCCGCGACGGCCGCATCCACCACGTGACCCGCCACCCGCAGCTCCGCACCCTCGAGGCCGAGCCGGAGCCATGCGCGCAACAGGTGATGGAGGCCCTTGCGGATGCTGATCTGCCCCACGAAGAGGACGCGGAAGGGCCGCGGCCCGGCGGCCTTCGCCGCCGGGCGAAAGCGCTCCAGATCGATGCCGAGCGGAACCAGGAAAATGCGGCCGGGCGGGACGCCGAGCCGTCTCAGCTCGGAGACGCTGTAGGAATTCTGCGCCACGACGTAGTCCGCCTCGCGGAGCTCCGCGAGCTGCGCCTTCTCGTCGGCGTCGATCCAGGCGCTAGGGCGAATGCCTTCGCGCTCCTCTTCCGCGGCAACGAAGCGAAGACTCGTCGGCGGCAGGGTGACCTCGACGAGCGCCTTCATGCCGCAGCGCTTGGCGGCGGCGAGGCTCGAAAGACAGCGCCCGATGTAGCCGTGGAAGATCGTCCATTCGCCGCGCGCCGCGTGACGGCGCAGCCAACCGGACACCAGCCGATCGTGGAGGAGACCGGCGAGACGGTCGCTGCGGGTCAGTCGCATCGAGAGCTCGGCAAGGGGGAGACCGAAGCTCAGCACGGCCCCGTCGTCGAGCCCTTCGAGCCGCCGCCGCCGGAGCTTCGCCTCGAGCGGCGCGCGCGCGCGTTGCGGCAGCAGGCCGAGCAGGCTGTAGGGAAGCCTTCCCGGCCGATAATAGAGGCCGGTGATGAGTCGGAACGGCAGGCCGAGGTGCTGGCAAGCGAGCGCCGCGCGATAGGCGACCCCCTGATCGTGCGTGTGGCTCAGAACGACGCGCGGCAGAGGATGCGCGGTCATGGCGCGCCCGGCTCCTGACCCGGACTGATCATGTCCTTGAGCCGCCTCGCGACAAAGGAAATATCGCTCGCCGACGGCGTAAAGAGGGCGAGAGGCGCCACGCCGAGCTGGCGGCGCACCGCGACCGCCAGGACTGCGAACCCGCTCGTCTGTGCGAGCACGAACGCGGTCGCGGCACCTAGGATGCCCAACGGCCGGAGGAGGAGGACGAGACCGACGGCGACCGTCACGAGGGCCACGAGCTCCGCCGCGACGATTGTCCGAGGTCGCCCGACGGCCTTGAACGCCTGGCCAAGGAGCGACTTGCACGCGGTCGGCGCAATGCCGATGGCGAACACCTGGGCGGCCTCGACCGTCGGATGGTAGGCCTTGCCGTAGATGAGGATGATCAGCCAGGGAGCAAGGATCAAAAGCAGGAGGCCGCCGCCGAGCGAGAGCGCCAGTGCCAGGCGCAGGTAGCGTCCCATCTCCGCCGCGCGCGCGGCATCGTCCTCGGCGGCGGCGACCTTGGGAAAGAGCAGGGAGCCGAGCAGCGTCACCAGGCCCGTGGCACTCAAATTCACGGATATCGCCACCAGGTAATAGCCGAACTGGGCGGCGGGCAGCCACTCTGTCACCAGGATCTGATCGAGTCGCTGGTTGGCGAGTGACAGCACGTTGCCGAGGTGGAGCGGGGCGCCGTAACCGATCATCCCCTTCATGAGGCGGACGTCGGGCCTCAGGCCGAACCCGCCGCGGCGAAGGAGGAGGACGGCGGCGGTCGCACACACGATCAGGTTGGCCATAAGCGAAGCGCCGGCGAACGCTAACACCGTGGCCTTATCGGTGAGCCAAAACGCCACGGCGAAGCCGGCATAGGCGCACGACACCAGGACGCGCAGGAAATTCCACAGCGCGAAGCGGCGATCGGCCTGGAAGGCGCATACGAGATAGCCGCTGGCGTAGCTGAGGGGAATGAAGAGGAGGAAGAGATCGGCGATGCTGCGTACCTCCGGGCTGGTGCCTGCATAGAGCCGAGGCAATGCTGCAAGGCCTCCAAGCACGAGGATGAGACTGAGGATGGCCCCGATCGCCAAGGCCGATGCGATCACGCGCGCCGCCTCCGCGCGTTGGCTCGCGATAAAATAAATGATCGAGTCGTTGATCGAGAAGGATCCAAGGGCGGCGATCAGCGTCGGCCAAAGCATTACTTGACCGAGCTCGCCGCGGCCGACCGGCAACAAGAGACGCGCCGCGAGCACGCCGCCGACGAAATTGGCGAGAAGGACGATGGCCTGCGCGAAGTAAGAGGTGAAGATGTCCTTCATCGCCTTGAAACGCCCTTCCGCCACGAGCGGCACGACTTTCGTCGGCGCTAAGATATAGGAGTTGCGCCTGGAATTCCTTTCACATCGCAATTCCGGCGCCTTGCCGCTTTGGCCTATTGTCAGCTGCGCCGGATAGCACTTACCGTGGCTCGCCGGTGGCTCTTGGCAGGGCGGTTGGGGAAGATAGGCCGACATGGCAGACCAGTACGGCCATCGCTTTGAGAAGCTTGCGCAGTGACGCGCGTCCTCCTTTTTCGCGATTTCGTCGAGGACCGCCGCATCAGCATGGAGCGGTTCGCCGACCAGTTCACGGCGGCGCTGGGCGGGGCATTGCCGGAGGGCTGGCAGCTCGGCGAGTTCCGGCCCCACCTGCCGCGGGCGCTCACCGCACTGCCGTTGACTGAACGTCACCGCCTTCGCCTCGCACGCTACCTCGGCTATCCTTTGCAAGCGTTGCGGCAGCAAGGCGACATTAATCACGTCCTCGAGCACGGCTACGGCCACTTGAGCTATGTGCTGCCGCCCGCGCGCACCGTGGTAACGGTCCATGATATCATCCCGCTCCTGCGCTGGAAGGGCGCCATCCGCGGTGTTGCGCCCGGCCGCCGCCCTTGGCTCAGCGAGTTGTCGGTCAGGGCTTTGCGGCGGGCCGCCCAGCTGATCGCCGTCAGCGAGAACACCCGGCGGGATCTGATTCGCCATATCGGCTGCGACCCCCTCCGGGTCAGCGTAATCTACCCGGGCCTAGATCCGAGCATGCGCCCCTCGGCACCGGCGGAGAGGCGGCACCTCAGGGCGCGGCTCGACCTGCCTGGGCCGGAGGTCCGCCTGGTGCTGATCACTGGCGAGTCGTTCTACAAGAACCAGGAAACGAGCCTCGCGGTCATAAGGCGGCTCGGCGATATCTCTCGGCAACCCGTCATCCTGGTGCGCCTCGGCCAGCCGTCGCTTGCGTGGCAGAAGCGCCTCTGCGATGGCGGCCTGGCGGATCGCGTGGTGTCGCTTGCCCCGCTCTCGGACCAGCGAATGGTCGAGCTCTACAACGCCGTCGACTGCCTGCTCTTCCCGTCCTGGTACGAGGGCTTCGGGTTGCCCGCGATCGAGGCCATGGCGTGTGGCACGCCGGTGGTGGCGTCGAACGCCGCCTCGCTGCCTGAGGCCATAGGCGACGCGGCGCCCATGGCGGCACCCGACGATGTGGGCGGTCTTGCCGAGCTGGTCCGCGCCGTTCTCGAGGATCCGGCATTGCGCCAGGTGCGGGTCGAGAAGGGTCTGCGCCAGGCCGCGCGCTTTTCCTGGCAGCACGCTGTCCGTGAAACGCTCAGGGTCTATGAGAAGGTTCTCGCGGCCGCTGCCCGTTAGCCGCGCCGCGCCTTCGCGGCTCGACCATGGGGATTTCGACTGTTATGGTCGCGGCGATGAACATCCTCCACGTCATCGCCTCGTTGGCGCCGGAGACCGGCGGCCCGCCGCGTGCCTGCCTCGGCATGGCGCGCGCCATCGCGCGACGCGGACATCGGGTGACGGTCTTCTCGACCGATCACGGCCTTGCGCCAGCGCTCCCGCGCGGCCCGATCGAGGAGCAGGGCGTCGCCATCCGCTATTTTCCGCTCGGGTGGCCGCGCGGCCTCGCCACCTCCTGGCCGATGGCGGCAGCCCTCATGCGCGAGACCGGCGACTACGACCTCGTCCATCTCCATGCGCTGCACCGCTTCCAGGATTGGGCCGTAGAGCGCGCCTGCCGCCGCCACCATAAACCCTACATCATCATCGCAAACGGCATCCTCGATCCCTACATCTTCCGCCGCAAGCGGCTGGTGAAGCGAGCGGCCGAGCTCCTCTTCCAGGACCGCGCCACGCGGGGTGCGACCGTCATCCAATATGTGACCGAGCGCGAGAAGGCGGCATCCACGCGCCACGCCCTCGGCGTGCCCGGCGTGGTCATTCCGCTCGGCATCGATCGCGCGGCCTTCGCGGCACTGCCGGCACCAGGCGCCTTCCGCTCCCGTCACCCGGAGATCGGCGCGCGCCCGATCGTGCTTTTCCTCGGGCGGCTGCACGAGAAGAAGGCGATCGACGTGCTGGTGCGCGCCTTTGCCGTGTGCACGCGGCGTGGGCTCGACGCCGTGCTCGTGATCGCCGGCCCCGATGAAGGGGTGCGCGGCGCGACCGAGCGCCTGGCCGATGAGGAGGGCATCGGCGCGCGTACGCTCTTCACCGGCATGCTGGCGGACGACGAGAAGATGCCGCTCCTTGCCGATGCCGACGTCTTCGCGCTCACCTCGCATAGCGAGAATTTCGGCATCGCCGTGGTCGAGGCCATGGCGGCGGGCCTGCCCGTGCTCATCTCGGAGCGCGTCGATCTGGCCCCAGAGGTAGAGGCGGCGGGTGCGGGCAAGGTGACGCCGGTCGAAGCCGGTGCCGTGGCGGAGGCGCTCGCGGCGATGCTCGGCGATGGCGCCGGGCGCCGAGCGATGGGGGAGCGCGGCCGGCGCCTCGTCGCCGAGCGCTTCACCTGGCCGCAGGTGGGCGAGGCTCTCGAGCGGCTTTATGCCCAGGTCGCCGCGGGCCGGACGCCGTCAGCTCTCGATAATTGGTCACCCCCCACCCCAACCCTCCCCCTCAAGGGGGGAGGGAGCTCGTGTCGCATGACGGCAAAATTTTCCCTCCCCCCCTTGAGGGGGAGGGCAGGGTGGGGGGTAACTCAGGCGCCGCTGATTCGGCGCGCTACCGCCGCCGCGAGACGATGAAGTCGCCGAGCACGAGCATGTCCATCTCCGTGCGCAGGAAGCAATCGATCGCCTCCTCGGGCCGACAGACCACGGGCTCGTTCTCGTTGAACGAGGTGTTGAGCAGGATCGGCACGCCGGTCATGGCGCCGAAGGTGGCGATAAGCAGGTGATAGTGCGGATTGTCTTCCCCGCGAGCTAGAAATATGAACGGCAACTCCAGCTTATTACATCGGATGCCATTATCGTTCCGGTCGCGGTAAAGGTCACAGCGCTCGTCGATACGGAGCTGGGCCGGAATGTCGCCGCGCTGGTTTCGTCAGCGGCTTCGCACACCGGGGCGTTGGAGTTTGGCCAACTCGAAGACGCGAAGGTCACGACGACCGTACTTCCCGGTGAGGTCCCACATCGGAGCCGCCCGAGATTATCATTTCCGCCTTGGACCGTGGCTCCTGTGCCGCAGCTCACGGTGGGCTGAAGTCCGCCAATGGTAATATGACCAGTCTGGCCGTCGGATCGAAACGTGACGTCCGGTACATTTGCGACGTTACTAAGGACCTGAAATCCACCGAAAGTCCCGCTGCCGTTACCGACGCTGTCCGCGAGACTCACAACGAAATCCTTGCCCAGAGGGGTCGACACGTAGTTCTGTTGTCCGGAGCTGCTCAGATCGTATCCAGCGCCGTTGAATTGCCAGTAGGTACTGTTGTAATCGCTTGGGCGGCGAACCGCTAGCCCGGAAAGACCCATGATCTGTACAGGTCCTACTGAGGCGTATACCGGTCCGCAGGCGGAGTAATTATCAATGAAGATGTTGGCGCCGCCGGCGCCGAAAAAGAAATAGCGTGGATTATAACCGGCGCCGCCACAGCTAACATTCTCAATGAGTGATCCGCTAGGCAACCCATAGAAGAGGTCGTACTGGGCTTCATTAACTGTGACATTGGTGACTGACTCGCTGGCGCTCGTATTGAGAGTGATGGTCGAGCCGGCGATATTGGTGATGGACGCGTTGAGGTCTTGATAGACAGATCCTGCGTACGCGACGTTGACTTGGCGCCCGACCGTAAATCCTGACGTTGACGCGCAGCCTGTGAGGTTGGCGGAGCCAGATGTCGCACTGCAGGTGGTTATCGCGCCGCTCTGGCCGTATCCTGGCGAGGCCTCCGTCACGAGGCTTATGATCTCCCACGGCAGGTCGCCACGCATTCCCGGCGAAATATAGATGCCATTCTGGCCGGTCAAGTCGAGAATGCCTCCCGAAATCAGCCAATCGCCACCGGCGGTATTGCTGTAGGTGACGTTGGAGCCGTCGAGGTAAATGGCGGAAATCGCCTGGTTTTCGAACTTCGGATTGTAAAGGAATTGCTTCTCGATGTATGCGAGGGTGGAGCCCGACCCAGGGACGAAATAAATGCCGTAATTGCCACGAAAGAATGAGACGTCGTACCAGCCGACGCGCTCAAAGTCGGACGTGGTGGTAACGGAGACGCCAGCATTCGTCGGAAGCAAGAAAAGTCGCTCGAACGTAATTTCCGTCGTGTTGCCTGCCACGTTGATGGCATTGTAGCCGTAAAGCCAGCAATTTCGTATTGTTGTGTAATTGATCCCATTCAGGAATAAAGGTGCATTGCCGGTCCCCGATGAGCTAAGCGCCGATCCTTGGCAGTCAAGCGTGACAGAGCTGGGCACCGACACATTCGTAGCGAGACACTTGACATTGCTCGGCAGATTGACCTCGCCTCCATTCGACGCCACTGCATTAAGGGCGTTTTGGATCGCCGTCGTGTCATTGGTCGATCCGTCGCACTTCGCCCCGAAATCCATGACCGACACGCGATCTTGCAGTCGGGATTGCAGGGTGCGCTGCGAGCCGCCCGGATAGGTATAGTCGATGATCCCTGGCGGATAGTCGCCGGCCTGTGGGACAACGACTCCGGTGCGACCGTCGAACGAGGTGACAGCAGCGTTTGCCGATGCGGCGAACAGCAGCGCGGACAAAAGGCAGAGGAATTTCCTCATAACAGGGGCCTCCCATTTTGGCGGGCCAAAGGCTCGACCAGCGTCCGGTTATCGACGAAGGATCAAACCATAGATTGTAAGACTTGTCAAGGCATGTCGTAAAAGATGTCTTTTTACGATAATTTATCTTAACCATTGTATGAGTTCGCAATACATTCTCCTTTTTTATTTTATTAGCTGCTAAAATACGTGCAATGCGAGCACGAAGGCGAAGCCTTTGCGAAATCATGTGGGGATAACGAGAGGGGTGGTGCCCCACAATGACGAGAAAATCATGCCCCGGCGGCCGGATGCTCCCTAAAATCATCGCATCGCCGTGGTCGAGGCCATGGCGGCGGGCCTGCCCGTGCTCGTCTCGGACCGAGTCGACCTGGCGCCAGAGGTGGCGGCGGCGGGTGCGGGCAAGGTGACGCCGGTCGAAGCCGGCGCCGTGGCGGAGGCACTCGCGGCGATGCTCGGCGATGGCGCCGGGCTCCGGGCGATGGGGGAGCGCGGCCGGCGCCTCGTCGCCGAGCGCTTCACCTGGCCGCATGTGGGAGAGGCCCTCGAGCGCCTCTATGCCGAGGTGACGCCGGTGCGTCCGCTCCTCTGACGCCGGCGTCCCGCCGCCTTCGCCCTTCCGAAAGCGGGCGCCTCATGCGGCTAAGCGCTCTGTCCTTCCCTTTCGCCCTCGATCGGGAATCGTGGTTTGAATGCGACCAAGCAGATGCTGTAGTCCGGCCATCCCGTTAATTTTCCGATGATGCGGTCAAGCAAAAGGGGAATTATCCGCAAGGGCGCGGTTATCGCCCAGCCTAGAAGGGCCTGCCGTTGAAACAGGCGAAGAAGCGCGGTTATCTTCTGGCTGAAAAACCCGCTACAGGAGCTGAACTCTTCGACCATGAATCCGCTGTCGTCGCATAGCTCGCGCAGCATCGTCGAGGTATAGCCACGACGCACATGCCACCCGTGCTCCTCTTTCTCGAACGGGCCATTGTCTCCGGGCGAGATGGCGCGATAAAAATAATTCGGGGCTGTCAGCAGGAGGTGCCCCCCGGGCTTCAAGCAGCGATAAATGTCGCGCATGAGCTTGCGATCGTCGAGAACATGTTCAATGTTCTCGAAACAAATAGCCACGTCGAAGCCGTGCTGAAAATCTCCGCACTCGCCGAGCCGGCGGACATCGCAAATCGGAAAGCTGGTGGCCTTGGCATTGCAGATTGCAGCGCGTTCCGTCGCCACTTTTTGATTTCGCTCGTCCCAACTGAGCCCGACGCACTCATATCCCCGTAGCGCCGAGCCGATTGTAAATGCGCCGGAGCCGCAACCGACATCGATCAGCCTTTCATTGTTCCGGGTAATCGGTAGACGCTTGCGCAGCCAGAGCCAACGATCGAGCAGCAACAGATCGCCGTGGATCAGCGTCGCAGGAAATCCAATCAGACGAACGAGATATGATCTGTCCATGTGCC
Source organism: Alphaproteobacteria bacterium (assembly GCA_052143835.1). Lineage (GTDB taxonomy): Bacteria > Pseudomonadota > Alphaproteobacteria > JACZXZ01 > JACZXZ01 > DASPPM01. The sequence goes on from JBKQRV010000151.1 coordinate 44,689, forward strand.
CTCTGGTTGCAAAGCGCCGGTCAGATAAAGCTTTCCTGCACGGAAAATGAGGAGGATGCCGCAGCCCTGAATCTGTATGAGAAAACCGTTTGTTCGGACGTATAGCATGCGCGAATCCGGCACGCTATATCGGAGCCGGACACTCTCTCTCGCACTCGGGGAAAGCGGGGCGAGCGCGGCGATGACTGCGAGCCCTAGCGCCGCCGCGAGACGATGAAGTCGCCGAGCACGAGCATGTCCATCTCGGTGCGCAGGAAGCAATCGATCGCCTCCTCGGGCCGGCAGACCACGGGCTCGTTCTCGTTGAACGAGGTGTTGAGCAGGATCGGCACGCCCGTCATGGCGCCGAAGGTGGCGATCAGGCGGTGGTAGCGCGGGCTCGTCTCGGCGCGCACCGTCTGCAGCCGGCCGGAGCCGTCGACGTGGGTGACCGCCGGGATGAGCGGGCGGCACTCGGCGCGGATCTGGAACACCTGCATCATGAACGGCACGTCGTCGTCGGTCTCGAACCAGTCCTTGACCGCCTCGCGCAGGATGGCCGGCGCGAAGGGACGGAAGGACTCGCGGCGCTTGATCTTGGCATTGAGGATGTCCTTCATGTCGCCGCGCCGCGGGTCGCACAGGATCGAGCGGTTGCCGAGCGCGCGCGGGCCCCACTCCATGCGTCCCTGGAACCAGCCGACCACCTTGCCCTCCGCGATCGCCTGAGCGCTGTCGCGGCAGAGCTGGAACTCGCTCTCGGCCGCGGCCACCAGGCAGCCCTTGGCGATCAGCTCCGTCTCGCGCGCAAGGAGCGCCTGGGAGAGGGCCGCATGATCGAAGTGCGGGCCCCAAAAGGCGTGGTCCATGACGAAGCGGGGACCCGTCTCCTCGAGGCCGGCCAAGGCGACGAGGGCCGCACCGATGGCGCCGCCTGCGTCGCCGGCGGCGGCCTGGATATAGGCGTGCTTGAACGGGGTCTCGCGGTAGAGCCGGCCGTTCGCCACCGAGTTGAAGCCGCAGCCGCCCGCGATCGCGATGGCGTCGGTCTTGTGGCGCGCGTGGAGCCTGCGATAGAGGTGGAAGACCGCCTCCTCGAACATCGCCTGCACCGAGCGCGCGACGTCCTGGTGGCGCTTCTCGATGGCTGCACTCGGCGCGCGCGCGGGGCCGAGGAGGTCGACGAGGGCGGGGGTGTAGAGCTGGCCGACCTCCGGGACGCCGCCCTGCCATTCGTAGGCGATGTTCTCGTTATGGTGCCGGAAATAGTCGAGCCCCAGGCGAAAGCTGCCGTCATCCTGCAGCAGGACGAGCTTTCTCATCTCGCCTGTGAAGCGGGGCTCGCCGTAGGGTGCGAGGCCCATCACCTTGTACTCGTCGCCGTAGTAGGGAAAGCCGAGGTATTGGGTCATCGCCTCGTAGAAGATGCCGAGCGAGTGCGGGAAGCGCACGCGCCCCTCGACGGAAAGGCGGTTTTCCCGCCCCACTCCCCAGGCGGCACTCGAGAAATCGCCGAAGCCGTCGACCGAGACCACGACCGCTTCCGTGAAGGGCGAGACGAGGTAGGCCGAGGCGAGATGCGCGAAATGATGCTCGACGTGGTGCACCTTGGCAGCCAAGGGCTCGGCGGGAAAGGCCTTGGCGAAGGCGGCCCCGATGCCCACCCACTCGCGCGCGTTCTTGAGGCGCGAGAGGATGAGCTCCAGGCTCGGACGTTTGATGAGGCTGTAGCAGAGCTTGTGCCAGAGATTGGCGCGCGGGTCGCGGTTGATCGCCACATGCTCGACCTGGGCGAGCTTGATGCCCGCCTCGGCAAGACAGTAGCGGATCGCCTCGCTGGGAAAGCCGGCCCAATGCTTGACGCGGCGAAAGCGCTCCTCCTCGGCCGCGGCGACGAGCTTGCCGTCGCGGAAGAGGCAGGCGGCGCTGTCGCCATGGTAGGCATTGAGGCCCAGCACGAGCGTCATGGGGGCCTCAGCCGGATGCCGAGCGCAAGGTGCCGAAGATCATGCGTGCGCGCGTCCTTATCGCGGTCATGGTGAGGACTGCCGGTAAAATATAGAGATCGGCTGCGACGGGCAACGCTCGCCCGCCCTCTCCGGAGGCGGCGGCGATGCTTGTCGCGGCAAGGGACCGCCTCTATCGTGAACGCCGCGGCAAAAGCGACGGCCTCGGAGAGCCGATGCGCATCCTCGTCCACGACTACTCGGGCCACGCCTTTCCGGTGCAGCTGAGCCGCGCGCTCGCGCGCCGGGGCCACGAGGTGCTTCATCTCTATGCCGCCTTCTTCCAGTCGCCCAAGGGCAAGCTGGAGCTTGGCCCCGGTGACCCCGCGACGCTTCTGATCGAGGGGCTCGAGCTCGGCGAGCCCTTCGCCAAATACCGCTTCTTGATGCGCCGCGCCCAGGAGCAGGCCTATGGCGCGCTGCTTGCCGGCCGCGTCGCGGCGTTTGGGCCCGAGCTCGTGCTGTGCGGGCAGACCCCCCTCGATCCGCTGCGGAATTTTCAGCTCTGGTGTCGCAAGCACCGCATTCCCTTCGTCTTCTGGATACAGGACATCTACAGCGTCGCCATCGATCGCTACTTCCGCGCCAGGCTCGGACCGCTCGGCGCCCCGATCGGCGCCTGCTATCGGAATCTCGAGGGCCGCATCGCGCGGGCGAGCGACGCGATCGTGATGATCACCGAGGACTTCCGGCCCGTGCTCACGGACTGGGGAGTGGCAGCCGAGCGTCTCTTCGTCATCGAGAACTGGGCGCCCATCGAGGAGCTGCCGGCGGCACCTCGGCGGAATGCGTGGTCGCGCGAGGAGGGCCTCGACGACAAGATCGTGCTGCTCTATGCGGGCACCCTCGGCCTCAAGCACGATCCGCGACTGCTCACGGCCCTCGCGATGCACTTCCGCGCCGATCCTCGCATCGCCGTCGTCGTCGTCTCCGAGGGGCTCGGCGCGGACTGGCTCGCGGCGCGGAAGCGGGCGCTCGGGCTCGACAATCTCCGCCTGCTGCCGTTTCAGCCTTATGCGCGGCTGCCCGAGGCGACGGCCTCGGCCGACGTTCTCGTGGCCATCCTCGAGCCCGACGCGGGCGTCTTCTCGGTGCCGAGCAAGGTGCTGAGCTATCTCTGCGCCGGGCGCGCGCTGCTCGCCGCCATTCCCGCGGCCAACCTCGCCGCCCGCGTCATCCTGCGCGAGGAGGCGGGTCTGGTGTGCGATCCGCGCGACGAGGCGGGCTTTGTCGCGGCGGCCGAGCGGCTCATTGCCGACCCCGCGCTGCGCGCGCGCATGGGCAAGAACGCCCTGGACTATGCCCGCAAGACCTTCGATATTGACGGCGTCGTCGCCGGCTTCGAAGCGGCGTTCGCGCGCGCGGAGGCGAGGGTGCCTCTGCCATGATTGAGGACGTCTCCTCGACCACGCCCGAGATCGCATGATGGACCGCTCCGCCCTTCTCGCCCGGGCCCAGGCGCTTGCCGGTGCCGACGTGCTCTGCCTCGGCGATGTGATTCTCGATCGCTACGTCTACGGCACGGTCGAGCGCGTCTCTCCCGAGGCGCCGATCCCCGTCCTGCGCATCATGCGCGAGCGCACCATGCCCGGCGGTGCCGGCAACGTGGTGCGCAACCTGGCCGCCCTTGGCGCGCACGCGCGTTTCCTTTCCGTCATCGGCGCCGATGCGGCGGGGCGCGAGGTCGCCGAGCTGCTCAAGGCGGCGGACCGCATCGAGTCGTCGCTCCTCGTCGAGGAGGGCCGCGAGACGAGTGTCAAGACCCGCTTCGTCGCGGGCACGCAGCAGCTCCTGCGCGCGGATCGCGAGAGCGTGCGGCCGATCGCGGCGGCGAGCGAAAAGGATCTTCTCGCGCGCCTCGCGGCCGAGCTCAAGAAGGCCCGCGTCGTGGTGCTCTCGGACTACGGCAAAGGCGTGTTGACGGACAAGGTGCTGGGCGAGGCCATCAAGGCATCGGCCGCCGCGGGACGTCGCGTGGTGGTCGATCCCAAGGGGAGCGATTACGCCTGCTACCGCGGCGCCGATCTGGTGACCCCGAACCGCGCGGAGCTCGCACTCGCCTCCGGCATGCCGGCCGAAGGGGACGACGACATCGTCGCCGCGGCGCAGGCACTCATCGAGCGCTGCCGCTTCGGCGCGGTGCTCGCCACGCGCGGCGCCGACGGCATGACGCTCGTCACCGCCCGCGGCAAGGTCGACCACCTCGCGGCCGAGGCGCGCGAGGTCTTCGACGTCTCGGGCGCCGGCGACACCGTGGTGGCGACGCTCGCGGCAGCGCTTGCGGTCGGGCTCGATCTCGTCGATGCCGCCCGGCTCGCCAACGTCGCGGCGGGGATCGTGGTGGGCAAGGCCGGGACCGCGGTCGCCTACGCAGAGGAGGTGTTCGCGGCCCTTCACACCCAGGCGCTGATGAGCCATGAGGCGAAGATCGCCCCCCTCGCCCAGGCGCTCGACCGCATCGAGACCTGGCGGCGCCAGGGCCTCAGGATCGGCTTCACCAACGGCTGCTTCGACCTCTTGCATCCCGGCCACGTGGCGCTTTTGGCCCAGGCGCGCGCGGCCTGCGACCGGCTCGTGGTCGGGCTCAACGGCGACGCCTCGGTGGCACGCCTCAAGGGCAAGGGCCGGCCGGTGCAAAGCGACGCCGAGCGCGCGGTGGTGCTCGCCTCGCTCGCCAGCGTCGATCTCGTGGTGATCTTCGCCGAGGACACGCCCATCAAGCTCATCGAGGCGGTACGCCCCGACGTGCTGGTCAAGGGTGCCGACTACACGCGCGAGACCGTGGTCGGCGGAGCCTTCGTCGAGGGCTATGGCGGCAAGGTGCTCCTCGTGCCGCTTACCCCCGGCCACAGCACGACCGCGACGCTCGAGCGCCTGGCGCGTTAAAGCGAGGCTTCGGGATCGAGCAGGCGCTGAAGGCGCGCGCTCGCCGCGATGGCGAAGCTCAGGACGAGCGCGCGGCGGCGCGAGCCGCTCATCGGCGGCAGGCTGGGCGAGGGGCGCAAGACCACGCTCTCGTAGCAATCGGCGACGATGAGCCCGCAATCCTCGGGCAGGATGAGGCGCGGGAAGCCCTCCGGTACCGCGAAGAAGAAACTGTCGCAAAAGGGCAGGTACTCGGGCCATTTCTGGTCGGCGCGGAAGTCGGCTTCCGAGGTCTTGATCTCGACGATGGCAATCTCGCCGGCCGCGTTCACTCCGATCACGTCGGCGCGCCGGCCGTTCCTCAAGGTGAACTCGGTGAGCGCGCCATAGCCGAGCGCGTGGAGCGTGCGGCACACCCCGCGCGCCAGCCGACTCGCGTCCCGGATTTCCACCATCGTCACGCCTTGAGCCCACCCTTAGAAGAGTGCTGTAGGCACCATCATAGCGGGGATCGGCAGGTGCGGAAAAGGCGCCAGGCCGGGGCTCTCGGCAGCGCGGCTCGAGGCCCTTCGCGAGCAAAGCAGAGGCGGTATTTTTGCGCTGAAAAAGAGGCGCGGGCGCCCCCTTTTTCTCTTACGACTCTCGGCCAAACGCCACACTTCCGCCCCGATTCCGTGAGAGTTAATATAGTCACAGGCGTTACAGCCTGGCGCCGGCCAAGTGTGCCAAAGGCGTCTGCGGCTGTCCTGGGCCCTGCCTCAGGCGGGGCTCTTCTTTGAGCGCAGGGCGGACGGCATTCGCCCGTATCGGTGCATAGGCAAGCAGGCAGGCGTGTTCAAGGAGGCCAGACAATGAGGATCTTGGACATACTGAGGCGCCCCTTGGTTGTGGGCGCAGTCGTGCTGACTGCGATGACCGCGCTGGCGGCAACGCCGGCGGCCGCACGCGTCTTCGTCGGCGTCGGCATAGGCTTCCCAGTGTTTGGGCCCTATGCTTACTATCCCTACTATCCCTACTACCCCTACTATTACGCGCCGCCGGCTGCCTATTATCCGCCTTATTACGCGGCCCCGGCCGTGGCGGCGCAGCCGGCAGCGCCGGCGCCGGCGCCCGCGCAGTCCTGGTACTACTGCGACAACCCGAAGGGCTACTATCCCTATTTGCAGTCGTGCGGCAGCGGCTGGCGCCAGGTGCCGGCAACGCCTCCAGGCGCGACGCAATAAGGTCCGACGCAGCAACGGCGCTTAGCTGAAGCGCATGGCGCGGCAAGGACGGCCGGGGCGACCCGGCCGTCCTTGTTGCATCTGAGGCACTCCTCGAATCCAATGGCGCAGGAAGAGCAGGAAGAAGCGTCTCGGCGCGTATCATCGAGCGTGTTAGGGAAGTCGCGCCGCAGCTGTCTGGGCGTCAGGCTCTCTCTCGGAATTCCTGGAGGAAACTAATGAATCTTCGCAAGATCGCCCTTGTCTCCCTTGCGGCGCTTTCACTGGGCGGTGCGGTGGCACTCGCTCAATCCTCACCCCCCGCCGGCGCTCCGCCCGCCGGCGCTCCGCCGCACCATCACCACCAAATGTCGCGCGCCGAGATGTGCACGTTGCATCAAGCGCGCATCGCCGGCCACTTGGCCTTCCTCGAGGCCAGGCTCAATCTGACGGCCGAGCAGAAGGCCCTGTGGACCAAGTGGCGCGAGGCGCTCGCCCCCGGGATGGAGAAGGCGCACGCCCTATGCATGGAGCACGCGGCGAAACCGGAAGCGCCCGGGAGCATCGTCGAGCGGGCGGCCGAGGCGCAGCAGATGCTGGCGGCGCGGGCGGCCAGCTTAGCTGCGGCCCAGCCGGCGCTCACGGCCTTCTATAACGCGCTGAAGCCTGAGCAGAAGGCCATCCTCGACCGTCCCATGGGGCGGTGGGGCCATCACGGAGGCCACCACTGGGGCCACCGTATGGAGGGCAAGGGTCACGGCTGGCAGCATCATCAGCCGGGCGACGAGCAGAAGAAGCAGGGCCAATAGGGCGTGCCACTGGCGGCCGCGCCGTATCCCTAAGGCGGCCGCCTGGGGCGAAGCGGTCAAGCCCCCGAGTCGCTGACACCCCCGAGTCGCGGCCCGGGACACTCGGCACCTCCTTTTGAGCAGCAGAGGCGACCCCGCGGACCGCCGGCGCAAGCCGGCGGGCGCCGGATTCCTCTGTCGTCTGCGCAAATTTCAGCGATAATGAGAGCGGGCCTGCGAGGTGTCCGTGCGCCGAGCGATGGGCGCCTCGCGATCCGGGCGGGGATGGGCCACCGTCTGCGGCGCGGGTGCCGGGAGGCGCGCGCCTTGGCGGCCGAGAGGTGGCAAGCGGCGATGGAAGGGCATGATCGAGGCTCGTGAACTCTACAAGTCGTTCGGCGGAGTGCATGCGGTCCAAGGGGTCAGCTTCATCGCGCGCGACGGCGAGATCACCGGTATCATCGGACCGAACGGGGCCGGCAAGACCACCATTCTGCGCATGATCTACACCGTGCTTGCCCCGGACTCGGGCAAGACGCTGGTCGACGGCATCGACGCCGAGCTCGACCGGCGCGCGGTGCAGCGCCGCTTGGGCGTGATGCCCGACGTGCGCGGCCTCTATCCGCGCCTGACCGCGCGCGAGCATGTGCGCTATTTCGGCGAGCTGCACGGCCTTGAGGCGCACGAGATCGAGCGGCGCACGGCCGAGCTCGTCGACACCCTCGCCATGGCGGACTTCATCGACCGGCGCGCCAAGGGCTTCTCGCGCGGCCAGCAGATGAAGGTGGCCTTGGCAAGGGCGCTCGTGCACAACCCGCACAACGTCATCCTCGACGAGCCGACGAACGGTCTCGACGTGGGAACGAGCCGCTCCGTGCGCGAGCTCCTCCGCCGCTTCCGCAGGGAGGGCCGTTGCGTGCTCCTCTCGAGCCACATCATGCAGGAGGTGGCGGCACTCGCGGATCGCATCGTCATTCTCTCGGACGGGCGCGTGGCGCTCCAAGGCACGCCCGACGAGCTCCGCGAGTCGACCGGCGTCGACGAGCTCGAGGACGTCTTCATGGCGGCGACGATGGCTGTGCCGGCGGAACGCGCGGCGCCTGCGGCGCTCGGCGCCGTCGCGGACTGAGCCATGTCGATCATCGCCATCGTCTTTCGCAAGGAGATGACCGACAATCTGCGCGACCGGCGCAGCATCCTGGTGGCGATGATCTATCCGCTCATGGGCCCGCTCCTGCTCGGTCTCCTCTTCACCTTCGTCGGCAGCATGCTTAAGACCGAGCACGGCCCGGGCCGGCCCGTCGAGGTTGCCGTCGCGCACGCGGAGAATGCGCCCGAATTCACCCGCTTCCTCGAGGCGCACGGTATCGTCATCCGCCCGGCCCCGGACGACCCTAAAGCGGCGGTGCAACGCGACGAGCTGCCCTTCGCGCTCGTGCTTCCGGAGCGGCCCGTGGCCGCAAGCGGCGCGCCGCTCGAGGTGACGGTGGTGACCGACCCCGCGCGCCTCGACAGCATCGTGGCGAGCGGACACATCCTCGACATCCTGCGCGACTACGAGCGCGAGACGACGGCGGCACGACTCCGCGCCAAGGGCCTCGATCCCGGCGTCATGACCTCGCTCCGCGTCATGCACGAGAACGTCGGCCGCGCCGCCAACCTCGGCTTCATGTTCCTCAACATGATCCCGCCGTTCCTGATGTTCACGCTCTTCATCGGCGGCGTCTATCTGACGCTGGATGCCACCAGCGGGGAGCGCGAGCGCGGCTCCTTCGAGCCCTTGATGATCAATCCCGTGACCCGCTCGCAGGTGCTGATCGGCAAGCTTGCCGCCGCCGTGGTTTTCACCTTGCTGGCACTTGCCGTGCAGGTGGTCGCCTTCTGGATCATGCTTCACTCGATACCGCGGGAGGCGCTCGGAATCGGCACGCTCCCGAGCGTCTTGCATCTCTCGCTTCTGGTTCCGGTCTGCGTGCCGCTCGCCGTCTTCGCGGTGGCGACGCAGCTTATCATCACGGCGGTGACACGGAGCATGAAGGAGGCGCAGACCTACCTCGGCCTCTTGCCGCTGGTGCCGGGCATCGCCGGCATGATTCTCGTCTTCGTGCCCGTCAAGGTGCACTCGTTCCTCGCCTCGATCCCGACCTTCGGGCAGACGCTGCTCATGGGCCAGATGATGCGCAGCGAGGCGGTGAGCTGGTCGCTCATCGGCGTCTCCGTGCTGGCGACGCTGATCTTCACCTTGGCCCTTCTGGTGCTCGGCTTCCGGCTCTACGAGCGCGAGGAAATCCTCTTCCCGAGCTGAGGCGGGCGGGCGCCCTTCATTCCTCCGTGCGGGAGGCGCGCAGGCGTTTCAGGGCGGAGCGGCGTGCCTTGTCCGCGAGTCGCCGGCGCAAGGCACCCGCCGAAGGCTTCGTTGGCTTGCGCGGCAGAGGAGGGACTGCGGCGCGCGCGATGAGCTCGATCAGTCGCGCGCGCGCCTCTCGGCGATTCTGTGCCTGGGTGCGGTGCCGCTCGGCGGCGATGATCAAGACACCCTCCTTGCTGAGGCGCTTGCCGGCCAGGCGCTCGAGCCTTGCTCTCACGGCCTCGGGCAGCGAGGGGGAGCGGCGCACGTCGAAGCGAAGCTGCACGGCAGTCGCCACCTTGTTGACGTTCTGCCCGCCGGGACCGGAGGCGCGCACGAAACGCTCCTCGATCTCGCGCGCGCCGATGGCGATCTCGTCCGTGATACGGAGCAGGCTGGCAGGGAGCGGCTCGCCCGTCGCTTTCGGCTCTTCTCGCGGCTGGGCCTTGCGGGATTTTCTCGGGCCTTGCGCAGCGCCCCGCGCGCTCATGAGCGAGACGCCGTCTCGGGCTTGCGCTCCTCGGGCTCGAGGATGTAGCTGTGGCAGGCCCGCGGCACGGCCGGGCGCTGAGCCAGGCCATGAGACGTAGTGTCGCACGGCCATGGGGTCCCCTTGACAGGCAGCCTCGCACCCGGCAGGTTGCAATTAAAAATGAGTTTCATTTGCATTTAAACCAGAGGGGACTGCCGCCGATGACCAGTCACCTGCTCGACGCGGGCCGGCCCCGAGTCGCGCGCTGGCGCGCCTTTATTGCCGTGCTCGGCCCGGGCCTCGTGGTGATGCTCGCGGACACCGACGTCGGCAGCATCATCACCGCCGGGCAGAGCGGAGTCCAGTGGGGCTACCGGCTTCTGCTCCTGCAATTCATGCTCATGCCCATTCTCTATGTGGTGCAGGAGCTGACCGTGCGGCTCGGTATCTTCACCGGCAAGGGACATGGCGAGCTGATCCGCGAGGTCTTCGGGAAGCGCTGGGCCTGGCTTTCGGTCGCGGGACTGGGTGTCACGACGGCGGGCGCGCTGCTCACGGAGTTCTCCGGCGTCGCGGGTGTCGGCGAGCTCTTCGGCGTGCCGCGCGCGGCGAGCCTGGTGCTCGCCGCGGGTTTCCTCTTGGTGGTGGTGTGGACGGGATCCTACCGGCGCGTGGAGCGGGTCGCCATCGCGCTGGGGCTCTTCGAGTTCGCCTTCTTCTGGGTCGCCTACGCGTCCCATCCGCAAGCGAGCGAGCTGGCCGCGGGGCTCATGCACATGCCGCTCGAGAACAAGGACTATCTCTACCTTGTCGCCGCCAACATCGGCGCGGTCATCATGCCGTGGATGATCTTCTATCAGCAGTCGGCGGTCGCCGATAAGAAGTTGCGGCCCGAGCATTACCGCGATGCCCGCTGGGACACGGCGATCGGTGCCGTCATCACGCAGCTCGTCATGGCGGCGATCCTGGTGGCGGCCGCCGCCACCATCGGCAAGACCAACTCGGACGCGAGCCTCAACACGATCGGCGACATCGCCAAGGCCTTGACACCCTTTCTGGGGTCGGGGATCGGCCGCCTGGTCTTCGGCTTGGGAACGATCGGCGCGGCGATGGTCGCTGCCATCGTCGTTTCTCTCGCCTCGGCCTGGGGCTTCGGTGAGGTGGCAGGCTACAAGCACTCGCTCGAGCACCATCCGTTGGAGGCGCCCTGGTTCTACGGCGTGTTCACGGCCGCCGTGGTGGGAGGTGCCATCGCCGTGGCGCTCGTGCCGAATCTCGTGACACTCAACATCGGCGTCGAGGTCATGAACGCGCTGATGCTGCCGCTCGTGCTCGGATTTCTCGTCCTCTTGGCCATCCGCGCGCTCCCCGAAGACCACCGCCTGCGCGGCTCCTACCGCTGGTTCGTGATTGTCGTCTCAGGGCTCACCGTCGGCCTCGGCGTCTATGGCGGCATCTCCGGCGCGGGGCTGTTCTAAGGCTCTTCGCGTGATCCGACCTTTGGGAGGACGCAGCAAGCGCCGCGCGCGCTCAAAGGCGCGAGGCCGCCTCGACGCGTATGGCCCATGCCGCTTGCGCCGCAGGGCGCTCGAAGACCGCCTTGTCCCAGGCCTTGAGCTTCTCGAAGCGGGAGAGATCGAGGTGCTGGCGCGGGCGCAGCAGGACGCAGCCGACATTGAGATCGGCCGTGGTGAAGTGCTCGGCCGCGAGATAGAGCCTCTTGGCCAGCTCGCCCTCCAGCACCGCGAGAAGCGGCTCCAGCTCTTGCAGCGCCTTCGTCGCCAGCTCGGGCTGGCGCTCCTCGGCATCGAGGATCGCGCTGTGGAAGGCCCACTGCATGGCCGGCCGCTCGAGCTGGGTTGCCGCCCACAAGGTCCATTGCAGGGCCAGCGCCTCCTCCTCGAGCGTGCGGGGGGCCAAGGGGCCGCCATGCTTCTTCACGAGATAGAGATTGATGGCGAGCGATTCCCACATCACGAAATCGCCGTCCTTGATCGCCGGCACGCGGGCGTTCGGGTTGATCGCGCGATAGGCCTGGCTGTAGATCGAGTTGTCGTGCCAGCCGATCGGCACGTTCTCGTATTCGATGCCGAGCTCGAGGGCCGCCCAGATGTTGCTGATCGAGCGCGAGATCGGCACGCCGTAGATCTTGAGCTTGGACATCGCGCTCCACACCGCTATGACCTCGGCCCATCGCCGTCGCAGGACGATCGTATCACGACCGCGGACCGATCACCTCCAATCCGCAGACGGCAAGATCCCCTGCGCTTCGCGTCGCCAAGGCGGCGGCGCGAGAGCGCGCTATGGCCCATCGATGGCAGGAGCGGGGGCCGCTCGCCCGATCGGGTCGGGTATATTGCCGTCTTGCCGCCTCCGCCTCATAATGGCGCATGACGCGCAATGAGAGACGGCTAGAGCGCAAGCGCGCCAACGAGGAGCGGCGCGCGCCGCCGCCGAGCGGCGGCCTGCTGCGTGAGGCGGTCGCGCATTATCACGCCGGCCGGCGCGCAGAGGCGCTCGCAATCTGCCGCGACGTGCTCGCGCGCGAGCCCAATCGGGCCGACCTTCTCGGCTTTGCCGGCGGCATTGCGCTCGAGCTCGGCGAGCATGCGCAGGCGACGGCACTCTACCGCAAGGCGCTCGCGCTCAGGCCCGATTACCCCGATGTGGAGTACAATCTGGCGCTCGCGCTCGAGCGCTCGGGTTCGCTCGAGGCGGCGGCCGAGGCCTATCGCGCAGCGCTCGCGCGCCACCCCGAGCTCGTGCCGGCCTGGCACAATCTCGGCACCGTGCTGCTCGGCCTCGGCCAGCCCGAGGAGGCGGTTGCCGCCTACCGGCGCGCGCTTGCCTTCGGCCCCTTGGCCGAGAGCGAGCGCAGCCTCGGCATCGCGCTCGAGCGGCTCGGACAGCTCGAGGAGGCGGTCGCCGCCTATCGCCGCGCGCTGGCGCTCAAGCCCGACTGGTCGGTCGCCCACAACAATCTCGCTTACGGGCTTCTCGCCTTGGGGGACGGTGCCGCGGCACTTGCCGCCTGCGAGCGCTGGCTCGAGGCGTTCCCGGCGAGCGTGGAGGCGACGGCACTCAAGGCGCTCACCTTGAACGAGGTGGGTGCCGTCGAGGAGGCGCGGGCGCTCTACGATTTCGACCGCTTCGTGCAGATCCACGATCTCGAGGCACCGCCCGGCTACAGCAGCCTCGCCGCCTTCAATGCCGAGCTCGTGCGCCACGTCGAGGCGCATCCCACGCTCAAGGTGCCGCCCGAGGAGCACCCGACCTATCACCATCCCGCACTCGAGATCACGGGGGAGCTGCTCGCCGAGCCCAAGGGGCCGATGGCGGCCCTCGAGAGCTTCATGCGCGCGGCGGTCGCGCGCTATCTCGCGAGCGTGCCGCCATCGCCGCCCCATCCCTTCCTCGAGCGCTTTCCCAAGCGCTGGACGCTCACCTCCTGGGCGACGCGGCTCTGCGGCTGGGGCAACCTCGTGCCGCACGTGCATTTCGACGGCTATCTCGGCGCGGTTTATTATCCGCTCCTGCCCCCGGTCGTGGCGGCCGAGGAGGGCGACGAGGCGGGCTGGTTCGAGCTCGGCCGCCCGCCCGAGCAGTTCCGCCTCAGCGCGGCGCCGCTCATCCGCCGCATCCAGCCCAAGGAGGGACGCCTCCTGCTCTTCCCCGGCTACATCTATCACAGCACCGTGCCCTTCACTGCGGCCGAGCGCCGCATCTCGATCGCCTTCGATCTCGTGGCGCTCGGCTGAGGCGACTCGGACTGTGTGCGGTGCGTCCTTCGAGACGCTCGCTGCGCTGGCTCCTCAGGATGAGGTAAAGTCATTCTGCCACACACCAATCTCCTCATCCTGAGGAGCGCCCCGAAGGGGCGCGTCGCGAAGGACCGACGATGGCCGTGCAAGCCTCAAGGAGGAGGGGGAATGCGGGTGCGATGATCTTTGCCCAAGCCGCGACGTGCCTTGGCAACATCGGCAGAAGCTTCACCTGGGCGTGGCTGGACACGGTCTGCCGCTATCGGCGCTCCAAGATCGGACCGATCTGGGAGACCATCAACATCCTCTTTCTCGTCGGCGGCATGACGGTGGTGTCGAGCGTGGTGATCGGCGGCCGCCCCGCGCAGAACCTGCCTTATATCGGCCTCGGCATGATCACCTGGACCGCCATCTCGGCGCTCGTCAACGAGGGTACCGGCACCTTCCTGATCAACGCCAGCTACATCACGGGCTCGACCATGCCGATCGACCTCTACATCGGCCGCACGGTGTGCAAGAGCTTCATCACCTTTTGCCACCACATCGTCCTCTACGTCTTGGCGCTCATATTCCTGCCGATCTATTTCGGCTGGCTCAGCCTGTTCTCCCTGATCGGGCTGGCGCTGCTTTTTATCAACGGCTTCTGGATGGTCGGCGTCCTCGCCTTTCTCTCGGCCCGTTTCCGCGACCTCGAGATGATCGTGCGGAATCTCATGCAGGTCGCGTTTTTCGTGACGCCGATTTTCTGGAGCCACAGCCTGCTCGTGGGAGCGCGCCGCGCCATCGTGGACTGGAACCCCTTCTTCTATTTCCTCGAGCTGGTGCGCCGGCCGCTCCTCGGCGAGCTGCCGCCCCTCTATTTCTATGGCGTGGCGCTCGGCGTGACCGCGCTCGGCTATGCGCTTCTCTATCTGGTCTACCGCCGGCTCCGGCCCTATCTGCCCTTGTTCGTCTGAGCGCCCCGGAGACCGCCGCGATGACCCACGTCAGGCTCGCCCACGTCGAGGTCAAGATCCCGATCTACGAGGGCGCGGCGCGTCGTTTCATCCGGCTGCCCTCGCTCAGCCGCGCGCGGGTCGGCTCGGCCGACGTCACCCGCTCCCCCGGCGTGCTCTGGGTGCACGCGCTCCACGACCTGACGATGTTGCTCGCGGAGGGCGAGCGGGTCGCCCTCATCGGCCACAACGGTGCCGGCAAGACCACGCTGCTCCGAGTCCTCGCCGGAATCTATCCGTGCTCGAGCGGTACCAGAGAGGTGAGCGGCTCGGTGGGGGCGCTGCTCGCCGCCAACATGGCGCTCAACAGCGACGCGACGGGCTACGAGAACATCAGGCTGGTCTCGACGCTCGAGGGCTGGCCCAAGGACAGGCTCAACGAATATATCGCCGACATCGAGCAGTTCACCGAGCTCGGCGAATATCTCGGGCTGCCGTTGCGCGTCTATTCCACCGGCATGGCGGCACGCCTCTCCTTTGCGATGGCGACGATCCGCGCGCCGGACATCCTCCTCATCGACGAGAACATCGGCGCCGGCGATGCCTTGTTCCAGGAGAAGGCCCGTCGCCGCGTCGATCAGTTCCTCGGCCGCGTCAAGATCATCATCATCGCCTCCCATTCGACGGAGCTGCTGCGCTCGATCTGCAGGAAGGGCCTCTTGCTCCACGGCGGGAAAATGGAATTCTTCGGGGCACTCGACGAGGCGCTCGCGCTTTACGGCCGCATCCGCCAACGGCCCGCGGCGGAGGCGACATGATCAGGGGCCGGCTTTCCCTTCTCTTCAGCCGCTCGAAGCGCCGCCTCGCCTATCGCCGCTTCTACGAGCTGGCGCGGGACGCCTTCTTCGCGGCGACGCGCATCAACCCGGCGCTGTCGAAGACGACGAGCCGAATGCCGAACTGACCAAATTATATCGCGCGTATAATCAATCATATCCTCATCTCGTCCCTCTGCGACTCGCCCGGTTCCTTGTGCCCCTTCTTGCGGACCTTCTCGACAGTCCGGGGCGCCGTTTCCTAAAACCGTCGGGAAGGCCACCATGGACTGATGGTGTCCAGGGTGCGATAGCAGCAAGTCACAGCGTCCGGCTCACGGATGGGGATTGGGCACGAGCCGCACCAGCGTCTCGACGCCGTCCTTGGTGAAGGCGGCCGATTGCGCGGTGATGCGCTCGACGCGCCAGCCCTCGACCACGTCGCCGGTCCGCACCCGGTAGGACTTGCCCGTCGACTGCGAGACGATGAGCGCATGCTGCTCGCGCGCGGAGACGACGACCCCCTTGAGCTGGAATTGCCGCGGGCCGGCGTCCGGCTCGGCGGCCGCGGAGGGCGGCGGCCGGCGGCTCGGCGAGAAGAGCGGGCGCTCCACGATGGCGCGGAAATGCTCGAGCGGGACGCCGCTCAAGTCGCCGGTAGGGCCGGCTGCTGGCGCGGCCGAAGGCTTGTCCGTCGCCGCGGGCTGCTGTGCCGACGCCGCGGCCGGCAGCAAGACGAGCGCCGCACCAAGGAGATGCCCGAGAATGCTCCGGCGCATCCCATCGGCGAGGTGCACGTGCGGGTCCATGCCGCATCCCCCTCAGAGCTGCGGCGCCGCGCCCTCGGCGCGCGCAAGCGTATAGCCATAGAGCTCGAGGCCGACGGCGAGCTGCACCGGCTTGGCCGGGTCGACGCGCGCCATCGCGAGCGCTTCCGCGTCATTGATGCGGATGCGCAGATTGTCCGCAAAGAGTGCCGGCTTGCCCGCCTCGAGGCGGTAAAGGATGCGGCGCACCGCGGCGATGTCGCCGCTCATGCTAAGCCGCTCGCCGATGCGGACGAGCGGCCCGTCGCTCTTCTCGGGCAGGACCTCGACGGTGTCGGTATGCGCCCTCGCCTCGCTCACCACGTCGTCGACCAGATGCTGGAGCGCTGCCGTCGCCTGATTGACGGTTGCCGCGTTGAAGAGGCTGGCATCCTTCACCTCGCCGCGGCGGAGCGCCGTGAGCCGGCTCTCGAGCGCGGCACGCCCGTGGGCGAAGGCGGCGAAGTGTGCCACGTCGGCCTCGAGCCGGGTGAGCGCCTTGCCCTGCGCGCGCAACGCCACGAGCGACCCGATCACGCCCGCGACGACCGCGGCGAGCACGAGGAGGAGGAGGGCGAGCGCCAGTGCCTGCGACTGCCGGGGTCCGAGTGCCGCGATCACGGCGCCTCTCCTTTCGCCGCGCGCAAGGCGGCACCGATCTGGAAGCGGTCCATCCGGAGCTGGGGATCGCGCACCAGGTTGGCGCGGAATTTCACGTCGGTGAAATAGGGCGAGCGCTCGATGAGCGGAATGAGGGCGGCCGCGTCCTGGGAATAGCCGGAGAGCTCGACGCCCGTGCGGCCGAGATGGAGCTCGGTCAGCCAGCTCTCGTCCGGGAGGAGCGCGCTCAAGGCCTCGAGGAGCACGATGAGTGGGGTGGCGCCCGCGGGGCGGTTGACGAGGTTGGGGTCGTTGCCGCTCAGGCGCGCGAACTCGACGCGCAGCACCTCGGCATGCTCGGCCCTGCTCCGTGCCGAGGCGAGTTGCGCCTCGAGCGCGTCGATGCGGTGCTGGCGCCAGTAATGGAGCGCGCCGCAGCCGAGCCAGAAGAGCACAAGTGCGGCCACGGCGGCGGCGAGGGGGCGGCCATGGCGGCGGCCGGCGGCGGGCACGGGCAGGTCCTTGCCGAAGAGCCGTGCTCCGGCATCCGTGCCGTCGCCCTCGGCGGCGGCGAGCTCGAGTGCCGTCGGCGCCAAGCCCCATTGCCGCAGCCGCGCCGTCACGGGCGCCACCACTGCGGCGGAGATCACGGCGAGCTGTGCCGTGAGCTCGCGGCTGGCTGCTCGGCGCTCGGCGACCTCGGCCGAGAAATAGACCGCCTGCGCCGGCCAGGGGGTGAGACGCTCCATCTCGTGGGACAGGATCTGCCGCAGGTCCCGCTCCGCCGCGAGCGGCAGCGGCACCGTCCGCCGCAGGCCCGTCTCGGCGGGAAAGCGCAGCACGATGGCGCGCCCGCCGCTGCGGCGGAAGAGGGCGCGGGCATGCTCGAGCTGGTGCTCGGCCGGATCCTCGAGCGGCAGCGCGCCGAGGGGAGTCTCGCGCTTGCCCTTGCGCCGCGCGAGCCGCAACTCGTGACCCCGCCAGTCGAGCACGAGGGCATTGGCGAAGGGGGCCTGGGAGAGCGACCCGGCCGGGGTGAAGACGGCGGAAAGCTCGCCCAGCCACCAAGCGAAAAAGCGCCGGCCCGCCGCTGCGGTCGAATTGAGTAGGCCGATGCTCGCCATCTTTCCCCAGGGGCCTGCTTAGTGCCGGCTATCGCAAATTCGAGCGTCACCCCCTCCCCACCCTCCCCCCTCGAGGGGGAGGGGGAGGTTATTCGAGCCCCTCAGGGATCCCCTCCCCCCTTGTGGGGGAGGGTAGGGAGGGGGGTGGATCACGCGC
>JBKQRV010000152.1:0-3941 GCA_052143835.1 Alphaproteobacteria bacterium
GCTTCTCGCGCCAGCTCGTCACCATGATGGCGGCCGTGCCCGGCGGGCACGCGGGCTTCCTCGCCATCTCGATCGTCGCCTTCGTCGTGCTCGGCAGCGTGCTCGAGGGCATCCCCGCGATCGTGCTCTTCGGCCCCCTCCTCTTCCCCGTGGCGCGCGCGATCGGCGTGCACGAGGTGCATTACGCGATGGTGGTCATCCTCGCCATGGGCCTCGGGCTCTTCGCACCCCCCTTCGGCGTCGGCTTCTACGCGGCCTGCGCCATCGGCCGCGTCTCGCCCGACGAGAGCATGGGCCGCATCTGGCCCTATCTCGCGGCGCTCCTCGTGGCGCTTATCATCGTCGCCGCCTTCCCCTGGCTCTCGATCGGGTTCCTGTGATCTCGAACGGCGTGCGGACAAGTCGGATACGTATACGAGCTCTTGGCACCTCTCGGAGGAACCGCTCAGCGTTGAGAAGGTCCGCTCGCTGGCATCGAGTAGACGCTCTCACCGTGCGCTCGAAATGAGGCGACTGACCTGGAGCGGGCGTCAGGATTGTAGGCGAGGTACAAGCCAAAGCGCTGGCGATCGTATGTCGGAAGGCCGCAGATCGGCGAGCTGTCAGTCCAAGTTCGCTGGGTCGACCCAGTACTCGTCTTTCGGGTTGATCTCGACCTCGGGCATAGGCTCGAATTTGCTGTCGTCGAATTGTGGCATTGCGGGTGCGGGGGCGCCGAGGGCAGCGAGATGGTTTTTCGCCTTTTCCAGGCCCCAGTGATAGGCATAAGGCGGGCCATCGCACCAGGCGATTCGGAAGGCTTTGGTCGCGGCGGCAATGGCGGCCGGATTGTCGCCTTCCGCGAGGGCGATTGCAGCCAGCACGTTGTAAGCGTCGGCTTGCTGCCGAGGATAAGGGCCGCGCTCGGCAGCCTCCCAGACTTCATCCAAACGGGCTTTTGCCTCTGCCGGATGGCCGCGCTGAAGCTCGAGTTCCGCGATCGCGACAAGGGCCGAGAGCTCATCATCGACCACGTTGACGGCGCGCGCCCGAGTCAGAGCGTGGTGCAGGCGCTCATCGGCGCGCGAAAGGTCATGCACGCCGAGAGCGGCTTGGCCTTGCACCAGCGCGGCCCGGATGACATCCCGCTCAACTCTCTCATGCGTAGCTACTTCCCAGGCGCGTTCGGCCAATGTGCCGGCTTTGACAAGGTCGCCAAGCCAGAGCGCGCGTTGAGCGGCATAAGCAATATCCACACCCTCGGCCTGGCGATCGCCGCGCCCTATGGCGAGACGCCGGCTCCTACTAAGCGCGACCTGACCCACGCCGTGGTGAGCCGTTGACGAAAGCAGGAACGCAAGGTTCTGCAGACTAACGTTTTCCCGGAACCTATCTTTTAAATCATGGCCCAGAACCAGTGCCCGGCACAATACGCCGACCGCCTCCCGCAAGGCGCCGGCTCGTCCAAGCGCTTCGCCGAGATTCGAAAGGCCAATTTGCCAGTTTTTTACGTCGCCTCGGCGTTCGTCGATCTCGACGGCTCGGCGATAAAGAGACACCGATCGGGCTGGTTGACCCGACAATTCGTAGCTCATTGCCAATTCGTTGAGTACGTAGCTCTGAGCACGGCCCGCAGTCAACGCCGGCAAGCCCGTGACCCCGTCCGGAAAAAGCCGCTCCAGCCATGCAATGCGCTCCCGATGCGCGGCAAGCCGATAGAGAGTTGCGTGAATTAGCCGGTCGTGGAGCAAGACGATGGCATCGTCATAGCGGCCCAGGCCGACGAGGGTGTGATAGCGCTCGATCGCCGGCGTGAGGTCCGCGAGGGTTTCGACCTTATTCCAATCGGGAGTAAACATCGGCTCGAAATGGGCCTCGAGCGCGGTGTATACGGCGCGTTGGTCCTTGGCGTCCGTGTGTTGCCAAACGACGCCACGCACGATCGGGTGCGCGTCATAGCGGTTGGCCTCGCGGTCCCAGCCGATCAGCCCGCGATCCTCCAGTTCCGTCAGCACCCGGTCCAGTATTTGAGCTGAGCCGCAAGCCTTGCCACGTCCGACCAGCAACGCCTCCAAGGTGGTATAGCTCGCCGGCATGCGAAAACCGACCAACATGGAAAGCACATCGTGGAGCTCCGTTGAGAGGCCCTTTAAGGCATACTCCAGGATATGCGTTCGCGATTGGACGAGCGGCAAGGAGGTCGGGTCGAACTGCGGATGATCCTCGTGCCATTGAGCGAAGTTGCCGGGCGCCTTGCGATAGTTGGCGACCTCGCTCGCCAGCGCTTGCACTAGCAAGGGATGGCCCTCGACGCTGCGGAAAATGGGCACCAGCTCTGCGCGTGATCCGGAGACGCCCAATGCCCGCCAAAGGCCGAGCGCGTCATCGTCGCTCAACCCTGGCAGGAAATAAGCAGAGCATCCCGCGTATGGACCGCCGGTCGGCAATTGCAATTCGCTCGGATAGAGTCGGCTCGTGATAATGGCGCGTGACTTTGCGACGCGGGCGAGCTTTTTCAGGAATGCCCCTGCGCGCGGGTCGGTAGTCTGCCGCAGGCGATGCTGACCGACGAAGGACTGCGCCGCCGAGGACGGCAGGCCGACGGCGCCGGCCACCACGTTCGCCGTTTGCTGATCATACTCGTCATCGGCGAGGTAGCTGGCATCCATTCGATGATATGCGATCAAGATACGCTCCAGGCCATCGAGGACGAAAAGATATGCCTTTTCGCCGAGGCGCTGCAGGAGCTGCGCCTCCCGCTCGTGCCAGGGCAAGGCGCGCACCGCCTCCTCGCTATCACCACTCACATAGCAAAGTGCGCGGTTCAGAAAATTCTCGAAGGACGCGTCGCTTTCATAGAAGCTCCACCAAAGCCGGCCGGCAAGCGGCTTCATCTCGTTGGGCGCGATCTGGTTGAACCATTTCCAGGTGAGCGCGCTCTTGCCCATGCCGCCTATGGCGACGAAGCAGAACACGTGCGCGATGAATGTCCCCGACGCAGGATTGGCGACCCAATCCGTCAAGGCGTTGATTTCGGCTTGACGGCCGACGAGGTCCCGCAGCTGCAAAAGCGTATAGGGATGGGCGATATACGGATCGGGCGGTGCAGGAATCGAGGTCTTGCGGTGCAGCTGCGCGGTGGCGTTCGTAGCAGCGTCCCCAGCTTCCGCAATTCCAAGCTCCTTGGCAAGCCTGGTCAACCCTTCGACGACATGGGACCTAATGTCTTCGGGCGACTTGAAGAATGCAGCGACGCGAGCTTCGCCAATGCGAGCCTTCAGGGTCTCCAGTTTGGTCGCGCTCGGGCCAGTCTCAACATCATCTCTAAGGACGGGATGATCTTTGTGAATGAAGAAGACGAGCAGAGGTTTGCCAAGCTCGAGCGCACGATTAAATTCCATCTCGGTGATGGAAATGTCGTATCCCGTTGGAATGGTGCCGTAGCGATAGCCGAGGATACCGAGATAGACGTCCGCTTCCTCCACCATGCGCAGGGAGGTTTCAACCGCATTTCTATTTTCTGCGGTCAGGTTTTCCATCATTTCCCGCGGTTCGAACCCGGCGCGCTCGCAGGCCAGCCGGACCTGCTCGCGATGCTTGGGGAGGTCCCGCGCCGTGCTCGAAATCATCACGACCTTGCGAGCCATCTTCTATCCTAGCAAATGGTCGTCCAACCTGTGAGCGCAAGCAGCCGACAATATACACGCCAATCGATATGTCGCGAAGCATCCAAAATCACGTGGACCTCGGTACGTTACAGCCGCCGTCGATTATGAGTTCATGGCCCAGCCTCCGTTGACGCATCGGCACGGCGACGGCGATGGCCTGGGCCCTCACCCAGTCGGGCTTCTCGCGCCAGCTCGTCACCATGATGGCGGCCGTGCCCGGCGGGCACGCGGGCTTCCTCGCCATCTCGATCGTCGCCTTCGTCGTGCTCGGCAGCGTGCTCGAGGGCATCCCCG
>JBKQRV010000153.1:0-4319 GCA_052143835.1 Alphaproteobacteria bacterium
GTTCTGTGGACATTCATCTACAACTCGTCATTCCGGACAAGCAAATCATCGCACATGCGATGATTTGCGCGATCCGGAATCCATTTCCGCGACAGCGCGAGCGGGAGGCATGGATTCCGGATAGCAAGGCTCGCAACCGGGAAAAGCTCCGCTTTTCCCGGGCTCGCCTAAGCTTCCGGAATGACGCCAAGCTTGAACATCCGCAGGCCTTTAAAGAATCTTCAGCACCGCTTCGGGCGGGCGGCCGAGGGCGGCTTTGTTGCCGGCGATCACGATGGGCCGCTCGATGAGGATCGGGTGCCTCGCCATGGCGGCGATGATCTTCTCCTCCGAAAGCTTGTGATCGTCGAGCCCGGCCGCCTTGTATTCCTTCTCCTTGGTGCGCAGAAGTCGGCGCGCCGGGATGCCCAGAAGCTTGAGGATGCGCTTGAGCTCGGCTGCATCGGGCGGAGTCTTGAGATATTCGATGACGGTCGGACGGATGCCGCGGCCTTCGATGAGCCTCAGCGTCTCGCGCGACTTGCCGCAGCGCGGGTTATGATAGATCGTGACGGCCATTGTCGTGCCCTCCGCTTGCGCGGCCAATTCTAGCCCAGCCGATGCGGATGTGACAGCCGAAGTGCCGCGGCGTATAGTCTCGCGAGGATGCGGAATGCGGTGAGAGAGGGGCGCTCAGCCGGGCGAGGCTTGCTTCTAGGCCTCGCGCTCGTATTGGCACTCGGCGGCGCCGGCGCCGGGCTGCGCGCGGCCGAACCCGCCCCGGCAGGGCCCACTGCCGCCGGCCAGCCGCAAACGCTCTCCAGCGACGATTTGAAAAGCCTCGTCAAGACGCTCGAGAGCGACGCCGAGCGGCAGAAATTCATCGCCCAGCTCAAGAGCCTCATCGCCGCGCGCGAGGCCACCGAGGCCGCGCCACCAAGGGCTGCCGGAACCGCCGGCGCCGCGCTCATGTCCCGGCTCTCGGAGGCGGTGGCAAGCTCGACCGCCGCACTCGCGGACGCCGCCGCGACGCTCTTCGACCTGCCCGGCCTCATCGGCTGGGTCGAGCGCCAGGGGAGCGATCCGACGGCGCGCGGCCAATGGATCGAGACGCTCGCCAAGCTCGCGTTCACGCTTGCGCTCGCAGCACTCGGCGGCCGCCTCGCCGGCGCGGCGCTCGGCCATGCGCGCCGCGCGCTCGATGCCCGCGGAAGCGGCAACGCGTGGCTGGGTGCCGCGATCCTCCTTGCGCGCGTCATCGTCGATCTGATGCCGATCGCGGCCTTCGCCGCACTTGCCTACGCCGTGCTTCCCTTCACCAAGCCGAGCCTCTATGCGCGCCTGCTGACGCTCGTGATCGTCAATGCGAGTGTGGCCGTGCGCGCGTTCTTGACGCTCGCGCGCAACCTCTTGACGCCGCCTGCCGCCGCCCCGCGGCTCTTCGCGATGAGCGAGGAGACGGCGAGCTACTGGCTCGTCTGGCTGCGCCGGCTCGCGAGCCTCTCGATCTACGGCTATTTCGCGACCGAGGCGGCACTCCTCCTCGGCCTGCCGCGCGCGGGCTATGAGGCGATCGGCAGGGCCATCGGGCTCGCCGTCGCAGCCCTCGTCATCGTCCTCGTGCTGCAGAACCGGCATGCGGCCGCGCGCCGCATACGGGGCGCGCGCCAAGGAGAGGGCGAGGGCAACGCGCTTCAACTGCTGCGCGCGCGGCTTGCCGACGTTTGGCACGTGCTCGCCATCCTCTATGTCGGCGCGGTCTATGTCGTCTGGGCGCTCAACGTCTCGGGCGGCTTCGAGTTCATCCTGCGCGCCTCCCTGCTCTCGCTTCTCGTGCTGGTCCTCGCGCGCGTCCTTGCCGGCGGCGGCGAGAGCCTGCTTAAGCACTTCTTCGCGATCGGGGACGACTTGAAGCGCCGCTTTCCCACGCTCGAGGCGCGCGCGGACCGCTATCTCCCGATTCTCGTCCATCTCTTGCGCGCGCTCGTCTGGCTGGCGGCGCTTCTGGCCTTACTCGAGGTCTGGGGTCTCGCCTCCTTCGACTGGCTCTCCTCCGACTTCGGCCGCCGCGTGCTCGGCAGCCTCGCCAGCGTGGCGCTGACCGTCGTCGTCGCCCTTGCGGTGTGGGAGGCGATCTCGCTCATGATGGAGGTCTATCTCGCCCGGCACGCGGCCGAGGGCTCAGAGGCCCACCGGCGCGCGCGGGCGCACACGCTGTTGCCGCTCCTGCACAAGACGCTCTCGATCCTCATCGCCGGCATCGCCGCCCTCATCGCGCTCTCGGCCCTCGGCATCAATATCGCGCCGCTCCTTGCGGGCGTCGGCGTGGCCGGCCTCGCGGTTGGCTTCGGCGCGCAGAGCCTGGTCAAGGATCTGATCACGGGAGTCTTCATCGTGATCGAGGACACCATCGCGGTCGGCGACATGGTGACGGTCGGCGGCGACACCGGCGAGGTCGAGGCGATCTCGCTGCGCTCGCTGCGCCTGCGCGACGAGACCGGCGGGGTGCACACCATCCCGTTCAGCGAGGTCAGCAAGATCCTCAACATGACCAAGGACTTCGGTTACGCCGTATTCCGCATCGGCATCGCCTATCGCGAGGACGTGGACCGCGTCATCGAGGTGGTGAAGACGCTCGGCGCCGAGCTCGCGGAGGACGGCGCCTACGCCTCTGCCATCCTCGCCCCCCTCGAGATGGAGGGCCTCGACCGCTTCGGCGAGTCGGCCGTGATCGTCAGCGCGCGGCTCAAGACGCGCCCAGGACAGCAAGGGGCGGTGACGCGCGAGTTCAACCGCCGCCTCAAGCGCCGCTTCGACGAGCTCGGCATCGAGATGCCCTTCCCGACGCGCACGCTTTTCCTCGAGAACACAAAGGAGGCCGCAGGCCCGCCCGGGCCGCTCGCTCAGGAGGCGCGCGGGGAGCGATGAAGCCATCCATGAGCGCCGCGCATCGGCCATGATCTTGGTACCGCCACCTGAGCCGCGCCGCTTCGGCGCCGTCAACTGGATCGGCCTCTTGACACTCTGCCTCAAGGAGATCCGCCGCTTCGGCAAGGTGCTCTCCCAGACGATTGTGGCCCCGGTGGTGACGACGCTGCTCTTCCTTGCCATCTTCTCGCTGGCATTCGGCGGGGCGCAGCGGACGGTGGGCGGCATCCCCTTCACCGAATTCCTCGTCCCCGGTCTCGTCATGATGGCGATCATGCAGAACGCCTTCGCCAATACCTCCTCCTCGATCATCATCTCCAAGATGCAGGGGAACATCGTGGACGTGCTGATGCCGCCCCTGAGCGCGGGCGAGCTCACCCTCGGCTTCGCCGTGGGCGGCATTGCGCGCGGCCTCGTGGTCGGCATCGCCGTCGCGGCGGCGACCGCGCTCTTCGTGCCGCTCCACCTGCAGCACTGGGGCTTCGTCCTCTATCACGCGCTCGCGGCGGCGACGCTTCTCTCGCTCCTCGGCATGATCGCCGGTATTTGGGCCGACCGCTTCGATCACATCGCCGCCGTCACCAACTTCGTGGTGACCCCGCTCGCCTTCCTCTCGGGCACCTTCTACTCGATCGAGCGGCTGCCCGCGCTCTGGCAGACCGTGGCCCGCCTCAACCCCTTCTTCTACATGATCGACGGCTTCCGCTACGGCTTCATCGGCAGCGCCGACGGCTCGCTTGCGGCGGGCATCGCCGTCCTCCTCGGCGCCGATCTCGCACTGGCCTGGGCGTGCCACCGCATGATCGCCCGGGGCTACAAGCTCAAGGCGTAAGCGCAGCCGTCGTGATAGGGGCCGCCGGCAATGCGAAGGGAAGCTGAGGGGCAGCCCGCCGATTTGACGCGCGCCGCAGCACTTACGCAGCGTGGCGGCGGTGAAGATGGCCAAGCGCCTCGGCGATCGCCTCGGCGTGGCCGCTCGCGTGCTGGATGTCGTATCCGATGGGCTCGCCGTCGGCCCCCAAGTCGATCACCACGTCGTCGCCGACGATACGATTGCCGACGGAGGGACCTGGCCTCAGCTTGATGTACAAGCTGTCGGTAGCGGGATCATAATCCAGATCGGCGCTCATTTCGCAAAATCGCTGTCTTTGAAGACGTTGTGAACCGTCTCTCCGCCGGGAAGAGTGACGACGCGAATATAGGTCTTCAGGCGACCCCACGAAAGCGGGGATCCACCTTTCGGTACTGTCTCAGTTTAAATTCTCCGACCCGACCCCGGCGACCTCCCTCTCCTCCTTCAGGAGGAGAGGGTCGGGGTGAGGAGGTAGGGGTGCGAGACACGTCATCGGCTGCAGAAGCTCGCTGCGCTCGCCCTCCTCACCTTCCCATCGCTACGCCCGGCGCGCGTAGCG
>JBKQRV010000154.1:0-39652 GCA_052143835.1 Alphaproteobacteria bacterium
TTCTCCCATAGCTCGCCCCGGATCGCGTGGTAGGCCAATCGCTCCACTTGCTCGTTGAGACGCTCGGCATAGAGCTTCTCGATGACCGCTACGATCCGCGCATGCAGGGCTCGACGGCGCTCATGAAGCAGGCTGCCATAGGCCACCTCGTAGGTGAGCCCATGCCTGAAGGTATACTCGACGTCGGGAAAGAGGCGAGACTGATAAAGGAACTCTGCTGCCTGCAGGTGCGCGAGCCCTCGCTGCAGGGCTTCGTCGGGCTGTTCCGCAATAGCCTCCAGAAGCGAGAATGGCACGTCCACGCCGATCACTGCAGCGGCCTGAAGCAGGCGCTTTTCCTCTGGCGCCAGCCGGTCGATGCGCGCCGCAAGAATGGCCTGGACAGATGACGGCACCTGGACGCCGGAGAGAGGTTTCGCCAGACTATAGGCCCCCCGCTCACCGACGAGGACCTGGGTCTCCGCCAAAGTCCGGATGCTCTCCTCGAGAAAGAAGGGGTTGCCCTGGGTCTGATCAATCAGATGCTGCTTGAGGGGACGCAGATTCTCGTCGGCGCCGAGCAGGCCTTGCAGCAACTCCTCGCAGCTCTCGGGCGGCAGGGGATCGATGCGGAGCTGCGTGTAATAAGTCTTTCCGCCCCAGCCGTGCTGGTATTCGGGCCGGTAATTGACAAGGAGCAGCAGCGAGGCCGTCGGCATGCTTTCGATCAGGCTGTCGAGCAGCCCTTGGGTCTCGGAATCGATCCAGTGGAGGTCCTCCAGGGCCAAACCGAGGGGCTGAACCTGGCTCTCCCTGAGCAGCAGGCGCTTGAGCGCGTCGAGGGTGCGCTGACGGCGCATGGGAGGGTCGAGGGACTGCCACTGCGGGTCGTCGACCGGCACATCGAGGAGAGAAAGGTAAGCCGGCAGGCCGGGCTCGAGTGCCCTGTCCAGCGAGAGGATCTTGCCCGTGACCTTTTCCCGGATCTTGCGTGGCTCGTCGCGCGGCTCGATCTGAAAGTATCCCTTGAGGAGGTCGATCACCGGCAGATAGACATTGGATTTGCTGTAGGAGGCCGTACCGCCTTCGAGGACGAGCCAGCCATGCGTCCGATGAGAGTGAATGAACTCCCAGAACAGCCGCGACTTGCCCACGCCGGGCTCGCCCACGAGGGCTACTACCTGACCGCGGCCCGCTCGCGCTTTGTCGAGGGCGCTATTGAGGGTCTGGAGCTCGGCCTCGCGGCCAACGAACCGAGTAAGCCCTCGCGCCGCGGCGGCTTCCATGCGCGAGCGCACCGTGCCCGCTCCGGTCACCTCGAAGACCTCGAGTGGGAACTCGAGTCCCTTGACCTTCAACGGACCGAGCGGCTTGACCTGAACATAGCCCTCGGCCAGCGTCAGAGTGTCGGACGAGATGAGGATCGACCCCGGCACTGCCATCTGCTCCATGCGTGCGGCCACGTTCGTGGTCTGGCCCACGACGGTGTAGTCCATTCGAAGGTCGCTCCCGATCGAGCGCACCACGACCTCGCCCGAATTCAGGCCCACGCGAATCTGAATGAGTATCCCCTCGCTCCGACGAACGCCCTCCGCGTAGCGCTTGATGTTCTCCTGCATCCGAAGCGCGGCATAGCAGGCGCGCACGGCGTGATCCTCATGGGCAAGCGGCGCCCCGAACAGAGCCATGATTCCGTCGCCCAGGACATGGTTTACGGTTCCCTCGAAGCGGTGAACTGCCTCCATCATGTGATCGATAACGGGATCGATAAGCTTTCTGACCTCCTCGGGATCGCGGTCGGCAAATAGCTCCATCGAGCCCTTCAGATCGGCGAAGAGGACCGTGACCTGCTTGCGCTCGCCTTCGAGCGCTGTCCTCGACGTCAGGATCTTCTCGGCAAGGTGCTTGGGAGTGTAGACCTCCGGCGCGCTGAAGCGCTGCGACGAGGAAGCCGTCGGCGACGCTGCCTGGCCCGCCGGATGAGCGCACTCTGAGCAGAACTTCGCGGTCGAGGAAAGTTGCGCTCCGCAGTTGGCGCAAACGCGCGCCAGGGACGCAGCGCACTCCTCGCAAAACTTCGCATCGGCGCGGTTCTCGTGCTGGCACTTCGGGCACTTCATTTGGAGCCCTCGCGGGTAGTGCGGAGCAGCGACTGCCAAGGGTGCAGCGTCGCGCACAAATGGCAACAAAGCAACGTCCGCTTTCCGGGTTGCCGCGAGGTGCAGCCTAAGGACTGCTGTGGGTCATGAACGGAGGTAGTTAGAATGTCCGCGCTTGCCTGATAAACCCCACACAGCGGACATCACGATCCGGCGCTTTCATTGCGCCACCCGGCCTTTCGTCCAACCAGAGTCTCAGCGCCCGAGGTTCGCTGCATGGGTGCGGCGGGCGATCGAATCCGACTTAGTCGGACGCCCGCGTCGACGAGGAGGTTCACCTAAACCCGAAGCAACGCTCGAGCGTGTCCGTGATCGATTTTGCGGGTGCGTCAATCCTGTTGACGAGGGTGATCGGATAGTATTGTGCCAGCCGCGAGCATTGCAAAAACTATTCATCCTCGAATTCAAGTTGGACTGGCACCGCGACGACCCGCCGCCGCCTTCCATGGCTTCCACTGATGAGATCGCTGCCAAGGCGGCCCTAAGCCGCCTCTCCGTCCTTCTTGTGAATGCGCTCCCAAATCCTCTCGACCGAGCTTTGCCGGACGACGTCGCGGATAAGCTGCACGTCGGCGTTTGAGACGGCGGCAACGCGTCCTCTTGCGGGCTTGCGGAAGAGATGGGGCCGCCGTGCGGCGAGCAGCAGGAGTCGAGTCATCGCACTACTCGGCCCCACCTCTCCCGATTCGTATTTCTCGAATGCCTTGGGTCCGCCCCCAAAGAGGCGGGCAGCCTGGCGCTGGGACAGCCCGCAACGCTCGCGGATCGCGCGAATTGCGAGTGGCGTCAGCACCGCTTGCCGCGCCAAGGCACGCGCCTCGCGCCGTGCGGCGGCGGCGATGACGTTGTCCTCGTCGACCAATTGTCCCTCGAGATCATCCGGATCGTCGAGCGAGCACCACCATCCCGGCTGGGCATAGGTCAGTTTGTAGCCGTCAACCTCGATCGTGATGCGCTTATCGCCTCGCCGCATCGCCCGACCGCTCTCGGCGCTCGGCATTTCGTCGGGATATGCGCGCGGGTTCGCCACAGTTTAGGCCTCTTTGATCGCCTCGAGGGAATGGAGAGGCCGGCGCTTCTCCATGCCCCCAATATGGGGGTAATCCGGATTCCCGTCAAGACGCGGCCGATGGGCGGCGATAGCTGCCGTCTGGCGGTCAACCATCACGATCTGGTATGGTCTTGGGAGAGGTGACCCCTAGATGCGGCATTTGGCACGCCAGCAGGGTTTAGGGCGTCGCGCCGAGCCGGCGCCTCCGGGCGCTCGAGTGGTGGCGAGCGTCACGGTGGGCGGGCGCGCCATTCCGCTCAAGATGCGGCAAAGCCGGCGCGCGCGCCATCTCTCGCTGCGCATCGATCCGGCGGAGGATGCGGTCGAGCTCGTCTTGCCGCGCGGGGTGGCGCTCAGCGAGGGGCTGCGCTTTGCCGAGGAGAAGTCGGGCTGGATTCTGACGCGGCTCGCGCTTCGCCCGCCCGCTGTGCCGTTCGCACCCGGAGCCGTCATTCCCTACCGCGGCAGCGCGCACGTGGTCGAGCATCGGCCCGAGGCGCGGAGAGGCGTGTGGTGCGAGGAAGGCCGCGTCTGCGTCTCCGGCGAACTCGCCTTTCTCTCGCGCCGCCTCTCTGACTGGCTCAAGCGCGAAGCGCTTGCGCTCCTGAGCGCGCGCACGCACGCCAAGGCGGCTCTCGTCCAGCGTCCCTTGCGCCGCATCGCCGTCAGGGACACCAAGAGCCGTTGGGGCAGCTGTGCGCAGGGCGGGGCCATCCATTTCTCCTGGCGCCTAGTGCTGGCACCCGACTCGGTGCTCGACTATGTGGTCGCCCACGAGGTCGCCCATCTCGTCCACTCCCACCATGGCCCGCGCTTCTGGCGCCTGGTGGAGAAGCTGACCCCCGAGGTCGAGGCCTCGTGCGCATGGCTGCGCCGTCACGGAGACCGCCTGCTGCGCTACGGCTGAAGGCCTATCGCCCGGGCCAAATCCGGCGCAAGCTTCGGATAGCCCCTGGCGCACGCGAGGCGTATCTAAGGCGCATGGAAACGCGAGCCGGAGATCTTGCCGTGACCGACGAGGAGCGCTGGAGCGCCGTGCTTGGCTCGGATACGCGCCAGGACGGCGCCTTCGTCTATGCCGTGCGCTCGACCGGCATCTACTGCCGACCCTCCTGCCCGAGCCGCCGGCCCCGGCGCGACATGGTGAGCTTCTTTGCGGTGCCGGAGGCGGCGGAGCGCGCCGGCTTTCGCGCCTGCCGCCGCTGCAACCCGAAGGACACGCGGCCGCGCGACCGCAAGCTCGAGGCCGTGCGCAAGGCCTGCCGCTATATCGACGCGCACGGCGAGGGCGTCATCACCTTGGGCGAGCTCGGCCGTGCCGTCGGGCTCAGCCCCCACCATCTCCAGCGCGTCTTCACCCGCACGATCGGCATCAGCCCGCGCGCCTACGCGGACGCGCGGCGCCTGCGCCGGGTGAAGGGGCTGCTCAAGGCCGGCGACGGCGTGGCGGGCGCGCTTTACGAGGCGGGCTACGGCTCGTCGAGCCGGCTCTACGAGCGCTCGAACGGCCAGCTCGGCATGACGCCCGCGACCTACAAGCGCGGCGGAGAGGGTGCGCGCATCCGTTTCACCATCGCACCCTGCGCGCTTGGGCGCCTCCTCGTCGCCGCCACGGAGCGGGGCATCTGCATGGTCAGCCTCGGCGACGAGGACGAGCACCTCGTGCACGAGCTCAATCACGACTTTCCGGCCGCCGAGATCCGGCGCGACGACCCGGCACTCGGCGCCCCGCTCGCGGCCCTCCTCGACCATCTCGCGGGCAAGGAGCCCCATCTCGACCTCCCGCTCGACGTGCGCGCGACCGCGTTCCAGTGGCGCGTGTGGCAGGCGCTCCGCGCCATCCCCTATGGCGAGCAGAAGACCTACGGCGAGATCGCGGCCCTCTTGGGCCGGCCTAAGGCGGCGCGCGCGGTCGGCCGCGCCTGCGCCACGAATCCGGTCTCGCTCATCGTGCCGTGCCACCGCGCGGTCGGCAGCAGCGGCGACTTGACCGGCTACCGCTGGGGGGTCGCGCGCAAGAAGGCGCTCATCGCCAAGGAGCGCGCCGCGGCCGGGCGCCGCAAGCCTCAGGCCGCAC
This sequence comes from Alphaproteobacteria bacterium, assembly GCA_052143835.1. Lineage (GTDB taxonomy): Bacteria > Pseudomonadota > Alphaproteobacteria > JACZXZ01 > JACZXZ01 > DASPPM01. Next base: position 5,267 of record JBKQRV010000154.1, read on the forward strand.
CCGCCGCCGTGGCAGCGCAGAGCGCCTGAGCAAAGGCCTTCATGCGCATCGAGCATCGCGGCAAGCGCCCTCACGTCGACCCGAGCGCCTGGGTCGCCCCCACGGCGATCCTCAGTGGTGCCGTGACGATCGGGCCGCATTCGCGCGTGCTCCATGGTGCTGTGCTGACGGCGGAAGGTGGTGCGGTCGTGCTCGGCGAGCATTGCATCGTGATGGAGACGGCGGTCGTGCGCGGCAGCAAGCGCCATCCGGTCAAGATCGGCAACCATGTGCTGATCGGCCCGCGCGCCTATCTCTCGGGCTGCAGCGTCGAGGAGTGCGCCTTCATCGCGACGGGGGCCGCGATCTTCAACGGTGCGGTCATCGGCGCCCGCGCGGAAGTGCGCGTCAACGCGACCGTGCACGTCAACTCCCATCTCGCCGCCGATGCGACGGTGCCGATCGGCTGGATCGCCGTGGGCCGGCCGGCCCGCCTCTTCCCGCCTTAGGCGCACGAGGAGCTGTGGCCGATCCAGAAGGCGCTCGACTTCCCCGGCACCGTGTTCGGCCTAGCGCGCCCTCAAGCCGGCGGGACCATCATGCCCGAGCTCACGCGGCGCTACGCCAAGGCGCTCCTCGCCCATCGCGAGGACAAGGTGATCGAGGACGAGTGACGCCCTCAGCTGCCGGCGCGTCCTCCGGTACCTGCTTGCATCCTTTCGCGTCACGTGACGCGCGGGCCGCCTCAGACGCCCGCGCCTTCTGGTCCACCTTGAAATAACCGCCTTGAAGCGCCACCCTCTCTTTGAGGGGGGTGCTGAAGCGACATGCCGTGGCCCGGTGACGGGAACATGACGGGCAAGAGAGAAATGCAGAAGTACTTCCGCGCGGTCCTCGTGACGATCGCTTGGCTCGCGACCTGCGGCGACGCCCTCGTCAATCCGCAAGTGCCCCCACCTGGGGGCAGCCCCGCCTTCGACGAAGGCTATGTCGACGGCTGCTTCACGGGCTTCCAGGACGCCGGACGCGACGGCTACCAGCAAGCCGGCCGCAAGGATCAAGCGCGCTATCTGACCATGGCCGACTACAGGGCCGGATACGATCAGGGCTACCACGCCTGCTTCGAGGAGGAGAAACGCAATCCGAAGGTGATCGGCGGCGGCGGGCATAGCCGCCATTGAGCGCGGCGCCAAGCCCCGGCCCGGGCGTCTACTCGTCTACTGATTCACCTTGTAATAGCCGCCTGGCAGCAGCACGGTCTCGCCCGGGCTGTGCTGGGTCTGCATCGGTTCGGCCGGCCGCGGCTGGGCCGCGTCCGCGGGTGCCGACGAGCCGCCGCCCAAAAGCGACTGCAGCACCGATTCCGTCTCGGTGGGCGGCTTGCGGAATTCGTGGGCTGGGGTGTCCTTGAGTGCTGCCATCATGAAATCGTGCCAGATGTGCGCCGGCACGCGTCCGCCGGTCACCTTCTTCATCACGCTGCCGTCGTCGTTGCCGACCCAGACGCCGGCGGTGAGGTCGGGGGTGAAGCCGATGAACCAGGCATCGTGATAGTCCTGGGTGGTCCCCGTCTTGCCCGCGGCGGGCCGGCCGATGTTGGCCGACTTGCCGGTGCCGTAGGCGATGACGGCCGACATCATGTCGAGCATCTCTGCCGACTGTTGCGGCGTCATCACCTCCCCTGGGCCGGAGCCCGAGCGGCGATAGAGCACGTGGCCGTCGCGGTCGCGGATCTCGACGATGCCGTAGGGCCACACGCCCTTGCCGCCGTCGGCGAAGGCACCGTAGGCGCCGGTCATCTCGAGCAGGCTCACCTCGCTCGTGCCGAGTGCCAGGCTCAAGTCCTTGCGCAGCTCGGACGTGATGCCGAGCCGGCGCGCCACATCGATGACATGGCCGACGCCGGCGCGCTCGGCGAGCTGCACCTCCACGGAATTGAGCGAGCGCGCGAGCGCCTCCTTGAGCGTGACGCGGCCGTAGTACTTGCCGTCGTAATTGTCCGGATGCCAGTTGCCGATGCTGATCGGCGCGTCGTTGAAGACGCTCGCCGGCGTGAAGCCCGACTCGAGGCCGGCGAGATAGGTGAACGGCTTGAAGGCCGAGCCGGGCTGGCGCAGGGCCTGGACGGCGCGGTTGAACTGGCTTTGGCGGTAGTCGCGTCCGCCCACGAGCGCCTTGACCTCGCCGTCGGGACCGAGGGCCACGAGCGCACCTTGCGAGATGTCGAGGGCGGCACCCTCCTTGTCGAGCTCGGCCTGGACCGTGTCCTCGGCGATCTCCTGGAGCTTGGGATCGAGCGTGGTCACCACCACGAGATCGCGATCGATGTACCCGAGGAGGTCGCGCACCTGGTCCATCGCCCAGTCGGCGAAATAGCGTCCGCGCCAGGCGGCGACCGAGGCCGGCTTGAGCTCCTCGCGCTCCTTGTCGGCGGCCGCGGCCTGCTCATCCGTGAGGAAGCCGGCATCGACCATGTTGCGCAGCACCTGACCGGCGCGCTCCGCCGTGAGATCCGGGTTGGCCGCGGGATTGAACTTGGACGGCGCCTTCAAGAGGCCCGCCAGCACCGCCGACTCGTAAAGGGTGAGCTCGCGCGAGGACTTGCCGAAATACTTGCGCGACGCCGCCTCGACGCCGTAGGCGCCGGCGCCGAGATAGACCCGGTTGAGATAGATGGTGAGAATCTCGTTCTTGGTGAACTTGTGCTCGAGCCAGAGCGCGAGCAGCACCTCCTGGACCTTGCGCTTGATCGTGCGCTCGGAGGTGAGGAAGAGGTTCTTGGCGAGCTGCTGGGTGATCGTGCTGCCGCCCTGGCGCAGCTGGCCCGTGCGCACGTCGTCGATGAGCGCGCGCACGATGCCGAAAGGATCGACGCCGAAATGCTCGTAGAAGCGGCGGTCCTCCGTCGCGAGCACCGCCTTGGGAAGATAGGGCGGCATATCCTTGAGCGGCACCACGTCGTAGTAAAGATCGCCGTAGCTGGCAAACGGCTTGCCGTCGGCGTCGATGAGCGTGACGCTCGGCCGGCGGGTGAGTGCGGTGGCACTGCTGATATCGGGGAGGTCCAAGCTGTAATAGGCGACGATGCCCAAGACCAGCACCAGCGCCCAGATCGCGAAGGTCACCGCCCAGCGCACGAAGCGGCCGAGGAGCGAGCCGCGCGCCTCGGCGCGACTCTGCCCGTGCCGCTTGAGCGAGCGCTTGAGCCGCTCACGCCACTCGTGCCACATCTCCGGCGTAGGGTCGGCTGGCTGCGTCCGCTGGGCCCTGCTCCTCTTGCCGGCCCGCTGGTCGCGCTCCTCGGAGACGACGTCGAGTCGCTCGCCTCGCATGCCGGTGGGGCCGCGGCGGGGCCGTCTCGACCCGAAGAACCCGGGTTCGCTCCGCCCTTGCGGTGGTTTGCGCGCCATACCGCACTATGTAACGGTTTCGGCGACAATTTACCATCGCTCTCGGAGAGCGGAGATGCGAAGCGGGCCTCGCGGCCTAGTGGCGTTCGCCTCGCTTTAGGCGGCGGTTGCACAGCTGGGCATCCAGGCGGTAGGGAAGGGGCCCGGATCGCGCCGAGGCCCGCGGCGGCTCTCATGCCGAGCATATGCCGCGCCCGAAGGAGGACGCCGGAGTCCAAGGAGAGGCCATGGCACCCCGTTCCCGAGAGTTCACCTTGAGAAGCTTCCTCGCGCGCGTCGCGGCGGACGACCCGGAGGGCATCGTCCGGGTGCGCGAGCGGGTCAACCTCGACTATGACGTGACGGCGAGCGTGATGGAGATGGAGCGGCTCGGCCGCGCGCCGGTCCTCTACTTCGAGAAGGTGGGCAGCTCGCCCTTCCCGGTGGTGGCCAATCTCTTCGGCGCGCGCCGGCGCTATGCCCTAGCACTCGGCGTTCCCGAGGATCGCCTGATCGAGGAGTGGGCGGCGCGCAACGACCGCACGATTGCGCCCGTCTTGCGCAAGAGCGGCCCCGTCCATGACGTGGTGGTGACGGGGAAGAAGCTGGACCTGGCACTCCTGCCCATCATGCGGCATTTCGCCGAGGATGCCGGGCCCTACATCACGAACGCCGTCCTCGTCGCCAAGGACCCGGACAGCGGCGTGCGCAATACGAGCTTCCATCGCATGCAGCTCAAGGGCAGGACGCGGCTCGGCACCAGCCTGCACAGCCGGCGCCACCTGTGGAACTACATGCAGCGCGCCGAGGAGCGCGGCGAGGATTTGCCGGTCGCGATCGTGATCGGGGCGCATCCGGCCTTCACCTTCGGAGCACTCTGGAAGGGACCCATCACAAGCGACGAGTATGCGGTCACGGGCGGCCTCATGGGCGCCCCACTCGCGATCGCGCGCGCTGTGAGCGTACCGATCGAGGTGCCGGCCGAGGCCGAGATCGTGCTCGAGGGCCGCATCCTTGCGGGTAAGCGCGAGCCCGAGGGACCGTTCGCGGAGTTCACCGGCTACGCCTCCGCGCGCTCGACCGAGCATGTCGTCGAGATCTCGGCCATCTGCCATCGCAAGGATGCGCTCTATCAGGACATCGTGCCGGGAATCTCGGACGAGCACACGGGCCTGCTTGCGGTCCCGTCGGAGGCGCGCCTCCTGCGCACGCTGCGCCAGCATTTCCCCAACACGGTCGCGGTCTCCTATCCCAAGTCGGGGACCTGCCGGCTCCACGCCTATATCGCACTCCGCAAACCCGCACCCGGCCAGGCCCGGAACGCCGCCGCCGTCGCCTTCGGCGACGATCTGAGCCTCAAGCTCGTCGTCGTCGTGGATGACGACGTCGATATCCGGGACGACCGCGAGGTCCTGTGGGCGATGGCGACACGCATGCAGGCGGATCAAGATATCGACGTCATCAGGAACGCCATGGGCGCCATCCTCGACCCCTCGAACCGGGCCGGGATGACGGCCAAGATGATCATCGACGCGACGCGCCCGGGGCCCGACTTCCCGCCGCGCCATACGCTGCCGCCCAAAGCGGTCGAGCGCGCGCACACTATTCTCGAGAAGGCGTTCGGCAGCTCCGCATGAGGACGGCGACGCGGTGCGGCGGGCCTTTGCCTTCTAGGCGGCGTCCACCAGCACGACTTCCGCGTCCTCGAGCCCCACGATCTCGAGGCTTGTGAGCCCGGTGATCGCGGCGCCGTCGCGGCTCTCGATGCGCACCCCGCCGGCCTCGATCGTGCCCGTGGCGGGCACGAGATAGGCGTGCCGCTTGGGATCGAGCGCCACGCGCACGCGCTCGCCCGCCTTCACCGTTGCGCCCAGCACGCGCGCTTCGGCGCGGATCGGCAGCGCCTCGCCGTCATCGGCGAAGCCGCTCGCAAGCGTGACGAAGCGGCCCGAGCGGTCGGCCTTGGGAAACGGCTTGGCGCCCCAGGAGGGCTTGCCGCCGCGCGCGTTCGGCTCGATCCAGATCTGGAAGATGCGGGTGGTCTCGCCCTCGAGATTGTATTCGGAGTGGCGCACCCCCGACCCCGCCGACATCACCTGGACGTCGCCGGCCTCGGTGCGGCCGCTGTTGCCCAGCGAATCCTTGTGGGTGATCGCTCCCTCGCGGACATAGGTGATGATCTCCATGTCGGCATGGGGATGGGGCGGAAAGCCGGAGCCGGCGGCGATCTCGTCGTCGTTCCACACCCTGAGGTCGCCCCAGCCCATGCGCTTGGCGTCGTAGTAGCCGGCGAAGGAGAAATGGTGCTTGGCCTTGAGCCAACCGTGGTCGGCCCCACCCAGCTCGGCGAACGGTCTGCGCTCAATCATGACTGGACCTCCCGCTTGAGATCGGGCTCCCCGCTGCGCTGAAAATGCCTCTCGGTTGAAGATAACTTGATCTCTGGTTGAGCCGATGAAAATAGAAAGGATGGAATTTCATCGTTTCCGATTGAAATAAACGATTCGCTTCGAGTCAGCCTTTGAGGCCCGTCACGTGGAAGGTGGCGACCGGGCGCGACAGCCCCTTGAGCGAGATCTCGCCGATGGAGCTCGTCTCGACGATGCCCTCGGCCGCGACGGCGACTCTTTGGCTCACCAGAATCTGGCCGTCCTTCGCCTCGGAGCAGAGCCGCGCCGCCAGATTGATGACCGTGCCGATGGCACTGTATTCCTGCCGTTCCTCGAAGCCGATGCGCCCGAGCGTGGCGTAGCCTTGGGCGATGCCGACGCCGAAGCCGATGGCATGGCCGCGACGGCGCCAATCCTCCTTGAGCCGCTCGACGGCCGCGCGCATCGCGACGGCGAGCCGCACGGCGCGCTCGGCCGGATCGGGGCAGGGCAGGGGATCGTTGAAGAAGACCAGCATGCCGTCGCCGGTGAAGCCCTCGAGCGTGCCCTCATGCGCGAAGACGAGGGGACCGACGGCCTCGTGGTAGGCGCGCAGAAGCGCCATCACGTCCTCGGGCTCGGCCGTCTCGGCGAAGGCGGTGAAGCCGCGCAGATCGCACATGAGGGCGACGATCTCGCGCCGGTGGCTCTCCATGATGCGCTCGTCGCCGGAGCCGACCATGAGCTCGGCCACCTGGGGCGGCAGGAAGCGCTTGAGGCGGCCGACCCGCTCGATCTCCTTCACTTGCGCTTGCACGCGCTCCTCGAGGCTGCGGTTCCAGGCAGCGAGCTCGCCTGCCTGCGCCTGCACCTGGTCGTGGAGCGCCTTGATGCGCAGCATCGAGCGCACCCGCGCGGTCAAGGAGGCGTGGTCGACGGGCTTGGTGAGATAATCGTCCCCGCCCGCCTCGAGCCCCGCGACCACGTCGCGCGTATCCGCTTTCGCGGTCACCATGATGATCGGGATGAACGGCAGCGCCGCATCCGCCTTGACGCGCCGGCACACCTCGATGCCGTCGAGCTTCGGCATCATGATGTCGAGGAGCACCAAGTCGGGGGTCTCGGCCTTGATTTTCGCAAGCCCCTCCTCGCCGTCGCCAGCCGTCATCACCTCGTAGCCCTGGCTCTCCAGGCGCACCTTGAGCACCTCGACGTTGTCGGGCGTGTCGTCGACCACGAGGATGCGGGCGGGGTTGCGCATGGTGCCGCGGCGGCCGGGTCAGCTCAGGTGCTCGCGCACCTTGGCGAGTAGCTGGCGCGGGCTGAACGGCTTGGTGACGTAACCGTCGCAGCCCGCGGCGCGCGCCTTCTCCTCGTCGCCCGAGAGCGCGTAGGAGGTGACCGCGATGATCGGAATGTGCTTGAGCGCCGCGTTCGCCTTGATGCGGCGCGTGGCCTCGTAGCCGTCCATCACCGGAAGCTGGATGTCCATGAGAATGAGGTCCGGCTTCTCGCGCTCGGCCGCGGCGACGCCGGCAGCACCATCCTCGGCCTCGACGATCTCGAAGCCCGCGGCGCCGAGGAGATCGCGCAGGATTTGCCGATTGTCCTCGGTATCCTCGACCACGAGAATCCGCTTCGTCATGCGGCCACGACCTCCTCGGCGCGTTGGGGGATGATGACACGGAAGGTTGAGCCCTGTCCCAAGGTCGAGTCCACCTCGATACGGCCACCATGCATCTCGACAATGCGCCGCGAGATCGCGAGGCCGAGCCCCGTGCCGCCCTTCTTGCGCGTGTTGGTGTCGTCGACCTGCTGGAACTCGTCGAAGATGCGCGCGCGGTTCTCGGGCGCAATCCCCGGGCCGGTGTCGGCAACTGCGATCTCGAATTGCCCGTTCTCGGCGACGGCGCGGATCGCGACCGAGCCTTTGTCGGTGAACTTGATCGCATTGCCGACGAGGTTGAGCAGCACCTGGGTGAGCCGCCGCTCGTCGCCGCGGCCCGCGGGCATAGCGTCCGCGATGGTCGCGGTGAGTGCCAACGACTTGTTGCGCGCGAGCGATTCCGTGGCCGACACCACCTGCTGCACGACCGCCGGCAGCGAATAGTCCTCGATGCTGAGCTTGAGCTGGCCGGCCTCGATCTTGGAGAGGTCGAGCACGTCGTTGATGAGGCCGAGCAGATGCCTGCCGTTCGACTGCACGCGCTCCAAGACCCCCTTCGCCTTCTCGCCCAGCTCGCCGTAGAGCCCGTCGACCATCATCTCGGTGTAGCCGAGGATCGCGTTCAGGGGTGTCCTCAGCTCGTGGCTCATGTTGGCGAGGAACTGCGACTTGTGCTGGCTCGCGAGCTCGATCTGCCGGCTCTGCTCCTGGATTTCGCGGAAGAGGCGCGCGTTCTGGATCGCCATCGCCGATTGGTTCGCGAGCGTGAGCAACAGGCTCAACACGTTGGCGGGGAAGGGCTTTTCGGTCCGGCGCTGGAGCGTGAAGCCGCCGAGGATGCGCTCGCCGTAGACGAGCGGCACCACCACGGTCGAGTGGAATCCCGCCCTGATCAGGAGATCGCGCATCTCGTTCGCCGGCATCTCTGCCAAGGACGTGGTCTCGATCGGCGCACGGCGCGTGGCGGCGAGGCCGAGCGTGCTGCGCTCGAGCGGGATGCGGATGGCACGGGCCTCGGCCAAGAGCGCCTCGTCGAAGCCGACGGCCCGGTGCAGGCGAAACTCGCGGCGCGCGCGGCTGTAACGGAAGAGTGTGCCGGAATCGGCCTCGGCGATCTCTACGGCGCGGGTCACGACGGTGGTGAGAACGGTATCGAGATCGAGGCTCGAACTCACCGCCTGGCCGACCTCGCCGAGCGTCTTGAGCTCATCAACCGAGCGTGCCAGCTCGGCGCTGCGGGCGCGCAGCTCGTTCAGGAGACGCACGTTCTCGATCGCGATCACCGCCTGGTCGGCGAAGGTCTGCAGGAGTGCTGTCTGCTTGTCGGTAAAGGCACGGACTTCCCGCCGGTAGATCACGATGACGCCGAGGAGCGTCTCGTCCTTGCGCAAGGCGACCCAGAGTGCGGTGTGCGCTCCGGTCAGCTCGACGAGCTTCATGCGGGATTCGACGCCGGAGCGATAGGCATCGGTGTCGACCACATCGACGATGTGAACCTTCTGAGCACCCCGCACAATCTCGTCCATGGCGCTGCCCGCGTCGGGCACCCATTTGCGGAAATAGCCCACCTCGCCGGGGCCCAAGCCTCGGTTCGCGGCCAGGTGCATGGACACGCCGTCATAACGGAACAAGGTTCCGAACGACGCCTCGCACAGGCGCAACGCCTTCTCCAGCACGGCGTCGAAGACCGGTGCCAGATCGCCGGGCGAGGCGTTGATGACCTGAAGCACCTCGGCCGTGGCGGTCTGCTGCTCGAGCGCCTCGCGGGTCTCGGTAATAAGGCGCGCATTCTCCATCGCGATCACCGCCTGGTCGGCGAAGGTGGCGACCAGCTCGATTTGCTTCTCGGTAAAGGCGCGGACATCTTTCCGGAGAAGCGCGAATGCGCCGAGCAAGACGCCTTCCCGCGACAGCGGTACGCCAAGCCCCGTCCGGTAGTCGCCGTGCTTCACGAAATCGGCCTGCTCGTATTCGGGATCGGCAAGGACATCGACAATATGCACCGCCCTGCCCTCGAGAGCCGCTCTGCCGATGAGCGACCCGCGGTCGAGGCGATGAGGATGCTCCTCGGCGAACCTGTTGAACTCCTGTGACATACCATAGGACCCCGCCAGCCGAAAAACGTCGCCCTCCAGGCGAAAGACGACGCCGCGTTCCGCAGCGCAGAGCCGTGCGGCGGTTTCGACGAGCGTGTCGAGAACCAGCTCGAGGTCGAAGGTCGAGCGGCTGATCACCTTGAGCACGTCCGCCGTGGCAGTCTGCTGCTCGAGCGCCTCGCGAGTCTCGGTGATAAGGCGCGCATTCTCCATCGCGATGACGGCCTGCGCGGCGAAGCTCTGCAACATCGCGATCTGCTTTTCGGAGAACGGCCGCACCTCTTGACGGTAGACCGTCAGCGAGCCAAGCAGCACGTTGTCCTTGACCAGCGCAACCTGAATGACGCTGCGGGCACCCGCGAGGTCGACCAGGGCACGCCGCACCGGGTCGCCCGCCCGGTAGGGCTCTTCGTCGGCGACATCGACGCTAACGATCAAACGCTCACCGCGCAGCATGCGGCCGAGCGGGTTGTCCGGGCGGACCCGCACCGGGTTGCGGGCGATCTCCGCGTAGGCCGGGGGGGCGCCGTGCAGGGCGCCAGCGTGAAATTTCTCGCCGTCGCAGAGCCAGAGGATGCCAAAGGCAGCTTCGCACAGCTCGGTCGCCTTCTTGAGCATAGCGTCGAACACCGGCGCGAGGTTGCCGGGCGACTGGTTGATGACCTGCAAGACCTCCGCCATTGCGGCCTGCTGGGCCAAGGACTCGCGCAGCTCATTGAGCAGGCGGGTATTCTCGATGGCGATGACTGCCTGCGCGGCGAAGTTCGTCACCAACTCGATCTGCTTGTCTGTGAAAGGCTGAACCTCCTGGCGACATATGGTGATTGCACCGATCAGCTCATTGTCCTTGAGCATCGGAACCGCGACGATTGTCCGATAACCACCGAGTTTGACGGCGGCGACTAGGTATGGATCGCCCTCAGTGTAGGACTTCACTGTCGTAATATCGACGATCTGAGCCACTTGGCGGGTGTTGGCGACCTGCCCAAGAGCCGAGTCCGGTGGTGGCCGCACCAGATCGCGCTTGCGTGCTTCGACATACGCTCGTGGTGCATTGTGTGTCGCAACCGCGCGGAAAGCATTTGCGTCTCGGAGGTACAGCGAGCCGAACTTGGCCTCGCAAATACGGGTCGCATTTTCCAGCATAGCTTGAAACACCGGCTCCAGTTCTCCGGGCGAGCTGCTGATAACTTTGAGCACCTCGGCCGTGGCGGTCTGCCGCTCGAGCGCCTCGCGAGTCTCGGTGATGAGCCGCACGTTCTCGATCGCGATCACCGCCTGGTCGGCGAAGGTGGCGACCAGCTCGATCTGCTTGTCGGTAAAGGCGCGGACATCCTTCCGCTGAAGCACGAATACCCCGAGCGAGACGCCTTCCCGCAACAGCGGTACGCCAAGAATCGTCCGGTAGTTGCCGTGCTTCACGAAATCGGCCCGCTCGTATTCGGGATCGGCAAGAACATCGACGATCTGCACCGCCCTGCCCTCGAGAGCCGTTCTGCCGGTGAGCGACCCGCGGTCGAGGCGAAGAGGATGCTTCTCGGCGAACCTGATGAACTCCTGCGATTGGCCATAGGACCCGCCCAGCCGAAAAACGTCGCCCTCCAGCCGAAAGACGACACCACGTTCCGCAGCACAGAGCCGTACGGCGGTTTCGACGAGCGTGTCGAGAACCCGCTCGAGGTCGAAGGTCGAGCGGCTGATCACCTTGAGCACGTCGGCCGTCGCGGTCTGCTGCTCCAGGGCCTCCTGGAGCTCGCTGGTCCGCTCCTCCACCTTCCGCTCGAGGCCGGCATAGGATTCTTGCAGCTGCTCGGTCATGCGGTTGAACTGGCCGGCGAGCTCCTCGAGCTCGTCGCCGGTCTTGATGTCGAGCCGGTGGTCGAGCTCGCCTCCGCCGATGCGCCGCGCCCCCGCCTCGAGCGCGCGGATCGGCCCGATCATGCGGCGCGAGAGGAAGAGCCCGGCGAGGCCTGCGAGGAGGAGACCGAAGCAGATGATGGCCGCCCCCCTCAAGGCCGCCGCGTAGAGCGGCGTGAAGGCCTCGGCAAGGGGTTGCTCGACGAAGACGTGCCAGCCGAGGTCCGGGATCGCGGCACTGGCGCTCAAGACCCGGCGGCCCGCGAGGTTCCGCGCGAGCGCTACGGCCTCGCCGGCACCCGCGCGCGCGGCCGCGACTTGGGAAAGGGAGCTCAGGTCGGTGTCGCGCAGCACGAGGCTGATGTCCGAGTGTGCGATGAGCCGGCCTCGGCTGTCGACCACATAGGCGTAGCCCTCCCTGCCGACCTTGAGCGCCGTGACCACGTCCCAGATCAGCTTGAGGTTGACCTCGGCCACGGTGACGCCGGCATTGCGCCCGCTGCCGGCAAGCGCCATCGTCATGTAGGGCTCGGACTCCTTGCGGAAGTGGACCGGGCCGAAATAGACGTGCTTGGCGAGGGCCTCGGTGAAGCTCGCGTCCTGCGAATGATCGGCGCCGCCGCCGACCACGTCCATGGCGAGGCGGGAGACCTTGAGCTGCTCCTTGCCCTTGCCGTCGAGCTCGACGAGCTCGGTGATCGCCGGCACCTGACGCAAGAGGCGCACGTAATCGTAGCGGCGCTGCTCGACCGGCGTCAGCGCCCACTGCGCGAAGGTGGTCCAGCCGACCTGCTGCTCGATCTCGGTGACGAACTCCTCAATGCGCTGGGCCGCGGCCTCCGACTTCTCCTTCTGCAGGTCGATCAGCTCCTGCTTGGTGTCCTGATAGGTGAACCAGAGATCGAGCGCACCGTTGATCACCAGCACGGCGATCACCAGGCCGACGATGAGGGCGGCGTATTTGACGAAGAGGCTGAGCCTCAAACGCCTCATTCGATAACCTCGTCGGCGCTGTCGAGCAGAAACGGCGGGAACGTGAGGCCGAGGGCCTTCGCCACCTTGAGGTTGATCGCCAGCTCGAATTTGGTCGGCGCCTGAACGGGAAGCTCCGCCGGCTTTGCACCGCGGAGAATGCGATCGACATAGGGGGCGGCGCGCCGAAACATGTCTCCGGGGTCCGGTCCGTAGGAAAGCAAACCGCCGTCGCGAGGAAAGACAGGGGCAAAATAGACCGCCGGTACCTTGTTTCGGGCTGCCGCCAATATAGTCGGCGCGCGGTGGGCCAGCATGAAAGGGTCCCCCATCGCGACGAGGCCACCTCCCGGCTCGCGCCCAAGGGAGGTTATGCCCGTTTCGATTTCGGCGTCGCTATGAACGGGCACGGTGATCTGCTCCACCTTGAGCGACCGGGCCGCCGCCTGGAACGAGGGCAGATAAAATGATCCGCCGCCGGCCGCCGTGTCGGGATTGAACATGATCGCGGCCCGCTTGACGCCGGGGGCTGTCTCCGTGAGGAGCTCCAGCCACTTGCCCACGATTGCCGCATCTGCGTACATGAAGCCGGTGAGGTTCCCGCCTGGATGCGCGTAGCTCGCGACGAAGCCTAGGCCGACCGGGTCGGCGACGAGCAAAAATACGACGGGGATCGTCTGCGTCTCCCGCTGGAGTATCTTGGTCACCCGAGTCCCATGTGCGAGGATCGCGTCGGGTTGCAGGCCGACCACTCCTCTCGCAAATCTCCGCATCAGGTCAAAGTTGCTCCCGGTCCATCGGACATCCATCCGCATGCTGCGGCCATCGCTCCAACCCAACTTTTGCAGCCCCTCCGTGAACCCGGAAAGCCAGACCTTTCCTTCGGGATCGTCTTGCTCGAACCCCATGAGCACGCCGATCCGCCGCATCCGCTCGGGCTGCTGTGCGCGCGCGGTGAGCGGCCAAGCTGCCACAGCACCGCCGAGCAGAGCCATGAGATCGCGTCGCCTCATTCGATCACCTCGTCGGCGCGCCCTAGGATTGACTGCGGCACGTCGCGTCCGAGCGCTTTGGCGGTCTTGAGATTGACGATCAGCACGATCTTGGTGGGCTGCTCGACGGGGAGATCAGCGGGTTTCGCCCCTTTGAGGATTCGGTCAACGAAGAAGGGAGCTCTGCGATACATATCGACGTAATCCACGCCATACGCGATCAACGCGCCCTCCCTTGCCGCTACTGGGAAAGCGAATATCGTCGCCAGGCCGTGCTTCATCGCGGAATCGATGATCCGATCTCGTTGCACGTACGTGAAAGGGCTGGGCTGAATGATGAGCGTCGCCGCCCCACTGGTCTCCATCGCCGCAATGGCATCGTCTACTTCGGCGATGTCAGCTATTCCTCGTGATCGAAGCTTCACCCCAGCTGTTTGAGCAGCCTGCTCGGTCGCTTGATACCTATTATGCCCGTCCGGCCATCCAGTGTGCCAAAGATAGTCAACCGTCGCTTGCGGCTTGCTCAGATCCTTGGCCAACTGCACCAACTTACCGCTCAGGTCGGCAAGGATGTCGCTGAGGCCGGTCGCATTATGGCCCGGGCGTGACAGGCTCTCGACCAGCCCCATGGCGATGGGGTTGCCGACGTTGATGAATACAATAGGAATCGTCGACGTTTGGCGCTTCGCCGCCACCGATGCGCTTGAGCCGCCAGTCACCAATATTCCAGCGCCTCGCTGCATCACTTCAGTCACTGCTTGGTCTGGATTACCGCTGGCCCATACGAGATCGAGCACGACATCTCGATTCTCGATCAAGCCAACCTGGCGTAAGCCCTCTCGGAACGCCTCAACGAGCGACCTGTCATAGGCGCTGGACGGTGAACCTATCGGCAGGAAACCTATCCGGATTGGGCTTTTAGCCTGCTGCCCGCGCGCGGCGAACGGCCAGGCCGTCGCGGCGCCAAGAATCGTGACGAAATCACGTCGTCTCATTCGATCACCTCGTCTGCGCGGGCGGTAAGCGAGGGCGGAAGTACTCTCCCAAGGCTCGCGGCGGTCTTGAGGTTGATCGCCATGTCGAAGCGCGTCGGCTGCGCGATCGGCAGGTCCGCCGGCTTGGCGCCCTTGGCGATGCGATCGACGTAGCTCGCAAGCTCGCGCAACAAGGAAAGGTTATCGACGCCGTAGCTCATGAGCGCCCCTTCGTCGACGAACTCCCGGAAAGCGGCGATCGCAGGCGTGCGCCGCGCCAGCAGCAATGGGAAGATCGCGGCGCGGTCGCGCAAGAACACCGGGCTCGCGCCGATCATGACCGGCTCGCCGGGTGCTCCGGCCATAGGCGCGAGAGCTGCCGCATAGTCGGGCGGCTGGCCGGTCACCTCGATCAGCCGCGGCTCGAAGCCGAGACGCCTCGCCGCCGCTGCGGCTGCCTCGGCCTGCTCGCGGGACACGGCGTCCCACCAGAGGCCGAGGCTCTGCGCCCTGGGCAAGGCCTCGCGCGCGAGCTCGACCCTCTTCACCGCCAGCTCGAGCTGGCGCACGAAGAGCCCGGTGACGTTGCCTCCCGGCCGGGCAAGGCTCGCCACGTAGCCCTTCTCGAAGGGATCGAAGTCGATGGCGAGCATGACGATCGGGCGCGTACCGGCTACGGCCAGTGCGGCGCGGAGAGCGAGCTCGTTGCCGGGGGCGATGAAAATATCCACCTTGCGCCGATTGAGCTCGGCGAAGGCGGATTGGTAGCCATCGATGCCTTTTGCTTGGAGGAATTCGAGGGCGAAATTCTTGCCTTCCTCATAGCCGAGCTCGCCCATCCTTTTCTCGAAAGCCGCATACTGCGGCGCCGTTCTCGGGAAGACGCTGGCAAGCCCGACGCGCAGCATCTTGGGCGGTACTTGCGCGAAGAGGCGCGCCGGCACGAGCGCCGCGGCGGCGAGTGCCGCAAGGAGACCGCGCCGCCTCATCTGCTTTCCTCCCCGGCCGAAAAACTCAACGAGTGAGTCGGGAAATATAGCATGTCTTTCGCGGCGAGAGTCGTGCCGCGCGCCACGCCCCAGAAGGATGCCGATGGCCGCTGTTGGCATCTTTGCGACGAATGAAGCCGGCCAACCAAAGTCAGGTTCCAGCCTCCTATCCGACTTCGCCGATCAGGCGCGTGTGTTCCGTATTTTCGCTAGGCAAATGATTGATGCGGAAGAATTAACTCGCCGCCACGCCGTTCCCCTCGATGCCCAAGCGGGCCGCGAGCGCATAGGCAGCCGAAGTGAAGCAGCCGAGCGGCACGCGCACGACGCCGGCGCCGATCTGGCCGACGCCGGCCATCTTGTGCGCGATACCGGTGGTGACGACCGGGCGAATGCCGCTGTCGAGGACCTTGCGGATATCGATGCCGACCGGCGCTCCAGCAAAGTCGAGGGCCGGGAGTGCCAGGCTCGGATCACGTGCGAGCGTAATGCCGTACATCGCGCTGGAGTAGGCCGTGGCCATTGCGGGCGTGCCGCCGACGAGCTGCACCAGTGCCGGCGAGGCCGCGAAGGAGAAGCCGCCGAAGCCCGCGGTCTCGGCGATGGCGCTGTCGCCGAGATCGAGGTTGGCGTCCTCTTGCAGATAGCCGGAAAAGAAGAGGCCGGCCGGGAGCTCGGCCGGTGCCTCGAACCAGCGCTCGTCGAGGGCGCTCAACCGGATGCCGACATTGACGCCGTTCCTTGCGATCGCCGTCACCATGGAACTCTCCGCCACCCCGTGCCCCGCGTCCATCGTGGCCTTGCACGCGACCATCGAGAGGTTGAGGAAGAACTGCGGGGTGTCGGCGATGAAACTCAGGCTTTCGCCCACGCGCCGGCGTGCCGTCCCGCTCTTGATGAGCGGCACCGCGATCGCCTTGAGAAAGAGCAGGCTCGCCGCCGTATTGCGGCTGTGGAGCTCGTCGCCCATCAAGAGCGCCTGCGCTTGGATCGTCTTCAACGGCACCCCGCCCTCGATGCGCGCGAGGGCGGCCTTGAGCGAGGGTGCCAGCACCTTCTCGATCCAGTTGAGCCGGCGGATCACCGAGGCGTCGTTTGCACCGAAGCGCAGAACCTTGCCGATGCCCTCGTTGAAGTTCGTGTAGGCGAGATTGCCGCGGTCCTCGTTGCGCACCACGAAAACCGGCATCGAGGGCGAGATGATCCCCGACATGGGTCCGACCGCCTGGTGATGATGGCAGGGTGCCAGCTCAACGGCACCCGACGCGATGAGCCGCAAGGCGGCCTCCGGGTCCCGTGCCCAGCCTTCGTAGAGCACGGCGCCGACGGCACTCCCCTGCATCGGGCCGCACATCTCCTGCCACGCGATCGGCGGTCCTGCGTGCCAGAGCGTGCGCCCCATCTCGGGCCAAATCTCGCGCGCGTGAAGGGCCACGTCGATGAGCATGGGCCTCGCGGCAAGCACGCGCGCGATCGCCGTTCGGTTGGCGCGATCGATGCGCGAGCCGACGCATTCGGGATCGTTGGCATCGCCGATCATCGCGGCAAGGAGCTGTGCCAAACGCGGATCGCCGTTCCCGGGCGGACGCCGATCCGCCTCGACGACCTCGGCACCTCCGCTGCGGATAGCAACCGGCACGTCGGCGCTGGGCTTCATCGGCGCGGGCATCATCCTACGACGCTACGGCGCGAGCATCGGCAAGCGCGACTTCCTCGGCCGGATCCGACGAGAGTCGGATGGCACCACAAGCTCTGCATCCACAACTTCACTTTTGAGGCCTGCTCAGGCTTCCCGGAGTTGACGGAATAGCTGCTGCGCCACCGACGTGATCGGACGGCTCAGGATGTTGGCGGTCGCGCCGGGCGTGAATGCGCGGCATGATTCCGGTGCCGAAGCAGGATGAACGCATCGCTCAAGGAGCGCCGCACGGCCATGAACGACTGTACCCTTCTGCGCTTCGACTTGCCAGCCGTTTGCCGCAGGAAGGCGAGCGCGGCCTTCGACGGCCGCCTTCCGTCGCCGGACGGCGGCGCCCTGCCGCCGTCACGGCGCATCGAGAAAATCGAGGACGGCAGCGCTGAAGCGGACCGGGTCCTGCTCGATCATCGTATGTGTCGTGCTCGGGATTATCGCGACGCGAGCCCCCGGCACATGCGCGGCGAGGGCACGCAGGACGATCGGCAGCGAGCCCGATGTGTCCTCCCCGCCAATGAACAACGTCGGTACGCGGATCGATTCCGCATCGGCGCGCGAATAGGGACGACGCTGCTCGTTGATCTGACCGAGCAGGGTTCGCGCGTTGTCGTGCATCCTCTGCCTTGTCGCTTCGGGGAGTCGCAGCCACGCGCCCGCGCCCTCGATCGCATCCAAGAAGGAGGTCAGCCCGCCCTCGATGTCTCCTGCGGCGATCTTCTCTGCCGCCGGGGCGACATGGGCGCGCAATGGCGGGCGCGACGCGGCGGCTCTGCCGGAAGCCGCCAGCGACGCGTCCAGATCGCCGCCGGGCTCGGCCAGGATCAGCTTGCGCACAAGGTCGGGCCGCTGCTGCGCGACACGGAAGGCGAGGTGCCCGCCGCGAGAATGCCCCATCAGGTGGACTGCGCCGGCGCCGAGGGCCTCGACGAAGGCAATCAGGTCGGCCACGTGCTGGGCGATGGTGAAGCCGTCGCCGATGCCGTCCCAATGCTCCGGAAAGAAGCGCCGCAGGCTGAGCGAAATGACGCGATGCCGGCGCGTGAGCGGCCCCAGCACCGGCGACCAGACGCGAAAATCACCCAGCGAGCCGTGCACGCAGACGAGATGCGGACCCTGGCCCAGCTCGATATAGGCCATCTCATAACCGTTGACGCGTAGATGCTTCATCGGACGCTCCTCGGCTGGACGGCCCGCGCAATCCGCGCAGCCGGCCGGTCAAATGACCTCAAGATCGCTCGCCGCGTGACCAGCGATGCCCGCACCACAAGCTCGACTTTCTCAGATCTGGGAGCCTAAAGCATTTTCTGGGTAAGTGGACACAGAGTTCCCCCTCGCCCTCCCCTCTCCCCCTTATGGAGGAGGGGATTGAAACGCAACGCGATTCGATCCCAGCGCGCGGCGCTGGGAGGGTGAGGGGTGATGGCGGGCATACACTCGTTGAAAGCCGATTCGATTAAACAGGGACCCGCTGTAGCTACCGCCGCTCCGCGAGGATGAGCTCGCTCGCCTTCTCGGCGATGGCGATCACGGCGGCATTGGTGTTGCCGGAGGTGACGGAGGGCATCACAGAGGCGTCCACCACGCGCAAGCCCTCGAGCCCGCGCAGCTTGAGGCGGTGGTCCACGACCGCGAGCGAGTCCGTGCCCATGCGGCAGCTCGAGGTCGGATGGAAGATAGTCGAGCCGCTCTCGCGGCAATAGGCGAGGAGCTCCTCGTCCGACTGAACGCCTACCCCCGGCTCGTATTCCTCTTTCACATAGGCGCGCATGGCAGGTGCCGCGAGGATGCGGCGCAGGAGCCGCAGGCCGGCGACATGGACCCTTCGATCCTTCTCGGCGGCGAGAAAATTGGCGCGGATCGCGGGTGGGGCCGCCGGATCGGGCGAGACCGCCATCACCTCGCCGCGGCTCTCGGGGCGCAGCTGGCAGCAGGAGGTGCTGAAGCCCGAGAAGGGATGGAGCCGGTCGCCCATCTTGTTCGTGGTGAAGAGGACGAGATGGCACTGCATGTCGGGTCGCGAACCCTCCGCCTCGGCGGTGCGGAAGAAGCCTCCCGCATAGCCCGCACCGATGGTGAGCGAGCCCTTGCCGAAGAGGAGATAGCGCAGGCCCATCCTCGCCTTGCGCGTGATGCTCGCGACCTCGTCGTTGAGCGTGACCGGTTGCGCGCATTTGAGGAGGATGCTCGTCTTGAGGTGGTCCTGGTAGCTTCGCCCGACTCCCTCGTGAGCGAGCACCGGCGCTATGCCGAGGCGCTGCAAGAGCTGCCCCGGACCTATGCCCGAGAGCTGGAGAATCTGCGGCGTGTTGATGGCGCCGGCCGAGACGATCACCTCGCCGCGCGCGCGCGCGGTGCGCGCGATGCCGTCGCGGCGGTACTCGACGCCGACCGCGCGCCTTCCCTCGGAGAGGACGCGCGTCAAGAGCGCCTCCGTCACCACCTTGAGGTTGGGCCGCTTGAGCGCGGGCTTGAGGTAGGCAACGGCCGTGCTCGCGCGCCGGCGGCCGCGAAGGGTGAACTGGTAGTAGCCGGCACCCTCCTGGGTGGGGCCGTTGAAGTCGGGATTGCGCGGCCAGCCCGCCTCCTCGGCGCCGGCGATGAAGGCATCGCAGAGCGGGTGCGGCTCGGAGGGATCGGAGACCGTGAGCGGTCCGAGCGTGCCGTGGAACTGATCCGGCCCGCGCGTCTGATTCTCGGCGCGCTTGAAATAGGGCAGGAGCTCGTCGTAGCCCCAGCCGGGATTGCCGGCGTCGCGCCAGGCATCGAAGTCCTCACGCTGGCCGCGGATGTAGACGAGGCCGTTGATCGAGCTCGAGCCGCCGAGCACCTTGCCGCGCGGATTGAAGATGCGGCGGTCGTTGAGATGGGGCTCGGGCTCAGAGTCGTACGCCCAGTTCACCCGGCGGTCGTTGAAGAGCTTGGCGTAGCCGATCGGGATGTGGATCCAGGGATTGCGGTCGCGCGGGCCCGCCTCGATGAGAAGCACGGTGTGTGCGCCGCTCGCGGTCAGGCGCTCGGCGAGCACGCAGCCGGCCGAGCCGGCGCCGACGACGATGAAGTCGTAGCTCTCTTCCGCAGCCGACGCGTCCATGTTTCCCCCCGCTGATCTTCTTGCAGTACCTTCCCCCTCCCGATCGTAGGATGCTCGGCCCGGCGCAGCAAGCGCCGGCATGGCGCTGCCGGACTTCTTCCTTGACGGCGGTATTGTCGCCCGCACATATGCTGCCCGAGGATAGAAGCAAGCATAGCAGACGATTCCTCCCTCCGCCGAGCGATCCGACCGGCCGCCGAGATTCCGGAAAAGCGGGCAAGAGACAGAATGGCGTCGATGAGTCCGGAGAGAAAAGCTCCGCCCACGCAGGGCACCTCCGCGGGACGGCCATTCGTGGCGCTCGCCTTGCTCTGGCTCTCCGGTGCAGGCTCGCGCATGACGCTCCTCGCGGTGCCCCCCGTGATCCCCTTGCTTCACGCCGATCTCAAGCTCTCGGAAAGTGCCATCGGCGTGCTTTCGGGCTTGCCCTCCTTTCTTTTCGGGCTTGCCGCGGTGCCGGCCGCCCTCCTCATCGCGCGGCTCGGCGCGCTGACCACGCTCGTCGCCGGCTTGCTCCTGACCGCCGCGGCCTCCGCTTTGCGCGGTGCCGCGGGTGACGCGACGATGCTTTTCGCCATGACCTTCCTGATGGGCCTCGGCATCGCCGCGATGCAGCCCGCACTGCCGCCCATCGTGCGCGACTGGCTGCCCTATCGCATCGGCTTCGGCACCGCGATCTATTCGAACGGGCTCCTCGTCGGCGAGATTCTCGCCGCGGCCTTGACCATCCCATGGGTGCTTCCGCTCTTGGGCGGCAGCTGGCGGCTGAGCTTCGTCTTCTGGTCGGTACCTGTGCTGGTCACGGCCGTTCTCCTCGCCGTGTTCGCCCCGCCTGCGCAGCCCGGCTCACTCGCCTCGGCCCACGCGCGCCGGCGCTGGTGGCCGGAATGGCGGAGCACGCGCATCTGGCGCCTGGGCCTGACCATGGGCGGCATCAACAGCATCTATTTCGCCTCGAACGCCTTCCTGCCGGACTATCTCCACGCAACGGGCCATCCCGAGCTGGTCAATGCCGCCTTGACCGCGCTCAATCTCGGCCAGCTGCCCGCGTCGTTTATCTTGCTCGCACTTGCCGATCGCACGGTCGGGCGCGCCTGGCCGCTGCGCGGTGCGGGGCTCCTCGCCCTTGCCGCGACGTTTGCCGTCATCCTGGTGCCGGGCGCCTGGATCGTGCTGTGGGCCGCCCTCCTCGGCTTCTCGGCGGCGTCCGGGCTCATCCTCACGCTTGCCTTGCCAGCACTCATCAGCACTCCCGACGACGTGCATCGCACGTCGGCAGGGATGTTCACGATCAGCTACTCCTGCCCCGTCGTGGTGTCAGTCGCGGCCGGCTGGCTCTGGGACAAGACAGCGCTTGCCCCGCTTGCGTTCCTGCCCATCGGCCTGTGCGCGGTGGCGGTCGTCTGTTTAGCACCATCGTTGGCACTCGCGCGCAAGAAGACGGCAGCGCGCACATGACGAGCGCGCGATTGCCTCTTCCTCGAAATGCGATGTTCCGGGAGCACATCCGGCCCTAATGCCGGCTGTCGCAAATACGTGATTCGCGTTGCCTTCTCCAATCGTCATGGCCGTGCTTGTCACGGCCATCCACGCCTTTCTCTGCGTCCGTCGCAAGAGGTGGTTGGCGGGGACTCGGCCTGCGGCCGGCCCGGCCATGACGATCAGCGAGGGTGTATCAGGCATTTGTGATTCCACGGACTAGCGCATCGCCGCCTTGATCGAGGTGCTAAGGATGTCGACGACGCGGTCGATCGTCTCCACCGGCGTCATCAGCGGCGGGGCGATGCAGATCGTGTCGCCGATCGCGGGGCTGGTGCCGCCGCCGCGGATGCGGATGAGCAGGCCTCGCGCGAGAGCCTCGCGGGCGACCTTGGCGCCGAGGCCGATGGCCGGCTTCTTGCCCTCGCGGCTCTCGACGAGCTCGACCCCGCACATCATGCCGAGCCCACGCACGTCGCCCACCACCGGCAGCTGGCGCAAGGATTCGAGTCCGGCCAAGAGGCGGCGACCCATGATCGCCGCGCGCTCGACGAGCCCTTCCCGCTCGATGATGTCCAGGTTCTTGAGCGCCACCGCGCAGCACACTGGATGGCCGGAGTATGTCGCCGCGTGCATGAACTTCTGGTCGGCCGGGGCCTCCTCGAGCGAGCGATGCACGCGCTTGGAGACGAGCACGCCGCCGAGCGGCAGGTAGGCGCTCGTCACGCCCTTGGCGAAGGAGACGAGATCGGGCTCGACCCCCCAATGGCCGAGCGCGAACCAGCGGCCCGTACGCCCGAAGCCGGTGATCACCTCGTCGGCGATCATGAGCACGTCGTGGCGGTCGCAGATCGCGCGCAGGCGCGGGAAATAGGTCTCGGGCGGCACGATGACGCCGCCCGCACCCATCACGGGCTCGGCGATCACCGCCGCCACCGTGTCCGGACCTTCCTTGACGATCGCCTCCTCGAGCGCGTCGGCCGCCTCGATGCCGGGGTCGCCGTTGCCCGGCCAGCGATAGGGATAGGGGGCGGGAACCTGGAGGAAATTGGGCACGAGCGGGCCGAACATCTTGTGATAGATCGCCATGCCCGTCGCACTCATCGCCGCCATGGTGACGCCATGGTAGGCATGGACGCGGGAGAAGATTTTCACCTTCTCCGGCTTGCCGCGCACCTTCCAATGATAGCGCGCGAACTTGAAGGCGGACTCGTTCGATTCAGCCCCCGCCGTCGTGAAGTACACGGCGGAAGTGTTGGAATAGGCGAGCTTCACCAGACGGTCCGCGAGGCGGATCGCCGGCTCGTTCGTGGCGCCCGTATAGGCCGAGGCGAACGCCAGTTTCGACATCTGCCGGGAGGCGGCCTCGCCGAGCTCCTTGCGGCCATGGCCGACATTCACGTTCCACAGCCCGGAGAGCCCGTCGATATAGGATTTGCCGTCCGCATCCTTGAGCATCTCGCCCTGGCCCTCGACCAGGAGAAGCGGATGCGCGTGGTCCTTCGGATAATGGAGCGGATGGATCAAATGCTCGTGGTCGAGCTCGATGAGCTGCGTCGCGGCCGACATGGCGAACCCCCTTACCTAGTACCCGTTCTCACGTTTCTCGAAACCTGCCGCACCAACATTCCGCCGCGCGCTCGACATGTCAAGGTCGTCAAGGTCGCACTCGGCTCTGCCGAGCTTGGCGGCCGTCCCTCACCCTTCCGATCCCCGGGGCACTTCGTCCCGAGGATGGGCCCCTTCCCTCTCCCGCTTGCGGGCTTGGGCCGCGAAGCGGATCAAGGGTAAGGGTGAGGGAGGAGCGATGCTTGCGTCGCTGGACGCGAATACCTAGTCTCGGTCACTCTCGACTTTCGGGGAAGATGCAGCATGGGCAAGTTCGCATTCGGCCAATCCATCCGCCGTCGCGAGGACGCGCGCTTGTTGACGGGGGACGGCCGCTACGCCGACGACATCAACCTGCCGCGCCAGAGCTACGCCTACATCCTGCGCTCGCCCCACGCGCATGCGCGCATTCGCGGCATCTCGACCGGCAAGGCCAAGGCGATGCCCGGCGTGCTTGCCGTCTTCACCGGCGCCGACCTCGCGCGCGACGGCATCGGCACCATCCCCTTGCTCACGCCCACGACCAACCGCGACGGCTCGATCGCCCCTGCCCCGCCCTATCCCTGCCTCGCCCTAGACCGCGCGCGCTACGTGGGCGATGCGGTGGCGCTCGTCGTGGGCGAGACGCTCGCCGCGGCGCGCGACGGCGCCGATGCGATCGAGGTCGATTACAGCCCGCTCCCCGCCTGGAGCGAGACCGCGGTGGCCGATGCCGGGCATCCGGCGCGCATCTGGGACGAGGCCCCCGGCAACCTCTGCTTCGATTGGGAGATCGGCGACAAAAGTGCCACCGACAAGGCCCTCGCCGCGGCCCCCCACCGGGTCAAGCTCGAGCTAATCAACAACCGCCTCGTGCCCAATCCGATGGAGCCGCGTGCGGCCCTCGGCGCTTACGAGCGCGGCGAGGAGCGCTATGTGCTCTACACCTCGAGCCAGGGCTCGCACTTCGTGCGCGAGCTCCTCGCCAAGAACGTGTTCAAGGTGCCCGAGAACCGCATCAGGGTGGTGACGCCCGACGTGGGCGGCGGCTTCGGCGCCAAGATCTTCCTCTACCGCGAGCATGCGCTCGTGCTCTATGCCGCGAGGAAGCTCGGACGGCCGGTCAAATGGACGGGCGAGCGCTCGGATTGCTTTCTCGCCGACACGCACGGGCGCGACAACGTCACTGTGGCCGAGCTCGGCCTCGACCGCGACGGCCGCTTCCTCGCCATGAGGGTCGCGACCGTCGCCAACCTCGGCGCCTATCTCTCGAACTTCAGCACCTTCATTCCCACGCTGTGCGGCACCCAGCTCCTGGTCGGCGTCTACGTCATGCCCGCGATCCACGTCTCGGTGAAGGGCGTCTTCACCAATACCGCACCCGTCGACGCCTATCGCGGCGCCGGCCGGCCAGAGGCCGCCTACGTCGTCGAGCGCATGGTCGACCACGCCGCGCGCAAGCTCGGTATCCCGCCCGACGAGCTCCGCCGACGCAACTTCATAGCACCCGCCAAGATGCCCTACGCGACGACGCTGGGCCTCACCTACGACAGCGGCGATTTCGCGCGCAACATGGAGGATGCGCTCAAGCTCGCGGACGCGGCTGGCTTTCCGGCGCGCAAGGCGGCGGCGCTCAGGGCGGGCAAACGGCGCGGGCTCGGCTTCTCGACCTATATCGAGCAGTGCGGCGGCGGGCCGAACGAGGCGGCGGAGGTGCGCTTCGATCCGAGCGGCTCGCTCACACTCCTCATCGGCACGCAGGCCTCGGGCCAGGGCCACGAGACGGCCTACGCCCAGATTCTCGCCGAGGCCCTGGGCGTCCCCTTCGAGGAGATCAGGGTCGTACAGGGCGACAGCGACCAGGTGGCGTTCGGGCGCGGCACGGGCGGCTCGCGCTCGCTTCCCGTGGGCGGGGCCGCCGTCGATCTCGCGGCCAAGCGCGTGGTCGAGCGCGGCAAGCCCGTGGCCGCGCACCTCCTCGAAGCCGCGGCCGCCGACATCGAGTTCTCGGACGGGCGCTATCGCATCGCCGGCACCGACCGCAGCGTCGCCATCGCGCAAGTGGCGGAGGCGGCCTTCGATCCGCTGCGCCTGCCGCCCGAGATCGAGCCGGGATTCGGTGCGAGCGCGCACTTCACCCCGCCCGCCTCGACCTTCCCCAACGGCTGCCATCTCTGCGAGCTCGAGGTCGACCCCGAGACCGGTACCACGCGCATCCTGCGCTATCTCGTAGTGGACGACGTGGGCGTGGTGCTGAACCCGCTCCTCCTCGACGGCCAGATCCACGGCGGCGTGGTGCAGGGCATCGGCCAGGCGCTCCTTGAAGCTTGCGTCTACGACGCCGAGAGCGGCCAGCTCGTGACCGGCTCGCTGATGGACTACTGCTTGCCGCGCGCGGACGACGTGCCGGCGATCGAGAGCCGCTACAACATCGTCCCTTGCCGCAACAATCCCTTGGGCGTCAAGGGTGCCGGCGAGGCCGGCGCGATCGGCGCGCCCCCCGCCGTGATCAACGCGCTGGTCGACGCGCTCGCCGAGTACGGCATCGAGCACATCGACATGCCGGCCACGCCGGAGCGCATCTGGAAGGCGATCAACGACTCGCGCCGCAGCTGAGGCCGATGCCTCCCGCCGTGGGCCTCGCTTTCGCCCGCCTCGAGGAGGAGGGGAACGAGCGGAACATCTCGCGCCCGTCGAGCCCCGTCCAAGGCCCGGTCGGGATCACCATATTTCCACCATTTTCCTCGACTTAGATCGCATTCGGTGGTCGAATCCGGCTGCGGGAACGACGGCTCGCAAGAGAGCGCTCGTGCGCGTGCTGCGGCGATCCGTCCTATGCCGTTTCGCCGCCAGCTGGTATAGTCTTTCGGCTTCAACGATATCAACGATCGGACGCCCTGAACGTCCGCGAACTAGGGAGGTGTTGCGATGACTAGCTCGAAGATCAGCCGCCGTAGGTTCATGGCCAAGACGGCGCTCGCCACGACGGCCCTCGTGGCCGCGCCCTACATGCGCACGAGCTATGCCGCGGGCAAGCTCACCCTGGGCTGCTGGGACCACTGGGTCCCGGGCGCCAACGACACCTTGACGGCGATCGTCAACGAGTGGGGTGCGAAGAACAAGGTCGATTGCCACATCGACTACATCACCTCGGTCGGCGACAAGGACCTCTTGACCGCGAGTGCGGAGGCGCAGGCCGGCACCGGCCACGACATCATGCAACACCGCGCCTGGCAGATCACCGTCCACCGCGCCAAGCTCGAGCCGATGGACGACGTGATCTCCACGCTCATCAAGGACCACGGGCCGATCGCCCCCTCGAGCGAGTACCTCGCCAAGCACGGCGGCAAATGGTTCGGGGTTCCGACCGTCGTGGGCAGCCAGGTCAAGCCCACCTGCTCGCGCCTCGATCTCTACAAGAAATATTGCAACCTCGATCTGCAAAAGATCTTTCCCGGCCCCGGAGAGCCGCGGGACAAGGCGCTCATGGAGACCTGGAACTGGGACCTCTACCTCAAGACGGCCGAGCAGCTCTTCAAGGGCGGCTATCCGGTCGGCTTGCCCATGGGGCAAACGAGCGACGCGATCGATTGGGTTGGCGCGCTCTTCCGTGGCATGGGCTCGGTTTTCATCGACGAGAAGGACAAGATCACGGTCGATTCGGCGGAGACGCGAACGGCGCTCGAGTACGCGGCAAAGCTGATGGCGTTCAACCCGCCCGACGTCTACGCCTGGGACGACGCCGGCAACAACCGCTGGCTCATCTCCGGCAAGGGCTCGAGCATCATGAACCCGCCGAGCGCCTGGGCGGTCGCCAAGCGCGACAACATCAAGGTCGCCGAGCAGTGCTGGACCCACGACATGCCGCGCGGGCCCAAGGGGCGCTTCGCTCCCCATCTGCCGTTCTTCTACGGCGTGTGGAACTTCGGCTCCAACAAGACGGCGGCCAAGGAGCTCGTGCACTATATGGTGGACAAGCCGCAGGCCAGGCGGCTCGTCGCCGCCTCCGTGGGCTACGACCTGCCGTCGTTCAAGAGCTTTTACGACTTCGACACCTGGAAGACGGTCGAGCCGCCCGTGGGCACGGTCTACAACTACCCGCCGCGCGACGACGAGGAATACAGCATATCGGGCTACCCTGCGCGCCCGGACGTGGCCTCGCAAATCTACAACCAGTCGATCCAGACGATCATGATTGCCAAGGTCGCCCAAGGTAAGGAGAAGGTCGACTCCGTCATCAAGTGGGCGGCGAACGAGCTCGAAGGCTATCTCCGCACCTGAGGCCGGGGTGCGGGACTTGATTCGGCCGGAAAAGCGGTGCCGCGGCGGGCGCAGACAGCGTCCGCCTGCCGCACCGGCCCTCTTGCCCGAGGGGTGCGGCGCGAGGCGGGAGCGCGGGTGCCCGTGGTCCAAAGCGGGAGCGCAGTGACATGGCCGAGACGATTCATCGAGGCATAGCCACGCCGAGGGTCGCCGACAGCGCGCGCAGGGGGACGGTGCCGCCGGGGGGCCTCCAGCGTTTCATGCGCCGACGCACCACCATCGCGATTCTGTGGTGCACGCCGCTCCTCCTGCTCGTCCTCGGCCTCGTGGTCTTTCCCTTCCTCTACTCGATCTATCTCTCCATGCTCAACAAGGCCCAGACCAAGTTCATCGGCCTCGGCAATTTCACCTTCCTCTTCACCCGCGACACCTTCTGGATGGTGGTCGAGCAGTCCGCGATCTTTGCCGTCAGCGCGGTCTTCTTCAAGGCGCTCATCGGCATCATCACCGCGCACCTCGTCAACAACCTGCCGGGAAAGGGCCAGCGCAAATGGCGCGGCATGCTGCTGGTCCCCTGGGTGATGCCGCTTTCGCTCTCGACCCTCACCTGGTGGTGGATGTTCGATCCCACCTACAGCGCCTTCAACTGGATCTTGGGCCATTTCGGCGGCCACATCCCCTGGCTCAGCGAGCCCATCTGGGCGCGCTTCTGCGCCATCCTGGTGAACGTCTGGTACGGCGCGCCCTTCTTCCTGATCATGTATCTGGCGGCGCTCAAGTCGGTGCCCGAGCAGCTCTATGAGGCCGCCTCGATCGACGGCGCATCGGCCTGGCAGAAGCTGATCCACATCACGCTGCCGATGATGCGCAACATCATCGCGATCACGGTGCTGCTCTCGCTCATCGTCACTTTCGCGAACTACGACATCGTCCGCGTGCTGACCGCGGGGGGCCCGCGCAACATGACGCACGTCTTCGCGACCTGGGCCTTCGAGCTCGGCATCCAGAGCGGCGATATCCCGCTGGGCTCGGCGATCTCGCTCTTCATGTTCCCGCTCCTCGGCATCTCCGCCTTCTTCATCCTGCGCGGCGTGCTGAGACGCTCGCGCGAAACCCTATGACCGCCGAAGCCGCCACGGCGGGAATCTCGCGCCTGAGCTTCCGCGGCTCGCTCTCGCGCAACCGGCGCTGGGCGCTCATCCTCTCGTATTTCTTCCTGATCCTGTTCGCGGTCTTCTTCCTGACCCCGCCCTATTACGCCCTCGTCACCGCGACCAAGACGAGCGCGCAGATCTCGAGCGAAAACACGGATCCGTGGATGCCGGTGCTGCCGCCGACCTCGACCAACGTCACCACGCTCATGGGCGCCACCGATTTCCCCATCTATTTCATGAATACGGTCATCGTCACGCTGTGCACGGTGGCGATCACCATGCTGATCAGCGTGCCCGCCGCCTTCTCGCTGGGGCGCATGAAGTTCTGGGGCTCGGGAGTCTTCGCGACCGGCGTCTTCTTGACCTATCTCGTGCCCGATTCGCTCCTCTTCATTCCCATGTTCAAGATCGTGGGGGCGCTCGGACTGCTCAACTCCTATTGGGCTCTCGTGCTCGTCTATCCCACGCTCACGGTGCCGTTCTGCACCTGGATCATGATCGGCTACTTCCAGAGCATCCCCAAGGAGCTCGACGAGGCGGCGCTCATCGACGGCGCCAACCACGTGCAGATGCTGTTCAAGATCTTCATCCCCGTGGCGCTGCCCGGGCTCATCGCGGCGACGATCTTCGCCTTCACCGTGTCATGGTCGGAGTTCGTCTACCCGATGGCGTTCATCTTCAGCTCCAACCAGCTGGTGCTCACCGCGGGCACGGTGACCACGCTCGTCAAGGCGGACGTCTACCAATGGGGCATGATCATGACCGCGGCGCTTTTCGCCGCGGCCCCGCCGCTCATCATTTATGCCTTCCTGATGGACTACTACATCGCCGGGCTCACCGCCGGCGCCACCAAGGGGTGATCTAGAATGGCTCGTACCGCGAGGCTCGCCCTTCCGATCGCACGTTTTCATCCACTCCTGGAGTTTTGAGCATGGCACAGGTCGCATTGCGCAACGTCGTCAAGAAATTCGACCGGACCGAGGCGGTGCGCGGCATTAACCTCGACATCGAGGACAAGGAATTCATCGTGTTGGTGGGCCCGTCCGGCTGCGGCAAGAGCACCACCTTGCGCATGATCGCGGGCCTCGAGGAGACGACCTCGGGCGAGATCTACATCGGCGACGCGCTCGTCAACGACGTGCCGCCCAAGGACCGCGACATCGCCATGGTGTTCCAGAACTACGCGCTCTACCCGCACATGACCGTGTTCGAGAACATGTCGTTCGGGCTCCGGCTCAAGAAATTCCCCAAGGCCGAGATCAAGTCGCGGGTCGAGAACGCGGCGCGCATCCTCGGCATCACCGAGCTCCTCGGCCGCCGCCCGCGCCAGCTCTCCGGCGGCCAGCGCCAGCGCGTCGCCATGGGGCGCGCCATCGTGCGCAATCCGAAGGTCTTCCTCTTCGACGAGCCGCTCTCCAACCTCGATGCCAAGCTGCGCGTGCAGATGCGCACCGAGATCAAGAAGGTGCACCAGACGGTGAAGACGACGACCGTCTACGTCACCCACGACCAGGTCGAGGCGATGACGCTCGCGGACCGCGTCGTCGTCATGAACGCCGGCACGATCGAGCAGATCGACGCGCCCAACGAGCTCTATCACAATCCGAAGACCCGCTTCGTCGCCGGCTTCATCGGCTCGCCCGCGATGAACTTCTTCACCTGCCGCCTCGCAGAGACCTCGGGCGCCTTGAGCGTGCGCCTCGACGACAGGCTGAGCTTCCCGGTGCCCGCGAGCCGCACCGCGCGCTATAGGCCCTACGCCAATCGGGAGCTCCTTTTCGGCTTGCGCCCCGAGCACATCACCGAGGCGCGCGGCGGCGGCGCACCCGGCCACGCCGAGTTCGAGGTCCCGGTCGACGTGGTCGAGCCCATGGGCATGGAGACGCTCGTCTATTTCATTGTCAATGGCTTCGAGGTCTGCGCCCGCGTCAATCCCGCGGCTGCCCCCAACGCCGGCGAGACCGCGCGGCTCTCGGCCGACCTCAATCAGATGCACCTCATCGACCCGAAGAACGACCTCGTCATCTGACGCCGCCGCCGTCCCTCACCCTTCCCATCGCTTAGCGATGGGCCCCTTCCCTCTCCCGCAAGCGGGAGAGGGTGGCGAGCGTAGCGTTTGACGCCTGCCAAGCGTCCACTGGACGCTTGGCCCGAACATGCCGGTGGCATGTTCGTGCGGCGTCAAAGGTGAGGGACGGCTCAGTGGCTCAGTATCTGCCCAAGGAAGGCGCGCGTGCGCTCGTTGCGCGGGCTCGAGAAGAAGCTCTCGGGCGGCGCCTCCTCGATGATCTCGCCGCGGTCCATGAAGATGACCCGGTCGGCGACGCGCCGGGCGAAGCCCATCTCGTGGGTGACCACGAGCATGGTCATGCCGGAGAGTGCCAACTCGACCATGACGTCGAGCACCTCCTTGACCATCTCGGGGTCGAGGGCCGAGGTCGGCTCGTCGAACAGCATGACCTTCGGGTTCATGCAAAGCGCCCGCGCGATCGCCACGCGCTGCTGCTGGCCGCCCGAGAGCTGGCCGGGATACTTCCGCGCCTGCTCGGGGATGCGCACGCGCTCGAGGTAGCCCATGGCGATCTTCTCGGCCCCCGCCTTGTCGAGATTGCGCACCTTCATCGGCGCCAGAATGCAGTTCTCCAGCACGGTCAGATGGGGAAAGAGGTTGAACTGCTGGAACACCATGCCGACCTCGCGCCGCACCTGCTCGATATGGCGCGTCGCCTCGTCGAGCTCGATGCCGTCGATCACGATGCGGCCCTGGCTGTGCTCCTCGAGACGGTTGAGACAGCGGATAAGGGTCGATTTGCCCGAGCCGGAGGGCCCGCAGATCACGATGCGCTCGCCTCGGCGCACCACGAGGTCGATGCCGTTCAACGCTTGGAACTTGTCGAACCACTTGCTGACCCCGCTCATCTCGATGATGACGTCGCCGAGCTCGTGGTGCGCCTCGGTGCGGTCTTCGGCCGTCATGGGCAGGACTCCCTGATGTGGCGCCTCAGAAGGTCGGCAGCTCGGGCAGCGGTTGGCCGAACCACTTGCGGTGGATGGCGTCGAGCTCCCCGTTGTTCTTGACGTAGAAGATGAAGGTGTCGATCCACTGGCGCAACTCGGCGTCGGCGCGGCGGAGCGCAATCCCGTTCGGCTGGTGGCGCAGCACCAGCTTGGGCTCGATCTCCATCTCGGGGTGATTCTTCTGCAGCTGGGCCAGCACCACATTGGCCGCGCCCAGCGCGTCGGACTGGCCCGAGATCATGGCCTGGAGCGCGCTCGCGTCGTCGTCGAAGCGCATGATCCGCGCCTCCTTGGGAGCGAGCGCCGTAATCGCGGTGTCCTGCGTGCTGGCGCGCGCGACCGCGATCTTGACGCCCTTCAGGTCCTCGGGCGTCTTGATCGCGAGCTTCTTGGGCGCCAGGAGAAAGATCTCGATGCTGCTGTAAGGGATGGAGAATTGCACCTGCTTGGCGCGCTCCGGCGTGATGCCGAAGGTCGCGACCAGCACGTCGATCTTGTTGGTGAGGAGGTAGGGGATGCGGTTCGGCCCCGTCACCGGCACGAGCTCGAGCTCGACGCCGAGATATTTGGCCATGAGCCGCGCCACGTCCGCGTCATAGCCGTCGGGCTTCTGCTGCGCGTCGGTGCCGCCGAAGGGCGGGAAATCGGTGAGCACGCCCACCGTCAGCTTCTTCTTGCTGAGGATGTCGTCGACCGTGGTGGCATGGGCAACCGCCGAGGCCGCGAGTGCCACGAGGGCGGCAAGCCCCACGGCACCGAGCCGCTGGGTCAGTCTCTTGATCGCCGGTGACATCTTCATGGAGCATCCTCCCGCTTTATGGCCCTCTTTGGTCTCCTGAGCCTACCTCAACGCGCGCCTACGGCAAGCCTCCGTTCCATGCGCCGGCTCAAGAGCGAGAGCGGCCAGCACAGCGCGAAATAGATGAGCGCCACCATGCCGAAGATGGTGAAGGGCTGGAAGGTGGCGTTGTTGATGACCTGGGCCGCGCGGGTGAGCTCGACGAAGCCGATGATCGAGGCGAGCGAGGTGGCCTTGATCAGCTGCACGAGGAAGCCGACGGTCGGCGGCAGTGCTATGCGCAAGGCCTGCGGCAGCACCACGTGGCGCATGAGGCTGCTGGTCCTGAGGCCGAGCGCGCGCGAGGCCTCCCACTGGCCCCGGGGAATGGCCTCGATGGAGCCGCGCCAGATCTCGCCCAAGAAGGCGCTCGCATTCAGCGTGAGGCCGAGGCTCGCCGCCGTCCAGGGATCGACGCTCAAGCCGAGGATGTTGATGCCGAAGAAGACGAGGAAGAGCTGCATCAGGAGCGGGGTGCCCTGAAAGAGCCGGATGTAGCCGGCGCTCGCCACGCGCAGCCAGGAGAGCCCGCCGGTGCGCGCGAGCGCTACCGCGAGGCCGCCGACCCCGCCGCCCAAGAAGGCGATCGCGGAGAGCGCCAGCGTCCAGCGCGTGGCGAGGAGGATGAAGAGGAGCTCGTTGGGACCTAAGCTGCGCATCGCCGGCTCAGCGCTCCCCGCGCCGCGCGAGGAAGGCCCGCTCGATGCCGGCGAAGGCGGCGGAGAAGCCGAGCGAGAGCACGAGATAGATGCCGGTCGCGACGAAATAGACCTCGAAGCTGCGGAAGGTGCGCGACTGGATGTCGTTGGCCGCGGCGGTGAGCTCGTCGGCGGCGATCGTCGAGCACACGCTCGAGTTCAGCATCAGCAAAATGAACTGGCTGGTGAGTGCGGGATAGACCGTGCGGATCGCCGGCAGGAGGATGATGTGGCGGAAGATCTGGAGCGGCCGCAAGCCGAGGGCGCGGGCCGCCTCGATCTGGCCGCGCGAGATGCTCTCGATGCCGGCGCGGACGATCTCTGCGGCGTAGGCGCCGACGTTGACCACCATGGCAAGAAGTGCTGCCCAGTCTGCCTCCAGGCGCAGGCCGAGCACGGGCAGGCCGAAGAAGACGATGAAGAGCTGGATGAGGAAGGGCGTGTTGCGGATGAGCTCGACATAGGCGTCGACGAGGGCGCCGAGCAGCTTGGGTCCCGAGGTCTTGGCGAGGGCGCAGACGATCGCGACGACGAGGCCGAGCACCATCGCGGAGAGCGAGAGGCGCACCGTGAGCCAAGCCCCGAGCATGAGCTCGTCCCAGGAGTTCCACACGTCCCCGAACTGGAAGACGTAGCTCACGGCATCCTCGTGGGGCTCAACGCCGCTCCGGCACCCGGCGCCGTTCTCCCGTGGGCACCCGCAAAAAGCAAGCAAAAAGCAGCGTGCTCGGATGCCGCCGGCCCGCTATGATCCGCACCTTTCACCGACCAACCGACAAGGAGACCTCCATGATCAAGCGCTTGAGAGTAGGCCCCCGCATGAGCCAGATCGTCGTCCACGGCGACACCGTATATCTCGCCGGCCTCGTCGGCGACGATTTCTCCGCCGACGTGGCGGGCCAGACCCAGCAGACCCTCGCCAAGATCGAGGCCTATCTCAAGGAGGCCGGCAGCGACAAGACGAAGATGCTGTCGGCGACCATCTGGCTCGCCGACATCAAGACCTTCGATCAGATGAACAAGGTGTGGGACGCCTGGGTGCCGCAGGGCCACACCCCCGCGCGCGCCTGTGTCGAGAGCAAGCTCGCGCGTCCCGAGATCAAGGTCGAGATCCGCGTCGTCGCAGGGCTGTGAGCCATTCGCGGAGAATTGGAGCTGCGGAAGAAATCGGAAGCAGGATGTTACCCCCCACCCTACCCTCCCCCTCAAGGGGGGAGGGGCAGTTTGGGTGGGCGGATGCAGATCTCCCTCCCACGCAAATCTTTCCCCTCCCCCCTTG
>JBKQRV010000155.1:0-14141 GCA_052143835.1 Alphaproteobacteria bacterium
GTTGCGCCCGCTCGCCCATCGCCCGCCTCGCCCGCACCCGAACACCCTTCTCAGCGGAGTGTCCTCGCCTTTGGTATTTTTATTATGTGACTTTTGAGACTACAAGCGCAAATCACAGAATTGCAACGAATTTTATGAACTCGTAGGTAGAACATCGCTGCGGCGTCTTGCCGTACTCGTAATTCGAGTATTTTGCAGTCTAACGTCTCCTTTTCGAGCAGTGGGCCGCAGCCTAGCTCCTGAGCAGTGCCTTCACGGCCGCTGCCGCGGCCACCTTCCCCTCGCCGGCATAGGCCTCGTGGTTGGCCTCGATCTCGCTCTGGCGATAAGTGTAGTTGACCATCATGCCGTAAGCCTGGGCCAAGCCCTTTTCAGAGCAGTCAGCGAGCCAATCGATCTGCTCGATGCGCGCGCCGTTCGAGAGGTGGAAGTGGGCGACGGGATCGCGCGCGCGGCCGCTCTCGCGCCGCTCCTCGGCCAGGTAGCGTGCCGCAAGCCGCGTAAGGGGCCCCCGCAACGCCTTGGCCAAAGGGGGGTTCTCGTGCCAGCCGAGACGCGAGAGAAGGCTGGCGAAAGTGCCGGCACCGCCGGCCCCGGACGGAAGCGCCGCGAGCGCCTTGCGCTCGGCGGGCAGGAGAAGCGTCGCCTCCGCCGTCTTGAGTTGTTCCTCGAGCCAAGGCCGGAAGCCCGGCATCGGCGAGAGGGTGGCGAAGTCCTTGAGATTGTGGAACTCGGCGGCCAGCTCATCGACCACCCGCTTGATCAGGAAGCCGCCGAAGCTGATGCCCACGAGCCCCCGCTGCGCATTCGAAATGGAATAAAAGATCGCGGTATCCGCAGTTTGCGGGTTCTGCACGGGGGCGGCGGGGTCGAGAAGGCGCTGGATGTTTTCGGCCAGGCCGTGGTGGAGCGCCACCTCGACGAAGATGAGCGGCTCGTCGCGCATGCGCGGATGGAAGTAAGCGAAGCAGCGGCGGTCCGAATCCAGGCGGTCCTTGAGGTCGCTCCACCCCTCGATCTCATGCACGGCCTCATAGGCCATGAGTTTCTCGAGAAGCGCAGCCGGCGACTCCCAGCCGATGCGGCGAAGCTCGAGAAAGCCGATGTCGAACCAGGCTGCCAGAAGAGCCTTGAGATCAGCCTCGAGCGCCTCCAGCGCCGGGTCGCCATTGGTGAAACGGAGAAGCTCGACGCGCAGCTCAACGAGGAATTTAACCCCGGCCGGCAATTCGTTGAATTGCTTTAATAACCTTATACGAGGAGCGTCCAACGCAGCGCGCAGGGCGCGCTCTGCCTTGCGGCGGGCCGCGGTGACCCCGCCGCCCTGAGGTAGGGCCTTCACGGCGCGGTCGACCGCGGCGTGGTCTATGTCGAAATCTTTCGCCAGAATGGTGAGGAAGTGCCGGCGTCCTTCGGAATTGAGGGCGAGATAGCTCCTCCCCAACGCTGCGGCGCGCGCCCGCGCCGACACCTCGCCCCCGCGACCCTCAAGGCAGACGCGCATCTGCTCTCTGAGCAGTACGGCATCCTCCTCCGGCAGCGAGGGGTCGGGTGCCCCCGACCAGGCTCCCGTCATTGCCTGGGCGATGTCGCTCCACGCGCTACGCAGGTTGCGCAGCGTACGATCCACGAGACCGGTTTTCTCGGCCGCTTTCATGGCTTGTCCAACAGCGCTCCAGGCCCGCTCCCCCTCAACGCGTCGGCGCAGGCCTTCAAGCGCCGCAGCAGGCTTGGCAGCGCCTCGGAAAGATCTTCGGCGATGAGGCCGGGACCTATCGCCGAGCCGGCCTCGCCGTGAAGCCAGGCGGCCGCAGCCGCGGCCTCGAAAGGGGGCATGCCCTGTGCCAAGAGGCCGAGGACGAGACCGGCAAGCACGTCTCCGGTACCGGCCGTGCCCAATTCGGGCGGCGCATTGTCGCAAATCGCGCTCCGGCCGTCCGGGCTTGCAATGACCGTATCGCCG
This sequence comes from Alphaproteobacteria bacterium, assembly GCA_052143835.1. GTDB lineage: Bacteria > Pseudomonadota > Alphaproteobacteria > JACZXZ01 > JACZXZ01 > DASPPM01. The sequence continues at coordinate 1,964 of JBKQRV010000155.1, forward strand.
CCCTTGAGAAGCACCACCGCACCGCTCTCGCTGGCGGCACGCCGCGCCCGGGTCAGCTTGTCGCCGGGCGCGGCAAAGACGCGCGCAAACTCGCCCTCGTGGGGGGTCATGATGCAGGGGCCCTTGATCGCAGACAACAAGGCGCTTGGCTCTCCGGCAAAGCAGCTGAGCGCATCGGCATCGAGCACGCATGGCCGGCCCGTCGACAGCGCCGCCAGCACGCGCGCGCGCGTTTCCGGCGTCGCCTCGTTGCCGGGGCCGAGAAGATAGACGGTCTTGCGCCGAGTTTCGAGCACGCGCTTGAAGGAGGCGATGTCCTCGAAAGGCTCGGTCAAGAGGCCGGCCGTGGCCGCTTGATAAATCGGCTCGGCGCCGGGCGGACTGGTCACGGTAACGAGGCCGGCACCCGCGCGCAGCGCCGCGCGCGCCGCGAGCCTGCCCGCCCCCGTCATTCGCGCGCCCCCGACCACGAGGGCGTGACCGCGCCGGTATTTGTGGTCTCGCAGCGTCGGCCAAGGATAGCGCTGCAGCCAAAGCGCCGGATCGTTGACGAAGGTGCGGGGATTGATGGCAGCGAGAACGGTCGCCGGAATGCCGATATCGGCGACGAGCGTCTCGCCGCAGAGGAGCCGGCCCGGCAGGAGCAGATGGCCCGGCTTCATGCGGAAGAAGGTGACCGTCACGGCCGCCCGTGGTGCGGCACCCAGGACCTCGCCGGTATCGCCATGGAGTCCGCTCGGGACGTCCACCGCGACGACGGGAATGCCGCGCGCCTCGATGGCCTCGACCACCGCCCGGGCGGCGCCCTCGAGGGGACGCGCGAGGCCGGCGCCGAAGAGCGCATCGACGACGACCGCAACGCCCGCAAGCCCCTCCGTGCCCAGCGGCTCGATGGCATCGCCCCAGCGGCCGGCATTGAGGGCGGCATCGCCCTCGAGCTGCGCCTTGTCGCCGAGCAGCGCCACCCGCACCGGCCAACCGGCCTCGCGCAAAGAGCGCGCGGCCACGAAGCCGTCGCCGCCGTTGTTGCCCGGTCCGCAGAGGACGAGCACAGCACCCCGCGGCATTCGCGCCCGCACGGCGTCGGCAACCGCGCGCCCGGCCGCCTCCATGAGCCGTTCGCCGGCAATGCCCTGAGCGAGGGCCGCCTGATCGGCGCGCGCCATCTCGGCAACCGTCAGCAGTGCCCTCGCCTCGCGTTGCTTCACGTGCATGGCCGAGCGGTCCTTGGCATCGTCATGGCAGCCAGATAAAGACCATTTGATGTTATCGTGTCGAGGCCCGGAGGCCAATTATCGCTCCGACCTCGTTGCGCGGGCCATTGCCAGCGGGCTGGCAGAGCCCTTATCATGGCCCAACGCCGCAAGCGCCGACGCCACAAGCGAGTTCGCAATGAGAAAGTTCGGGGAGAACGTCATGGGATGGCTGCCGCGGGCCGGAAGCGCGGCTTTGCTGCTGCTGGCCGCCGCTTGCGGGTCCGCCTATCAGCAAAGCCCGCCACTCGCGGGCGGGGGCGGCGCGATCGTCGCCACGGCGGGGGCGCAGACCGACCTCGAGGCGGTGCTCAATGCCCCGGCACGAGGGACCGAAAAGTTCGGCTATCTCAATCAACAGGTTAGCCCGACCTCGTACAAGACGCTCTTCCTCGCTAGATACAAGCCGACTTACGCCATAACCCAAAAGCAACGGAATTTCGAGGCCGAGGCCTATCTGACCTTCACCGGCGATATGGCGATCCTGCAGGCCGCGAAAATAGCGCTCGACAACGGCTATGCGGGCTTCACCGTCGCGGGTCGTGAAAATTTCCTTCGTGTGGTCGTGAAAAACGATCAGTACAGCGATCCGGCGTACCACAAATGCGAAGAGACCTGCCAATCGCTCAATTGCGGCTGCGTTCCCACCTATCATGACTATGCCACCCTCGGTACGCCCGCGGGCCTCGGCACTTACGGGCACTATGATGAGCTCGATGCGCGCGTCCTGCTCAGCTACGACCTCCAGAAGGACGTGGCGCCCGGCGGCTACGACGCCAAGGAGGCGATCGCCAAGCTGCATGAGAAATACGGGTCCCTAGCCCCGGAAAGCCAGGAGCCTCCCGCAACGGCACCTGCCGCGCCTGCGGATCAACAGGCCCCCGCGGCAACTCCGGAAGGCGAGCAGAAGCCGGCACCGCCGCCGGACATCCCGCCGCAGAACCCGGCGAAGACGGAATGACTTCCCTCGCCGGCTCCCGCCTTGCCAAGGGGCAGGCGACACAGCGGGGAGAAGCGGCATGATCTACGAGGAACGCACCTACACGCTCAAGCCGGGATCGCTCGGCACCTACTTCAAGACCTATGAAGCCGAGGGGCTGGCGGTGCAGAAGGCCATCCTCGGCAACCTCGTGGGCTATTTCCAGACCGATTTCGGCACGCTTAATCAAGTGGTCCATATCTGGGCCTACGAATCGCTCGACGAGCGCGCGCGGCGGCGCGCCAAGCTGTGGCAGGATCCGACCTGGCTCAGCTACATCCCGAAGGTCTTGCCGCTCGTCGAGAAGATGGAGAACCGCCTCCTGATCCCGGCCCCGTTCTCGCCGCTCAAATGACGCGAGCGGTCGGCACCGCCGACGCCTTGCCGCGGACGAGCGGCACGCTCGCCCCACGCCCCTTGTTCGCGCGGTGGCTGTGCGCGGCACTCGTCTCGCTCGGCCCTTTGTTCGTGCCGCTCGACCTCCACGCGGCGGACGTCTCGCTCGCGAGCGGAGCGGCCGTCGTCATCGACGCGAGCCATCTCGAGATCGCGGGCCGGCGCTTCAAGCTCTACGGCGTCGACGCCCCCGATATCGACGAGACCTGCAACGACGCGCAAGGCAAGGAGTATCCATGCGGCGTGGACGCGCGGCAGGCCCTGGCCGATCTCGTCAAGGGGGGCAGCGTGAGCTGCCTGCCGCGCGGACCGAACGAGAACGACGAGACGCTCGGCGTCTGCTCGATCGGTACCAGCGACTTGGCCCAGGCGATGATCGACGCGGGCTGGGCCATCGCGGACCGCACCCGCACGCTCTATTACGAGAAGGCCGAGGAGGAGGCGCGCGTCAAGAAGCAGGGGCTGTGGCAGGGGCAGTTCGTTCCCCCGGGCGACTGGCGCATCGGCGAGCGCGTACCGCAGAGCCACACCGGCAACAAAGAGAACAACCCGGAGAAGCTGTTCTGAGCCGCTGTTCTCGGCGCGCGCCCCATGGACGCTTCAGCGGCGCGTGCACCCGCGCAAACTTGCCCGCTTACGTCACCCGCGCCCGATGAACGGCATCTTGGTCGCCATCACGGTGAGGAATTGCACGTTGGCATCGAGCGGCAGGCTCGCCATGTAGACGACGGCGCTCGCGACATGCTTGGGGTCCATTCGCGGCTCGACTGCGATCGTGCCGTTCGCCTGCGCCACCCCGTCCTTCATCCGCTCCGTCATCTCGGTCGCCGCGTTGCCGATGTCGATCTGGCCGCAGGCGATGTCGTATTTCCGGCCGTCGAGCGAGGTCGACTTGGTAAGGCCGGTGATGGCGTGCTTGGTGGAGGTGTAAGGCGCCGAGTTGGGCCTCGGCGCGTGCGCCGAAATGGAGCCGTTATTGATGATGCGGCCGCCGCGCGGCGTTTGGCTCTTCATGATCTTGATCGCTTCCTGCGTGCAGAGGAAGCTGCCGGTCAGGTTGATATCGACGACCGCCTTCCACTGCTCGAAGGTGAGGTCCTCGAGCGGCACCGCTGGTGCTCCAGTGCCCGCATTGTTGAAGAGGAGATCGAGCCGGCCGAAAGCTTCCTTCGTCTTGGCGAAAAGCGCCTTCACGGCGGCAGGGTCCCTCACGTCGGTCGGCACCACGAGCGTGCGGCGGCCGGAACTTTTGCCTTGGTTGGCGGTCGCCTCCAAGGCATCCTTGCGACGGCCGGCGAGCACCACATTGTAGCCCTCGGCGAGAAGGGCGAGCGAGACGCTCCTGCCGACGCCGCTGCCGGCACCGGTGACGACGGCGACTTTGTCCGACGAGCCCATGTCCTTCATCTCCTCCCGTTGCGAGCGCCCCCGCGGCGGAATTTCGAGCTATCGAGGGGCTCCGCCCACAGCACTTTGCTGACGTCGGCTCTACTTGGGCAACTCGACGACGACGCTCGGCATACGCTGATTGAGCCGCTTGAGCACGTCCTGGGTGATGTCGGGAACGCTCGTGTTCCCCGCCACCGCAAAGCGACGGATCGCTAGGGCGAAGTTGCGCTCCTTGTTGATCTCATCCACGATCTGCCCAATCGCGTTTTCGACCTTCAAGCCCGCGTTGCGGTAGGCGACCTCCAATTTATTTTCGCGCTCCTGCGCGTCGCGCTGAAGCTCCGCCGCCTTTTGTCTGATCTCCTGCACGCGCTTCTGGTACTCGTCTGCCGCGAGTGTCGCGCGTTGCTGCGTAAGGGTCTGCTCGAGCTTCGTCAAGTTGTCCTGGGTGGCCTTGAGCGCGCGCTCGTCATTGGCGCGCAACTTTTCCATTTGCGCCCGGATGCTCTTGCCGACCTCGGAGTTCTGCACCAGGAACTGAGGATCGACGACCGCCATATTCACTTGCGCCGCAGCCGGCACGGCCGAGAGGAGCATCACCGACGCGACGATCGCGGCCAGGAGCGCTGTGATCGTGCGGTTCATCATCGTACCTCGCATACTGGTCGATTTCCCACGGGCCGACGGTCGAGCACGCCGTATGCCGCCCACCTAGTCGGAGCCGGGCCGGCCTCTTGCCCGTGCTCTGCGCTTGCGCATCAGAGGCGTCGTAGCCGCGTTCTCGCCGTGCCGTTACGTGACAGCTTTGGCTTGATTGGGGCGAGCGACGGGATTCGAACCCGTGACATCCAGAACCACAATCTGGCGCTCTACCAACTGAGCTACGCCCGCCATTGAAACCCCGAGCAGCCTCGCGGCGCCAAGGTCGCACGTCTCTAATCCTTTGCCCGGCGGCGGTCAAGCGCCGCCGGCGCCGGGTAGTGCCTCAGTTTGAAATTGCTGGTATAATAGCTTCGCGTCCTCAACAAGGGAGATCACTTTGACCAAACTTTTGAGCACGCCGGAAACACCCCACTAGCGGGGATAACCACGGCCTCCCGGATTGAACCTAAGCAGGAAGGGGGAGAGGCAACTATCGACGTGGGATGACGGCAAAGCATGGTACGGTTGCCTGACCGCACGGTATAGATGCCTGAAAGGGCGATTTACCCAGTCTAGGCAATGCGCCTCCGCGTGAGGTGCGAAGCTAGTAAGCGACCTGCTTCGTGACCCTAGCTAGGGAACCCCCGGTCTCAGAGCCGGGGGTTCCATTTTTAGGCTGCCCTCTTCTTATACGGACCACGCTTCGCCGGGCGCGCCTCTTGGGCATCGATGAGCGCGACGATATCTTCAACCGACCAAAGCCGGTCAGTCACGTCAGCTGCAAGCGCCGGGGTCATTTTCAGCGTCTTGTGCATCTTCACGAAATTGTACCAAATCGTGTACAGCGCGACCATGTGGCAATGGTTCTCGAATTTCTTGGAGAACCCGAGCGCCAGCCTTGTGAAGCGCCGCATGAATGTCCGCATGCTGAGATTGTGCCGCTCGACGTAAGACGTGCTGATATGGTCCGGATCGGGATTGCCCTCGATTGCCGTTTTACGGGCGCCGATGCACTGAGCGGGGCTGTAGCGCTTCTCGGCCTCGGGGCTCTCGCCATACAGCTTCACCAGCATGGCATAGTCCACGTCGCCACCGAACGCACCCTCGACGGCCTCAAGATAAGCGCTGTGCCCGTCCGTCGTGAGTTGCACGCGGCCGTCCAGCCGCGACCGCAGATCATCCATGAGCGTGATCGCCGCCATGCTGCTGCGGTCGCTGACCAGCCACGACACGATAAGCTTGCTGTCGCTGTCGAGACCCGTCCATGTCCAGATGTCGCCCGCGATCTCCGGCGCGGCCTTCGCCGTCGCGACGTTCTTCTGCTTGCAATAGGCGAACGACCAGATTTCGTCGCACTGTACCTTGCTGGCCTTTACCCCGCGCACATGCTCGTCATGGAAAGCCGCGCACGCCTCACCAGCATCCCGCAGCAGCTTGTCCACGGTGTTGAGGCTCACGTCCACCACGCGGGAGATTGACCGCATGGATGACCCCTCGCAGAGCATCGAGAAAATTTGGACGCGCTTTTGAAAGGAGAGCTTATTCATAATGAAAATATGCTTGAGAATTGTACCTTTGTCAACGGAAAATTCACCCTGAGTATAAAACATTCTTTCAGTGCCAGTAACACGACAGACCCCCTTGCGGGGTCAGACGGGGTGTGGTACAAAGGAAATCGCCCGGGCCTGCAAGCCCGGGCGATCCTCGCATGAAAGGCAGGTGATACCCATCAAACCCTAGGCTCAGACCTCCCATCAGCCGGTGACGGCGTCTAAGAGGTAAGGCGGCCGGGTGACCCGCCGCCGTAAGCCTTCCTAGGTAGGGGGCTTGGCTGCAACCAAGCTAATCCCTGCCTCTATATAGCAGATTCCCATGGAGGCGGCAATGAGTACCGAACAGCCACCGAGTGCCTATGAGATCGTGTTGGCCGATCTGAAGGCAAAGCGTGCGCAGATTGACCAGGCGATTGCCGCGATAGAGTCCCTGCTGGCGAGCGGTGGGACCGCTGCGACAGGGGTAGCTACGACTGCGACACCGGAGGCAAAGCCTTTGGTGGTGACGCCCGGCTTGTTCCATGGCCACACAATTGCGGATGCGGCGCGCAAGGTGCTGGACATGCACAAGAAGGAGCTTACGACCAAGGAGATCTTGGACAGTATTGTCCTTGGAGGCGTGCGCCTGGCGACCGCGACGCCGCTTAACACGGTGCAAACCGTGCTTGGGCGTCAACAGGACATTATCAAGGTTAAGCGAGGCACCTGGGCATTAGCCTCTTGGCATCCCAATGCCGCCCGCTTCAAGAAGGGGAAGTCTTCAGCCGACGACGGCGAGGGCTCCAAGAATGACGAACCAGCAGCTGAAAAGGGAGGGGCCGAGTCGAAGCCCAAGGTCAAGACGCTTGGGCAATCGGCTAGCCTGAAGGTCGTCCATTAGTCTTCCACCTCGCCCGAGCGGCTTTTAGCGCAATCTGTTTCCGCTGCTCGGGCGAGAGGGCTTGTCCCCTAGCTTCGCCGCCTTTCTGTCCACCCAGTCTGCCGCGCTTGACCGCTGCCGCGTTCTTTTCGTGCAACTCCTCGTGCTCCTCGCCCGTGGCGATCCGCATGACATGGACAGCGGCGCCGATCACGTCGGCTGGTCGTTTCTGGCCTTGGGGTCCCTTCGGCATGGGAGTAGTATGGCACACACGGGGGTTTTGCGGGGAGAATGAAATGAAATTCTCACCAATGCTACGCGCGTCATTTGTGGCCTTTGCGGCGCTCATGTTGACGGCGGATGGTGCTTTTGCGGTCGATCCTAACCGAGCGGCACCACCGGCACGTGCGCCCGTGGTGGAAACACAGAATTGCCCGTCCGGGTATTACCGTTGCGGTAACGGTTGTTGCCTCAACGGTGAGACCGGCTCAACGTCCAGTTACAGAACGGAGGAGCCACCCGGCAACGGCACCGCAGTGCCGGCCCCTGCTCCCGCGCCCGTGGGGGGCACTACGATCAACTGCCCTGGCCTCGGCGCAACTGGCGATCCGCTTAAGGGGCTGAATGTCAGTAAAGGCGGCGGCGGCGGAACTGCCGGCTGCACCGCGCAGTGACACATACCACCTGATTTAGTCTCCTGGGATTTCAAACTGACGCACTACCCGGCGCCGGCCGAGCTCCTTCAGCGGCGGCGGAAATGGCGCCTCAAGCGCTCGAGCGCTCCCCTCAGCACCTCGTCCTCCTTGCAGAAGGCGAAGCGCGCGAAGTGGCTCGGCCCCGCCCCCTCATAGAAGGCGCTCACGGGGATGGCCGTGACCCCCGCCTCCGCCGTGATGTGGCGGCAGAATTCGCCATCGTCGCCGTTGAAGCCCAAGGGACGGAAGTCGGCGCTGATGAAGTAGGTGCCGTGGCAGGCAAGCACGTCGAAGCCGACCTCCTCCAGGCCCTTGGCGAAGACGTCGCGCTTCGTCTCGAGCTCCCGGGCGAGCGAGCGGAAATAGGCGTCGTCCTTGCCGAGACCGTAAGCCACGGCGCGCTGCAGGTTGGGCGGGGTCGTGAAGGTGATGAACTGGTGCGCTTTCGCGATCGGCTGCAGGAGCTCGGGAGCCGCGGTGACATAGCCGACCTTCCAGCCGGTGAGGGCAAAGGTCTTGCCCGCCGAGCCGATCTTGAGGCAGCGCCGGCGCATGCCGGGAAGCGTCATGAGCGGGACGTGCTTGCGGCCGTCGAACACGAGGTGCTCGTAAACCTCGTCGCACACGGCGTAGGCATCGTGACGGAGGACGAGCTCGGCGATGAAGGCGAGCTCCTCGCGCGTGAAGAGCTTGGCCGCGGGGTTCATGGGGGAGTTGAGGAGGATGAGCTTGGTCTTGGCGGAGAACGCGGCGGCGAGCTCGTCCTTGGGCAGCTCCCAGCGCGGCGGGGCGAGGCGCACCAGGCGCGGGACCGCCCCCGCCCGGCGCACGATCGGGAGGTAGCTGTCGTAGAGCGGCTCGAGCAGCACCACCTCGTCGTCCGGCTCGATGAGGCCGAAGAGGCAGCTCGCCAGCACCTCGGTAGCGCCGGAGGCGACCATGACCTCGCGCTCCCAATCGACCTCGAGGCCGTAGAAGCGCTTGGCGTGGGCGGCCACCGCCTGGCGCAGCTCGGGCACGCCGAGCATGGGCGGGTATTGATTGGGTCTGTCCTCGAGGAAGAGGGCCGCTTTGGCGCGCACGTCCTCGGGCCCGTTGCCGTCGGGGAAGCCTTGGCCGAGATTGATCGAGCGGTGCTGAATGGCGAGCCGCGACATGACCTCGAATACCGAGGTGCCGGAGCTCGAGAGGATGCTGTTGGCTGGCTTCATGGGGGCTCGGTGGTGGAAAGCACGGCGATTTAGCACGAAAGCCGCGCCGCGCGTAAGGCGGCTTCAGAGCGCGGCACTCATCGACGGGACTCCGCCCTGCCGTTCCCGGGGGTGCCGACAGCATGGACGTTTACTCGCGCCACCGCTCTCGGGCATAGTGGCGCGCTTTTTCCCTGGAGGAGAATCATGCTAGAGCCTGCCGCCGGGCTCTCCCGCCTCGGCACCGAGACCGCCTTCGAGGTGCTCGCCCGCGCCAACGCCCTTGCCGCGGCCGGCCGCGACATCATCAACCTCGGCATCGGCCAGCCCGACTTCAAGACGCCCGAGCATATCGTGGAGGCGGGCTGCAAGGCGCTACGCGACGGCCATCACGGCTACACGCCCGCCGCCGGCATCCCCGAGCTGCGTGCGGCGGTCTCGGCCGACCTCCATCGCCGGCATGGCGTCAAGGTCGAGCCCGGCCGGGTGCTGATCGTGCCGGGCGGCAAGGTCACCATGTTCTTCGCGATTCTCATGTTCGGCGAGCCCGGCGCCGAGATCCTCTACCCCAACCCCGGCTTCCCGATCTATGAATCGGTCATCAACTTCACCGGCGCCAAGGCGGTGCCGATTCCGCTCTACGAGGAGAACGGCTTCTCTTTCGACGCGGGAGAGGTGCTCGCGCGAATCACGCCCCGCTCACGCCTCCTCATTCTCAACAGCCCGGCCAATCCCACGGGGGGTGCGGTGCCCAAGGCTGAGCTCGACAAGTTGGCCGAGGGCCTGCTCGCTCATCCGCATGTCGCGGTCTTGAGCGACGAGATTTACGGCCAGATGCTTTATGACGGCCGCCAGCATGTCTCGCTGCTGAAATACGAAGCGCTCCGCGAGCGCGTCATCCTGCTCGACGGCTGGAGCAAGACCTACGCGATGACGGGCTGGCGCATGGGCTTCAGCGTCTGGCCCGCGGCCCTCTTCCCGTATGCCGAGCGGTTGGCGGTCAACTGCCACAGCTGCGTCAACGCGGCCGCGCAATACGCGGGCCTTGCGGCCCTCACCGGCCCGCAGGAGAGCGTCGGCCGCATGGTCAAGGCGTTCGACGAGCGCCGGCGCGTCATCGTGCGCGCGCTCAACCAGCTTCCCGGCTTCCGTTGCGTGGAGCCCGGCGGAGCCTTTTACGCCTTTCCCAACATCGCCGGCACCGGCTTCGATGCCCGCACGCTCGAGCAAAAGCTCCTCGAGGAAGCCGGTGTCGCCATCATTGCCGGCACCAGCTTCGGCCGCTATGGCGAGGGCTATGTCCGCTTCTCCTACGCCAACAGCACGGAGAACATCGAGCGCGCGATCCAGCGCATCCGCCTCGCCTTGGCAGAGAGCTGAGCCGTTTTAATGCTCGATTTTTGAGCATTTGCACGAGGATTAGGCGATAATTCGCGCCCGATCCGCGTGATCTAGGCCGCGAAGCTGCGGGGGCGCCTCGATCCGAGGGGACGCGACGATTGGCACGCGCCGTGCTAATGAGGGGCGGGCTCATGAGGGGCCGCGAGAGACGGCGGTGCTGCCCGCACGAGCGGCATCGCGGCGGCGCACCCGCGGAAGCCATCGCCATGCGACTTGAAGCCAGACGAGAAAGGCTATGAAAAAAATCGAAGCCATCATCAAGCCGTTCAAGCTCGACGAAGTGAAAGAGGCGCTCCACGAGATCGGACTCCAGGGCCTGACCGTGACGGAAGCGAAAGGCTTCGGCCGACAAAAGGGCCACACCGAGCTTTACCGCGGGGCGGAATACGTCGTCGACTTCCTGCCCAAGGTGAAGATCGAAGTCGTGCTGGAGGACGCGCTCGTCGACCGCGCGATCGAGGCGATCCAGCAGGCGGCGCACACGGGGCGTATCGGCGATGGCAAGATCTTCGTGACCACGGTGGAGGAGGCCATCAGAATCCGCACGGGCGAACGCGGCAAGGACGCCATCTAGACCCTCGCGCGGCCGCTGCCGGGGCGCTTGCCGGGAGCGCACAACCACAAGCGGGGGCGGCTTGCGCCCCTGCAGCATTTCCACCCCTCGACCATCAAGAAGGGATCAGCAACGATGACGAAGAAGTTCGAGAAGGTATTCGACTTGATCAAGGAGCACGACGTCAAGTACGTCGACTTCCGTTTTACCGATCCGCGCGGCAAGTGGCAGCACCTGAGCCACCCGGTGAGCAATTTCGACGAGTCGTTCCTCGAGGACGGCGTCATGTTCGACGGCTCCTCGATCGCCGGCTGGAGGGCCATCAACGAGTCGGACATGACGCTCATGCCCGACCCGGACACGGCGACGCTGGATCCCTTCATGGCCCAGCCGACCCTCGTGCTCGTCTGCGACGTGGTCGAGCCGACCACCGGCGAGGCCTACGGCCGCGACCCGCGCTCGACCGCCAAGCGCGCCGAGGCCTACCTCAAGGCGACCGGCCTCGGCGACACCGCCTATTTCGGCCCCGAGGCGGAGTTCTTCGTGTTCGACGATGTGCGCTTCAAGTCGAGCATGAACGAGCACTTCGTCTATATCGACAGCGAGGAGGGCCCTTACAACTCGGGCCGCCAGTACGAGGAAGGCAACTCGGGCCATCGTCCACCGATCAAGGGCGGCTACTTCCCGGTGCCGCCGGTCGATTCGGCGCAGGACATGCGCTCCGAGATGCTCGATGCCATCGCCGCCATGGGGGTCAAGGTGGAGAAGCATCACCACGAGGTGGCGCCGGCCCAGCACGAGCTCGGAATCTTGTTCGGCACCCTGTCGAAGACCGCCGACGCCATGCAAATCTATAAGTATTGCGTGCAGATGGTCGCCCACTCCTACGGCAAGACCGCGACCTTCATGCCGAAGCCCGTCTATGGCGACAACGGTTCGGGCATGCATGTGCATCAGTCGATCTGGAAAGACGGCAAACCGATGTTTGCCGGCAACAAATATTCGGATCTCTCCGATGCCTGCCTCTATTACATCGGCGGCATCATCCGCCATGCGCGGACGCTGAACGCTTTCACCAATCCCTCGACCAACAGCTACAAGCGTCTGGTGCCGGGCTTCGAGGCGCCGGTGTTGCTCGCCTATTCGGCGCGCAACCGCTCAGCGGCGTGCCGCATCCCCTATACGACGAACCCGAAGGCCAAGCGCGTCGAAGTGCGCTTCCCCGATCCGCTCGCCAACCCCTATCTCGGCTTCGCGGCGATGTTGAT
>JBKQRV010000156.1:0-5945 GCA_052143835.1 Alphaproteobacteria bacterium
TTGCCGGGAACGTAGATCACCTTGGTGCCCTTGCGCGCCTTGCGCAGGATCTTCTGAATCACGTCGTTGTGCGTCTGCGCCCAATACCAGGAACGCTTGAGACGCCAGCCGTCGACGATGTCGCCGACGAGGTAGAGGTGCTCGGATTCGTTGTGCTTGAGGAAATCGAGCAGGAACTCGGCCTGGCAGCCGCGCGTGCCGAGATGGATATCGGATATCCAGATGGTGCGGTAGCGACTCACTCCCCTCATCCGTGCGCGCCCGAGCCGGCGAGGATGCCTGGCCACCCGTGCGCGGAAGCTAAAACAACATCTTGAGGATTTCAAGTACTATTCTACAAGAGATGTGACAATACTCGTCACATTATTGCAACTTAAATGTAACTTCACAAATGCGCGCTGGCGCTTTAATAAATCCGCAACAGAATTTTAGCGGAATTCGGCGAGGCTTCCCCTGAACGCTCCCGATCATGCTTTGAGGCCGCGGCGCCTCCTGGTCATCTACAACCCGGCGGCGGGCTGGCACCGGCGGCGGCGCTTCGCGCACGTGCTGGCACGCCTCGCACGGCTCGGCTGCGCGCTCTCCGTTCGCGAGACGGCGGCCCAGGGCGACGCCGAGGCCTTCGCGCGCGCGGCCGATCCCGCGGCCGTCGACCTCGTGGTGGCCGCGGGCGGCGACGGCACGATCAACGAGGCAATCAACGGCCTCGCGCAAAGCGCTATTCCGCTCGCGATCCTGCCGCTCGGCACCGCCAACGTGCTCGCTGCCGAGATCGGTCTCGCAGGGTCGGCGCGCGCGATCGCCGAGACGATCGCCTTTCACGCGCCGCACCCGGTCTTTCTCGGCAGCGCCAACGGCCGGCGCTTCGCGCTCATGGTCGGGGTCGGCTTCGACGCGCGCGTGATCGGAGCGCTCGACCTGCGCCTCAAGCGGGCGGTTGGCAAGCTCGCCTACGCGCTCAGCGCCCTCTCCCAGCTCGTCGGCTATCGCGCGCGGCGCTATCAGGTCGAGATCGACGGCAAGCATTTCACCGCAGCCGCCCTCGTGATCGCCAAGGGCCATTACTACGGCGGCCGCTTCATCGTCGCACGCGATGCCCGCCTCGACGAGCCGCGCCTTCACGTGGCACTTTTCGAGCGCGCCGGGCGCTGGAACCTCCTGCGCTATGCCTGGGGGCTCATCGCCGGCCGCATGGACCGCCTGGCCGACGTGCGCGTCGTCCCGGCAAGCTCGGTCACCGTCGAGGGCGAGCCCGGCGAGGCGGTGCAGGCGGACGGCGATCTCGTCGCGGCGCTCCCGCTCGCAGTCACGCTCGCGAAAGAGCCGTTAGCACTGGTGAGAGCAGGTTAGGGCTCCTCGCCAAGTCGAGCTCGTGCTACCGTCGCTTCCGATTGGCGCAGCGAGGAGGTGCCGAGCGGATGGCGGCCGAGACATTCACGATCAGCGTGCCCGATGCGGTGCTCGATGACCTCAAGCGGCGGCTCGCCGCCACGCGCTGGCCGGACGAGATCGCGAACGCCGGCTGGGAGCGCGGTACGAACCTCGCTTATTTGCGCGCCCTCGTGGCTTATTGGCAGAACGGGTACGACTGGCGCAGGCAGGAGGCGGCCCTCAACCGCCTGCCCCAATACCGTATCGAGCTCGACGGCTTGCGCATCCATTTCGTGCATGTGCGCGGGAAGGGAGCGAGGCCGCTCCCCCTCATCATCAGCCACGGCTGGCCGGGAAGCTTCGTCGAGATGGCAAGGCTCATCCCGCTCCTCGCCGATCCGGCGGCGCACGGCGGCAGTGCCGAGGACGCCTTCGATGTGGTGGTGCCGTCGTTGCCGGGCTACGGCTTCTCCGACCGCCCGCTCAGCCCCGGCATGAACCCGAACGCCATCGCCCGACTATGGGTGCTGCTGATGAGCGAGCTCGGCTACGCGCGTTTCGCCGCCCAGGGTGGGGATTGGGGCTCCGCGATCTCGAGTGCGCTTGGTCTCGATCACGCGGCACGCCTCGTCGGCATCCATCTCAACCACATTGCCGGCCGCTTCCTCCTCGGCGGCACGCTCAACGAGCCGCAGCAGGACGAGGTGGCACAGCACTATCTCGCGGAGCTCCGCGCTTGGTGGGATAAGGAGGGCGGCTACAACCATCTCCAGTCGACCAAGCCGCAAACGCTCGGTTACGGCCTCAACGATTCGCCGGTCGGACTCGCGGCCTGGATCATCGAGAAGTTCCGCACCTGGAGCGATTGCGAGGGCGACCCCGAGCGCGTCTTCGGCCGCGACGAGCTCCTCAACAACGTGATGATCTATTGGGTGAGCGGGACGATCACCGCTTCCACGCGGCTCTATTACGAGTCGCGCGCCCAGCCGCTTCGCCTCTCGCCCGCGAGCCGCGTCACCCCACCCGTCGCGGTGGCGCTCTTCCCCAAGGAGATCCCCATCCCGCCGCGCGCCCTCGCCGAGCGCGGCTACAACATCCAGCGCTGGACGGTCATGCCCAAGGGCGGTCATTTCGCCGCCATGGAGCAGCCCGAGCTCTTGGCGCAAGACATCCGCGAATTCTTCCGCGCGCTGCGGTAGTCTTATTGAGTTGCGCGTGGCGTGGTGCTGCTGGACGCAGGCTATGGTGACCGCCCACGCTTGCGCATGGAGATAGGCGCCCTGGTATTGACTTATGTCGCCGGCATTCTGTCGAGCACCTCGGTGTGGGCGCCGGCACGGAGCGGCTGCCGACGAAACGACGGTCGTGCCGCGGTCGGCGGCCGACGCGCCTGCGCCCTGACGCAAAGCACCGGCCGGAATCGGCCAAGGAACTCCGCTTGGCTTGCCCAAAGGCACCTGGTGCACGATCGGCTGGCGCTAAGGCAGCGCCGAGTGGCCATTCCTAGCCGGCCGCCGGCGTGAGCAGCCTGCGTACGCGGTCAATCAGCTGAACGGAAATCGCCTTCTCGCCGATTCCCGAGATCGCGCCGAGCGCCAGAGCCGTGCCGATATGGCAGTCGGCGAAGTCGCCGAAATCGAGGCTCCCAATCGACAATGACAGGATCCTCAGCTTGAGGAAGAGAGCGAAGAAAGTCGCGAGCAGCCCGACGAACAGCATGCGGACGAACGGCTCGTACCGAAAAGCTAGATAATCCTGTATGCCTGCGAAGGAGATCTCCCACCGCGTCGCCGCCACCGAGATCCAGGTGCCCACCATGGCGCCAATGACGACCCACCCGTAGCCCTGCCCGGGAAGATGAAGAAGCCACGCCGCGGCGACGATCGCCACCCCGACGGTCCAGCCCGCCAATGCCCAAAGGGCGAGGATGGACAGATAGCGATAGACGAGGGCCCTTCCCTTGCGCCGTAGGATATCGGCGCGGATTTGCTCGAGGGCCTCCGCCGCAAGATTGGTGTGGACATGCTGCCCGACGCATCCCACTCTCGCCGCCTGAAGAATTCGCGCGACGAATTCGTGAAAGGTCGCGGCGTCCCGGCGGAACGCCGATCGCGCATGCAGGAGCTTCAGGATGTTCGCCGCCTCATAGACCTCGTGACTGAGCTTGCGCTGGTCGTCCGGGATGGGCTCAGCGACATTCCTCGGTCTCAAATCAAAATTCGCGTCCTCTCCCACAAGCTCAAAAGCGCCTACAGTCATGCTACCCCTACCTTCGCGACGGTCTCCTCTTTTCGGCGCGGGCGATGTCGGTCCGAGCGCTCACGGCCTCGAGACAGGCTCTGAAAGCCCTAAAGGCCGCCAGCGATGCGCTGTCCGCGGCGCCGGCGTTCTCCTCGATCGACGTGAGCTCGCCGCCCGCTTCAAGGATCGCGCGCACGATCATCAGGTTGTCGGTCAGGCCGAAATTCTCGATTGCGTAGCCGTTGCCGTCTCGCGGCGCCGCGAGCGACTCCAAACCGGGCCCGACGCGCGCCCGGTAGGTAGTCGATACGCTGCTGTAGCCATGGACCGCCTTACCGCTGGCAAACATGTAGCCCAGTTCGAACACGGTGCCGGCGTCGGCGCTCGGGCCGCGGAAGGGCGTGAGGTTGAACAGCCCGATGTCCGCCCGCTGCATGAGGGCGCAGTTCGCGCGGAAGATGCTTGCCGCATCGCGGCCGACCGTGTCGTCGTTGTCCAGCGGAAACAGCCCCTCGAACCCGAACTCCCGGCAAATCTCCTGCTTTCGCCGACCAATATCGCGGGCGTCGGCGAGAAATACATCCGGTCCGGCTAGATAGAGTCGCTGCGCCATCGGCCTTCCGGTCGCTGCCCGTCCAGATGATGCTTGCGGTCCGGAAAGAGTATAGTCGCCCGATGCTTCCTGCACTAGGGCTCTCATTGAAATTGAAATTGCCGCGGTTCTCGCTCGCTCGGCTACTTCGCAGCCGCATCGATCCGCTGCGCGGAATCGGTCCCGCGAGCGGCAGAGGGAGGCTGAAAGGGTCGCTCACGCCCCCGCGATGGTCATCTCGGCGATGCGGAGCGTGGGCGCGTTGGTGCCGTAGCGGAATACGAGATCGTCGGCCGCGGTGAGTGCCAGGTACATGTCCTTGAGGTTACCCGCGATGGTGATCTCGCTCACCGGATAGACGAGCTCGCCGTCCTCGATCCAGAAGCCGACGGCACCCCGGCTGTAGTCGCCGGTGACGCCGTTGACGCCGAAGCCGATGAGCTCGGTGACGTAGAGGCCGCGCCCGGTCTCCTTGATGAGCGCCTCGGGCGTAAGCGCGCCGGGCTCGAGATAGAGATTGGTGGGGGCGGGCTCGGGCGGAGCCGAGGTGCCGCGCGCGGCGTGGCCCGTGGTCTCGAGCCCGAGCCGGCGCGCGGTGCGCAGGTCGAGGAGCCAGCTCAAGAGCACGCCGTCCTCGACCAGCTGGCGCCGCTCGGCCGCGATCCCCTCGCCGTCGAAGGGCCGCGAGCGCAGCCCGCGCGCGCGCATAGGGTCGTCCGTGATGCGGGTGCCGGGCGGCAGGACGCGCGTGTTGAGCCTGTCCTTGAGGAAGCTCGTGCCGCGCGCAATGGCGCTGCCGTTGATCGCGGAGCCGAGGTGGCTCACGAGCCCGTTCGAGACACGGGAGTCGTAGACGACGGGCGCCTTGGTCGTCTTGAGCTTCTTGGGATTGAGCCGCTTGACCGCCTTCTCGCCCGCGCGCCGGCCCACCTCCCCGGGCGCCTCGAGGTCGGCGCCGTTGACCGCGGTCGCG
The DNA here is from genome assembly GCA_052143835.1 of Alphaproteobacteria bacterium. Lineage (GTDB taxonomy): Bacteria > Pseudomonadota > Alphaproteobacteria > JACZXZ01 > JACZXZ01 > DASPPM01. The sequence goes on from JBKQRV010000156.1 coordinate 5,178, forward strand.
AAGTCGTAGTCGCGCTCCATGGCGGTACCTTCCCCCGCCAGCACCGCGACGCCGACCGAGTGGTGCGAGCGCCGGTAGCTCCCGGCGAAGCCGTTCGTCGCCGCGAGCGTCACGCGCCCGAGCGACCAGCCGGCTTCCGCACCCTCGGAGTTGGTGATGCCCTTGACCGCGCGGGCGGCCTCCTCGCAGGCGCGCGCGCGCTCTATGAGGGTCTCGGGTGCGGGCTCCGCCGCATCGCAGATGTCGAGAGCGGGGATATCGCGCAAAATGCGCTCCTCGGGTGCGAGGCCGCAAAAGGGATCCTCGGGCACCACGCGCGCCATGGCGATGGCGCGCTCGACGAGTTCGGCGAGCGCCTTCTCGTCCTGGTCGGTCGAGGAGACGATCGCCTGGCGCCGCCCGATCAGCACCCTCAAGCCGAGGTCGCGGCTCTCCGCGCGCTCGAGCTTCTCGACGTTGCCGAGACGCTGGGCGTGGCTCAAGGAGGCGCTCTCGGCGCAGAGCGCATCGGCCGCATCCGCACCCGCGCGCTTGGCGCGCGCGAGCAGGTTCGTCAGCAGGTCCAGGGCCTTTTGGCCGTCGCGCTCGCTTTCTGGCATGGCAGCTCCAATCGGCAGTCGGGGCATGTCCTTGCGAGGAGGCATAGCCGACGAAGCAATCCAGGATGGCCTGGCAAGCTCCGGATTGCTTCGCCTCCTGCCTCCGCCGAAGCGAAGCCGCTTCGGCTTCGCGCAGGCAGGTCGCCTCGCAATGACGCAATCGTCGTAG
>JBKQRV010000157.1:0-7874 GCA_052143835.1 Alphaproteobacteria bacterium
GACGTGCCCGCGCGGGCCGTGGACCTCGCCGCGGACGAAGTGCACCTCCTCGGCACGGCATTGCAGAAGGTGTGCCGCGATGCGCTTGATGCGCTCGGCGAGCGTCTGGCACGAGCGCGACACCGCACCTCCCGCCATCACGATGCTGCGCGAGGCGTAGGTCCCCGTCGAATAGGGCGTCAGCGCGGTGTCGCCATGGACGACCTTGATGTCGGCGGGATCGATGCCGAGGATTTCGTGCGCGATCTGCGCGAGGGTCGTCTCCATGCCTTGTCCGTGCGACTGCACGCCGACGCGGACCTCGAGCCCGCCGTCGGGGGTGAGCCGCACCGCGGCCTGCTCGTAGCCCGGGACGAGCGGAATGCCCCAGGCGGCGAAGACCTTGGTGCCGTGCGCGGTCTGCTCGGTATAGGTCGAGAAGCCGATGCCGATGAGCCGCCCGTCCGGCTCGGCACTCTTCTGCCGCGCGCGCACGGCGGCGAGCCCGATCTTCTCGGCGGCGACGTCGAGACTCTTGGCGAAATCCCCGCTGTCGTAATGCTTCTTCGTCACGTTGTTGTAAGGCATCGCAGACGCGGGCACGAGGTTCTCGCGCCGCACCTCCTTGGGCTCGCGCCCGACCGCGCGCGCGATCGCATCCATGGTGAGCTCGATCGCGAAGCACACGCCGGGGCGCGCCACGCCGCGATAGGGCGTGAAGGGCGGCTTGTTGGTCGCAACCGAATAGGTCTTGCAGCGGTAGCCGTCGAAGGCGTAGGGCCCCGGCAGGTTGCCGCCGGCCTGGGCCGCCTCGAGGCCGGCCGAGAAGGGCCACACCGAATAGGCGCCGACATCGACGGTGATCTCGGCGTCAAGCGCCAGGAGCCGGCCGCGCCGATCGGCATAGGCGGTCACGTCGTAATGGTGCTCGCGCGCGTTCGCCGCGGCGACAAGGTGCTCGCGCCGGTCCTCGGTCCAGCGCACCGGATGGCGGCGCGTGAGGGCGAGGAAGGCGACGGCGACCTCCTCGGGCTGGAGGATGCATTTGAAGCCGAAGCCGCCGCCCACGTCGGGGGCGATCACGCGGATCTTGCCCTGGTCGAGGCCGAGGCAAATGGAGAGCCCGGTGCGGATGATGTGCGGCACCTGGGTCGAGGTGTAGACGACGAGCTGATCGGCGCGGTCGTCCCAATAGGCAAGCGCACCCTTGCCTTCCATCGGCACCATGCATTGCCGCGCGAGCTTGTACTGGCGCTTGACGACGACGTCCGCTTGCCGGGCAAGCTCGTCGAAGCGCGTGTCGGTCGAGGTGACGAGGAAGAGATTGTCGCCCCACGCCTCGTGCACGAGGGCCGCCCCGGGCTTGCGTGCGGCCAAGGCATCGACCACGGGAGGCAACTCCTCGAGGTCGAGGGCGAACGCCTGGCAGCGGTCCTCCGCGACCGCGCGCGAGGCGCCGAGGCAGAGGGCCACGGGCTCTCCCGCGAAGCGCACCTTGCCCGTGGCGAGGATGGGATAGTCGGAGCTCTTGAAGCCCGGGATGCTGTTGTTGGCCTGCATCGGCTTGACGCCTGCGAGCTCGGCCGCCGTATAGGCGCTTTCCCGCAGCGCCGGCGGCACGTTGATGCTCTTGATGCGCGCGTGGGCGAGCGGGCTTCGCAGGAAAGCGACCTCCATGAGCCCCGGGAGGGCTATGTCGCCCACGAAGGTGGCGCGGCCGTGAAGATGGCGCGCATCCTCCTTGCGCAGGAGCCGCGCGCCGATGCCGCTTCCCGGTTTGCCGTAGTCGGACATGTCTCGCCCCTCCAATCCCCCTCGATTATCTCACGCCGGTGCGTAAGGCGGCAGCCGGTCCCGCCAGGGCCGTTTCGCCTCGAGCACGGCCGCGAGCCGCAGCACATCCGCATCCTCGTACCAGCGCCCGATGATTTGAAGGCCCACGGGCAGGCCGGACTTGGTCCAGCCGCAGGGCACGCTCAAGGCCGGGTGGCCGGTCAAATCGATGGCGTTGAGGTAGGGCACATAGGTGCTACGCATGTCGCCGACACACTTGCCGTTGATCTCGATCGGATCGAGGGCTTGCTGTGTTGCCAGGAGCGGCGGGCGTGCGGCCGTCGGTGTCGCGACGAAATCGAAGTGCTGGAACCACCCTTGGACCGCGCGGAAGAATTGCGTGCGCTGGTAGCCGGCGCGCGTCACCTCTTGTCCCGTGTAGGCCCCACCCGCGCGAATGCCCGCGACGAAGCTCGGGTCCATCTTCGGCGCGAGCTCGTCGAGGCGTGCCAAGAAGCGCGCCGCCCAGTTCGATTGCTGGAGGATGCGCCAGGCGGGCTCGGCGTTCTCGAAGGGGCTCGAGTCGAGCTCGACCACAGCGCCCTCGCGCTCGAGTGCTGTGAGCGCTCCTTCGCAAAGCGCCTGCACCTCGTGGTCGAGCTCCTCGTTGCCGAGCAGCGGGCGCCAGGCGATGCGCTTCCCCTTGAGCTCGAAGGGCTCGTCGAGGCGCGCGAGCGCCTTGGGCGGGGGCACCGCGATCGAATGGGGATCGCTCTCGTGCGGGCCGGCGAGCACGTCGAGCATGAGTGCCAAATCGCGCACGGTGCGGGCGATGAGCCCGAGATGGATGAAGTTGTTGAAGGCCTCGGGCACCTGGCTGTGCGGGACCAGGCCGAGGGTGGGCTTGAGCCCGAGGGTCGCGGTGCAGGCGGCCGGCAGGCGCGTCGAGGCCCCCGCATCGGTGGCGAGCGCCAGCGGCCCGAGCCCCGCCGCGACCGCGACCGCAGCCCCGCCGCTCGAGCCGCCGGGACTGTAGTCGAGATGCCACGGATTGCGCGTGACGCCGAAGAGCGGCGCATCGGTCAAGAGCTTGTGGGCGAATTCGGGCGTCGTGGTCTTGCCGATGACGATGGCACCCGCGGCCTTGAGGCGCTCGACCGCGACCGCGTCGCTCAAGGGCACGTTCTCCGCCATGAGACGCGAGCCCCAGGTAGTGCGGATGCCCTTGGTGTTGATGATGTCCTTGATCGAGACCGGCACGCCGTGAAGCGGGCCGCAGGCCTCCCCGCGCGCAAGCGCCGCCTCGGCCGCCTCTGCCGCGGCGAGGGCCTCCTCACGGCAGACGGTGATATAAGCGTTGAGCGTGGCCTGGCTCGCCTCGATGCGCGCGAGAATCTCCCTCACCAGTGCCACCGGCGAGAGCTCGCGTGCGCTGAGCTGCCGCGCGAGCTCGCTTGCCGGACGATAGGCGAGACCGGGGTGGGAGAAGGCATCCACGCTATTTCCTTGCTCGCTGCGGGGGCATGGGTCGCGGCGAAATCCTCGGTCGCCAGGAGGAGAAACACAGTATACTGATGGTATCGGCGATGCGGCAGAGGGTCAACCGGCTCGCGCCGGCGTGCCGTCGCGGCCGCGAGGGACGAACGATAGTGGCCAAGCTCAGCAAGAAGGTGCTGGAGAAGGCTCGCGATACCGCCGAGGCCCCGCGCGCGCGGCCGCTGTGGTCGCGGCCGGGGTATCTCGTGCGCCGGCTGCATCAGATCCACCAGGCGCTGTTTCTGGAGGAATGCAAGGCCTTCCGCATCACGCCCGTGCAGTACGGCCTGTTGACGGCGCTTTCGGTCCGTCCAGGCCTCGACCAGGTCTCGCTCGCGGCCGAGCTCGGGATCGACCGTACCAACGTCGCGGACGTTCTGGCCCGGCTTGCCGCGCGCGGGCTCGTGCGGCGCGCGCCCAGCGAGCGCGATCGGCGCGTCAGGCGCGCCCACCTGAGCGAGGAGGGTGTTAAGCTGACCGCGCGCATGGAGGGTGCTATGCAGCGGGCCCAGGAGCGGCTCGTAGCACCCCTCGCACCGGCCGAGCGCGAGCGGCTCATGGTGCTGCTCACGCGGCTCGTCGAGGCCAACAACCAATACGGCCGCGCGCTCTTCCGGCCGAGCTGAGGCAGAGCGGTACCGCCCTTCGCGCAAGGAGCGGAGGATGGCGCCATGAGCAGTGCCGGCTTCGTCTACGTCAGCTACATCGCGACGACGCCCGAGAGGCTCAGGCAGGCGCTGACCGACGGCCATCTCAGCCGGCAATATTGGGGCGGCCGGGCGGTCGAATCGGACTGGCGGCCGGGCTCGCCCGTTCTCTTCCGCAAGATCGACGGGGAGCCCGACATGGTGCGGGCGAAGGTGCTCGAGGTGAGACCGCCCGGCCATCTTGTCCTGAGATGGAGCTATCGCAGCGTGCCGGGGGCGGCAGCGCCGCCGGCCTCGCGCGTGAGCTACACCATCGAGCCCGCCGGGGCGAGGGAGGTGAAGCTGACCGTGGCTCACGAGGCGTTCGAAGCGGGCAGCGAGGTCGACGAGCGGCTGAGGAACGGCTGGCCGGCGATTCTCTCAAGCCTCAAGAGCTTTCTCGAGACCGGCGAGGCGCTCGAGGTGACCAAGCGCTGGGCGAGAGAGGGGATATAGCTGGCGGCACGCCAGCGGCACCGGCGGCTCACCAGTCCCGCAAGTCCACAGTGGTCGCAATGCGCGTGCCGTCCCGCACGAGCTCGATCGCCGCGTCTCGGCCAAGCGCGCCGTCGACCGCCTTCCGCAAGGTGGCGACGTCCTCGACCTCGTGACCGTCGATGGTCAGGATCACATCGCCGATGACGATGTTGCTCCGCGCCGCAGGAGATGCCTTGCGGATGGCGACCACTTGCACGCCGCGATCGCTGCCCGCTTCGCGTCTCTGCCGCTCGGTCATGCGGTCGAACAGGATGCCGAGCCCCTTCCGCGGCAGGGGTGCTAAATAGAGCGCCCAGCGCTCGAAGCGATCCACCGAGTAGCGTATATACGAGGTTTCGGTCGTTTCGCTGTCGCGGTACTTGGCTCCGATGAGGACGACCGCGGCGCCCACTTCCTTGGCCTGTTGCAGCACTTCGTCCGGATTCTGCGGGTCCCCGAAGAAGCCGGAGACGCCGATGACCGCATAGCCGTCGTCGAGTTGCAGATAAACATCCAACTTCGGGTCGCCGCTGCTTTGCACGAGACGCGGCGCACCGCTGAAGGGCTCGAAATCCACGTCGGCCATCGTGGTCTGCCGCATGTCCTGGTAGGACTCGACGTAAGGGCTTGCGCAAGCGGCGACGAGCGCCGCCGTGACGGCCGCGACAATAATCCCGACAAGGCAGCGGATTGACGATCGGCGTCGCGTCACTGCGCCTGCGGCATCACGGCCACGAGCTTCAGGTGATTTCACCGCAGGAGGAGTGCGACCGTCACGTTTCATCGACGGGAATGTAGACACCCGCCACCTGAGCCCCGAGCTTCATCGCCACGAGGCCCACGAAATAGCGCAGCACGAAGCCGGCGTCCTTGCCGGTCATGCTGGCGATCAAGTCCGGCGCTTGGCACTCGCCCGCGGCGCGGCGCGCCGCCTTCCTGATGGTGACCACGCTCTTGAAGCGGCCCTTGTGGCGGATGGTCAAGGGTCGCGCGCGCACCAGCTCCCAGGCCTTGTGTTGGCCGGCGCGGATCTCGCGCGCGAGGGAGGTAGCGAAGGCGGCCGCCGTGACCCCCTCGCGGAGATGCAAGAGCGCTTTCATTGCGGATCAGCATCCTGCCCTTGGGGAGGCGAGTCAAGCAAGGCGGGGGCGTCTGAGGATCGTAGGCCCGAGGATCGCAGCCCTCACGCGGGTCGGCGAGAGCGCCTATACTGCGTCATGCCCTTCCCTCGACGCGTGAGCGCATCGGCCGCCGTACTGGTTCTGCTGAGCATGGTCTCTGCCGGCGCCGTGCGCGCCGAGGAGGTCGTTGCCTTCTACCGCGCCACCTGGGCCGGTCTTCCCGCGGCCAAGATACGCTTCATGATCGGCGAGACAGCTGCGGACTATCACGGCGAGATCGCGATCGAGACCGAGGGATTGGCACGCTGGCTCACCCGCTTTCGCGGGAGTGCCAGCGTCGAGGGCCGCCTCGAGAGCGGCGACTCGGCCCTGCCCCGGCACTACGGTGCCCGCTACGACATCCGCAAATGGCGCGACCGCCGCGTCGACATGGGCTTCGTCGCGCGCGACGGTGCGGTCGTCGCCGAGCGCGGCAAGGAGGACACGAGCCACAAGCCCCAGCTCGCGGAGAGCTTCCGGCGCAACGTCCTCGACCCCATCTCGGCCGTCGCCTCGATCCGCGAGGCGCTGCGCCGGCAGCCGCCCAAGCCCGGCCAACAATTCACGGTCCCGGTTTACGACGGCGCGCGCCGCTTCGACGTGGCCGCAAGCGTCGCCGCGATCGGCGGCGAGGACGGCCTGATCCACTTGAGGCTCATGCTGCGCCCCATCGCCGGCTTCAAGGGAGAATCGAGCGATGAGGGCGACCCGGACGACGCCCCCCGTCCGGCCGACGTCACCATGACCAACGACGGCCGCTTCCTACTCGACTCGCTCAGCGTGTCGGTGGTTTTCCTGCCGTTTACCGTCCGCCTCGATCATCTCTGCGCGAGCTTCGCGGCTTGCGGCGACAACGAGCATTGACTTGCCGCGCGGCACTCTTGCGACGCGCGCGGTCTTTCGGCGCGAGGAGGGTTCGTGAGGGGGTTCCTGCGAACGGCGACCCTAGACCGGAAAGACCAGGCTGTTGTCGATCCTGGGCGTGCCGTAGACGCAGGGGAGGCTTGTTGCGGCCGAACTCTGGCAGCCGTCCCAGCAGGTGAGGCCATTCTTAGGATGGTGATCGGCTTAGCCCCACGGGCCGCGCGATCTTTTCGAACGACTGCCGGCGGGTGGAACCGAGCCGGACCGGGTGCGCCATTCCGATTCATCTGGGCGCGTCACGGTGAACGACGAGGATCGTGCGGCCTGGAATAGAGCGACATCGCGCCTTCGCAAGAGCAGGACAAGTATCATGCCGGCAATAAACCCACCCACATGCGCCCAGAATGCGACACCCGGCTCGTCGGGCGATGCGGTCAGCGCGCTGACGAGCTGCATCGCAAACCACAGCACCAGGAGAATCACCGCGGGCACGCTGACGAGACGGATCAAGATGAATATCCAAACGAACAGGATCACGTTGGCGCGGGGATGCAGGATGAGATAGGCGCCGAGAGCGCCGGCAATCGCGCCGCTGGCCCCGATCATCGGGACCTCGGCCGTAGCGTTCGTGAAGGCCTGCGTCATCGCAGCCGCGACGCCCGAGACGAGGTAAAGGACGCCGAACCGAAATGGTCCTAGCGCGCTCTCCACCCCCCTCCCAAAAAGCCAGAGGTAGAGCATGTTGCCGAGCAAGTGCAGCCATCCCCCGTGAACGAACATGCTGGTGAAGACCGTTGCCCAGGCCGGAACGACGGCAAGCCGTGGTGAGAGCTCGGCGTAACCGAGCAAGACTGCCGGTACCATGCCGAAGCTGTAGGTAAAGCCTGTGAAGGCTCGCGGGCTCAAACCCAGCTGCCAGAGGAATACCGCACTGCAGGCGCAGATAATGCCATAGGTGAGGACGGGAGGCCGGCGTCTCACGCTGTCGTCGCGAATTGGTATGATCAACACGTCTCGACGCTGCGTTTGGTTGCGGTTACGGGTTCGCAGCTGTTTATACTCGCAAAAGACCCCCTTTGAGACCTAAAAGAGGGCGATTGAGGCACGCTCGGCGACACGGCTGTGGACATGACGCTTCGTCTGGACGACGCTCGCGCGTTGCCCACGTGCCCACAGCCGCCACGACGACAACCTTGTGCAGCTTGATCGATTGAGGAGGTCGGAAGGACCGCGACTCCAATCAAGAAGCCGCTCCGGGTGGTCAGAGCGATCGGGTCGACCTCGTCCCTGAGACTAGGGTCTGTACCCACATAGTTGCTTGAAAAACTGACCGGATTGTGATTCACCGTGGTTGGAGGTGGATCATGCGATTTGATTTGAGCGATGAGGAGTGGGCTCT
>JBKQRV010000158.1:0-10555 GCA_052143835.1 Alphaproteobacteria bacterium
CGGCGGTTCCCACCAGGACCGCGCGGCGTATGCGATCGGACCGCAACCCTCATGGTCCGCCGACTGGCAAGGCTCGGTTCATGAATCAAAACTTTCCGGACAGACTCTTAGGCAGAACTCGAGGCCGTCGGCCAGGAGATAGACGAAAACGCCATGATATAACGGTCTTTAATAAGACGGGCTCCGGCGTGCGAGCCGTGATTGAGATCAAGACTAAGTACACGAATCGCACCCAGGGCGTTGAAACCGACGCGACGAAAATAAAACGCCACTTCAGACATAGGCATCACGCGCGGTCAGGATATTTGCTTGTGTACTCGACAGCGGGTGGACCCAACAGAGAAACGACCCTGTCTAAACGGTTTACTCGCTGGACTGAGAGGTTCGGGAACGGGTGGTGCTTTTTGGATGTGAAAACTGGAAGCCTTGAGGATGCAGATGATGAACGTGAGTGGGCATGGGGAATAGCGCTTCTGCGATACAAATAAGCCTGTCGAGTTGCGTTCGTGGCTCCCTGCGACTACGAGCGCGAGTGCGGCTGCCGGACCCTCCCCGGTCGAAACGCCTGGTAGGAGCCTCTCTGGCTGCCCTCGAACACCGACTCGCTGGACTCAATGTCTCTTGATGCCCGGCCCCGATTGCCCGGGCGACACGGGATCGCCACCTATGCCGAAAGCTCGCGAGTGCAAGCCTGTCCTTGCTCCGGTGGTTAACGTCCGACGCGCGGCCGTGAGCTTGCGCGGATGGAAGTACTCGCCACCGGCCGTGCGTCAGTTGGCTCATCGCGTACGCCATTCTTGGGTTCTAGTCGATCAATTAGCATGAATTCAAAAGAAGCCATGGAGCGTGAAAAGCAAACCAAGCCGGTTGCGTACTGCGTCAAGTGTGGCGCGCCCAACCGCAATATTGCAACCACAGATGGCAACGCTCGATGTGGGCGCATTGTAGATATGAAGGGCAAAAGGTGCGGCGGTGCGTTTCGTGGTGCTATACGTGAAGATGATTGGAAAGAATGCCCTTCCTGCGGCGCGACCGCCTCCGAGCCTGCGGGACAACGCAGCCAGTGCGAAGGGGAGGGCTGGCTACTCGCCAGAAAGCATCGATGAAATTTGCACGGTTCAAGAAAAAGTCTGAACTGGTCACGGCCGAACGACTGACCAAGTTGATTTTTAACATGATGGACGTTTATGGCTCGCTGATGGAACGCTATCCCACGTCGATCCTCGACACGTCCAAACTGCCATTTCCTAAAGATGCCATGAAACTCTTGCTCAAGATCGCCTGGCTCGCAGATACGGAAGGTCGGAACGTCATCGGATATGGATACCTCCATCTCGCATGGTTTCAGGACGACGTTGGAGACAACCCGATTGCGTGCAAGCCGCCGAACGAATTTGATCCGGCGAAGATCGTGGCGGCTCTTGAGCCATATCTGGCCTTCTCCGAAAAAGTGAGTAAAGAAATGGAGGTTTTGATGGCTGAGTTTGCGGATTTCAAGCGGCGAGGTGCTCTGCCGTAGGTCGCGTTGCCTGAGGGCGTGCATTCTTAATCAGTTAAGCCGAACAACCTTTGCGGGAGGGTCTGGGATCGCTCATGCAACAGCGCGAAATGCCGCTTGCTCTCGTCGTCCAACACTTGACTTTTGATACAGGGATTCGGTTCTCGATCGAGCGTCTTCGCAAATATGAACTCTCCCAATTCCCAAATCACTCTTAATACACGTCTTAGGCACTCCCTCGCGCCGGTATCACCTGTACGCTCGAAATGCTCGTGAAGATGGACGCACGCGGCATGGAATCGAAATGGTGCGGGCGGATGCTGCCGACAAGTGAGGTTTTCAGTGCTCCACGCGATCTCGTCAAAAAAGCGAAACACGAAGAACATCGCGAGCAGGTAGTTGCGTAGCGCTTCATCGGGCGTGCGATGAAAGCGCCGGAGGGCTTCATCGACACCCTCAGGGAAGCTGCCGAACGTCTTTTGCACATGCGGGAGCTGCTCTACGCCCCAAATCGCGGCGTGGCCGTCCGCGGCGATTTCGAGCGTTTGGACGGCGAATACGTCAGTTTCGTTAGCAAGTCGCCCGTCCGTATCTTTTATCATCGCGGTGTTGCCGCTCGGTGCTAGAAAGTCACAATGTCCGAGAACAAGATGCGCAAGTTCGTGGCGCACGATGAAATCGAAGCACTCGCTCGCGAACACAATTGCGAATGCGTCTCGAACAGGATTATCTGGTGCACGAGGCGGAAGCTTAGTCCACGCTCTATGCGCGGGAACAGACGGCATATCGGTACGGCCGCGTCCGCGGACCCGAATGGGTTTCGAGTCGCCGATGTCATCCCACAGCCCATCTGTTGCCATCATACGTCGAGAAAAGTCAACGATCGTAGGCACCATACCAAGGTAGAGGACGACGAAGTCGTAGTGATCTCGTAATGCAAAAGCACCATAGGTGAGATTCTCACAAAAGAAAACATAGACGGGGCGACGACGTTGTGGCGGAACGCGCTGATTGTGAAGCGCGACGCCGTTTCTGGCGCGTTGCTCGAACGCGGCCACCAACTCGCCTGCTGCCGTGATCTGGGCTGAATCTACACGTGCGTGATATCCGTGAGAAGAAAGCCAGCGGTCGAGGCAATCGAGCACGTCCTGATCATATACATCAGTCATAGGTTGCCAACGTCTCCACTACGCGCGAGCGCGGATAGAGCGAGGAAGTGGCGTAGCCTATGAGCGGGGATACGCAAGCTTCTCGATCGCCTTTCGCTTGACCGCCAGCGAGGCACCTCCGCTATAGAGCCCGTAAGTGATCCGCGGTTTCTCGCGCCCGAGAATATCGGCTGCCACGTTCTCTAAGACATGGGCATTCTCCAATAGCGTTGCCACGGTCTTGCGGATTGAGTGGAACACGTGCTCGGCACCGTACCCTTGCGCAGTCTTGAGCCGGCCAAACCACTTGCCCATAGCACCGCTGCGGTCGCCATACTTCGTTGCCTCTAGCCCGGTCAACACGTACCCGGCTTTGCTGCCTTTAACGGGGTGGCGCATCGTCGAGCGCAGCCAGGCAGGACCTCACCGCATTCCCTCAGGAATGAAGATGAGCGGCCGTGCCGATCCGTCGTCGCATTCGAGCGCATGTGAGGTTAGGTTGGCGTCCCCACGGGGATTCGAACCCCGGTTTGAGCCGTGAGAGGGCTCCGTCCTGGGCCTCTAGACGATGGGGACGGCGAGGCGCTTGATACACTGCCGGGCTCCCCCTGGCAACCCCTCCGGGAGCGCGCTCCGCGGGCCGCAGCACCGGGCATCACGCACCCCGGCCGTATATTCAAAAGCATGATAGTGCAGGGTCACCATCCCTCATGGCAAGCGAGCCCCTCCCTCCGCGCAGGCGCATGAAGCACCATCTGAAGATCGATACCTGGGGCGTCGTCGTGATCGGCTTCCTGGGCGCCATCCTGATGCTGATGGCGTTGCTCAGCCTGCTCCTCGACCAATCCTGAAAGAAGCCCCCACCGCATCCACGCGACGGGCAGGCGAGCGGCGTCGCCCGCCGCCTCTCAATGCGGCATGGGCGGAAGCGCCGGCGTCACGCCCTCGGGCAGCGGCGTGCGCGCCACGTTCATCGCCATGGCGAGCAGGCCGTAATAGCCGGCGATGCCGACGAGGTCGATGATGCCCTTCTCGCCGAAGTGCTGAAGCGCCTTGGCGTAGGTCGCATCGCTCACCGAGCGGTTGCGGTGAAGCTCCATCGAGAAGTCGTAGACGACCGCCTCCGCCTCATCGAGGCGCTCGGGCCGGCGGCCCTCGGCGAGCTCGCCGAGCAGTCCCGCATCGAGCCCGGCCTCGAGCGCGAACCGCGCGTGATGGTGCCACTCGAACTGCTGCGTCCAGACGCGCGCGGCGATGAGGATGGCGAGCTCGCCGAGCTTTTTCGGCAGCGCGTTCCTGAAGCGCAGGTAGTCGCCGAGGGCGGCTGCGCGCAGCATCACCTCGGGGCTGCGCAGGAGTGGGATGAAGGGGCCGAAAGGTGGGGTCCCGCGCGAGGCCTTGAAGGCCTCGGCCGCCTTCCTCTGCTCCTCGTCGAGCTCTTCCGCCGCAAGGGGCGGCATGCGGTCCTTTGACATGATTCGTCTCGGCCTCCTCAGGCGCTCGAGTGAAAGGTGCGGGCGTGCGGCTCAGGCGCGCTTGCGCGCGGTATTGCCCGCGTGGCGGCGGAGCGCGGCCAGGAGGCCGTCCACGTCCGCCGCCTTGGTGTCGAAGGCGCAGACGAAGCGGCATTTCTCGTCCGTCTCGCCCTGCCAGCGGTAGAAGACGTAGCCCTCGGCCATGGCCCCCTTGATCGCGGCATCAGGAAGGCGCGCGAAGATCTCGTTGCCCTCGACGGGGAAGAGAAGCTCGACCCGCGGGATCGCCGCGAGCCCGTCGGCGAGGCGCTTCGCCATCCTGTTCGCGTGGCCGGCGTGGCGCAGCCAGAGATCGTCCTTGAGATAGGCCTCGAGCTGGGCCGAGACGAAGCGCATCTTCGAGAAAAGATGGCCGCCGCGCTTGCGGCGGTAGCCGAAGCTCTCGGCGAGCTTCGGGTCGAAGAAGACGACGGCCTCCGCGCCCAAAGCCCCGTTCTTGGTGGCGCCGAAGGAGAGCGCATCGACGCCTGCTCGCCAGGTGAGCTCGGCCGGCGTCACGCCCAGGCTTGCGACCGCATTCGCGAAACGCGCACCGTCGACGTGGAGGTAGAGCCCGTTCTTATGCGCGATCTCGGCGATCGCGCGGATCTCATCGGGGCGGTAGAGGGTACCCGCCTCGCTCTCGTTCGAGAGGCTGATCGCAGCCGGCTGCACGTGATGCACCACGCCCTTGCCCGCGCGCGCGAGCACGTCGGCGAAATCGGCCGCCGCGATCTTGCCCGCCTTGCCGGGGATGGAAACGAGCTTGGCCCCGCCGGTGAAGAGCTCGGGTGCGCCACACTCGTCGGTGTTGATGTGCGAGTCCGGGTGGCAATAGATGGCGCCGTAAGGCGGCGTCATGACCGCAAGGGCCAGCACATTCGCGGCACTTCCCGTCGCCACGGGAAAGGAGGCGACGGGCCGCTCGAAGAGCGCGTTGAAGGCGGCCTCGAGGCGCTTGGTGACGGGATCGTTGCCGTAAGGCATCGCGGCACCCTCGTTCGCCGCGGCGAGGGCCGCGAGGATCTCGGGTGCAGCACCGGTCACGTTGTCGCTCGCGAAGTTCATCCGCGCACCTGCCTTTCGCGCATCTGCCTTTTGCCCGGGCTGCGCACCCTAGCACCCGGTCGCGCGTCCGCCAAGGCCAAGGCGTCCGCGATCATATGCAAGCGGCTGTCCGCTACCCTTTGCGTGCTTCGGCGAGGCACTCGCGCACGGCCTTGAGCACGGGCGCCAAATCGGCATCACCCGTGCGCCAGTTGCACACGGAAATCCGCATGGCCCGCACCCCGCGCCAGGTGGTGCCGCCGAACCAGGTAACGCCCGAGGCCTGGATGCGCGCGATCACGCGATCGGTAAAGCGGTCGTGCTCGCCGCCTTGGTCGAGGAAGCGCACGAGCGCTTGATTGATGCACGGCCGCGCCAGCACCTCGACGCCGGGAATCGCGGCGAGACCGTCGACGAGCCGTGCTGCGAAAGCGCATGTGCTTTCGACGATCGCGGCGATGCCCTGGCGGCCGAGGGCGCGGATCGCCGCATAGGCGGCGAAACCCCGCCCGCGCCGCGACCATTCGGGATTCCAGTCCTTCTGCTCGCGCACGCCCGCGACCGGGATCACGTAGCTGGTCGGCTGCGCGAACACGGCGCTGTGCGCGGCCGGGTCGGCCACGAAGACGAAGCCGTTGTCGAAGGGAAGGTTGAGCCACTTGTGGCCGTCGGTCGCCCAGGAATCCGCCTCCTCCACGCCGGCAAGCAGATGGCGGTAGCGCTCGCTCACGGCGGCCCAAAGCCCGAAGGCGCCGTCGACGTGCACCCAGGCGCCGGCCGCGTGAGCCAGTGCCGAGGCGCGCGCGAAGGGATCGAAGGCGCCGGTGTTGAGGTCGCCGGCCTGGAGGCAGAGGACCGTCGGCCTCCCGGGATCGCGCGCGAGGGCGGCGGCGAGTGCTGCGAGTGCCACCCCACCCGCCTTCTCGCACGGCAAGAGCTCGACCGCATCGCTGCCGATCCCGAGCAGGCGCACCGAGCGCAGGATCGATTCGTGACGGTCCTCGCTCGCGAGCACGCGCAGCGCCGGCGCTTGCGAGAGGCCGCGCCGCTCGACGTCGAAGCCGCGCGCGGCGAGGAGCTTGTGACGCGCCGCCGCGAGCGCCGTCGTGTGCGCCATCTGGCAGCCGGTCACGAAGGCGAAGGATGCCGCGGCCGGGAGCCCGAGAAGCTCCTTGAGCCAGGCACCGCAGACTTCCTCGACCACCGCCTCGGCCGGGCTGCAGGCAAAGGAGGCGGCGTTCTGGTCCCAGGTGGCGGTGAGCCAATCGGCCGCGAGTGCCACGGGCAAGGTTCCGCCGATGACCCAGCCGAAGAAGCGCCCGCCCGTGGAGCCGACGATGCCGCCCTCCACGTCGCGCACGAGATCGTCGATGACCTCTATCGCATCGCTCGGCTGCTCGGGAAGCGGTCGTGCGAGCCGCCGCCGCAGCTCCTCCGCCCCGACCATGGCGCCGACGGGCCGGGCCTCGAGCCCATCCAAATAGGCGCTTGCGTGGAGCAGCGTGCGGTTCAAGAGATCGGCGTGAGACATATTCTTCCCCCTAGCATGATTGCCGGTGCGGTCTTGCGCTATAGATCGCGACAATTCTCCTCCTGTCTGGCCGCGATCGGACTCCGTCCCCGGGTCGGCGGAGACGGAGTCCGAATATGGCGAGTCCGGAGCAAGGGCCCGTGCTAGGATGCCGCCATGCTGATGAAGACCCAGGATCCGGAACCCCTCGACTGGGACGCCTGCGAGCGCGCGCGTCTCGCCCGCGATGCGCGTTTCGACGGGCGCTTCTTCATAGGCGTGCGCACGACGCGCATCTATTGCCGGCCGATCTGTCCGGTGCGGCCCGCGCACGCAAAGAACGTCGTCTTCTTTCGCACGGCGGCGGAAGCGGAGCGGGCCGGCTTCCGCCCCTGCCTGCGCTGTCGGCCGGAGACCGCACCGGGAAGCCCGGCCTGGCGCGGCACCGAGGCGACGGTCATGCGCGGCATGCGGCTCATCGAGGCGGGGTTCCTCGATGGCGGCTCCGTCGCCGCACTCGCGGACAAGCTCGGCGTCGGCAGCCGGCATCTCGCGCGGCTTTTCCTCCGCCACGTCGGCGCGAGCCCGCAAGCGGTTGCCTCAACCCGCCGCGTGCAAGCCGCAAAACGAATGATCGACCAGACGGACTTGCCGCTCGCGAAGATCGCGTTCGCCGCCGGGTTCGGCAGTCTGCGCCGCTTCAATGCCGCCTTTCTCGCGACCTACAAACGCCCGCCATCGAGCTTCCGGCGCGGCCGCACGCACGCGACGCCAATGCACGGCCGCCTTTCGGCGCGAGCCCTCGCGGCCGAGGCGACAAGATAGGGTTCAGCGCGGCAAAAGTGCTACGGCCTCGAACGGTCCGCCCATGCGCGCAAGACGGAAGGCGCCGGGCGTCCCGGCCCGGCCGGAGGCGAGCGGCACGATGAGCCAGATCCAGCCCTCCTGCCAGGCTTGCGCCGCGTCCGACGCGGAAGGCACGGCCTCGCCCTCGGGGTGCGAGTGGTAGAGGCCGACGAGCTGCGCGCTTGAAGGCTCTGCTGCCGCACGGCAAAGGCGGAGATAGAGCGCGGGATCGACCTCGAAGTGCCGTTGCCGCTCGGCCGCCAGGTTGGCGCTCGCCACGGCATCGCTCACGAGGATGCGGTCCTTGCCTTGCTCATGACCGAGGAGAAGGCCGCAGCACTCCTCGGGGAAGGCGGCTTCGGCGCGGAGGCGGATCTCGTCGAGCAGTCCGCGCGCAATGGCGATCACGTCAGGGCTGCGGCTTCAAGTCGATGGTGCCGAGCAAAACACCGCTCTCGAGCTCGACGACGAGGACGCGCTCGCCCCCGCCCGCGAGCTCAAGCTCGACGATGAGACGGCGGCCCACCGCACTCGTGCGCAGGATGCGCGCGCCGGGAGGAAGGGCGATCTCGACCGGACCATAGGGCCGCTCGGCGGCACTGCCGGAGGAAGGGGCTCCGCGCTCCGCGGCCGCGCTCACGCGCCGCGGCGTCTCCGGGTTCATCGCGCGCTTAACCAAGGTGGTGCCGACGAGCGCCATGCCGGCCACGATGAGGACGCCCATGACGATGACCAAGGCCTTGAGTGCACGCATGAAATATGCCCAGTAATGGGCTCCCGCAGCACCACGGAATGCCGCCCCGATGTCCGACATAGCCGCGCCAGAGAGCGAGGTCAAATACGAAGTCACGGCCGGGCCCGAGCACGGCGGCGCGCGGCTCGACGCCTTCCTTGCTGCGGCGCTGCCGCAACTCTCGCGCTCGCGCTTGAAGCGGCTCATCCAGGCGGGCCAAGTGCGTCTTGGCGGCAAGCCGGTGAGCGAGCCCTCGGCCAAGGTCAAGCCCGGCCAAACTTTCGCCATACTCATCCCCGAGAGTGCCGAGGCTCGCCCGGCGGCGCAAGCCTTCCCGCTCGCGGTGATTTACGAGGATCAGCATCTGCTCGTCATCGACAAGCCCGCGGGCCTCGTGGTCCATCCGGGAGCCGGCAATCCAGACCGAACCCTCGTCAACGCGCTCCTCGCCCATTGCGGGGAGAGCCTCTCGGGCATCGGCGGGGTCAAGCGCCCGGGCATCGTGCATCGTTTGGACAAGGATACGAGCGGACTCATGGTGGTGGCGAAGACGGACCTGGCCCACGCCGGGCTCGCGCGGCAGTTCGCCGAGCACACCCTCGAGCGCGCCTATCGCGCCCTCGTCTGGGGCGTGCCCTCGCCGCGCCGCGGCGAGATCGGCGGCAACATCGGCCGCAGCCCGCGGGACCGCAAGCGCATGGCGCTCCTCAGCCGCGGCGGCAAGCCCGCACTCACCCGCTACCGCGTGCTCGCGTCCTACGGCTCGGTCGCGAGCCTTCTCGAGTGCCGGCTCTCGACCGGGCGCACCCACCAGATCCGCGTCCATCTCGCGGCCCGCGGCCACCCCGTGATGGGCGATCCGCTTTACGGCCGCGCCACGGCGGCGCGCAAGGCTGCACTGCCGAGTGCCGCCCGGGCAGCGCTCGAGGCCCTCGGGCGCCAGGCGCTCGATGCCTATCTCCTCGCCTTCGAGCACCCCGTGAGCCGGAAAAAGCTCCGTTTCGAGAAGGATATTCCCAAAGATATCAACCTCCTAAAAAAGTCCCTGGAACAACTCCAGCCAACCGTCACGGGACCATGCTAAACTGCGTTTATAGCCTGGGAGACTTCATCGCCTCAGAGAGGGGAGGGCTGCGGCTGGCACCCCTCCTCGGAGGCCGCGCTTGACGGAAAGGGTGAGGATGGCAGCGACGACGACGTTACCGAGCGTTCACGCCTTGCATCCGGAGGGCAACCTCTCCCGCTACCTGCAGGAGATCCGGCGCTTCCCGATGCTGGAAGCCGGCGACGAGTACATGCTCGCCAAGCGTTGGCGCGAGCATAACGACCTCGAGGCGGCCCACCAGCTGGTGACGAGCCACCTGCGCCTCGTGGCGAAGATCGCCATGGGCTATCGCGGCTACGGGCTGCCGCTCGCCGAGCTCATCTCGGAAGGCAATGTCGGGCTCATGCAGGCGGTGAAGCGCTTCGAGCCCGACCGCGGCTTCCGGCTCGCCACCTACGCCATGTGGTGGATTCGCGCCGCGATCCAGGAGTACATCCTGCATTCGTGGTCGCTCGTGAAGATCGGCACCACGGCCGCGCAGAAGAAGCTCTTCTTCAACTTACGCCGCATCAAGGGCCAGCTGCAGGCGATCGACGAGGGCGACCTCTCGCCCGAGCACGTCAAGAAGATCGCGACCGAGCTGGACGTGCCCGAGAGCGACGTGGTGCAGATGAACCGCCGCCTCGCCAGCCCCGATCACTCGCTCAACGCGCCGGTGCGCGAGGGAGGCGACGGCGAGTGGCAGGACTGGCTCGAGGACGAGAGCGAGAGCCAGGAGACGCGCCTCGCCGAGGACGAGGAGATAACGAACCGCCGCCGCCTCCTCGACAGCGCGCTCAAGGGCTTGAACCCGCGCGAGCGGCGCATTTTGGTCGAGCGCCGCCTGCAGGACGAGCCGACCACGCTCGAGGACCTGAGCAAGGCCTACGGCATCTCGCGCGAGCGCGTGCGCCAGATCGAGGTGCGCGCCTTCGAGAAGCTGCAGAAGACGATGAAGAACCTCGCCATCGAGCAGAAGCTCAACGGCTGAGCGCGCAGACTCCAATCAGCACCCCCTCACCTTGATCCTCTCCCCCTAAAGGGGGAGAGGGAAAATGGGTCCAAACCGGTTACATAGGTAACAGAATAGACCGGAGACATGGGTAACAGGTCGACTGGTCGGCAGGGAGGACCTGCCGATGGGATGGATGGAGACCTGTGCCATGGGCGAGCGG
>JBKQRV010000159.1:0-29007 GCA_052143835.1 Alphaproteobacteria bacterium
GAATGGCCATCGACAAGGTCACCCTGCAAATCCTCGCCAACCACTGCCGCGCCGCGGCCGAGAGCATGGCCTTCACGCTCTACCGCACGGCGCACTCGACCTTCGTCAAGGAGACCGAGGATTTCACCACCGGCCTCACCACGCCCGAGGGCCTGACCTTCGCCGCTCCCAAGGACCTCGGCGCCACCTGGTTCGTCTGCCTCGACTACAAGAACGTGATCGACATGATCCCAGCTTACGAGGAAGGCGACATCTGCATGACGAACGACCCTTACAGCGGCTTCGTCTGCACGCACGGGCCGGACCTCCATTTGTGGAAGCCGATCTTCCACGAGGGCGAGATCGTCGCCTTCGCCGTCGGCCACATCCACAACACGGACGTGGGCGGCGCCGTGCCGGCGAGCCTCTCGCGCTCGCTCACCGAGGTGCACCAGGAGGGCATCCGCATTCCCCCGACCAAGCTCGCGCGGGCGGGCAGGCTCGACGAGGCGCTCCTCAAGGTGATCTGGGCCAACGTGCGCGTGCCCGAGCAGAACTGGGGCGACCTCAAGGCCCAGATCGCGGCGATGAACACCGGCGAGCGCAAGGTCCACGAGATGATCCGCAAGTTCGGCATCGCGACCTTCCGCCAGGGCATCCGGGATCTGCTCGACTACGCGGAGCAGCAGGCGCGCAACGTCATCGCCGGCCTGCCGGACGGCGAGTATTTCTTCAGTGACTATCTCGACGAGGATTCGGTCGGCGGGAAGCCCTGCCGCATCGCCCTCAAGATCACCATCCACGGCGACAGCCTCACGCTCGACTTCACCGGCAGCGACCCGCAGCTCGAATCCTCGCTCAACATGCCGACGGGCGGAGACGTGCGCCACGTGCTGATCATGGTCGGTCTCGTCTATGCGCTCTACTCGCTCGATCCGACCATCCTCTTGAACGCGGGGCTCGCGCGGCCCGCAACCGGCATCCTTCCCGAAGGCACCATCGTCAACCCGAAGTTCCCCGCCGCGGTCGGCATGCGCAGCCTCACCTGCATGCGCCTCCAGGGCGTCATCTTAGGCGCCTTCTCCCAGATCGCCCCCGACCGCATGCCGGCCTGCCCCGCGAGCGGCGGCCCGATCATGAACGTCAACACCATCGACAACGCGACCGGCAGGCGCGTCGTCGCCTCGATCGATCCGATCTTCGGCGGTGCCGGCGGCAACCCGCGCGAGGATGGTGCCGACGGCTCCGGCGCCAATTCCTCGTTCCTCAAGAACACGCCCGTCGAGATCAACGAGGTCGAGGTGCCGATCAAGGTGCTCAACTACGGCCTGGCCCGGGATTCGGGCGGGGCGGGATTGCACCGCGGCGGGCTCGGCACGCTGCTCGAGTTCAAGGTGTTCTCACCCGGCACCCGCATCACCGCGCGCAATCGCGACCGCAGCCGCTTCACCGCCTGGGGCGTGCTCGGCGGCCACGCGGGCGGGCCCTCCCGCTTCCTCCTCAATCCGGGCAGCAACCACGAGGTCGACCTCGGCAACACCGACATCCTCAAGGCCGGGCCGGGCGACGTGATCCGCATCGCGTCCGGCGGCGCCGGCGGCTGGGGCTCGCCGCTCGAGCGCCCGGCCGCAGACGTGCTCGCCGACGTGCGCCGCGGCTTCGTCTCCTTGGCCGCCGCCGAGCGGGAGTACGGCGTCGCCATCGTGGACGACCGCGTCGACGAGACCGCGACCGCGGCCTTGCGCGAGACGCTCTCCCCGCTCGAGCCCAAGGGCCATTTCGACTACGGCGCCGCGCGCATTGCCTTCGAGAAGCTGTGGACGGCCGCCAACTACGATGCCCTTACGCGCATTCTCGCGGCGCTCCCGGTGCATTGGCGCTACTTCATCAAGCACCGCATCTTCGAGCGACTGGCCGAGCTTCCGCCGGAGCGCCGCCAGGGCGACGGCAGCGAGGTGGTCGAGGCCTGGGAGGCGACCCTGCGCGAGTTCCCGCAAGTGCGCACGGGCGCGCGCCCCGCGGCGGAGTGAGACATCCCCTCACCCCGGCCCTCTCCCCCTGAAGGGGGAGAGGGAGTCGGCAAGCTGCCTGCTCTCATCCCTCGCCCCCTTTCAGGGGGAGAGGGAAGGGGCCCATCCCGAAAGCGATGGGAAGGGTGCGGGGATTATGCCGCCTACACCTCACGCGCTCACGACGGGCTCGATCGGCACCGGCTTGACCGGCCCCTGGGCACGCAATCCCGTCACCTGCTCGACCGGCACCTTTGCCGCGGCGGCGAGCACCGTCGTGGCGGTGAGACCGCAGTAGCGGCCCTGGCAGCGGCCCATGCCGACGCGCGTCAGCGCCTTGGCGCGATTGATCTCGTCGGCGCCGAGTGTGAGTGCCGCGCGGCGCAGCTCGCCGGCACTCACCATCTCGCAACGACAAAGCACCGTGTCGTCGGCCAGTGCCTCGGCCAGATAGTGCGGCACCGGAAAGACGCGCTGCAGCGCTTTCGCGAAGCGCGCGCCGCGCGCCATCTTGCGGCGGAGGAGAGCGATGCGCGCTTGAGGCACGTGGCGCTCGAGATCCGCGAGTGCCGCGTAAGCGGCGAGCTCGCCGCCCGCCTCGGCCACGTCGGCACCGCGCACGCGGGCGCCGTCGCCGCAAAGATAGACGCCTCGCGTTGTGGCGCGGCCGTCCGCGTCCGTCTTGGGCAGCCACTGGCGCGAGAGCGGCTCGAAGGCGAGCTCGGCACCCGCGAGCTCGGCGAGCTGGCTCTCCGACTGGAGGCCGTAGCCGAAGGCGACCGCGTCGCAAGCGAGGCGTTGCTCGCGGCCCTTTGCGTCGCGATAGACGAGCGCCTCCACGGCAAGCTGGCCCTCGACGCCGAGCGGCGTCACCCCGCTTTCGAATGCCACCCCGTGCGCGCGCAAGCTCGCGAGATAATAGAGGCCCTTGGCGAAGGCGGACGGTCGAGCGAGCAGGCCCGCGGCATGGCGCAGCTTGACAGCACTCGGTGTGGTGTCGAGCAGGGCGGCGGGCACGACGCCTGCCTTGAGATATTGGTAAGCGACGAGGGGGAGGAGCGGCCCGGTGCCGAGGAAGACCGGCTTCCGCCCCACCGCGCAGGCCTGATATTTGAGCGCGACCTGGCTGCCGCCGAGCGAGAAGACGCCGGCCTTGGTCCAGCCCGGAAAGGGGATCACGCGGTCGGCGGCACCCGTCGCGATGATGAGGGCATCGAACGGCAGCTCGTCGAAGCGCTCGCTCGTCACGTCGAAGAGATGCAGCACCCGCTCGTGGACATGCCAGGCAAGGGTCGAGGGTCGATAATCGATCGTGCCGGCGAGTGCCTCGAAAGCGCGGTGGAGGCGCGTCGCCTTGGCGGCCTCGAAGCCGTAAAGCGTCTTGGCCGTGCGCGTGAAGAGGGCCGGCTGGCGGCGATAGATCTGGCCGCCGCTCGCCGGCGCCTCGTCGACCACGACGGGCCTGATGCCGTGGCGCACGAGCGCCTCGGCCGCGCGCGTGCCGGCCGGGCCGGCGCCGACGATTACGATCCTCTCAGCTGCCATGCGGAGAGCGGGGAATGCGTCACGAGCGCGAGACCGGGCTCGACGAGGGTCGTGCAGGCACGCAGCCGGCGCCCGTCCGCGCGCCAGAGCCAGCATTCCTGGCAGGCGCCCATGAGGCAGAAGCCGGCGCGCGGCTTGCCGTCGAACTCGTTGTCGCGCAGCCGGCGCGCGCGCACGAGGACCGCGGTGAGCACGGTGTCGCCCGCGAGGGCCGTAAGTGCCAAGCCATCAACCGTGATCTCGACCTGCGCTCGGTCCGTCTCGGCTAAGCGTTGGAGCTGGGGATCGGATGCCATGGCAAGGATGCGGCGGGGCTATGGGCGACGGCCCAGTTTCGGACAGGTCCCTTCCGCTGTCTAGAGCAAAGACCGGCACTCGGCCGCGGCACTTGACCGCTTTCCGCCTGCTCCTCTAGCGTGCGGCGCAAGGACGAGCGCGGAGAAAGGCTCATGGAGATTGCCTTCAGAGGAGAGACGGTCGTGGTCACGGGTGCCGCGCGCGGCATCGGCCAGACGATCGCCCGCGGCTTCGCCGAGCGCGGTGCAGTGGTGTGGGCCTCGGACCTGCTCGAGGCCGGGCTCGAGGAGCTCAGCGAGCGCGCGCGGCCGGCGCCGGGCGGCCGCATCGAGACGCGCATCGTCGACGGGACCGACCGCAAGCAAATGCAGGCCTTCGTCGCCGAGGCCGAAGGGACGAAGCAAGCCGTCGACGTGCTCGTCCACGTGGCGGGCGGCGTGCGCGGCCAACGGCCGCTGCCGATCGAGGAGGTGAGCGAGGAGGCCTGGCGCGAAATCTACGACGCCAACATGACCGGCGCCTTCATTTCTGCCCAGGCGGTCGTCCCCGGCATGAAGCGCGCGAAGACGGGACGCATCGTGGTGATCTCGAGCCGGGCAGGGCTCGGCGTCAGCCTCACCAACATCCAGAGCTACGCCACGGCGAAGGCGGCGCAGATCGGCTTCGTGCGTCAGCTCGCCCACGAGCTCGGGCCCTTCGGCATCACCGTGAATGCGGTCGCGCCCGGCTTCATGCGCACGAGCCCGGATTACGAGCGCCAATGGCAATCCTACGGGCCCGAGGGCCAACGCCGGCTCGTCGAGCGCATCGCCATGCGCCGCATCGGCGAGCCCGAGGACATCGCCTATGCGGTGCTCTTCCTCGCCTCGCGCTACGCGTCCTGGATTACGGGCCAGGTGCTCCCCGTCACCGGCGGGCCGCAGGCGTGAGCCTCCTCAGGCGTTCTCGCGCAGGAGGTTCTTGCCGCAGATGTAGCCCCAGGCGAGGCAGGGCCCGATCGTCGTGCCCGCGCCGACCGCCTTGGAGCCGATCGGGTTCGCCATCGTGACACCCGCGCAGTAGAGCCCGCCGATGATGCTGCCGTCGCGGCGCAGCACCTGGCCGCGCTCATTCGTGCGCGGCCCCCCCTTGGTGACGAGGATGGCGCGGTGATAGGGGGCGGCGTAGAAGGGCGGCCGCTCGATCGTGCCAAGGGCACCGTTACGGCCGGGCCGAGCGGGGTCGTCCGTGTAGAACTTCTCCCACGCCGTCTCGCCGCGGTGGAAATCCGCGTCCTTGCCGGCGGCGACGAAGCCGTTGAAGCGCGCGATCGTCGCAGCCAACACGGCGGGGTCGAGCTCGATGCGGCGCGCCAGCGCCGCGATGCTGGCGGCCTCGCGGAACCAGCCGGGCTCCTTGCGGCCGACGCGCATCGAGTACCAGTTCCGCGCGGCATATTGCGCATCGAAGATGCGCCAGGCCGGAAGATGGAGCGGCAGGCCCGTCGCCGGATCGCGCGCGTCGAGGGCGACGCCGAGATTGGGATCGCCTTCGTTGAGAAAGCGCTTGCCGTTCCGATCGACGAGAACGCAGTGCGGCGAATAGAGCTCGTTGAGCGGCAGCGCCATGCGCTCGCCTTCGTAGGTCGTGACCGTCGCGGTATAGATGTTCGCCTGATCCATGCGCTCGAGCCGCGCGCCCACTTGCTCGGCCATGCGGTGGCCGTCGCCCGTGTTGGTGCGCGGCGCACCGGTGAGCCCGAGCTCGCCGGGGAAATGCCGCGCGCGGCGCTCGAAGTCCCACTCGAAGCCGCCCGTCGCCAGCACGATACCCTTGTGCGCGCGGATAGTGAGCGGTCCCTCAGGGCGGCTCGCCTCGACGCCGATGACGCGGCCTTGCGCAGGCTCGGCAGCGTCGGTCAAAAGACGCTCCGCCCGCGCAGGTGCGATGATCTCGCAACCATGATCGAGGCAGCCCTTGACGAGGCCGACGATGAGCGCGTTCCCCATGCCGACGCGCCGGGTCGCGAAGCGGTAGAGGAGCTCGGGCGCCATCTTGAGGAGGGTCGCGACCGGCCGCTTCAGCACCGTCCCCACGATGAGCTCGCGGTAGGTGAAAATGTGCGATTTGGACGGCCGGCGGATGCGGTCGCGCCAGGGGCCGAGGATGTTGCGGCTGATGGGAAGGGGAGAGACCATGCGCCCGGTGAATTTGCCGCCGCTCACCTCGACGTAAAGATCGGGGTGATGGACGAGCTCGAAGCGGAGCGGGCTGTGCGCCTCGAGGAAGGCGAGCATGTCCGGTGCGGCCTCGACGAAGGCCTGCCACAGCGCGTCTTCCGTCTGGTACCAGCCGGGCGGTGCCGTCGCGCGCAGATAGCTAAGCGCCTCGGCCTTGGAATCGGCCATCCCCGCCGCGAGCATGTGGTGGTTGGCAGGGACCCAGGTTCCGGCCCCCGACATGGCGGTGGTCCCGCCGAGGACCGCGGCCTTCTCGAGCACGATGACGCGGGCCCCACCCACGGCCGCCGCAAGGGCGGCACTCAAGGCGGCCGCACCCGAGCCCAGCACCACCACGTCCGCCTCGCGGTCCCAGTGCCGCTCGGCGCCCGATGGCGAGCTTCGCGCGCTCGGCTCTCCGGGGACGCTCACGCGCGTACGCCGCTCAGCTCGCCGCCCGCTTCTGCGCCTTGCGCTCGAGCGGCTCGAGCAGTGCGAGCGCCTCGGCGAGCGTCATCACGTCGGCGTATTTCTCCGACATGTCGAAGAGATTGACCGCGTGCGAAACCTCGCTCCGGTCATAGACGCAGTCGTGGGGCACGACCACGCGGAAGTTGTAGGAGAAGGCGTCGACCACCGAGCCGCGCACGCAGCCGCTCGTCGTGCAGCCGGTGACGAAGAGCGTGTCGACGCCGAGGTCGATGAGGTAGCTCGCGAGTGGGGTGCCGTAGAAGGCGCTCGGGTGCTTCTTCGGCAGCAGCACGTCGCCCTCGCGCGGGGCGATTTCGGCCACGAACGCGTAGCCCTTCTCCGCGACCTTCATCAGCGCCGGGTTCTTCTCCGAGAGCCGGCCGCTGTCGAACTTCTCCTTGGGCGCCACGTAAGGATAGAGCACCGGCCAGCCGTTCTTGCGGAAGCGCTTCAACAGCGTCTCGATATTGGCGACGGCACGCCACGCCGTCTCGCCGCAGCTGGTGGCGAACTCCTCGACCGCCTCCCAGAACGGCATCGGCCTGGTGCCGACCGTGCGGTACTGCACATCGATGATGAGGAGCCCCGGATGCGTGCCGATGCCGGAGGAGCGGCCGAACCCCGCCGCGCGATAACGCCGCTGCTCCTCCTCGCTGATGATGCCATCCCACGGTCGCATGACGCCCTCCTTCCGAGATGCCGAGAGAGCCTATCAGCCGGACCGGGGTCGCGCAATTCGAGGGAACGACCAAGCTAGTTTCGCTCACCGCTCACCGCTCACCGCAAACCTTGATCCGTTTCGCGGCTCAAGCCCGCATGCGGGAGAAGCGCTGCTGGTATCGCCCGGAGAGTCCTCAGGCTTGGGTAGCATGCGCCCATTTGGCGCAGCTCGAGGCGGCGCACGTCTGGCCGCGGAGAATCGCGACGCGGGTAGATGCGCTCACCGGCTTCTACCCGGCTGAGGCCTATCGCCAGGATTATCTCCTCCTCCACCCCCACCAACCCTATATCGCCTTCCAGGACATGCCGAAGGTGGAAGCGCTCGAACGGCTGTTCCCCGAAATGTGGCGGGCCGATGCGGTGACGGTGTTGCCGCAGAAGCCCGCGTCGTAGCAGGCGCGCTGCATTGAGGGCCGGCTTGACGGGCGCCCGCAATCGCGACCAGGGGCTATATCGTCGGCGCCTTGCGCAGGGACCCGCCCCTATCCGGCAACGCGGAGTCTGCGCTCCAAAGCGCGCGAGCAGGATGTCAGAGGATAGCACAGCGCAAAATAGATGAGCGCGACGACGCCGTAGACGCGAAAGGGCTCGAACGTGGCGTTGGTGAGAATTTCGCCGGTTTTCGTCAGCTCGTTGAAGCCGACGATCGAGGTCAATGCGGTGCTTTTCACCAGTTGAACGAGAAAGCCGACGGTGGGGGGAACCGCGATACGCAAGGCCTGCGGCAGAATGACATAACGCATCTGGTGGAAATAGCCGAGTCCGAGACTGGCGCTCGCCTGCCATTGGCCGCGCGGAACGGCGTCCACGCAGCCGCGCCAGATTTCGGTGAGATAGGCGCTGGCGTAAAGCGTCAAGGCAACGGCCGACGCCAGCAGGGCCGATACGTCGATGCCCAGGAGCGGCAGGCCGAAGAACACGAGGAAAAGCTGCATGAGCAACGGCGTGCCCTGCAGCACCTCGACGTAGATTTTGATCACCCTGGTCACCCAGCCGGAGCCCCAGAAGCGCAACACCAGCAGTGCCAAGCCGAAGAGGCCCCCGCCCGAGAACGCAAGCGCTGAGAGAAGCAGCGTCCACCGCGCCGCGAGTCCGAGATTGCGCGCCAGATCCCAAAGCGTGAAGCTGATCATGGTGCGCGCCCCGCGAAAAGTCCGCGGCCAAAGCGGGCGAACAGGCGGCGCAGGATGACCGTCAAGAGAAGATAGATCGCGGTGACGACGAGGTAGGTCTCGAAGGGCCGGAAATTGCGTGATTGGATGAGATCGGCCACATGGGTGAGATCCGTGACCGCAATCTGCGACACGACGGCGGATTCCAGCATGGTGATGATGATCTGGCTGACCAGCGCCGGATAGACGTTCGCCAATGCCTGCGGCAGGATGACAAAGCAGAAGACGAGGGCCGGCCGCACGCCGAGCGCCAAGCCCGCTTCGCGCTGCCCGCGCGGGACGGCTTCGATCCCCGCCCGAACGATCTCGATGGCATAGGCCGTCAGATTGATGGTCATTGCCAGGACTGCCGCCTCGATGGCCGTCATGCGCAAGCCCAGGGTCGGCAGGCCGAAGAACACGAAGAACATCTGCACGATAAAGGGGGTATTGCGGATGAGCTCGACATAGGCGGCGACGACCCCGCGCGCCCAGGCCAGCTTGCTGCGCAGGGTCGCCGCACCGCCGATGCTGAGGGTGAGACCGAGGGTCGCGGCGGCGGCAGTGAGGCCGAGCGTTACCGCCGCACCCTCAAGAAACAGTCCCGAATACTGGACGAGTGCTCCGAAATCGAGCTGATACCCCATCGCTCGATCAGAAATCGGCCGGCAGCGGTTGCATCAGCCACTTCTGCGACAGCGCGTTCAGGCTGCCGTCTTTCCGCATCTGCGCGATCACGTCGTTGAGTTTCTGCTGCAGGCGGGGCTCGTTCTTGTTGAGGCCGATGTGATCCGGAGAGCTCATCAGCTGGAATTTCTGCTCGGGCTCGATCGCCGGATGCTTCGCGAGGATCGTGGCACCGACGTCATTGCCGACGACCATGAGATCGGCCTGCCCTGAGAGAAACGCGGAAATGACGCCGTTGTAATTGTCGTAGCGCTGGATGTCGGTGCCCGCCGGTGCCACCTCGGTGAGTGAGGTGTCCTCGAGCGTTCCCCGGTTGACGGCAACCTTCTTGCCCTTGAGGTCGGCCGGACCCTTCACAGCGAGAGCATGCGGGCCCATCACCGCGATGTAATAAGGTGCGTAAGCATCCGTGAAGTCGATGACCTTGGCGCGTTCGGCACTCTGCCCGACGCTGAGCAGGAGATCGACCTTGTGCTCGGTGAGATAGGCAATGCGGTTCTGCCCGGTAATGCCCACCAGCTCGGCCTTGACGCCCAATGCTTTGGCGAGGGTGCCGGCAACCTCGATATCGTAACCCTGCAGCTTGAGGTTGGGGCCGGCGGAAGAGAAGGGCGGGAAATCCTCGAAAATTCCAACCCGCAAGACCCCCGCCTTGGTGATGGTGTCGATGGCGTCGGCGCGGGCCAACCCGGCGCCCGCCATCAGAATTCCAAGCCCGACCATCACCGCTTTGGCAAGCAATGACGGCCTCGATAACACTAGAGTCATGGTGGCCCCCATAAAGGATTTGCGTGACACTCCGTCGTCCGGCGGGCGCGGCCACGGGCTGGCGGCCCAATCAAGGTGCCCCTAGCGTCCGCCACCCGAGCGCGGTGCCTCTACCGGGATGCCCCAATCATTAAATTCGAGAGTCTTGAACCGACATCCCCCAGACGACCGACTTCCCGATTGGTATCATGCGCCCTTTGGCCGTTACCAGCAAGGCCAACGCGGGGTAGTGGGCTACTTTGGCTCATGCGGCAAGCGCCTCGCCATTCTCGTAGGCTTCCCACAGGGCCACGAGATCGCTCACTTCCCAAAGGCGCTTGGTCACGCCGGCTGCCATTGCCGGGGTCATTCTGAGGGTGCGATGGATTTTGATAAAGTTGTAGGCGAAATAGTTAAGAGCGACGGCCGCAGCATGGTTCTGGAGTTTTCGAGAGAAGCCGTTGGACAAACGGGTGTACCGGCGCATGTTGGTGCGCACCGTCCAATTTTGGCGTTCGGCGAAGCTAGTCGAGATATGCTTAGGATCGGGGTTGCCGGTCACTTTGTGCGGCACTGCGGCAAGGCATTCAACCGGGCTGTAGCGCCTTTCTCCCTCAGGCGCCTCGCCATAAATTTTCACAAGTTGGGCATAGTCAACGTCATTACCAAAGGCGCCTTCTATTGCCTCAAGGTAGGGTCGATGCCCGTCCGACGTGAGCTGCACGCGATTACGCAACCTACCAGCAAGATCGGCCACGAACCGAGCGGCTGTTTTGGAGCTTCTGTCGCCGAGCGTCCAGGAAGGCACCAACTTGCTATCAGCGTCGATTGCGACCCACAGCCATACGTCCCCTGCGTCCGGGTGCTTGGCTGCTATCTCGGCAGTGCGATTTTTATCCTTGCAATAAATCCACGCCCAAAGTTCATCGAGCTGCAACCGACGGCACCTAAGATTGCGAAAAACCTGATCTTGATAGTCCGCGCAAACTTCGCCGACTTCAACGAGAGCCCGCATTACGGTCTTTTTGGCGACCCCCGTCATGCGAACGGTCGCGCGAATCGAGCAACCTTCGATAAGGCAACTTATGACTTGGGTGCGCGTTTCAGAATCGAGCCTGTTCATGTGGCAATCTTACTAAAGCCGCTTTAGCATGTCAAGCATTTTTTCTCGCGCAAGTGAGCAATCGTTGTGTTACCCTGCGTGGTAACGCGGCTTCGGCTAGGGAAACCGTGGAGGATCAAATGGTTAAGCACAGAAGGGGAAAGGTTTCCGCGTCACCAAATGCTGAGCGGACGCCTGCGGACGTGCAGACCGTCGTTCAGAGGGGGCTAAAAGACAATCCAGAGGTGCGCCTTGTTCTGGAAATTGCGGCTCGCGCCCGCGAGCTGGAGGCGGCCACGCCGCCCCTTTATCTGGACACGGCAAACGATATAAGAGCCAATTCGTCTATCTCACAGGCTCCTGTGATATAAGCGAATCCTCAGACGATTCGTATAATTTAATTTTCTCCTGCCCTGGTGCAGGGGGTATCATCATTTGTATTTCCGCCCTGATATAATATTCCCATATCATTTTCCACAATTCATCGGTTCGCTCCAAAATATCGACGTCTAGTTCCAAGTCATTTTTCGCTGTTTCCGCGCTGATAAAGTGCCCATGTATTGGAAATAGTTTTTTGGACAACAATTTTTCAGCTATTTCTTTGGCTTTCGCTTCTCTCTTTTTGGGGTCCTTAATTCGTGCTTTGAGCATATATTTTTCAAGCATTCGTGTAGCCGTGTTCTCGGCGAAATGTATTGAGTTTTCCATTTCTTGAGTGAACGGAATATTAAGGCCAGCTAGTTGTGTAAGGAAACCGGCTGTCGGCTCCTTATTCTTTATCGCCTCAGCAAGTTGTTTCATTAAACTGTCTCTCGATTCAACAAATGAAAAGGCAGAAATATAGTGTGTAATCCCCGCGTTTGTAACTGGTACTTGTGGGTCGATTGGCCCCAAGTCTGAACAATACCCCATAATGATTTTATCTGCCCCCAACGCGAACAAGGAGGCCGCGCTCTTAGCGATATTGGGAACTATCACCCGTAACTTGCCACCACGCATCGGAAGGTGATCACGACACATTTCAATCATTTTTTCCACAATCGAACCATCGCCGCCGGGGCCGTGCAGCAAGACGTTAATTTCGTCAGCATGGACAACGGAAGTAAGAACCGAATCGATTGCGGCTATATCAGATGTGTGGATCATCGCCTTCGGGTGTCCAAATCGAACTATATAGCTGACCATGCGGTTTTTCGCTTTATATCGCGACGAAAGCGCATTCTCGATTTTCTGTATGAGCGCCTTGCGCTTAACCAGCTGATCTTGATTCGAATTGAGCTCGGCCACTATGCTGGCAAACAGCCTAGTTCGTCTGAACTCCGCCAGCGGATCGTCTGTTTTGTCGGGCTTGTTCTGAGTAGAGTTGGCCACGTGATTCCTCCCCAAACTGTGGGTAGATCAGGGCTCTGATTGTCTTGCCTTCTTCCAGCGGGCTTTTGCAGCGGCGGATGCTATGCTGCTACGCTTTTTCTTAGTGAGCGTATCAAGGCGACGCTTTCCGCCGATTTGGCCTCCTTTGCGTCCGATAGAGGCCATATATTCCGAAAGCCCAATAGGGGCGAGGGGCACGCTTGGCGTCGCAGTCACGGGCTCGGCAGTGGTCAGTTCTACCAGCCGATGAGCTGATTGGTTAATGTCCCGCGGTCGCCTAGTTTGCTTAACCCGCTTTGGCATTCCGGCAGAATGCCACGTTCCGTGCTGAAAGGCTAGGGGGTTGTTTCGGCGACGCAGGAGAGCATATTAGTCACCACCCGCACAGGCGCGGGAAGGGTAGGTGCCTCTTATGAGGATACTCTCAGAGGCCGATTTGACTCCCCGAGGCAGCCATCCGAGCCCCCGGCGATAATAGGGGCCGCGTAGTAGGCGTGTTGGCGAGCGGTTTAACGAGGGCCGGCCTTTGCCTCAGTCCGGCCCCTACCTTCTCATAGAGGCGCACAATGACGAACGCCCAACGCGACACCCTTTTGGTAGCGTTAGCAGACGCCGTGAACTCCTTGATACTAGCATGCTGTCCAAAAATCGTTGACTCACCGGAGGTCGAGGCACTTCGACGGGCGATCATTGAGGCTCGCCCTGAGCGCGGTTAAGTGAGATTTTCAAAGTAGCCCACTACCCAACGCGGACGAAACGCGGTGCGGGTCTGTCAAGGCTGACGTATTCCCATTTCATCCGCGCATCGCCAATGATTTTTCGCATGCGCATACGGTCCGCGACCTTCCGGTGCTAAGCCCCATGCGCGTCATTCGCCATGTTCTGCCAGGTTACGGACGATCCGCAGCGCCTGAAGGACAACTTACTCTGCCGCGAAATGCACCTGAGGCGAAGGGATGCTGAACGGGCACCGTCGTACTCGCGTGCAATGTCCGCTTCCAGGCCGTAGGCGGCCTTCGTTCGATAGACGCAGGAGGTCGCTGATGTGCCATAAACGGACTCTACGCGATATCAACTTCGTGAACGACAAAGCTGTCAATCCCGAATGAATTTGGGCGGACATATTCGGTCACCTCGCCGCGAGCGACCATGCTGGATCACTCCGGCAGACCGGCTTTTCGCAGGCCGTCCACGTACTTAGCGAAATCCTCCGGTCGGAGAGGCGAAATACGATCTTTGAGGTTGGAAACGCGCACCGCGGGATCAAGCTGAAGGAGGCGGTCAATGGCCTCCTGTGCTTCCTCAAGTTGTCCCGCAAGCGCCTTGCTTGCCGCTAGGATCCGCAATCCGCCGAGGAAGGTCGCTTGATGCGGCTGGTCGCGTAACGCATCTCGCGCCAATGACGCTGCCTTGTCATACTGGCCAGTGAAGAAATAGGCGTACGCAATCCCCGTACGCATATGAAAAGCAGTCGGGTCGCGCGGGCTCAGGCGCAGCGAGCGCTCGAAGCGCTCGATTGCCGATACGTGCTCACCGATAAAGGTCCTTACCCAGCCGCTGTAGTTCCACGCCGCTGCCAAGTTGGGGTTGAGCGTGAGCGCTTGATCAATGAAGGCGAGAGCAGCATCAACATCACCGGCAACGTACGCAAGGGCGTACCCGCCCCAACAGAGCGCAACCGCGTCATCCCTGCCCAACTCCGTAGCTCGCCGAGCCAGCCGTGTAGCTTCAGCGACATCTTCCACGAGGTCGCTCATCCAGCCATTCGTCTTGCGCACCACGTAGCACCACGCAGCCAGACCATAGGCCGATGCGAAATTAGGATCGAGCTCGGTAGCCCGATAAAACAGCCGGAGGGCCTCGATAATACCCACCTTGGTTCCTTGATGGAGACTTGCTGTTCCGCGCAAAAAATAATCGTAGGCATCGAGACTTTCGGTCGGTTTGTGTTTTGCGCGCTCGATCTCGACCTGCTCCATCTTCGGAGCGATAGCGCTCACTACGCTTACGCTCACCTGATCCTGGAGGTCGAAGACGTCCTCAAGCGTCCCATCAAAACGGTCGGCCCAGAGATGCGCGCTTGTCATGGCGTCGATGAGCTGCCCAGTGATACGCACCCGATTTCCCGACTTACGCACACTACCTTCGAGTACGTAGCGCACGCCCAACTCTCGGCCGACTTGCTTCACGTCCACTGCTCGGCCCTTGTAGGTGAAGCTCGAATTGCGGGCGATGACGAACAACTGCCGGAAGCGGGACAGCGCTGTGATGATGTCCTCCACCATCCCGTCGGCGAAATACTCCTGCTCCGGGTCGCCGCTCATGTTCTGGAATGGCAGGACGGCAATTGATGGTTTGTCTGGGAGTGTTGGTGCAGGCACCGAGTTTCCTAATGCAGCACTACTACACCGGACCCGGTACATGCGCACCAGCCGATCGATGTTCTTGAGCTGCTGCTCTCCTGCATCCTCGAAGGCGATGTCCAGCTTACCCCGCGCATCCTCCTGCACGCGGGCCGAGATACAAATGCCTCCTGGCTCGGCGAGACCCTCCAGGCGTGCCGCAACGTTCACTCCGTCCCCGAAGATGTCATTGCCATCGATCATAATGTCCCCCTGATGGATGCCCACCCGGAGCTCGATCCGCTTGTCCTGGGGCAGCTCGGCGTTGCGCTCGGCCATCCCACGCTGAACTTCGACAGCACAGCGCAGAGCATCCACCACGCTGGCGAACTCGACCAGCATCCCATCCCCTGTGGTTTTGACGATCCGACCGCGGTGCTCGGCGATCTGGGGGTCCATTAGCGCCCGGCGAAGGGCCTTGAGCTGGGCTAGCGTACCTTCCTCATCCATACCCATGAGGCGGCTGTAACCAGCTACATCGGCCGCCAGGATGGCTGTGAGCCGTCGCTCTACCCGCTCGCTGGTCAAGGCGCCCTCCGGTGAAGGTGAGCAGTCTACGCTTACGGCTACGAAGGCAATAGCGGCAAATCACACCTGTGCTTGGCTCGCCGGGGCTCATTATCCCACCCTCTATCCTCGCCCGCGCCGACGAGGTGATCGAATGAAGCGGCGAGATTGCATGTCCGCATCGGGTCAAAGTGCGAAGTAGCAGGGCCCGGCGATCTTGTCCGGTTATGAACTGAGACCGGAAACGTCTCGTCCACATTTGGCCGGGGCCCAGTGTACCGGATGGGTAGGGTTAGGGAGTCGCTGGGCACAAAAGACGCAGCGTCTCCTCGATCGTCTCGCGCGCGATGCCGCGGGTGATGAAGACGAGGCGCGAGCGGTGGTCGTCGGACGGCCAGGCCTCGAGCCGAAGTGGGGGGCTGAAGACGTGCTGCACGCCTTGCACCACGTAGGGCCGGGCAGCACCTTCGATCTCGAGGAGCCCCTTGACGCGCAAGAGGTCCGGCCCGCTCAAAGTGCGCAGCGCCTTGAGCCAGGCCGCATAGCCGGGCCAGCTCGCCGGGCCCTCGAGATAGACGCAGAAGCTGCGGATGCGGTCGTCGTGGCGATGGGCCGCGTGCTCGTGCGCGGCGTGATCGTGGGCGGCGTGAGCATGATCCACGGCTTCGGCCGCGAGCGCCTCCTCACGCAGCCAGCGGCGCACGTCGAGCGACTTTCGCGCGGCATCGAAAAGCCCCACCTCGAGGATGAGGGCGGGGTCGAGCTCGCCGTGGGCGGCCTCGAGGATAGGCGCCGCCGGGTTGAGCGCCTTGAGCCGGTCGCGGAGTGCGGCGAGCGCGCCGGCACCCGCGAGATCGCCCTTGGTCAGGATGATGCGGTCGGCGAGTGCCGCCTGCTTGATCGCCTCGGGATGCTCGTCGAGCTGGCTCTCGCCATGCATGCCGTCCACGGTCGCCACGATGCCGTCGAGCGCGTAGTGGGCTGAGACGAAGTAATCCGTCATCAGCATATGGAGGATGGGTGCCGGATCAGCGAGCCCGGTCGTCTCGATCACCGCGCGCTTGAAGCGGGGGATCTCACCGCGCACGCGGCGGAAGTAAAGGTCGCCGAGCGTCTCGTTGAGCGAATTGCTGATCGTGCAGCAGAGGCAACCCGAATCGAGCAGCACCATGTTCTCCTCGCCCTTGGCGACGAGGAGATGGTCGAGGCCGACCTCGCCGAGCTCGTTGATGATGACGGCGGTCGAGGCCATGCCGGGCTTCTGCAAGAGCCTGCCGAGCAGCGTCGTCTTGCCGCTCCCGAGAAAGCCGGTGACCAGCGTGACCGGAATGAGCTCGCCCGACTTGCCGGGTTCGTCCTGCATGGCTACGAAACCAAGTTGCCAGGCCGCTCCACACCCCCCACCCTACCCTCCCCCTCAAGGGGGGAGGGAAGAGCTAAGCAAGCTAAGCAACCCCCTCCCCCTCGAGGGGGGATCGGCCGCCCGTTGAGGAGCGGCCGATGGGTGGGGGTGACGCTCGTAGCTGCAAGAGTTGGCATCATCGCCCGCCGCGCGCTATGTCTCCGCCACGATCATGTCGCGCGGGAAGCGCGAGAGGTGCTCGATGCCGCGCTCGCCCACCACCACCGTGTCCTCGAGGTGCACCCCGCCGTACTCCGCATCCCGATAGAAGACCTCGAAGTTCATCGCCGTCGAGGGCTCGATCACCCAGCCCAGTGCTGCCTCCTCGGCGGAGGCGTAGTCGAAGACGTTGAGGCCGATCGGGTGGAAGACCAAGGTGGCAAGCCCGGGCTCGAGGCCGTGCTTGGCCAGGACCTCGGCGGCACCCTTCTGCACCTCCGCCGTGTGCACGCCGGGGCGCAAGCGCGCTTCCGAAGCCTCGAGCGCATCGCGAACCGCGTCGTAGAGCTCGCGGTGGCGCTTCCTCGGCTCGCCCACGATCGCCGTGCGCGCCATGTCGGCATGGTACATGCGGTAGGTGCAAATGGCATCGAGCACCACGGAGTCGCCCCGGGCGAAGCGCTTGCGTTCGACGTAGCGGTGATCGAGCACGAAGCTGCCGTCCGGTCCGGAGCCGAACAGCATGCCGCGCTCGCCGGACGGCTTGGCGTCGCGCTCGTCGAGCGCGCGGCGATAGGCGCGCACCATGTCGTACCATGGCCGGCCTTCGCGGACGGCACCCGCCGCGGCCTTGACCGCCTCGTCGTTGATCGCCGCCCCCGCGCGCAGGAGCTCGATCTCGGCCGGCGTCTTGACGAGCCGCGTGCGGCGCAGGGCCGGCAGGCCGTCGACCGCCTCAACGCGATTGCCGAGCTTCGCTTGCACCGCGGCCGCGAGCCGCAGATCGTCGAAGCCGAGGCAGAGCGGCCCCTTGTGAAGCTCGTCGCGTATGTATCCGAGGATCGCCTCCATGAGGTTGGGGGCGCGGTGCGCGAGCGTGCGCTGGTAGAGCGCGCGCAAGGGCTGGCGCAACTCGGTATCGACGCCGA
Source organism: Alphaproteobacteria bacterium (assembly GCA_052143835.1). Lineage (GTDB taxonomy): Bacteria > Pseudomonadota > Alphaproteobacteria > JACZXZ01 > JACZXZ01 > DASPPM01. The sequence goes on from JBKQRV010000159.1 coordinate 17,677, forward strand.
TGCCGCGATTGATGCGGTCGAGCAGGCCCGCCGCACTCGACCATTCGGCGCCGTAGGCGCGCAGCTCCGGCATCCAGCTCGGGTGGGTGACGCAATAGGCCAGGTCGTATTCGGAGACGATGAGGCAGGGCGGCGCGTCGGAAGCGCGGGGCAGAATGGCCGCGTCCCAGGTGTCGTAGAAATGCGCGAGCACGGAATCGGGGGCGTGGCCGGAGAGATAATAGAGGTTCTCGTCCCCCGTCGCGACGAGCGCGTCGAGCCCCGCCTCCCCCATCGCGCGCCGGCAGCGCTCGACGTCGACGAACCGCACCGGTAGGGTGGGCTCGAGACTCCCGGATGACGCAGCCTCGGGACCAGCCATGACGACCTTCCTCTCTCGCGCCCCGCTCAACGCGTCTTGCCCTTGAGCCATGCGGCGTACGCCGCAATGCCTTGCGCGAGCGTCACCTTGGGAGAATAGCCGAGCTCGCGGCGCGCCATCTCGATGTCGAGGGGCCCGACCGGCACGTCGTAAGGATGGGCGTCCGTGCCGAGCTCCGCCCGCGCTCCTGGGACCGCGGCGGCGACGTGTTCCGCCACCTCCTCGAGCGTCGGATTGACCCCGCCAGAGATATTGTAGGCGAGCTGCGAGAGGCCCGGGCGGTCAAGTGCCAAGGCAAGCGCCGTAGCCACGTCCTCGACGTTGACGTATTGCCGGCGCCAGCCCGCGCCAAAGGCAAGGCGGGTCGGCTTGCCGGCAAGCCCGTTCTCGATCATCAGCCGAATGAGGCAGTCCGTCGTCCGCCGCGGGCCGTAGACCGCACTCACGCGCAGCGCCACGGCTTCGATGCCGAAGCGCGCGGAGTAGGCGCGCAGCATGGCCTCGGCGCAAATCTTGCTCGCGCCATAGGGCTCGGCCGCAAGCAAGGGGGCGGTCTCCGTGACGGGCCGGTCGGTGGGCTGAGCGCCGTAGGCGGAGATGCTCGACATGAAGACGACGCGGCGCACGCCCTCGACCCTCGCCGCCTCGAGCAGGTGGAGGGTGCCGTGCACGTTGGTCTCGAGGAGCTGGAAGGGGTTGTCGCGCAGCAGCATCGGGCCCGAGGCGGCGGCGCAATGGACGATGCGGTCGACCGCATGCTGCCGGATGGCCCAGTGGAGCCGGTGCGGGTCGGCGAGATCGCCGAGCACGAGCGCACAGCCGAGCTCGCCCTCGGTTGGTGCCACGCGGTCCATGCCGACGACGCAGCGCCCCGCGGCCGCGAGCCGGCGCGCGAGCGCGTAGCCGATCATGCCATTGACGCCGGTGATCAGGACGGAGCCTTCGGGCATCGCAGAATTCCTCTCACTCGCTGGAGCCAAAGAATTCACCACGGAGAACACGGAGGACACGGAGAAAGATATTGACGCGGCGGACACCGGGATTACGCGGACGACGCTAAGAAGTATCCCATGCGCACCTTCCGACTCCTCCGCGCCGATTCTTGCTTGCCTTCTCCGTGCCCTCCGTGACCTCCGTGGTAAAACCTATCAAAGCCGCGCGCTCAGCCGAGCACATAGCCGCCATCGGCGATCACGGTCTCGCCGACGATGTAGCCGGCGTCGGCGGAGGCGAGGAACAAGGCGAGCTTGGCGATCTCCTCCGGCTCGCCGTAGCGGCCGGCAGGAATGCGCGCGATGGCGGCCTTGTAGAGCTCGGGGTCGGCACGCTGATAGGCGGTCATTGGCGTGAGCAGCCGCCCGGGTGCCACCGCCACCACGCGCACGCCGGAGGGCGCCCATTCGACGGCGGCGGTGCGGGTGAATTGCGCGAGCCCGGCCTTGGCCGCGGCGTAGGCGGCGCGCCCCTCGGCGCCGCAGAAGGCGAGCTGGGAGGCGACGTTGAGGATGACGCCGCGTCTGCGCGCGACCATGCGGGCGCCGATATGGCGTGCGAGCACCATGGGACCGATGAGGTTGACCCGGATGACCTCGTCGATCTCCTCGGGCGTGGTCTCGATGAGTGGCCGCGCGAGAAGGATGCCGGCGTTGTTGACGAGTACGTCGACGGCGCCGACCGCCTGGGCGAGGGCCGCAAGCGAGGCAAGCTCGCCCTGCTCGTAATAATGACACTCGATGCCGCGGCCGAGGCCGCGCGCGAAGGCGGCAAGCGCCTCCGCATGGCGATCGGCGAGGACAAGCGTGGCACCGGCGCCGTGGAAGGCGCGCGCGAGGGCCTGGCCGAGCCCGCCCGCCGCACCCGTCACCAGCACGCGCTGGCCCTTGAAGCTTGGTCCGTCCGCCATGGCGTCACCTGACCTCGATGTGGCCGAGCCGGCGCAGGTAAAGACGCTCGCCCGCTTTGACCGCGACCACGCGGCGGCCGAGCTCGTCGAGCGGCAGCGTACCGGCGGCGACGCCAGGATCGATGACCGCCCAAGCGCGCAAGGCGGGCCCGCTCTTGCCCACCAGCTCGAGGATGTCGTGCTCGGCAGCGCCGAGCGTTGCCGCGTCTTCCGGATTGAGGCGGCAGATGCGGTGCCGGCTGTAGCGCCCGGCGGCATAAAGCGGCTCAGCACACTCCGATACGGTAAGGCGGAGGCGCGACCCCTCGATCTTGGAGCGCAACGCCTTGGTGGCAACGTCGTCCGGGGAGCCGTCCCCACGCAGGACGACGCCGTAGCACTCAAGCGCGCGCGCTTCCGTGACGTAGCCCTCGGCCACGTCGTGCGCCACTTGAGCGGCCGGCCGCAGCAGCGGATCGCCGTAGCCCCCGCCTCCCGCCGACTGCAGCACCACGACATCGCCCGCGCGCAAGGCAAAGCCGCCGACCTTGCCGGGGGTGGCGAACTTGAGCTCGCGGCCGTCGCGAATGACGAAGGAGTCGACGGGTGCCGCGGAGATGCCGCCGAGCACGCCGAAAGGCGGCACCACGGCACCATCCGCGAGCAGCGAGTAGCTCGCCGTCCCGCTCGTGAGCCTCAAGGCGCGGCGCATGCCGAGCCCGCCGCGGTGCTCGCCGTCCCCGCCCGAGCCGATGCCGAGGCGCGACCATTCGACGAGAAGCGGAAAGCGGGTCTCGAGCACCTCGCTCGGCTGCACGGTGGTGAGGTCGCCCCAGTCGATGGTCGCCATGGCGCTGGCGCCGTCCGCCTCGGCGAAGGCGCCGTTGCCGCCCGAGGCCCATTCGTAATGCACGTACTCCTTGCCGGTCTTGGGATGGATGCCGCCGATGAGGTTGTGGAACGAGGTGCGGTGGATGTCGCCCGAGACGAGCTCGGGCACCACCTGCGACAGCGCGCCTATCATCGCCGCCACCACGCGCTTGCGGATCTCGCCGTGCGAGCCGGCGGGTGCGGGGTGCTTGACGTTGACGATGGTGCGCTCGGGGGCCACCACCTCGACGGGGCGGAACGAGCCGTGGTTGATCGGGGCCGTGGGGTCGAGCACCGACTTGAGCGTGATGAAGACCGAGGCGGCGGTGACTGCGAGCGTAGAGTTGACCGGAACCGGCACCTGGGGCGAGGCGCCGGTGAAGTCGGCCTTGAGGTAATCGCCGCGCACGGTGAGCCGGAGGGGCAGCAGAAGCGGGTCGAGCCTGCCCTCATCGAAGGTCTCGAGATAGTCCTCGTAGTAGTATTCGCCGTCGGGAATCCGCAGGATCTGCTCGCGCATGCGCGCCTCGGAGCGGGCGAGGTTGACGCGCACGCACTCGAGCAGCGTGTCGAGCCCGTAGCGCGCCACGAGCTCGTGGATGCGCCGCTCCGCCGTGTGGCAGGCGGCCATGCCGGCGTGGAAATCGCCGAGGCGCTCGTCGGGCACGCGCATGTTGCAGAGGATCAGATCCATCGCCGCCTTGTTGATGGTGCCGCGCTCGACGAGCTTGATCGGCGGGATGCGCACGCCCTCCTGATAGATCTCGGTCGCGGTGCCAGCGAGGCTGCCCGGCACCATGCCGCCCACGTCCGCCCAATGCTCGCGCACGGCGGGGAAGAAGATCAGCCGCTCGCCCGCGAACACCGGATAGATGAGCGTCACGTCGTTCAAGTGCGTGCCGCCGCGGTAGGGATCGTTGAGCACGATCACGTCGCCCGGCTCGAGGTCGCTGCCGAAGTCCTCCATGGCGTACTTGACCGACCAGGGAAGCGGCACCACGTGCGCGCCGATGTCCTCGGACTGGGCGATCACCTGCGTCGCGGGATCGAAGAGGCCGCAGGAGAAATCCTTGGCCTCGTAGATCGCGACCGAGCGGGCGGTGCGGAACACGGTCGCGCGCATCTCGCGCACGACCGAGATCAGGCCCTCGGTCAGCACCTCGAGCGTGATGGGATCGAGGGCACTCTTGACGCCAATTTCGTTCACGCCCGCCTCCGCTCGAGCACGAGGTTGCCGAAGGCGTCGAGCGAGGTGCTGAAATCGGGCGGCACCAGCGTGCTGGCACCCGCATCCTCGACGATGGCCGGTCCCTCGATCCTGGTCGTGGCGGGCAGCCGCGCACGCTCGTAGACCGGTGTCGCATGAAAACGCCCGGCAAACGCGACCGGCCGCTCGCCGCAGAGTGCCGCGGCGAGGCTGCCGCCCTTCAAGTCCGCGGGCAGCGTCGGCTTGGCGACGAGGCCGTAGGCCGAGAGGCGGAAGGTGACGATCTCGGCCGGGCCCGGCACGGCATAGGCGTAGCGCTTCTCGTAAGTAGCGAGGAAAGCGGCGTCGATGTCCGCCATCGCGGCGGCCGCCTCGGGTACTGCAACCGAAAGCTCGAAGGCCTGGCCGACGTAACGCATGTCGAGCCTCGCCTCGAAGCGCATGTCCGCGGCCGCGAAACCCTCATCGGCGAGCCTCAGCCGCCCCTCCTCGCGCATCTCGTCGAGGATGTCGCGGAGCTCCGCGAAAGGCAGCTCCGCCGTCGCCACCACGCGGGTGCGCGCATAGTCGTGACGCACGTCGGCGACGAGGAGACCGAAGGCCGAGAAGTTGCCCGGCATGGGAGGTACTAACACGCGTTGGCAGCCGAGCTCGGCGGCGACGAGGGCTGCATGCAGCGGCCCGGCGCCGCCGTAGGCGAAGAGCGCGAAGTCGCGCGGGTCGTGGCCGCGCATGATCGAGATCTCCTTGATGCTCGCCGTCATCTTGGCGACGACGAGGGCGATGATCCCCTCCGCCATTGGCTGCGCCTCGATGCCGACGCGGCGGCCGAGCCGCTCGACGGCAGCTTCTGCGAGCCTCGCATCGAGCTTGATCTCGCCGCCGAGCAAACGCTCGGTGCCGAGCCGGCCGAGGACGACATTGGCGTCCGTCACCGTGGGCTCGCTTCCGCCGCGGCCGTAGCAGGCGGGCCCGGGTGCTGCACCTGCCGACTGCGGGCCGACCGTGATCACCCGCCCGGCGTCGAGCCAGGCGATCGAGCCCGCACCCGCGCCTATGCTGTTGATCTCGATCTGCTGCAGCTTGAGCGGGAAGGCGCCGATGCGCCCCTCGGTCGACATGGCGAAGGCGCCGTCGCGCACGAGGCAGGCATCCGTCGAGGTCCCGCCCATGTCGTAAGTGATGAGGTTGCGGTAGCCCGCGGCCCGGCCGACGAAATGCGCGCCGATGACGCCGGCGGCCGGGCCCGAGAGCACCGAGCTGATCGGCCGCTCGACGATGCGCGGGATCGGCCAGGTGCCGCCGTTCGAGGTCATGATGTCGACGGGCCGAGCGTAGCCGCGCGCGCCGAGCCCCCCTTGCAGCGCCCCCAGATAGCCTCCCATGCGCGGGCCGACATAGGCGTTGAGCGTCGTCGAGGCGAACCGCTCGTACTCGCGGTACTCGGGGAGCACCTCCGAGGAGAGCGAGATCATGGCCTCCGGCAATGCCGCGCGCACGATCTCGGCGGTCGCGCGCTCGTTCGCGTCGTTCGCGTAGGCGTGGAGGTAGCAGATGGCGACCGCCTCCACGCGGCGCCGCTTGAGCTCGGCGGCAATCGCGGCCACTTCCTCTCGCTCGACCGCGCGGCTCACGGTGCCGTCGTAGAGCGTGCGCTCCGTGACCTCGAAGACCGCACTGCGCGGCACCAGCGGCGGCGGCCGCGTCGCCTTGATGTTGTAGAGGATGGTGCGGTTGCCGCGGCCGACCTCGAGCACGTCGCGGAAGCCGCGCGTGGTGATGACTGCCGTGCGCGCGCCCTTGCGCTCGAGGATCGTGTTGGTCGCGACCGTGGTGCCGTGGGCGAGCTTGGCCACGCGCCCGAGCTCGATGCCCATGCGCGCGATCCCGGCGAGAATCGCCACGGACGGGTCCTCGGGCGTGGACGGCACCTTGTCGACCGCGAGTGAGCCGCTCGCCTGATCGTAAAGCACCAGGTCGGTGAACGTGCCGCCCACGTCGACTCCGAGCCACTGCATCCTCTGCTCCGATCCTTGCGTCATGGCACCTGCATTATTCCGGGATTTTGCGGCGAGCGCCAGCAGCCGACGGTTGTCGGGTCGGCGCTAGGTCTCTGGGAAAAGACGCGGGAACAGCACCTCGAGGGCCGCCGTCGGAAAACGCAGCGAGACGGGCGCTTTGGGGGTCTCCGATGCGAGGAGCCCGACGGCGGTCACGTCGTTGAGCACGCGCCGCGCGCTCCGCTCGGGGAGACCCGTAATGCGGCGGGCCTCCCCACGCACGAACTCGCCGCGGATGAGCGCCTCTTGCAAAAGCCGTGCGGCCTCCGGTCGGAGCGTCTCGCTGCGCTCGACATATCTGCCGAGGCGCCGACCCAAGGTCTCAAGCTCGAACAAGCTCGTCATGAAGGTGACCTGGTCGAGACACACGCGCAGGAACCACAAGACGAAATCGGCGAGCGCACGCCGGGAGAGATTGCCGCGACCGTCGAGGTCGCCCTGCCGAGGCATATCGGCATGGTCCATCATCTGCTTGTACTCGCCCCGGCTTGCAAGGCCGCGTGCGAGGCCGCGGGAGATCGACCACAGGCCGTGCGCGCCGATGCCGGAGGCAAGCCCCATGGCGTGGCTCATGAGGCGGCTGACGCGGCCGTTCCCGTCCGGAAAAGGATGGATGTAATTCAGCCGGTGGTGTGCTGCGGCGAGTGCCATGATGCGCCCGGCCTTGCCCGTTTCGGCGAAGCGGTAACGGTATTCGAAGTGCCGCATGAAATCCTCGACCCGCGCACTCGACGGCGGCTGGTGGCGGCCGACCGCCAGGTCATGCTCGGGGCGGGAGCGCCACGCCCCCGGCTCCATGAGGAAGTCGCGGCCGGCGCCGCTGACCCGCAGCATCGCCTCGGGTGCGTCCCGGTAAAACTCGCGGTGCAGCCAGCGGATGAATTCGCACGAGGCGGGCTCGGACAAGCGTCCCTCGGCCGCCATGCGGTCGACTTCCGCTTGCACGCGCACGTGCGCCGCCGCCTCGAGCTGGAGGTTCCGTCGCTCCTCGTCTCGCTCCAACTCGCCCGCAAGCGCGCGCTCGATGTCCCGTGGCCGCGTGTCGTGGCCTTCGATAAGGTTGCTATAGTAGGTGTTCATGATGCGCACGAGACCGGCGAGGTTGGCGGCCGTGCGCGGATGAAGCGCCTTACCGAGCGTCGCCGAGGCCGCTGCAAGTTCGGCCACGAGATCGGAAATCGCCTCGGGCGGATCCTCCAGACGGGCCGGCTCGATGCGCTCGACGGTCTCGAGCGGCGACTCATTTTTGGCCGATGACCCAGGTGTCATAATTTTCTGTTTATAAACGAATATTTCGATTTTTCCTACAGAATTTGGCCGATCTGTTGGCCGATCTTTACGCCACGGCTGGCCGTTCGCACCTAACGAAGCGTACCTCCTCACCGCCCGAGATAGGACGCCAGCACCTCGCGGCTGTTGATGAGTGCCGCCGCCGGGCCGGAATGGACGATGGCGCCGTTCTGCAGCACATAGGCACTCTCCGCCACGGCCGCGGCGACGCCGACGTTCTGCTCGACCAGGAGGATGGTGAGCCCGCGCGCGTGAAGGGCTCTGATCGTCTCGACCATCCTGTCGACGATGACGGGGGCGAGGCCGGCGGAGGGCTCGTCCATCAGGAGCAGGCGCGGGCGCGACATGAGCGCGCGGCCGATCGCCACCTGCTGCTGCTCCCCACCCGAGAGCGAGCTCGCGCGCTTTCTGCGGTGCTCGGCGAGTGCGGGGAAGAGCGCCAGCATCTCCGCCTTGTCGGCGGCAATTCCGGCGCGGTCGCGCCGCGTCACGGCGCCGAGCTCGAGGTTCTCCTCGACCGTCATGGTGGCGAAGACCTCGCGGCCCTGCGGCACCTGTGCCACGCCGAGCTTGACGATGCGGTCGGGCGGCAGCCCCGCGGTCTCCTCGCCCCTGACCGCGATGCTCCCCTCCCGCGGCCGGATGAGGCCGGCGAGCGCATTCAGGACCGTGGTCTTGCCCGAGCCGTTGCCGCCGAGAAGCGCCACCACCTTTCCCTCCGGCACCTCGAAGGAGACGTCGCGCAAGACCTCAGTGACGCCGTACCACACCTTAAGATGATCGACGCGCAGCATCGAACCCGCTTCCCAGATAGGCCGCGATCACTTGGGCGTCGGAGGTGACCTCCTCGGGCCCGCCTTCCGCGATCTTCATGCCGTAGTTGAGCACGACGACGCGGTCGCACACGTCCATCACCAGGCGCACCACATGCTCGATCATGACGAGCGTCACACCGCGCTCGTCGCGGATGCGGCGCAAGAGACCGTCGAGCTCCGCCACCCGGGTCAAGCTCAGGCCCACGGCGGGCTCGTCGAGCAGCACGAGCTTGGGCTCGCTGATGAGCGTGCGCGCGATCTCGACGATGCGCTGCTGGCCGAAGGAGAGCTCCGTGCCCGGCCGATGGGCGAAGCGCTCCATGCCCACGTAGGAGAGCGCCTGCCAGGCCTTCGCGGCGGCCTCCTCCTCTTCGGCGCGCATGCCGCGGGTGCGGAAGGCGGCCGCCAAGGCGCTCGCGCGCGTGCGCAGGTGAAGGCCGGTCATGACGTTCTCGAGCACCGTCATGCCCGGAAAGAGCTGCGAGAGCTGGAAGGTGCGCCCGAGCCCGAGGGCCGCGATCTCGGTCGGGCGGCGGCCGGTGATGCGCGTGCCCGCGAGATGAATCTCCCCTTGGCTCGCGCGGCTCAAGCCCGAGATCGTGTTGAGGAGCGTGGTCTTGCCCGCGCCATTGGGGCCGATGATGCCGACGATCTCGCCCTCGGCCACGTCGAAGCTCACCTCGGAGAGTGCGAGCACGCCGCCGAAGGCGACCGAGAGGTCGCGTACCGAGAGCATCTTCATCGCCCGTCTCCCCGCGCGGGCTCGGCCGCTGCCGGAGCGAGGCCGGTTGCGGCCGCCGCGGCCGCGGGGCTTGACGGCGCGGTCACGACATAGCGCCGGCGGTCGAAGGAGCTGAGCGGCTCCTCCCAGCCGGGGAGCCGGCGCAGAAGCGTCACGATGCCGCGCGGCCGGAAGAGGACGAAGGCGATGAGGATGGAGCCGAACACGATCTCCTGGGTCGATTTGAACTCGCGCAGGAGCTCGAGCACGGCGACCATGACGGTGGCGCCGATCACCGAGCCCAGGATCGAGCCCATGCCGCCGACGACGATCATCGACTTCTGGATGATCATCTGGAAGAGGTCGAACCCCTCGGGCGAGATGTAGCCCAGGAGCGGCGTGTAAAGCGCCCCTGCGACGCCGGCATAGAAGCCGCTCAAGGCAAACGCGAGCGCCTTGTAGCGCAGGAGGTCGATGCCGAGCGACTGGGCCGCGATCTCGCCGTCACGGATCGCCACGAAGGCGCGGCCGATGCGAGAGCGCACCAGCGACCAGGCAAGCACGACGAGCACCAACGTCACCACCCAACTCAGATAATAGATGCCGAGGTCGGGGCCGATCGGGAGCGGGCTCAGATCGAGATGGGGCACGCGGAAGCCGCCGCCGCCATAGGTCACCGAGTACCAATGCAGCAGCACCCATTGGGAGAACATGGCAAAGGCGAGCGTGCTGAGTGCCAGATAGATGCCGGAAAGCCGCAGTGCCGGGAAGGTGATCGCCGTGCCGATCAGCATGGCAAGCAGGGCACCCCCAGGGGCGGCGAGCAGGTAGGGCAAGCCGAGCCGCACCTCGAGCAGTCCCGTGCCGTAGGCGCCGATCCCGAACATCGCCGCATTGGCAAGCGCGAACTGGCCGGCATAGCCGACGAGCATGTTCAGGCCGAGTGCGAGGATGATGTAGAGCATGGCGAGATTGGAGACGTAGAGGATGTAGGGATTGGCAACCCAGGGCAGGATCGCGAGCCCGAGGAAGAGGAGGGCGAGGAACGGCCGGCTGCCGATTGCCAGGCGCACTTCAGACCTTCCGCAGGCTGCGGCCGCCGAAGAGGCCCTGCGGCAGGAAGATCAGCACCAGCATGATGACGATGTAGGACGAGACGTCCTGCAGGTTGGTGTTGATATAGCCGCCGGAGAACGCCTCGATGAGGCCGATGAGGAAGCCGCCCACCACCGCACCCGGGATGCTGGTGAGGCCGCCGAGCACGGCGGCGGCGAAGGACTTGATGAAGAGCACGAAGCCGATGTCGGGATAGAGCAGCGTGATCGGCGCCATCAGCACGGCCGCGGCACCCGCGACCGAGGTGCCGACGGCGAAGGTGTACATGTAGACGCGGCCCGTTCGGATGCCGACCAGCTTCGCCGCCTTTTGATTGTCGGCGGTCGCCTGCATCATCTTGCCGAGCCGCGTGAATTTGAAGAAGGCCGCGAAGAGCAGCATCACCGCGATGGCGCCCGCCAGCACGATGAGCTGCTGCGGCATCACGAGGATGCCGCCCAAGGAGATGGGCGTCGGGCTCGCCAGCGGCGGGAAGGGAATGAAATCCCCTTTGCCGCCCCAGATGCCCCTGGCGACGCCCTTGAGCACGAAGGAGAGCCCGATGGTCGCGAGCAGCACGCTCACGAGGCTCTGCTCCATGAGCGGCCGGAAGGCGATGCGCTCGGCCACGCCGCCGATGACGAAACCCGCCGCGACCGCGAGCACGAGGGAGAGGACGTAGGGCATCCCCCACATCACGTGGAAGGTGTAGGCGATGAAGCCGCAGATCATGAAGAGGTCGCCGTGTGCGAAATTGACCGCCCGCGTCGCCTTGTAGACGACCGTGATGCCGAGCGCCACGAGGGCATAAAGCGCCCCCGTGGTGATGCCCGATGCAAGCAGGTAGCCGAACATCATCATGGCCAAGTGCCGCTCCGCGATGCCTCGCGCTGCATCACCCCCCCTCCCCGACCCTCCCCCTCACGGGGGGAGGGGGAAGTTGGGCGCGGAGTCGTGAATTCTGCAGATAGAAGGCAAACTGCCCGGCTAGCACTTGAACCTGGAGAGAACCGGCCGCCGGCGGAGTGAA